>NZ_JCAIUJ010000009.1:0-135526 GCF_059445465.1 Isoptericola sp. Y541 | reverse complement strand
CGTAGGCGGCGTGGTGCTTGTCGTGGTGCAGCTCCATGATCTTGCCGCTGATGTGCGGCTCCAGGGCGCTGTAGTCGTAGGGCAGGTCAGGAAGCGTGTAGACAGCCATGCTGAGTTACCTCCGGTTGCTTGCCGCACGTCGTAGCCGGCGTGCGGTGGGACGTCGTCGAGCGCTGGACGACCGGTCGGGCTCACCGGCCGGGGATGACGACGGCCCGCGCACCACCCCGAGCGATCGGGAGAGAGGTGCGCGGGCCACCGTTCCAGCCTGCAGGAGACTCAGTGCTCCCGCTCGACGGTTCCAGACCCCGAGACCAGCTCGGGGGTGTCGTGGGCCGGCTCGAGCTCGTCGTGCTCGCCGTGCGCATGCGCCGCGGCCAGCTCGGCCGGGGTCACCGGCTCCACTCGGTCCTCGTAGAAGAACCGCGACAGCTTCTGCCAGCGCCGGTCCTCCTTGTAGCCCTTGCGCTTGACGCCACGAGCGTCCGTCGCAGGCTCGATCTCTAGCGGGCGGTGCGGGTCGTAGTTCACACGGAGCCAGCGCTCCTGGTCGTCGAGCGGGCGGTGGACCTCGATGTACTCGCCGTTCGCGAACCTCACGATGCGACCCGTCTCGTGACCGTGCAGCACGAGCTCGCGATCCTTGCGCTGCAGGCCGATGCAGATCCGCTTCGTGATCCAGAAGGCGAAGACCGGGCCGACGAAGAACAGCACGCGGAAGACCCAGGTGATCGTGTTGATCGACAGGGAGAACTGCGTGGCGATCAGGTCGTTCGAGCCGGCGAGCGCCAGGATGACGAACGCCGTGAGGAACGCGACGCCGAGGCCGGTGCGGGTGGGCACGTTGCGGGGCCGGTCGAGCACGTGGTGCTCGCGGTGGTCGCCGGTCACCTTCGCCTCCACGAAGGGATACACGAACAGGAACGTGAACAACAGGCCCGGGATGATGACCGCCGGGACGAGGATGTTCAGCGAGAGCGTGTAGTCGCCCCACGTGACGATCTCGGCCTGACCTGGCATGAGGCGCAGCGATCCCTCGAGGAACAGCATGTACCAGTCAGGTTGAGCGCCTGCTGAGACGGGGGAGGGGTCGTACGGCCCGTAGTTCCAGACGTTGTTGATCGCCATCGTGCCGCCCATCAGGGCCAGCACGCCGAAGATGATGAAGAAGTTGCCGCCCATCTTCGTGGCGAACGCCGGGACCGCGGGGTAGCCGACGACGTTGTTGTCGGTGCGGCCGCCGCCCGGGTACTGGGTGTGCTTGTTCAGCACCATGAGGAACAGGTGCACGCCGATGAGCGCCAGGATCAACGCAGGCACCAGCAGGATGTGCACCGTGAACAGGCGCGGAATGATGTGCTCGCCCGGGAACTCGCCGCCGAAGACGAAGTACGACAGGTACGACCCGATGATCGGGATCGACTTGATGACGCCGTCGGTGATGCGCAGGCCGTTGCCGGAGAGCACGTCGTCCGGCAGCGAGTAGCCGGAGAAGCCGGCGAGGAGGCTCAGGATCAGCAGCGTGGTGCCCACGAGCCAGTTCAGCTCGCGCGGCTTGCGGAACGCGCCGGTGAAGAACACGCGCATCATGTGCACCACGATGCCGGCGACGAAGATCAGCGCCGACCAGTGGTGGATCTGCCGCATCAGCAGGCCACCGCGCACCTCGAACGACATGTCGAGCGTCGACGAGAAAGCCACGGACATCAGCTGGCCGTCCATGGTGACCGGCGGACCGTGGTACGTGGTCAGCGCCATCGACGGGTCGAAGAACATCGCCAGGAAGACGCCGGAGATGAGCAGCACGACGAACGAGAACAGCGCGATCTCGCCGAGCATGAAGGACCAGTGATCGGGGAAGACCTTGCGGACGAGCTGCTTCGCGAGCACGCCGATCTTGGTCCGCTGGTCGAGGAAGTCGGCGGTCTTGCCGATCGCGGTCGTCGGCTCCGCCGCTGCAGTGGGGGGAGTGGTCGTCGTGCTCACTTCAGGCGCTCCCAGTAGCTCGGACCGATGGGCTCGTTGAAGTCGTCCTCAGCTACAAGATACCCCTCGTCGTCGACGGTGATGGGCAGCTGCGGCAGCGGGCGCTTGGCCGGACCGAAGACCACCTTCGCGCCGTCCGCGACGTCGAACGTCGACTGGTGGCACGGGCACAGCAGGTGGTGCGTCTGCTGTTCGTAGAGGGCGACCGGGCACCCGACGTGGGTGCAGACCTTCGAGTAGGCGACGATCCCGTCGTACGACGCGCCCTCGCGCTGGTCGCGCTTGAGATCGCGCGGGTCGAGGCGCACGAGCAGCACGATGGCCTTGGCCTTCTCGGTGATCCACTCGTGCGACTCGCGCTCCTCGGCGGACACGTCGGGCATGACCTGCGCCACGGAGCCGACGGTGAGGTCGGAGGCCTTGATCGGGCGGCCGGACGGGTCGTAGGCGAGCCGGCGGCCGTTCTTCCAGATCGTGTACCGGAAGCTGCCGACGTCCCAGTTGCCGCCGACGCTCGAGACGAGCGGCACGGCGATGGTCAGCGGGAACAGGGCGAGCGCGGACACGACCGCGCCCTTGAGCATGGGGCGCCGGGCGATCCCGGAGTCCTCGAGCCCGTCCTTGAACTGGGTGGCGACGACCCCGCGGACCTCGTCCGAGCTGCTGCTCGGGTGCCGCTCCTCGACGTACTCCTTGCTGGACATCAGCGTCTTGGCCCAGTGCACGGCTGCAAAGCCGATGCCGAACAGGGAGACGGCGAGGGCGACGCCGAGCAGCACGGTCGAGGTGCGCACGCCGGGCGTGGTGCCGTCCGGCCGCACGGCGAAGTAGGCGACCAGTGAGGCGATGGTGCCGAGGCAGGAGATCGCGAACAGCAGGACGACGATCCGTTCGCTGCGCTTCGCGGCCTTGGGGTCGATGTCCGCCAGGCGGTGCTTGTGCGGGGGGACCCCGGGGTCGGCGAAGTGGTCGGTCTGCGCGACCGTCCCGTTGCCGTCGTGCTGGGTCACGTCCTGGGACGGGCCCTGGGGGTTCTGGTTCTCGCTCACGAGGACTTTGCTCCGATCCACACCGCGGCGCCGATGATCAGCCCGATGCCGATGATCCAGGCCCACAGGCCCTCACTGACAGGGCCGAGCGAACCGAGGGCGAGGCCGCCGGCCGAGCCCTCGTCCTGCACGTCGAGGAACGCGATGATGTCGCGCTTCTCGTCGGGGGCGATGTTGGCGTCGTTGAACACCGGCATCGACTGCGGGCCGGTGAGCATGGCCTGGAAGACGTTGCGGCTCGACGTGTCGAACAACGGTGGCGCGAACTTGCCCTCCGAGAGGGCGCCGCCGGCGCCGACGGCGTTGTGGCACATCGCGCAGTTGGTGCGGAACAGGGCCATACCGTTGGCGGGGTCACCCAGGCTCCCGTCGACCTGTACGTCGGTGGGGATGGCCGGCCCGGCGCCGAGGGACGCGACGTACGCGGCGAGCGCGGCGGTCTGCTCCTCATTCATCTGCGGGGGCTTGGCCTCGGCCTGGGGGCCGTCCATCTGCATGGGCATACGGCCCGTGGAGACCTGGAAGTCGACCGCGGCCGCGCCCACGCCGATCAGCGAGGGAGCCTGGGAGGTGCCCTCGGCGTTCTTGCCGTGGCAGGTGGCGCAGTTGGCCTGGAAGAGCTTCTTCCCGGTCTCGATATCCGCGGTGCTGGCGGTGTCGGCCTGGGCAGGGCTCGGGGCCAGGGCGGCGTAGACGCCGCCCGTGACCAGCAGCGCCAGCAGCAGCAGCACGACCGGGGCCAGCCGGTGGTGCCTGCGGGCGGCGAGTGCCTTCACGAAATGATCCTCGTCTCGCAGATCGAAGGTGCAGGGTCTGAGGCCGGCTCCGACGCCGGCTGGGGGTTCATTGCAACAGGTAGATGACCGCGAAGAGCGCGATCCACACCACGTCGACGAAGTGCCAGTAGTAGGACGTGACGATCGCGGTGGTCGCCTCGTGGTGGCCGAAGTTTCGGGCGGCGAACGAACGGCCCAGCAGGAACAGGAAGGCGAAGAGCCCGCCCAGGACGTGCAGACCGTGGAAGCCGGTGGTCAGGTAGAAGACCGACCCGTAGGCGCTCGAGGAGATCGTCAGGCCGTTGTGCACGAGCTCGGTGTACTCGAAGATCTGGCCGCCGATGAAGAAGGCGCCCATCAGGTAGGTGAGCGTCATCCACTCGTTCATGCCCCACCGGTTGACCTGCAGGATGGAACCGGTGCGCGCCGGCTTGAACCGCTCGGCGGCCCACACGCCCATCTGGCACGTCACCGAAGACAGCACCAGCACGGTGGTGTTGATCGCGGAGAGGGTGACGGTGAGCTTTTCGGCCTCGGCGGCCCACTCGGCCTCGGGCATCACCGAGCGCACGGTGAAATACATCGCGAAGAGGCCCGCGAAGAACATCAGCTCGCTCGCGAGCCAGACGATCGTCCCGACCGACACGGGGTTCGGACGGTTGACGCTCACGTGCTGGTGGGCATGGGGGGCAGCAGCCGTTGCGGTCGACACGTGAGCCATTATGGCCGATATAGCGTCGCTTCGAGCCACTCGGGCGGGCGCTTCGCGAACACCATGTCCACAGGATCTGCGGAAACTCGCCACTCTGCCGCTACGAGATGACGCATTCAGGGAGAGTGCCAGTAAAAGACCACGTTTGGCGGCTGACCGAGGTGACGCGGGTGTGCCACGATGCCAGCAAACATCGACGTCCGAGGGCCGCGCGGTCGCAACGGGCGTCCTGTCCGTGCCCGAAGCCGTGCACGTCCTTGAAGGGAAGCCTCGATGACGGAACAGACGACCCAGCGCCCGACCAGCCCGGCCCCGGGGGGCAGGAACCCGCGGGTGCTGCTGTACAGCGATGACCGGACGGTCCGCGAGCAGGTGCGGACTGCCGTCGGCCCGCGGCTGCGGGCCCACGCACCCGAGATCGCGTGGGCCGAGGTCGCGACGGCCGCCGCGCTCGTCGCCGCGGCGGACCGCGGAGGCTGGGACCTGCTGGTGCTCGACGGCGAGACGGACAAGGCCGGCGGCATGGGCCTGTGCCGGCAGCTCAAGAACGAGGTGTACCGCTGCCCGCCCGTCGTGGTCCTCACCGGCAGGCCGGACGACGGGTGGCTAGCATCGTGGTCGCTCGCCGACGCCGTGGTGGCACGGCCGCTCGACGCCATCGAGCTGCAGCGCACCGTGGCCGGCCTCCTGACCGCAGCCGCCTGACCCGCCGACCGGGGCGACACGTCCCCGTCGGCGGGTGCTCGGCACCGACCGAAGGGACCACCGTGGCCACCACCGACCCGGCATCCGAACCCACCTGGCCCGGCATCCTCACCGAGCTGGTCGGCGGGCGCGACCTGACCTCCCGGGAGACGGCGTGGGCCATGGACGAGGTGATGTCGGGCGAGGTGCCGCCGACCCGGCTCGCGGGCTTCCTCGTCGGGCTGCGGGCCAAGGGGGAGACCGCCGCGGAGCTGACCGGGCTGGCGGACGCGATGCTCGCGCACGCCACGCGGATCGAGGTCCCCGGCCGGACGGTGGACATCGTCGGGACGGGTGGCGACCGTCACCGCACGGTGAACGTGTCGACCATGGCCGCGGTCGTTCTCGCGGGGACCGGCCTGCGGGTCGTCAAGCACGGCAACCGGGCCGCGTCCTCCTCGTCCGGCTCGGCCGACGTGCTCGAGGCGCTGGGGGTCCGGCTGGACCAGGAACCGGGACGGGTCGCGGCCCTGGCCCGTGAGGTGGGCATCACCTTCTGCTTCGCGGGGCTCTTCCACCCCTCGATGCGGCACGCCGCGGTGGCGCGGCGCGACCTCGCGATCGCGACCGCCTTCAACTTCCTCGGCCCGCTCACCAACCCGGCGCAGCCCGGGTCGACGGCCGTGGGGTGCGCGGACGCGCGGATGGCCCCCCTGATGGCGGGGGTGTTCGCGGCGCGGGGTATCGACGCACTGGTGTTCCGCGGCGACGACGGGCTCGACGAGCTCGCCGCCACCGGCGGCGCCACCGTGTGGGAGGTGCGCGAGGGCCGGGTGCGTGAGGAGCGGCTCGACGCGGCGGAGGAGCTCGGGCTGCGCCGGATCGAGGTGGCCGACCTGCGGGGGGCCGACGCGGAGCACAACGCGGGCGTGGCGCGCGCCGTGCTCGACGGCACGGACCAAGGGGCGGTGCGGGAGACCGTGCTGCTCAACGCCGCGGCCGCGGTCGTGGCGGACGGGAGCCTGCCGGGGACGGCGTCGGGGTCGCTCGCGGAGCGGCTCGCCGCTGGACTCGGGCACGCGGCCCGCAGCGTGGACGACGGCGCCGCGGCGGAGGTGCTGGAGCGCTGGGTGGCCGCGACGCGGGCCTGACAGGTGCCGGTCGTCCGTGCCGGGCGTCGAGGTCAGTCGTCGAGGCCGAGGGCGAACGCCTGCTCGAGGTCCACGTGGGAGTAGGTGCGGAAGGCGATGAGCGTCTCGGTGTGGACCACGCCGGGGATCTTGCTGATCCCGTCGGCGATGACGTCGGCCAGCTCCTCGTGCTCGCGCACCCGCACCATGGCGACCAGGTCGGCCTTGCCGGTGACGGAGTAGACCTCGCTGATCCCCTTGAGGTCGGTGACCTGGGTGGCGACCTCGGGGATCTGGTCGGCCTCGGTGTCGATGAGCACGATCGCGGTCAGCATGCGGTCATCGTAGCCACGCTGCCCGCGACCGTGCCTGCGACAGTCGACGAGACCGTCGAGAGGTCGACGTGCGCGGCGGCCGAGCGCACCGGGCACGTCCACGGGCCGCTCACGTGCACGAGGCGTACGCCGGGCTGCTCGAGCCACGCGATCACGAGCGCCGCCTCCTCGGGGTGGCAGGCCGGCGCCGGGGGCACCGCCGGGGGCACGTCCTCCGCCGTCGCCCGCAGCGCGTCGACCACGGGCAGGGGGTCCTCGTCCGGCCCGGTGACCGCCGTCGCTGCCAGGCGTGCGTGCTTCACGACGACGAGCTCCCACCCGCCCGCGGCCGTGGGGAGCGCCGCGACCAGCTCGGCGCACCGCGCGACCGGGTCGAGGCGCTGGGCGCGCGCCGCGCCCTGCACGAAGGCGCGGAGCCGATGCGTCACCCGCCCGGCCTCCTCGAACCGCTCCTGCGCCGCGAGCCGGCCGACCCGCGCCGCGAGGGCGTCGACGACGACGGAGGGGTCCGACGTCAGCGCCGAGCGGGCCATGGCCGCGACGTCGTCGTACGACGTGTCCGCGTCCTCCGTGGCGACGCAGGGCGCCGAGCACCGCCCCATCCCCGCCAGCGCGCACGGGCTGCCGGCGGTCCGCGTCACCCGAGGCAGGCGGGCGGTGCACTGCCGCAGCGGGAGTGCGTCGTGCAGCGCCTCGACCGCGGCGAGTGCGGCCTGTCGTGACGGGTACGGGCCGATGTGCGGCGTGCCGGCGCGCACGTCGCGCACGACGGACAGCCGCGGGTAGGCCTCGTCGGTGAGGCGGACCCAGGACTGGCGCTCGGGATGCTTGGAACGTCGGTTGTAGCGCGGCGCGTGCTCGGCGATGAGGCGCAGCTCGCGCACCTGGGCCTCGAGCGGCGTGGCGCACACGACCGGCGTGACGGCGTGGGCGATCCGTACCATCTCGGTGATGCGGCCGCGCTTCTCGGCGGCGGTGAAGTACGACCGCACGCGCTTGCGGAGGTTCGTCGAGGTGCCGACGTACAGCACCTCGTCGCCTGGCCCGCGGAACAGGTAGACGCCGGGCGCCTCGGGGAGCCCGTCGGCGAGGGTGCGCTTGCGCCGCACGTCCGGGGGCACCGGGTCGGCCGCGGTGGCGAGGTCCTCCAGGTGCGTGATGCCCAGGGGCGCCAGCCGCTCGAACAGGGCGTGGAGCACGTCGACCGTTGCGCGGGCGTCGGCGAGCGCGCGGTGGTCGGGTGTGACCCGGGCGCGGAAGAGCGCCGCCAGGGTCGACAGCTTGTGGTTCCGGGCCTCCTCCCGCGTGACGACCCGTCGCGCCAGCGGGACGGTGTCGACCACGCGGAACCCGGGCCACTCGTACCCCAGGCGTTCGCATGCGGCCCGGAGGAAGCCGACGTCGAACGGCGCGTTGTGCGCCACCAGCACGGCGTCCCGGGCGAACTCGAGGAAGCTCGGGAGCACGAGCTCGATCGACGGGGCCGTGGCCACCATCGAGGTCGTGATGCCGGTGAGGCGGGCGACGAACGCCGGGACCGCGTGGCCGGGGTTCACGAGCGACTGCAGCTCGCCGAGCACCTCGCCACCGCGGACCTTCACCGCGCCGATCTCGGTGATGCCGCCGTCCGCCGTCCGGCCGCCCGTGGTCTCGAGGTCGACGACGACGAACGTGACGTCCCGCAGCGGGGTGCCGAGGTCCTCGAAGGACGGCTGGACGGAGGTGGTGCTCGGCATGTCCCGCAACCTAGTCACGGGGTACGACAACGACGAGAACGCTCAACCAGCGCTCGGTCAGCTCGCGGACTTCTGCCGGGTGTCCACGTAGAGATCGTCGATCTCGGCCGCGAAGTCCTTGACGAAGATGTGCCGGCGGACGCTCTGCTTGGGCGTGAGGTAGCCGTTCTCGACCGTGAGGTCGCCCGGCAGCACCGCGAACTTGCGGATCGACTCCGCCTTCGACACGGCCTGGTTGGCCCGGGTGACGGCCGCGTCGATCGCCGCGAGCACGTCCGGGTCGGTGGCCGCCTGATCGGGCGTCAGCTCCGGCTTGCCGTGCATCTTGAGCCAGCCGGGCAGGCCCTCGGCGTCGAGGGTGATCAGGGCACCGATGAACGGGCGGTTGTCGCCGACGACCACGCACTGGCTCACCAGGGCGTGCGCACGGATGCGGTCCTCGAGCATCGCCGGTGCGACGTTCTTGCCGCCCGCCGTCACGATGATCTCCTTCTTACGACCCGTGATGGTGAGGAACCCGTCGTCGTCGAGGGCGCCGAGGTCGCCGGTGCGGAACCAACCTTCCTCGAAGGCCTCCGTGGTGGCCTCGTGGTTGTTGTGGTAGCCGCGGAAGACCTGGAGCCCGCGCAGCAGCACCTCGCCGTCCGCGGCGATCTTCGCGCTGCACCCGGGCAGCTGGAGGCCGACCGACCCGATCTTGGTGGCCTGGGGGCGGTTCACGCTGGTGGGGGCCGTGGACTCGGTAAGGCCGTAGCCCTCGAGGATCGTGAGGCCGAGCCCGCGGAAGAAATGGCCGAGACGTTCGCCCAGGGGGCCGCCGCCTGAGACGGCGTACTGCGCCTGCCCGCCCAGCACGGCACGCAGCTTGGTGTACACGAGGGCGTCCGCGACCTTGTGCTGCAGCCGCAGCCAGGGCGACGGCCCGCCCGCGGTGTCCAGGGCGCGGGAGTAGGCGATCGCCGTCGCGGCCGCCCAGTGGAAGATCTTCAGCTTGCCGCCGGAGGCGGCGCTCTGCTCGGCGGCGTTGTAGATCTTCTCGAAGACGCGCGGCACCGCGAGGATGTACGTCGGGCGGAACGCGCCGAGTCCCGCGGTGACGGTCTTGAGGTCGGACCAGTGGCCAAGCACGGTGCCGCTCGCGATCGCGAGGATCTCGATGTACCGGGCGAAGACGTGGGCCAGGGGGAGGAAGAGCAGGGTGCGCCCGCCGTCCTTGAAGACCTCGGGGGCCGCCGCGACGCCGTTGACCGCGAGCAGGGCGAGGTTGCCGTGGGTGATCTCGGCGCCCTTGGGGGTGCCGGTGGTGCCCGAGGTGTAGATGAGCGTCGCCACGTCGGCGAGGTCCGCCAGGCCGCGGCGGCGCGCGATCTCCTCGTCGGGGACCTCCGCACCGGCGGCGGTCAGGGCGGCGATGGCCCCGTCGTCGAGCCTGAGCACCTCCCGCAGCGCCGGGGCACGGTCGGAGACCTCGGCGACCGTCGCAGCCAGGCCGGAGTCCTCGACGACGAGGACCGTGATCGCCGAGTCGGTGAGGATCCACTCCACCTGCTCGGCGGCGGACGTCTCGTAGATCGGCACGGGCACGGCGCCGGCCGCCCACGCCGCGAAGTCGAGCAGCGTCCACTCATAGCTCGTGTGTGCCATGATCCCGACCGGGTCGCTCGGCTGCACGCCCTTCGCCACGAGGCCCTTCGCGACGGCCACCACCTCGGCGTCGAACTGGGCCCCGGAGACCGTCTCCCAGCCGTCGCCGGCGGGGCGCTCGGCAAGGGCGGCACGCGGGTCCCTCGCCACGCGGGTGGCGAGGAGATCGTTGAGGTTCGACGTCGCAGGCAGCTCGACCGCCTGCGGGGTGGTGATCTCGTCCATGCTGACTCCATCGTCCATGCTCAGTGCATTGGCCAAGGGGCTCGTTCCCCGGCCGTCACGATACCGGGTCTCAGGAGAGATCTGGGACACGGTTCGGTGACGGTCGCGCGTCGCACCTCCATGGTCCTGATGGCTATTCTGGTCCATGCGCGCACCGCGCGCTCCCGTCCTGCGAGGGCGACCGGGGAGATGCGCCGTGCGGACGGGGCGTCCTGACACAGAACGCGAGGTTCCTGCATGCACGCCATCGGAGTCGACATCGGCGGCACCAAGATCGCCGTCGGCGTGGTGGACGAGGCGGGCAGGATCCTGGCGAAGGTCCGGCGCGAGACCGTCGCAGACGACGTCGCGAGCATCGACCACGCGATCGCCGACGCGTGCGCCGAGCTGGCCAAGGAGCACGAGGTCGGCGCCATCGGCCTCGCCGCGGCCGGCTTCGTCAGCCCCGACCGCCGTTCGGTGCTCTTCGCCCCGAACATCGCGTGGCGCGAGTACCCGCTCGCCGAGCGGATCGAGGGGCTCCTCGACCTCGACGTCCCGGTCGTGGTGGAGAACGACGCCAACGCCGCCGGCTGGGCCGAGTTCCGGTTCGGCGCGGCCCGCGACGCGACCGACATGCTCATGCTCACGGTGGGCACCGGGCTCGGCGGCGCGATCGTCGTGGACCGCGAGCTGGTGCGCGGCAAGTGGGGCGTGGCCGCCGAGGTCGGGCACATGCGCGTGGTGCCCGGCGGGCACTACTGCGGCTGTGGGCACGAGGGCTGCTGGGAGCAGTACGCGTCGGGCACGGCGCTCGTGCGGGACGCCAAGCAGGCCGCGATCGCCCAGCCGGTGCGCGCCGCCCGGCTGCTGGAGCTCGCCGGCGGCGATGTCGACGACATCGAGGGGCCGCACGTCACGCAGGCGGCGCAGGACGGCGACGGGCTCGCGCTCGAGCTGCTCGCCACGCTGGGCCGGTGGATCGGCGAGGGGTCGGCGTCTGTCGCCGCCCTGCTCGACCCGGAGCTCTTCGTGATCGGCGGCGGCGTGGGCGCGGCGGGGGACCACCTCCTGCTCCCCGTGCGCAAGGCGTACGAGGCGCAGCTCTCCGCGCTGGGGCACCGCCCGGTGGCCCAGATCGAGCTGGCCGAGCACGGCAACGAGGCCGGCATCATCGGCGCCGCGGAACTCGCACGCAGCTGATCCGCGTCCGGTCGTGGTGCCGGACGCCGCGCCGGCCGTCAGGGACGGGTCAGACGACGGCCCCCGTGCCGTGGTCGTCGGGGTCGCGGCGGTGCGGCATACGCCAGAGCAGCACCCCGAGCCCGGCGAGGAAGAGCCCGCCGGCCACCGGCCCTGACCAGGCGGGCAGGAGGAGCCCGGGTACCGCGGCGCGCACGACGACGGACACCACCGTGAGCAGCGGGATCCCGATCACGAGGGCCCACGCGAGGGTCAACACGGGGTCGCGGGAGAGCACCGGCTCGGGCTCCGGCGGCGTGAAATGAGACTCCGTTTCATCCAGGGCCTCGACCTCGGGCGTGGTGGGCCAGTCTCGTGGGCCGGTCCCCACGGCGGGCGGCGCGGTGCTCGAGCGCTGGTCCGAGGCGTCGACCGAACCGTCGGCGACCGAACCGTCGGCGCCGAACGCCGTGGTGGTGGCCTCGCCCGTGGCGTCGTCCCGTGCCGAGGGCCCGTCCAGCGAGCCGAGCTGCGCGACGATGTCCGCCCAGCGCGCCTCGACGGCGTCGTCCGGCAGGTCGTCGTCCGGCAGGTCCGGTTCGGCGTCCGGGTTCGGTGCGGGCATGGGTTCACTCTATTGTCGTGGGCGATGCTTCGTGACCGGCGGCGACGCCCGCCCGCGCCACGGACCTTCGCGGGCGGACCGCAGACCGGGGCGCTGCTGAGATGGGCCGACGATGGGCGAGGAGGACCGTTGTTCTACTGGGTGATGAAGAACGTGCTGGTAGGGCCGTGGCTCCGGCTGGCGTTCCGCCCCTGGACGAAGGGCGTCGAGAACATCCCGTCCTCGGGTCCGGCGATCCTGGCGAGCAACCACCTCGCCGTCATCGACTCGTTCGTGCTCCCGCTGGTGCTGGACCGCCAGGTCCAGTTCCTGGGCAAGTCGGACTACTTCACCGGCGGCGGCGTCCGCGGCCGGGTCGTGGCCGGGTTCATGCGCGGCGTCGGCACGATCCCCGTCGACCGTGCGGGTGGCAAGGCGAGCGAGGCGGCCCTGCGCACGGGGCTGCGGGTGCTGGACGAGGGCGACCTGTTCGGCATCTACCCGGAGGGCACGCGCAGCCCCGACGGGCGGCTCTACCGCGGCAAGACCGGCGTCGCCCGGCTGGCGCTCGAGTCGGGAGCG
The DNA here is from genome assembly GCF_059445465.1 of Isoptericola sp. Y541. Lineage (NCBI taxonomy): Bacteria > Bacillati > Actinomycetota > Actinomycetes > Micrococcales > Promicromonosporaceae > Isoptericola > Isoptericola sp. Y541. Next base: position 122,902 of record NZ_JCAIUJ010000009.1, on the reverse strand, counting down.
CCCGTGATCCCCGTGGCGATGGTGGGCACGGACGTGGCCCAGCCGCTGGGCCGGGCGATCCCGCGACCGATGCCGATCGGCATCGTCTTCGGAGAGCCGCTCGACTTCAGCCGGTACCGCGGGATGGAGGGCGACCGGTTCGTGCTGCGGTCCGTGACCGACGAGATCATGTACGCGATCCTGCGGCTCAGCGAGCAGGAGTACGTCGACATGTACGCCGCCACGATGAAGGCGCGCCTCGCCGCGGCGGCGCAGTACCCGGAGCCGCCGAAGCAGCCGCCCGAGCAGCCGCCCACACAGCCGGCCCCAGAGGCCTGACGGAGGCCGCCGGCCCCTGCGGCGGCGGGCTCCTCAGCTGACGGTGAGCCGGAGCCACGCGTCGGGCGGCAGCTTCGGGCGGCCCGGGACGGCGCGGTGCTCGAGCGACCAGCGCTCGCCCGCGACGTCGGTCGCGACCCGTGGCCAGAACGCCGCGGCGGGGGCGTTGGCGTCCTGGTACGCGATCTCCCACGGGCCGGGCACCGTCCGGAGCACGTCGCCGGCGAACTGTCGTCCCACGCGGTGGCGTCGTGCCGCCCGCACCACGAAGAACGCGGAGAGCACGCGGGCGCCGCTGTCGGATCTGCCGTCGTGCCCGCGGACCAGCGCGAACGCCACCGGCCGGCTGTCGCGGGACTCGGCCAGGTGCGCGCTCCAGCCGGCGGCGCGGCCGTCGTCGAGCGCGGTGCGGAGCCGCTCGTCGCGGAAGCGGCCGTCGACCCTCGGCAGCTCGCCGGTGACGTCGGACAGGTCGTGGCGGAACATCAGCCACAGCCGCTCGAGGACGTCGCCGTCGGCCGCCGTCGCGTGGCGGACACGAATCGGGCCGAAGGGGGCTGGGGCATCGGGCGCGGGGGAGCCGAGGGCGGCGTCGGGGGCGGCCTGGGGCACGGGTCGAGAGTTCGTCATACGCAAGAGCCTCCCGACGCCGGACAGGCGGGGAGGCTCTCAGACATCATCGCACGCGACAGGCCGTGGCGCCGCCGCCGGGTCGTCCGGCGGACGGTCGCCCCGCCGCGGGACCCGGTGCTCCTAGGATGGGCATGCTGTTCGTCCCCCACCGAGAGGTAGCACCTGTCATGTCGGTTCGTCGCGTGGCGCTCCTGACCGCCGGCGGCTTCGCGCCCTGCCTGTCCTCCGCTGTCGGCGGCCTCATCGAGCGCTACACGGAGCTCGATCCGTCGATCGAGATCATCGCCTACCAATACGGCTACCACGGCCTGCTGACGGGCACGAAGATCGTCATCGACGAGGAGGGTCGCCAGCAGGCCGGCATCCTGCACCGCTTCGGCGGCTCGCCGATCGGCAATTCCCGCGTCAAGCTCACCAACGCTGCCGACTGCGTGAAGCGCGGCCTGGTCCAGGAGGGTGAGAACCCGCTGGAGGTCGCCGCCGAGCGGCTCAAGTCCGACGGCGTCGACGTGCTGCACACGATCGGCGGCGACGACACGAACACCACGGCGGCGGACCTCGCGGCCTACCTCCACGACAACGGCTATGAGCTCACCGTCGTGGGGCTGCCGAAGACGATCGACAACGACGTCGTGCCGATCCGCCAGTCGCTCGGCGCGTGGACCGCGGCCGAGGAGGCCGCCGGGTTCGCGGCGAACATCATCGGCGAGCACCGCTCCGGCCCGCGCATGCTCATCGTGCATGAGGTCATGGGCCGGCACTGCGGCTGGCTCACGGCGGCCGCCGCGAAGGAATACCGCAAGTGGCTCGACGCGCAGGAGTGGGCCCCGGCCCTCGGCCTGACGAAGGAGCGCTGGGACGTGCACGCCGTCTTCCTGCCGGAGCTCGAGCTCGACATCGACGCCGAGGCGACCCGCCTGCGTGCCGTGATGGACGAGATCGGCAACGTCAACATCTTCCTGTCCGAGGGCGCGGGCATGAACGAGATCGTCGAGCAGCTCGAGGCGGCCGGCGAGGAGGTGCCGCGCGACCCGTTCGGGCACGTCAAGCTCGACACGATCAACCCGGGCCAGTGGTTCGCGAAGCAGTTCGCCGAGAAGCTGGGTGCCGAGAAGGTCATGGTGCAGAAGTCGGGCTACTACTCGCGCGCCGCGGCCGCGAACGCCGAGGACCTGCGCCTCATCAAGTCGATGACCGACCTGGCCGTCGAGTGCGCGCTGCGCGGCGAGGCCGGCGTCATCGGCCACGACGAGGAGGACGGCGACCGGCTGAAGGCGATCGCGTTCCCGCGCATCGCCGGCGGCAAGGCGTTCGACGTCTCGGTGCCGTGGTTCGGCGAGATCCTCGACGCCACCGGCCAGTCGCGGGTGCCGGCGAAGCCCGCCGCGCACTGACGCCGCGCCCCGCAGCAACGAGGCAGGAGCCGCCCGCATGACCACCGCCGTCGACACCGTGGCGCCCGGGAGCGACCCCGAGGGCCTCGACCGCTTCCGGGCGCTCGAGGCGCGCCAGCAGCCCGTGTGGCCCGACGCCGGGGCGCTCGCCGCGGTGGCGGGCCGGCTCTCCGAGGCCGCGCCCCTGGTGGTGCCGGCCGAGGCGCGGCGGCTCACGGAACGCCTCGCCGCGGCCGGCCGCGGCGAGGCGTTCCTCCTGCAGGGCGGCGACTGCGCCGAGACGTTCGCCGACGCGAACGCGACCAGGATCCGCAACAAGATGCGCACGATCCTGCAGATGGCGGTGGTGCTCACCCACGGGGCGAGCACGCCCGTGGTGAAGATGGGCCGGCTGGCCGGGCAGTATGCCAAGCCGCGCTCGTCGGACTCCGAGACACGGGACGGCGTCACGTTCCCCGCCTATCGCGGCGACATGGTCAACGGCCACGAGTTCACCCTCGAGTCCCGCACCCCGGACCCGCGCCGCCTCGAGCAGGCGTACCGGATCTCGTCCGCCACGGCCAACGTCGTGCGGGCGTTCACGCAGGGCGGCCATGCCGACCTGCGCCGGGTGCACGAGTGGAACCGCGGCTTCATGCGCAACCCCGCGTACTCCCGCTACGAGCGCACGGCGGCCGAGATCGACCGGGCGATCCGGTTCATGGACGCCTGCGGGGCCGATTTCGACGCGCTGCGCACCGTCGAGTTCTACCTCAGCCACGAGGCGCTCATCCTCGACTACGAGCGGGCGCTCACGCGCGTCGACACCCGCACGGGGCAGGCGTACGCCACGTCGGCCCACTTCCTGTGGATCGGCGAGCGCACCCGCCAGCTCGACGGCGCGCACGTAGAGTTCCTGTCCCGCGTCGCCAACCCGATCGGCGTCAAGCTCGGGCCGACGACGACCCCCGACGACGCGATCTCCCTCGCGGGGCGGCTCAACCCGGGCAACGTGCCCGGCCGGCTGACCTTCGTCACCCGGATGGGCGCCGCACGGGTCCGCGACGTGCTGCCCGAGGTGGTCGAGGGGGTCACCGCGGCCGGCGTCACCGCGACCTGGGTGACCGACCCGATGCACGGCAACACGATCACGTCGGACAGCGGGTACAAGACCCGGCGGTTCTCCGACGTGCTGGACGAGGTGACGGGCTTCTTCGAGGTGCACCGCGCGCTCGGCACCGTGCCCGGCGGGCTGCACATGGAGCTCACCGGCGACGACGTCACCGAGGTGCTGGGCGGCAGCGAGGAGATCGACGACGCGGGCCTGGCCCTGCGGTACGAGACGCTCGTCGACCCCCGGCTCAACCACCAGCAGTCGCTCGAGATGGCCTTCCGCGTCGCGGAGATGCTCACGAGCTGGTGACCGGCCCGTGCCCCCGCGGGTGGTTCACCACACGGTGAGCGTCACGGTGCTGCCCTTGGGGGCCTTGCCGGTGGTGTCCTGGAAGCGCACCGTGTCCAGCAGGCCGCCGAGGTAGGCGTTCTCCTCGACCTTGAGGCCGGCCCTCTCGAGCGCCTTGCGCGCCGCGTCCGTGTGCTTGCCGACCACGTTCGGCACCTCGACGAGGGGCGGGCCCTGCGAGATCGTCAGGGTCACCGTGTCGGTGCGGTGGGCGTTCGCCCCCTGCTCGGGGTCCTGCGCCAGGACGTGGCCCTTCGGCACGTCCTCGGAGTACTCCGGGTCGCCGGTCTTCACGACGAGACCCAGCCCCTCGAGGTCGGCGACGGCCTGGTCCTTCGGCTTGCCCACCTCCTGCGGCACCTGGACCGGGGCGGGGCCGTCGGAGACGGTGAGCCCGACCACCATGTCGTGCCGCTGGCGCGACCCCTCGTCCACGGAGAGGTCGAGGACGACGCCGGCCTCGGCCTCGTCGTCGTGCGCCCGCTCCGGGGTACCGACGGTGAAGCCGGCGCTCGTCAGCACTGCGGCCGCCTCCCGGCGGTCGGCCCCGACGAGCCCGTCGGGCACGGTGAGCATCTGGACCCCGCGGGACACGACCAGCTCGACCGACCCGTCGTCGCGCACCCGCTCACCCGGTGCCGGCACGGTGGTCACCACGGACCCCTCGGGGACGTCGTCGTCGAACTCCCGGCTCGTCGTCGTGCCCAGGCCCGCCTGCTCGAGCGCGGTCTGCGCGTCCTCGACGGGCACGCCGGCCACGCCGGTCGGCACGGACGTCCACGCTCCCGGCCCGTCGGTGAACCACCACCAGGTGCCGCCCCCGCCGCCGGCCAGGACCAGCAGCAGCACCAGGGACCAGACGACGGCGCGGCGGCGGCGCGGCGCGGGCCGCCGGTAGGCCTCCGTGGGCTGCTCGACGAGGCGGTCCGTCGGCTGCGCGCCGGCGGTGGGGGAGATCTCCTGGAAGAACGCCGTGGGGATCTCGTCCACCGCGCCGGTGCCGTCGGCTCCCGGCGCGGGGTCGTCGTCCGCCGTCGGCGCCTCGACGGCGTCGGGCGCACCCGTCGGGGCGGGCGGCTCGGCGCGCCGGTCGAGCACCTCGACGCCGAGGGCGGCGCGCAGGGCCTCGACGGCGTCGAGCGCGACGCCTGCGTCGGTCGGCCGGAGCCGGGGGGCGCGGGCGGTGAACGACGCGACGAGCGCGTCGAGGTCCGCCGGGAGCCAGTCCACGCGCTCCGACGGCGCGGGGAGGTCCTCGTGCACGTGGTGGAAGGCCACCTGGATCGGGGTCTCGCCCGGGTAGGGGAGCGTGCCCGTGAGGAGCTCGTACGCGAGCACGCCCACGGCGTAGACGTCGGTGCGGGCGTCGCAGCCACCGCTGGTGATCACCTCGGGGGCGAGGTAGGCGACGGTCCCGAGGACCGTGCCCGTCGCGGTGGAGGTGACCTCGGTGACGGCGCGCGCGAGGCCGAAGTCCGCGACCTTCACGCGCCCGCCGGGGGCCGGCGCACCGTCGGCCTGTCCGTCGTTCTGCCCGGCGCTCTGCTCGGCCCCGACGACGAGCACGTTCTCGGGCTTCACGTCCCGGTGCACGAGCCCCTTGTGGTGCGCGGCGGCGAGCGCGGCCAGCACCTGCGCGAGGACATCGAGCGTGCGCCGCACCGACAGGGCGCCCGAGTCGTGCAGCTCCCGGCGCAAGTTGCTGCCGGGCACGTACTCCATCGCGAGGTAGCTGGTGTCGCCGTCCATGCCCTGGTCGTAGACGGCGACGACGCCGGGGTGGCTCAGGCGGGCCGCGGCGCGCGCCTCGCGCCGGAACCGCGAGACGAAGGCGGCGCCGTCCACGCCGTCCGCGAGGTGGGGGTGCATCACCTTGATCGCGACCTCGCGGTCCAGGCGACGGTCGGTGGCGCGATACACGGTGGCCATGCCGCCGCGGGCGACGCGCGCGACGATCTCGTACCGCCCGTCGACCAGGCGGCCGAGCATCGGATCGGTCGTCGTGATGGCCACGCGACGAGTGTAGGGGCGCCCTGTTCGCCAGGCCCGTAGGCTGGCCCCGTGAGTGAAACGCACGCGCCGGAGCCCGGCAGCCATCCCGACGACCGCACCGCCCTTGAGTCCCTCGTGGACGAGTGGCTGACCCTGCCCGATGTCGCGGAGGCGCTCGGCATCGAGCTGGGCAAGGCTCGGAGACTGGTCTCCGAGCGCACCCTCGTCGGGATCAAGCGGGGCGAGCGGAACACGTTCCAGGTGCCCGCGGCGTTCCTTGTCACCGACGAGGGCAAGCCGCACGTGCTCAGCACGCTGCGCGGCACGGTGATGCTGCTCTCCGACGCCGCCCTCGACGACGCCGAGATCCTGCGGTGGCTGTTCGAGACCGAGCCGACGATCGGTCGCCCGCCCATCGAGGACCTGCTGGCGGGCCGCCGCGGCGAGGTGCGACGGGTGGCGCAGGCGCTGCTCTGACCTGGCCGCCAGACCTGGCCGCCAGACTGGCTGCCCGCGCGCCGTCAGGCGGCGCGATCGACGGCGGCGCGTGCGAGGTCGAGCAGCACGGTCCGTCCCGGCTCGGCGAGCTCGGCCGCCCCGAGAGCGTCGAGCGCGCCGTCCGCCAGGGAGCCGATGAGCGTCTCGACCGCGTCGAGCGCGCCGGAGCCCGCGATCACGCCGCGCAGCCGCTCGACGGTCACGTCCGTCAGCTCGGGGTCCCCGAGCCGCGCGACGAGCAGGTCGCGATCCGCCGGGCTCGCAGCCGCCATCGTGCGGGCCACGAGCACCGTGCGCTTGCCCTCCCGCAGGTCGTCGCCCGCGGGCTTGCCGGTGAGGGCGGTGTCGCCGAACACGCCCAGCACGTCGTCCCGGAGCTGGAACGCCTCGCCGAGCGGCAGCCCCGCGGCCGAGACGGCCTCCGCCCGGCCGGGGGCGGCGCCGGCGAGCAGGGCGCCGAGCACGAGGGGGCGCTCCACCGAGTAACGGGCCGACTTGGCACGCAGCACCGTGCGGGCGCGGTCCTCGTCGGTCGCGGGATCGAGGCCCCACGGCTCGGCCTGCACGAGGACGTCGAGGTACTGGCCCACGACCACCTCGCTCTGCATCGCGTCGAACAGCGCCCGCGCGGCCGCGGCCCGGTCCGCCGGGAGCTCGGCGACCGCCGACGCGATCTCCCGCTGGCAGGCCACGAGGCAGAGGTCGCCGAGCAGGATGGCGGCTGCCGTACCGAAGCGTTCGGCGGACCCCGCCCAGCCGGCCGTGTCGTGGCGTGCTTCGAAGGCACGGTGGGCGGTGGGCCGGCCGCGTCGCGTGTCGGACGCGTCCATGACGTCGTCGTGCAGCAGCGCGGCCGCTTGGAAGAGCTCGAGGGCGGCGCCCGCCCGCACGACGGCATCCCGCTCGGCGCCGACCGCCGGCCCGCCGTGCGCCCGGAAGGACCAGTAGCAGAACGCGGCGCGTAGGCGCTTGCCGCCGCGCAGCAGCACCGCCGCCTGGTCGGTCAGGGCGGTCGCGGACCCGCCGATGGTGGCGACCTCCGCTGCGAGCTCCGCGAGGTGGCGCTCGACCTCCGAGTCGACGTCGTTCCGGAGGTTCTCGAGGTCGACCGGTGCGGGTGCGGAGGGCATGTCGTCAGCCTAAGCGTCAGCGACGACGACCGATCCGCTCACCGTGACCAGCCGGCGGTCGTCGTCGTCGAGGACCCCGAGCGTGACGGACTCCACGACGGGGTCCCCGCCCTTCTTCTTCCCCTTCGGCGCCGACTCGCGGCCGAACGTGGTCTGCGCCGTCAACCCGGTGAAGGTCGACGAGCCGGACTCGGTGAACCCCGCCTTGCGCAAGGGCTTCGCGAGCTGGTCGAGCACCTCCTGGGCGCTCCGGTCCGTGGCCAGGTTGAGGGTGACGTCCGTGAGCGTGCCCTCGCCGGGGGTCGCCGAGCTGGCGAGCACGGTGGCGTCGTCGGGGGCGCCGAGGAGGTCGCGGGGGAACCCTTTCGCGTAGCCGCCGACTGCCGTGCCCGGGTCGAAGGTGGGCAGTGCCGTCCCGGCGTCCGGCTCCGCCGTCGGGCTCGCTGACGCCCCGGGCTCGCCGGCGCCGCGCACCCCGACTCCCGAGCCGTCCGTCGCCGGGGGGTCGTCCCCCGCAGCGCCGGCGCCGGGGAGGAGGCCGCATCCCGACACAGCGAGAAGGGTCGCCGCGGCGGCCGCCGCGGCGACGTGCGCGACCCTCGGTGCGGAGCGGTGTCGCCGGGCGTGCGACCGGCGGGGGAGCGTGGGCACGGCGCCCACCGTAGCGGCCCGCCGGCGCCGGACCGACCCCGACCGCCCGCCCGCCAGGCCGGCGCCGCCCGGCGCTCGAGGACGCGCGCCCGTGCCGCAGGCGTCGGACCCTGCCCCCCAGCCACGACCCTCCACAGATGTCCCGGAGGGACGCCGCCGGGCCGGCCGTTGGGCTGGGATCGACGCATGGACACCGTCTACGCCACCCACCGTTCCGAGGAGCCGGGCTCCTCCTTCGACCCGCCGGTCGTGCTCCGCTCGTCCCGCGACCTGCTCGCGGCGATCCCGTACCTGCTGGGCTTCCGGCCACGGGACTGCTGCGTGGTCGTGTGCATCACGGCCGACGGCAGGGTCGGGCTGGTCGCTCGGATCCCGCTGGGGGAGCTCGACGACGCCCCGCCGGAGGTCGTCTCCGTGGCCAGGGCCGCCACCCGGGTCGGGGCCGAGCTCGCGGTCGTCGCGGTCTACTCCGCGCAGGAACAGGCATCGGCCCGTGCCGCGGCGGACGCCGTGCTCCGCGCACTCGACGCGGCGGACGCGCCCCTGGACATCGAGACCTGGCTCGTGTCCCCCACCGGGTTCCGCGGGCTCGACTGCGCCGACCCCGTGTGCTGCCCGGCGTCGGGCCACCCCCTGAGCGAGCTCGAGCACCGGGAGGTCAGCGCGGCCTTCGTGGTGGCTGGGCGGGCGGTCGCAACCTCCGAGGAGGAGGCGTTCCGGATCCCGCGCCCCGCGGGGGGCCTGCGTGAGCGCGCTGCCCGTGCGGCGGCCCGCGCGGAGCGCGCCCGCGAGGCGGCGACCGGCGGCGCGACCACGCCCGCCGAGGAGGCCACCCGGCGGTGGCGGGCCGAGGCTTACGGCCTGTGGTGCGAGCTGATGCGGCACGCGGCCACCGAGCTGCGTGCCGGGCCGCCCCGCGAGCTGTCGCTCCCGCCGGCCGGGCTGGGGCGGCTGGCGGCGGCGCTCGCCGACGTGACCGTGCGGGACGCGGTCCTGCTCTCCCTCGTGCCCGGGGCTCACGACGCGGCCGGCCGTACCGCCGGTGCCGGGACGGCCGGCAGCCCCACCGCCGCCGCCGCCGTCGAGGTCGCGACGGCCCGGGCGATCGCACGGGTCGTCGACCCCCGGGTCGCGGTGCCGCCGGAGGCCGCGACCGCGGAGGCCGCGCGGCTGGTGCTGGAGCAGGTGGTCGGTCACGTGCCACGTCGCCTGCACGCCCCGCCGCTGGCGCTGCTCGGGTTCCTAGCGTGGTGGCTGGGCGACGGCGGCCGCGCCGCGCGACGGGTGCGGGACGCGGCCCGGCAGGACCCGGAGCACCGGCTCGCCGCGCTGCTGGACGGCGTGCTCCGGGCCGCCGTGCCACCCGGCTGGGTCCGCGCCGGGGGCGTCCCGGAACCGGCCTCTGTGCCCGCCCGCGCGGTCGGGTAGCGTGCCCCCATGACGATCGTCGTCGGACTCCTGAGCACGGCCGAAGGACAGGCGGCGCTGGCCGCAGCGAAGCGCGAGGCGCAGGAGCGGTCCGTCCCGCTCACCGTCGTCGTGACCAGGGACGACGGAGGGGCCGGGAGGCAGGGCGTCGAGCAGGACCTGACCGCCGCAGGCATCACGTTCTCCGTCGTCGGGGGCACCGGCGACCTCGCCGATGACCTGGTGAGCACCGCGCGCGACGCCGGGGCCGAGCTGATCGTGGTCGGGCTGCGCCGGCGCAGCCCGGTCGGCAAGCTCATCCTCGGGTCGGGGGCGCAGCGCATCCTGCTCGAGGCGCCCTGTCCGGTGCTGGCGGTCAAACCGGTGCTGGCGGTCAAACCGTGACGTCGACGGCGCCGCATTCGCCCTGGTCCGTCGCGTCGAGTCCGACCGTCGTGCGACGCGCCCGGGTGGTGTGACGCTCGTGACCCCCGATCGCCCCCGTCGGTGCGGGGCGTCGTGCCCGCCGGAACGGCGCTGCGGCGCGGGACGACGGGAATCTTCCTGGCGCCCGGTGCGTTGTGCCAGCGTCGGTGAACGGACGACGCGGGTGCAGGGAACGGGCGCGGAAGCTTGTGGTGCCCCTCCGTCGCGGGTGTCGCCGTTACAATAGAGGTGTCCGCTTGAGCCACGACAGTCCGCGTCGGAGGCCTTGACGGCGGTGCACCGTCCCCTCGAATGCCGAAAGGTCGGTTTGTGGCGTCCACTGCGCAGAACCCCGCTCTTCCCCGCGAGTTCGAGCACCCCGCTCTCCAGGGGCTGCTCGCTCGAGGCACTGCCGACCGCCGGGTCGACGCCGAGAGCTTCCGCGCCGCCTGCGAGGATGCGGCGGTCGCTGACCCGAAGCGCCTGAAGGCCGTCCTGCGGGCGTTCGCGACCGCCGGCGTCGAGATCGGCGTGCCCACGGCCACCAAGGTCGCGGCCGCCTCGGCCGGCCGCAGCACCGCGACCCGTGCCAAGGCCCCTGCGACGCGATCGGCGTCCCCGGTGAAGACCTCGACGGTGAAGCCCGCCGAGGCGCCCGCGGACGACGCGGCGGAGTCCACGACCTCGTCGACCGCCAAGAAGGCCGCGACCAAGACCCCCGCGACCAAGAGCGCGGCGAAGCCGGCTCGTGGCCGCAAGGCCGCGGCGAAGGACGATCCCACGCCCGACGGCGTCGAGGAGCCCGAGGACGACGACGATGCCGAGGGCACCGGGCGCTCGGCCACCCGCCGGGGCCTGAAGGCCGGTGCGGGCAAGGACGACGAGCAGTCCGGCTTCGTCGTGTCCGACACCGACGACGACGACCAGCCCGCGCAGCAGGTCATCACGGCCGGCGCCACCGCGGACCCGGTCAAGGACTACCTGAAGCAGATCGGCAAGGTTGCGCTGCTGAACGCGGAGCAGGAGGTCGAGCTCGCCAAGCGCATCGAAGCCGGCCTGTTCGCGGAGGAGCGGCTCTCCAAGAACTACGCCGACTGGGACAAGACCAAGGCGAACGCCGACGGGCGCCGCATGTACCGCGACCTGCGGTGGATCGCGCACGACGGCAAGCGCGCCAAGAACCACCTGCTCGAGGCGAACCTGCGTCTCGTCGTCTCGCTCGCCAAGCGCTACACCGGCCGCGGCATGCTGTTCCTGGACCTGATCCAGGAGGGCAACCTCGGCCTGATCCGCGCGGTCGAGAAGTTCGACTACACCAAGGGCTACAAGTTCTCGACGTACGCCACCTGGTGGATCCGGCAGGCGATCACCCGCGCGATGGCCGACCAGGCCCGCACCATCCGTATCCCGGTGCACATGGTCGAGGTCATCAACAAGCTCGCCCGCGTGCAGCGCCAGATGCTCCAGGACCTGGGCCGCGAGCCCACGCCGGAGGAGCTGGCCAAGGAGCTAGACATGACGCCCGAGAAGGTCGTCGAGGTCCAGAAGTACGGCCGCGAGCCCATCTCGCTGCACACCCCGCTGGGCGAGGACGGCGACAGCGAGTTCGGCGACCTCATCGAGGACTCCGAGGCCGTCGTGCCCGCGGACGCCGTGTCGTTCACCCTGCTCCAGGAGCAGCTGCACCAGGTGCTCGACACCCTGTCCGAGCGCGAGGCCGGCGTGGTGTCCATGCGGTTCGGCCTGCAGGACGGTCAGCCCAAGACGCTGGACGAGATCGGCAAGGTCTACGGCGTCACACGCGAGCGGATCCGGCAGATCGAGTCCAAGACGATGTCGAAGCTGCGCCACCCGTCCCGTTCGCAGGTGCTCCGCGACTACCTCGACTGACCTCGCCTGACGGGAGAGCCCCGGTACCGGAGATCCGGTACCGGGGCTCTCGCGCGTCCGGGGGCGCTCGGCGGCGCGGTCAGGCGACGGGCACGCCGTCCACCACCGACCACCGGGCGGACGGGTCGAGCACGCCGCCCGGGTCGAGCCGCCGACGCAACGCCACCAGGCGGTCGTACGTCGCCGGGCCGAAGGCCTGGCTCACGAGGGACGCGGAGACCGCGTCGCGCGGCCCGGCGAAGTTGATCATCGCGCCGCCGGTGCTCCACGGCGCCAGCGCGTCGCACACCCGCTGGAGCTCGTCGGCGACGTTCGGTGGGCCGACGGGCGCGCCCAGGAACACCGTGTAGGCGGCATCCCTGCCGCCGGCGGCGTTCGGCACCACCGCCGGCCGGGCGACGGCGCCGCCCAGGAGGCGGATCTCGGCGGCGAGCAAGGGGGAGTCCGGCGGCACGGCGCCGAGGAACGTGTCGACAGTTTCTTCGGTGAGCTCGCGGAGCAGGCTGCCGCGGTCGACGAAGGGAATCGGTTCGTCCGGGTCGGCGTGGACCTCGCCGATCCGCGTGTACGGCAGGTCGCCGACGGTGTCCAGGACGGGCGTCGCCACCTGGCGCAGCGTCTCGACCAGCGGGTCCGGCGCGGCGAGGTCGCCGTGGCGCACGTAGCGGACGGCGAGCAAGGCACGGCCGCGCAGCGGCTCCGGCAACGTCGGAAGCGGCGGCAGGTTCAGCCGGGCCACGGAGGTCGAGATCTCCTCGGGGAGGTGCCCGGTCTCGACGCGCCACCGGTGCAGCACGGCAGGTGCGTCGTCGACGTCGAACCAGAGCGTGCCCGCCCGCACGGTACGCAGCGGGAACAGGTCGAAGGTCATCGCCACCACGACGCCGAACGCTCCGCCACCGCCGCGCAGCGCCCAGAAGAGCTCCTCGTGCTGCGTCGGCGTCGCGGTGACGAGCTCCCCGTCGGGAGTGACGACGTCGATCGCGCGGACGTGGTCGGCGGCGAGGCCGAAGGTGCGGGCCAGCGGGCCGAGGCCGCCGCCGAGGGTGTAGCCCACCACCCCGACGTGGGGCGACGACCCGCACAGGCCGCCGAGGCCGTGGGGTGCACCGGACGCGAGCACCGCCTGCCACGGCACGCCCGGCCCGACGGTCGCGGTACGTGCGACGGGGTCGATGTCGAGGCGGTCGAGGGCGGACACGTCGAGCAGTACGTCGCCGGCCCCCGTGGGGGCGGCGCTGTGGCCCGTCGAGCGGACGCCGACGCCGAACCCGTGCTCCGCGGCGGCGCGGACCGTGGCGACGACGTCCGCGGCGGACCGGGCGTGCACGACGAGCGCCGGCCGGTGGGCCACCGCGAGGTTGAAGCCGTGGAGCGCAGCGTCGTACGCCGGGTCCGGGGGCAGAGCCGCTCCACCATCGAGCGCGAGGGCGAGCCGGGCCGCGAACCCGGTAGCCCTCGCGAGGTCGTTGTCGGAGGGGATGGTGCTGGACATTGGGGTCTCCCTGGGTTTGCTTGGTGGTGCCGAGAAGAGGGAGGCGTGTGCGGGTCCTTTGTGACGCGCCGGCGGCGTCGACTTTGAGTGAGGCCGGGCGAGCGCCCGGGCGTCGACGCGCGAGAGCCCCGCACCGGACGGTGCGGGGCTCTCGTGTGGATTGTCGGTCGGGCCGAGGAGGTCGGAGCCTCAGCGGGCTCCGTGCTCGGCGTGGAGCCGGTCCGTCTCGTCCTGGACGTGGACGGCGACACCTTCGTAGGCGCCTGCGTGCGCACGTGCGTGGTGCCCGCAGAAGAGGAGCTCTCCGACGGGCAGGACCACTCGCACGTACGCCTGGGCGCCGCAGCGGTCGCAGCGGTCGGCGGCGGTCAGCGGCTGGGTGGGTTCGGCTGTCGTGGTGCTCACGTCTCTATCCAACCATCCCCCGCGGGGAAGCATCCCGGCAGGGCGCCGGGTTCGCTCCCGGCATAGCGGCGTGGGCCACATGAACATCCGTTCGAGTCGTCTACCCTCGTTCCCGTGACAGCCACTTCCGAGTCCGGGTACACCGCGCGCCATCTGACGGTCCTCGAGGGCCTCGAGGCGGTGCGCAAGCGCCCCGGGATGTACATCGGGTCGACGGACTCGCGCGGCCTCATGCACTGCCTGTGGGAGATCATCGACAACTCGGTCGACGAGGCCCTGGGCGGCCACGCGACCGCGATCCGGGTCGTGCTGCACGCCGACTCGTCGGTGACGGTCGAGGACGACGGACGCGGCATCCCGGTGGACAAGGAGCCCAAGACGGGGCTCTCGGGCGTCGAGGTGGTCTTCACCAAGCTGCACGCGGGCGGGAAGTTCGGCGGCGGCTCGTACACGGCCTCGGGCGGCCTGCACGGCGTGGGCGCCTCCGTCGTCAACGCGCTCTCCGCCCGCCTCGACGTCGACGTCGACCTCGGTGGCAAGACGCACCGCATGACGTTCCACCGCGGCGAGCCGGGCGTGTTCTCCGACTCGGCGGCCGGCCCGTCGCCGGAATCGCCGTTCGCGCCGTTCACCGACCACAGCGAGCTCACCGTGGTCGGCAAGGTCAAGCGGGGCGTCACGGGCACCCGCGTGCGGTACTGGGCGGACCGACAGGTCTTCCCGAAGACGGCGGTGTTCAGCTACGACGAGCTGGTCACGCGCGCCCGCCAGACGACGTTCCTCGTGCCGGGCCTGAAGCTCACGGTGCGCGACGAGCGGGGCCTGCCGGGGACGCCGGGGGAGACGGGGCCGCACGAGGAGGTCTTCCAGCACGACGGCGGGGCGGTCGACTTCGTCGAGTTCCTCGCCCCGGACACCCCGGTGACGGCGACCTGGCAGCTCCGCGGGAGCGGCCACTTCACCGAGACGGTGCCCGTGCTCGACTCGCGGGGGCACATGTCGCCCCAGGAGGTGCAGCGCGACTGCGAGGTCGACATCGCCCTGCGCTGGGGTGGCGGCTACGACACCGAGCTGCGCACGTTCGTCAACATCATCGCGACGCCCAAGGGCGGGGCGCATTTGTCCGGGTTCGAGCAGGGCCTGCTCAAGACGGTGCGCAAACAGATCGAGGCGAACGCGCGGCGGCTGAAGGTCTCGATGAAGGACGCAGCGGAGCGCATCGAGAAGGACGACGTCCTGGCCGGCCTGACCGCCGTGGTCACGGTGCGGTTCGCCGAGCCCCAGTTCGAGGGCCAGACCAAGGAGGTGCTGGGCACCGCGCCCGTGCGGGGCATCGTCTCCCGTGTCGTCGAGAAGGAGCTCGGCGCCCTGCTGACCTCGTCGAAGCGCGACGAGAAGGCGCAGGCGGCGCTGCTGCTCGACAAGGTGGTGGCCGAGATGCGCGCCCGCGTCACGGCGCGCAAGCAGAAGGAGATCTCCCGGCGCAAGAACGCCCTCGAGACGTCGTCGCTGCCGGCCAAGCTCGCCGACTGCCGCAGCGACGACGTGACCCGCAGCGAGCTCTTCATCGTCGAGGGCGACAGCGCGCTCGGCACGGCCAAGCTCGCGCGCTCGTCGGACTTTCAGGCGCTGCTGCCCATCCGCGGCAAGATCCTCAACGTCCAGAAGGCGTCGATCAGCGACATGCTGCGCAACGCCGAGTGCGCGGCGATCATCCAGGTGCTCGGCGCGGGCTCGGGCCGGTCCTTCGAGCTCGAGGCGGCGCGCTACGGCAAGGTCGTGCTCATGACCGACGCCGACGTCGACGGCGCGCACATCCGCACGCTCCTGCTCACGTTGTTCTACCGATACATGCGCCCGCTGGTCGAGGCGGGCCGGGTGTTCGCGGCCGTGCCGCCGCTGCACCGGGTCGAGGTGCTGGGCAGCGGCCGGCGCAAGAACGAGTACGTCTACACGTACTCGGAGGCGGAGCTGACCGCGACGCTGAAGCGGCTGGATCGCGCGGGCCGGCGCTACAAGGAGGACATCCAGCGCTACAAGGGCTTGGGCGAGATGGACGCCGACCAGCTCGCGGAGACCACGATGGACCCGCGGCACCGCACCCTGCGCCGCGTCACGGTGGAGGGCGCCGAGGCGGCGGAGCGGGTCTTCGAGCTGCTCATGGGCAGCGACGTCGCGCCCCGCAAGGAGTTCATCGTGGCGGGGGCCGGCACGCTGGACCAGTCGCGGATCGACGCCTGACGACGGCGATACCCCGGTCGGGCCGGTCGGGGTGGTCGCCGCCCGCATCCTGGCCCGTCGCGCGCGGCCGCGCCGCCTCTGGTTACCCTCGGGCGGTGAAGACCGCACCGCGCCCGAGCGCGCCCCGACTGCTCGCCCTCCTGCCCGCGGTGGCCCTGGCCGTCGGGCTCGTCGCCGGGTGCTCGGACGGCGGCTCGCCGGACGCAGGCGCGACCGCCTCCGCCTCCGCGTCGGTGGACCCCACCGAGCATGTGGCGGAGAACCTCAGCGAGTTCTCCTACGATGGCGAGGACGGCAGGACCGCCCTCGAGCTCCTCGTCGAGAAGGACCCGGACGCGGTCGTCCAGGGCGAGGGGGAGAACGCGTTCGTCACCAGCATCGGCGGGCGCGAGGCCGACCAGGGCAACGAGTTCTGGGGCCTGTACGTCGACGGCGAGGCGGCCCAGGTGGGCGCCGGGACGCTCGAGACCAAGGACGGCCAGACCATCACGTGGAAGCTCGAGGAGATCAAGTGACCGCGACATCCGCCGCCGCGCCGCGCGTGCAGCGGCCGCTGCCCGCCCGCGAGCTCGTGTACCGCTGGTGGCGCCCGGCACTCGCGGTGCTGCTCGTGGTCGGCGCCGTCGCGTGGCGGCTGGTGAAGAACGACCTCGGCGCGCCGCAGAACCTCGAGCTCTCGACCGCCGCGGCGTTCGCCGCGGCGGGCCTGCTGCGCCACCGCCTCGCGATGCTCGCGCCCCTGGCGGTCGTCGCGGCGAGCGACGTGCTGCTCGGCAATTCTTCGGTGCTGGTGTTCACCTGGACGGCGTGGGCCGTCGTCGGCGTCGGCGCCTGGTGGGCGGGCCGCGTGCGTGGCGGCGCCCGCTGGCTCAGCGCGCTCGGCTTCGGCGTCGCCGGCTCGCTGTTCTTCTACCTGTGGACCAACGCCGGCGTGTGGTGGATCGGCCGGGGCACGTTCTACCCCCAGGGTCTCGACGGACTGCTGGCGAGCTATGCCGCCGGCCTGCCGTTCCTGCGCACGATGCTGCTGGGCAACCTCGTGCTCGTCCCGCTCGCGGCCGGCGTCGTGGCGGTCGCAGAGCGCCTGGAGCGGCTGCCGCGCGACGCGTCTCGATCCGCCGATCTGGTCGGACGCCCTGCCGCCCCGGGAGCCTGACCTGCGGGGACGCACGTCGGCCAATTTTCCCGACGTTTCCGCGGATGCCGCCGCACGTTTGGTCCGGTTCGCGTTGATTGTCTAGAGGTCGTGTAGCCTCGATTGCTTCCACAGGCAACCGAGAGGACTGACCCATGGCCAACATCAAGGTGACCTTCCAGGAGATGGAAGATGCTTCGCAGCGGATGAAGCAGGAGTCGGACGACATGCGCGGGAAGCTCGACCAGCTGCGCTCGATGGTCGAGGCGCTGGTCCAGGACGGGTACGTCACGGACAAGTCGTCCAAGCGGTTCGACGAGTCGTACAAGGAGCTCGACAAGGGCGGCAAGCAGGTCCTCGAGGGCCTGACGGGCATCGGCGAATACCTGAAGCAGGCCGCCGAGGCGCTGCGCAAGACGGACGAAGAGCTCGCCAACGCGCTGAACAAGTAGTTCCGTGCCTGACCTCAAGGTCAGCTCGGTCGCAGTCGACGACGCCGCCACTCAGCTCAAGTCCATCCTGGAAGAGCTCAAGGGCATGGACGAGATGTGGGACGGCGGCGATATCTGGGGCCACGGGACGGTGAAGGGCGCGATGGACGACTTCATCAGCAGCTGGTGGGTCAAGCGGGAGAAGCTCGAGGAGAACCTCGAGGACCTGCAGAAGAAGATGGAGCAGGCCGCGGAGACCTGGAACAACACCGAGATCGAGCTGGCGAAGTCGCTGGAGGGCGACGAAGGCTGAGCCGGCGGGGCCTGAGGGCCCGGCGAGCACGAGCTAGAGGAGACTGGATGAGCGCCGCCCGCGTGGGTGAGTGGCACCTGCTGGACCACGACGACGACCCGGTGCCGGCCGAGGCGTCCGGCCTGGACGCGGTGATCAAGCACTACACGGAGATCGCCGACATGATGACCACGCAGGCGGCGCTCCTCAAGAAGATCGGCGCAGGCGACGAGACCCTGCTCAAGGGGCAGTCCGCGGACGCCATGCGTAAGCGCGCCGGCGAGAGCCACGAGCATCTGAGTGCTGCGGCGGGTCGGTACGAGGACGTGAAGGCGGCGTTGCTGGCGTACCAACCGGCCCTGGAGTCAGCGCGCTCGGAAACTGGAGTGGCTCTGGCTGCCGCGGAGAACGCCGCGGCCGCGCAGAAGGGTGCTGAGCGAATGCCCGACCCGGTGAATGCGGACCGGGCGGATGACGCGCCGCCCCTGAGCGAGAGCGACAAGCAGGATTCGCAGGACCGGTCGAGCAAGATCGAAGGCGCGAAGGCCGATCTGAACACGGCCAAGCGTAAGTGCCAGGCGGCGCTGGACGCTCTGGCCGCCGCGGCCGACCGGGCAGCGGCCAAGATCAAGGAGAACTGGGGCGACGACGGCCTGAAGCACACGGGCTGGGAAGCATTCATCCACAAGGCCCTCAAGATCTTCGTCGAGGTCCTCGGCTGGATCGGGATGGCGCTCGCGATCGTGGCGATGATCATCCCCGGGGTCGGGTTCATCGCGATGGCCGCGCTCGTTGTCGCCGTGATCGCGTTGGTCGGTAGCTTGACCCTTGCCATTACGGGTGAGTCGAGCTGGGTCAACGTCATCTTCGCCGTGCTCGGTGTGCTGACGCTCGGCGCGGGCGCCCTCGCGATGAGGCTCGCCAAGGCGGGCGAGGGGCTCATGAATCTGGTGAAGAACTTCATGAAGTTCGTTCCCCAGTTCGCCAAGGGGTTCGGTGCGGGACTTCGCGGACTGCCTGGACTCGCCAAGGCGCTGACCAACCTCAATATCGGGAAGTTCTTGCAGGGCTTCAAGCCGCAGTTCGTCCTCGGCGCAGGCCCTGGCGGGTTGCCTGCCATCACGACCAAAATCGGGTCTACCAACTGGGGGGCGTTCTTCGGGAAGATCTTCAAACCAGGGACGTGGTTCAGCCCGGGGAACCTGCAGATCCTGAAGAACCCGATTTCGTCCTGGAAGCTCACGAACATGGTTGGTCTTCCGGACCTGGCGGTCCTCAAGAACCTGAGCATCTTCGGACGACTCGGGCTTCCAGGGGGTGCGGCCATCAAGCCGTTCGTCTGGATCGCCGGCCCCCTGAACTTCTTCTGGGGCTTCGCGTCGGCCGCAATTCCATTGATCATGGCGCCGTCGGACACCTTCGCCGACACCGATTCGCGCGGTGACTGGGCCTGGGCGGAATGGGACTACCTCCACAACTACACGGAAGGTGTCTAGTGGGGCTACGTGCCGCCGGCGTCGGCGGAACAGACTGGAACTGGACCATCGACCCGCCCGAGGGGTGGCTGGTGGTGCCCGCGGCCGCCACCGAGACCCCGGACGCGATCAGTACGTGGGAGGAGGCGGTCACTGAGGCACTCGGCGCATCGTTCGAGCAGCAGGCGCCTGAGGGCGTCGACCTGTCGGACGACGACCGGGCGGCGATTCTCGAGACCGTCACAGCCTCGATAGCGAACCTCCGAGTTCTCGCGGACGGGGCGGCGGGCGACGGCGAGCGGGTAGTGGCAGCGTTCGGCGTCGCCGACCGAGCCCCGGTGCCCGTGCTCGTGGCGGTGGGTATGAGCGATCCGGGAGAGCCGGACGATGCGCTTCTCGACGCGCTCGGCGCCAAGGGCGGTGGTGCCCCCCTTTCGCCGCCGACAGTCGACTACCTCGACCTCCCTGACGGTGATGGAGTGCGGGTCAACCGGGTCGACATCGCCGAGGACGGTGGCGCTTGGATGAGCGTCGGGCTCGGGCGGCGAACTGAGTTCCCGGATTCCGTGGTCGACACGGTGCTTTTCTGGCGTAGCCAGGACCTCTTCGTGGCACCGCTCATGATGGAGCGGCTCGACGAACTGCTGCCGACCATCACGATCACACGGAGCGATTCATGAGCGAGGTATCCACCACGTCGTCGGGAGTGGACAGCAAGCAGGTGGGTGGTAGGGCGACCGACGCCTGGGCCATCCTCCTGCCACCCGGATGGGCACGGTTCCCCACGGGTGACGGGCGTGAACGGGAGTTGGACGACGCAATCGAGCAGGTGGTCGCCCGCGCTCTGCCGGACTCGATGCCCCGCGACAAGGCCGAGCCGTTTCGGCGCATGCTGCGCGATGAGCTGCACCAGACCCTCGCCGAGGCGCGCGACGCCGGCACCGGTGCGGTGTATCTCCCGACCGAGCCGATGGAAGGTGTGTTTGTCCCGGCGACCATCGCGGAGGTGGAGATCGTCAGCGATGTGGGTCAGGACCCGATGCGGGTCGTGACCAGCATTCTGTCCGACGATTACGAGCAGAGCGATCTGGTCGAGCTTGATGACCGTCCCGCGGTGCGCGTCGTGAGTACGCGGCACCAGATGCAGCGCCGCCCCGACTGGCCCGAGGTGTCGACTCGGCAGGTCCTGTATGTGGTCTCTCGCGACGAGGCAGTGGGGGAGTGGCTGGTCATCTCCTTCAGCACCCTCTGGAACAGCGAGAGGACCGAGCTGCTCGCCGAGGCACTGGTTCTCTTCTTCGACGCGGTCATGTCCACCTTTCGCTGGACTGGCCCCGGCACGAGCCTCGTGAACTTTCCGGAGCGGACGGTTCCCGGCTCCGCCTGAGCATTGGAACTCGCGGGCCACCCGGCCGCCACGAACCAGCCACGCCACGAACTATCTGGCACGACATCTGAAGACGGAGCAACAGTGCACCTCGCCCATCGCACCGCCGCCGCGTTCGCCGCGGTGGCCCTGTCCATCACCGCAACAGCGGGACTCTCGGCCGCCACAGTGGCTCCCGCGGCGGCCGAGCCCGTCCGGGCTGTCGTGGCAGCCACCCCCAGCACGGCGCTGAGCGGCGACACCACCGACAAGGGCGAGGACGTCAAGTACTACGTTGTCCAGGCCGCGGCGGACGGCTCGCCCGAATTCCTCTTCGAGCTGGCCGAGCGCTTCCTGGGCGACGGCAACCGGTACCTGGAGATCTTCGAGCTGAACGAGGGTCACCAGCAGGCCGACGGCAACACCGTGACGAAGCCGGAGATCCTGGCCCCGGGCTGGGTGTTGCAGATGCCCGACGACGCCGAGGGCGAGGGGATCGAGGTCGGCCCGCTGCCCGAGGTCGGCGGGGAGAACGGCGACGCCGAGGAGGCCGCGACGCCCGATGTGCCCTACTACGTGGTCGCGACCACCGAGGACGGCGAGCCGGAGTTCCTCTACGGGCTCGCCGAGAAGCTCCTGGGCGACGGCGAGCGGTACAGGGAGATCTTCGAGCTGAACGAGGGCCGCGAGCAGCCCGACGGCGGGAAGATGTCCACCGCCGAGAGCGTCGAGGTCGGCTGGGTGCTGCAGATGCCCGAGGACGCGGAGGGTGAGGGCCTGGAGCACGGCCCGCTGCCCGTGGCCGATGGGCCGCCGGCGTCGTCCGGCCCGTCGGGCAGGGCGTCGGACGGCCCGTCGGACAGCGCGGCCGCCGGCAGCCGGCAGGAGGCGTCGTCCAGCGTGCTGCCCGTGGTTCTGATCGTCGTGGGTGCACTGGTCGTGATCGGTGGTGCGGTGACCGCGTTCGTGCTGGTTCGCCGGCGCAAGCAGGGTCAGGAGCCGTTCGACGACAGCCTGTTGCGCACCGACACCTCGTCGGCCTGGATGGTGGATCGCGCGCTGCGCGTGCTGGTGGCCTCCTGCGAGCGGGACGGGCTGCCGCGGCCGGGGGTCATCGGCGTGTTCATCGAGGGCGGGGCGCTGCGGTTGCGGCTCTCCAACCCGGCGACGCCCGCTCCCGCGCCGTGGACGGCGAACGAGGACGGCGCGAGCTGGTCGGCGCCCCTGGGGAAGCTGCAGTCGGCGCCGGCATCGGAGGAGCCCACCGCGGCGTTCTCCCGCCTGGTGACCGTGGGCGTGGCCGACACAGGCCGGGTGCTCGTCGACTTCGCGCAGGCGCGCGGCCTCATCAGCCTGGACGGCCCCACCCGGGCGCGGCACGAGGTGCTGCGCCGCTGGCTGGGCGAGTTCACGGGAAACCCGTGGTCGGACGACCCGCGCGTGGTCATGGTGGGCAACGGCCTGCCGCAGCCTGAGCTGGCCGAGCACCTGAACACCGTGGAGCAGCTGGTCCCGGAGCTGGAGTCCGAGGCGGGCGGCGTGCTGGTGCTGTCCCAGGCCCCCGCTGCGGCGCAGCTGGACATGCTCGCCTCGCGGTTCAGTGACCCGCGGTTCGGCTGGGTGGTCGTGGTGCTCGGCCCGGTCCCCACTGCCAAGTGGCGCTTCACGGCCGACGACGCCGGGTTGCTGCGCAGCGGCTTCCTGCCCGACGTGCGGTACAACGACGCGACGTCGGTCCGTCGAGCGGGGGAGTGACATGCACGCCTTGATCACAGCGCGGTACGGCGAGCGCGAGGCGCTGCTCGCCGTGGACGTGGACGGGGCCACCGAGGCCGCGGTCCTCTCCGAACGGCTCGCCGCCGAGGTCGGCGCGCCCCGGGGCAGCACGCTGCACGTGGACGGGCTCCCCGTGGGTCTCGAGAAGGCCGGGCGACTCGTGGCCGGCACGCCCGTCCGGGACGGCGCGGTCATCACGTTCGCCGCAACCGCCGACCGTCCCGCGGCGGCCGGGCCCGTCGACCTGTGCGTTACCGGCGGCGTCGGTGCCGGCGCCGTGGTGCGCCTCGGCGTCGGCGAGTCGGTGCTGCAGGTCGGGCCCGACGGACGGGTCCGCGTGGACGAGCGCCGTGAGGGCGGACTGCCCGCAGTCGCCGTCGCCGTGGGGATGGACGGCGCCGTCCGGGCACGCCGGGTCCCGGACCCCCGGTCCGCCGGCCGCCTCGTCGAGCTCGACAGGTCGACGGATCCGCTCGGTGAGCAGGACGAGGTCTGGCCCACGGGCACGCAGATGCGGATCGGGCCGAGCGTGCTCACCGTGCAGCCCGCCACCCGGTCGGACGCCGACCTGCGCCCCGGGTCCGAGCCGGGCACGTTGGACTACAACCGGCCCCCGCGCCTGCTGCCGCCCATGCCGGCCACCCGCTTCAAGCTGCCGGCCGAGCCGCCGCCGCCCACCCGCAACGCGCTGCCCTGGCTGACCATGGCCATGCCGGCGGTGCTGGGCATCACGATGGCGATCATCTTCAAGTCGCCGTACTACCTGACGTTCGCCCTCGCCTCGCCGCTGATGGCTCTCGGCAACTGGTGGATGCAGAAGAAGAACGGCCGGAGCACGCATCGGGAGCGGGTCAAGCAGCACGCCGAGGAGCGCGCGAGCCTCGAGGCCGAGGTGCTCGATGCGGTGCAGCGTGAGCAGCACCGGCACCGGGTGTCCAGTCCCGGCGCCGCCGAGCTGAGCCTCATCGCCACCACCCCGACACGTCGCCTCTGGGAGCGGCGCTCCACCGACCCCGACCACCTGAACGTCCGCCTTGGTCTGGCCGACGTGACGAGCCAGGTCGAGGTCGAGGACATCGCCGAGCCGGAGCACCGGCGCAAGACGCGCGCGACCATGCGGTCGGTGCCGGTCACCGTGCCGCTGCGCGAGGCTGGCGTCGTGGGCGTGGCGGGGCCGGGCGACTGGCCGCGGCGCCGGGCGCGCTGGATGGTGGGCCAGCTCGGGGTGCTGCAGAGCCCTCGTGACGTCCAGGTGTACGTGCTGACCACCTCCGAGCACCTGCAGGAATGGGAGTGGGCGGCCTGGCTGCCGCACGTGCGCCCGTCCTTCGGGCAGGACGCCGTCGCCATGATCGGTACCACCACCGAGACCCTCGCGGCGCGAGTCGCCGAGGTGAACGCGTTCATCGCCGAGCGGCGAGCCGCGGTCCAGGAGTCCTACGGCAAGGCGGGCGGAGGCCCGCAGATCGTCGTGGTGCTCGACGGCGCCCGCCGGCTGCGTGCCCTGCCCGGCGTCGTCACCATCCTGCGGGACGGGCCAGGCGTCGGGGTGAGCGTGGTCTGCCTCGACGGCGACGAGCAGCTGCTGCCCGAGGAGTGCTCGGTGGTCGCGCTGGCGCGCGCCGAGGGCGGCATGCTCCTGCGTCGCCACGACGCCGACGACGTCCGCCGGATCACCGTCGACGAGGTCGCCGACGACTGGTACGAGCAGGTCGCGCGGTCCGTTGCCGCGGTCCGCGACGTCACGGCCACCGAGGGCGAGGGGCTCATCCCCGACTCGGCACGCCTCGTGGAGGTGCTCGGCATCGAGGAGCTCGACGGCCCCACGGCGTTGCAGCGCTGGAAGATGGGTTCCGGCACGACGGACGCCGTGGTCGGTGTCTCTCTGGACGGGCCGTTCCACCTGGACCTGGTCCGCGACGGGCCGCACGCTCTGGTCGCGGGCACCACCGGTTCCGGCAAGTCGGAGTTCCTGCAGACGGTCGTCGCCTCGCTTGCCGTGGCGAACACGCCGCAGACCATGAACTTCGTGCTCGTGGACTACAAGGGCGGTGCCGCGTTCAGCCAGTGCGAGCTGCTGCCGCACACCGTCGGCATGGTCACCGACCTCGACACGCACCTCGTGGAACGCGCCCTGGCGTCCTTGCGCGCCGAGCTGACCTACCGCGAGCACATCCTCGCGGAGGTCGGCGCGAAGGACCTCGAGGACTACCTCGACGCGCAGCGCCGCGGGCACACGGGGCCGACGCTGCCTCGGCTGCTGATCGTCATCGACGAGTTCGCCTCCATGGCGCGCGAGCTGCCCGACTTCGTCACCGGCCTGGTCAACATCGCCCAGCGCGGGCGGTCCCTCGGCATCCACCTGATCCTGGCCACGCAGCGCCCGTCCGGCGTGATCTCACCTGAGATCCGCGCGAACACGAACCTGCGGGTCGCCCTGCGGATGACCGACGCCGGCGAGTCCTCCGACGTCATCGACTCGCCCGAGGCCGCCCAGATCGCCAAGTCGCAGCCCGGCCGGGCCTACGCCCGTCTCGGGGCCGCGTCCCTGCTGCCGTTCCAGTCCGCGCGCGTCGGCGGGCGTCGGCTGTCGCTGCGGGAGAACGCCGAGATCGAGCCGCCGTACATCGCCCGGCTGAGCGTCGCCGACCTCGGTGCCTCGGTGCCCCGCCGACCCGTCGTCGCCCGCACGGAGAACGTCCAGACCGACCTGTCGGCCATCGTCGCCGCCCTGCGGGAGGCGGCGAGCCTCGGCGAGCTGCCCGAGCCGCGCCGGCCGTGGCTGCCCGCCCTGCCGGGGCTGCTGTCCCTGCACCAGGTCGCGCAGCCCTCGGCGCCCGCGGCGTTCGCCTGGGCGCTGGAGGACGAACCGGCCGCGCAGCGGCAGGGGCCCGCCGTCATCGACCTGGACGAGTTCTCCCACCGGTACGTCGTGGGTGCGCCCGGTTCCGGGCGGTCCACCGTGCTGCGCACGACGGCGTTCGCCGCCGCGGACCGTCTGCCGGTGGCCGACCTGCACCTGTACGGGATCGACTGCGGCAACGGGGCGCTCGCGGTGCTCGACGAGCTGCCGCACACGGGCGCCGTCGTGCAGCGCGGCCAGGAGGAGCGCGCCACGCGACTGCTGGGCCGCCTCAAGGCGGAGCTCGGGCGGCGCCAGCAGGTGCTGAGCGACGGCAGCTACGCCAACGTCACCGAGCAGCGCGAGCTGGCTCCCGCCGTCGAGCGGCTGCCGCGCGTCATGCTGCTGATCGACCGGTGGGAGAGCTTCGTGTCCACCTACGGCGAGGTCGACGGCGGCGCGCTCGTGGACGCGGTCCAGGAGCTGCTGCGCGACGGCGCGAGCGCGGGCATCCACCTGCTGATCGCCGGCGACAGGTCGCTGCTGTCCAGCCGGATGGGTGTGCTGACCGACGACACGGTGGTGCTGCGGCTCACCGACAAGTTCGACTACGGTATGGCCGGGATCGCGCACAAGACCATCCCGGACGAGATCCCACCGGGGCGCGGCTTCCGGTCGGGATCCGGACGCGAGGTGCAGGTGGCGGTCCTCGGCGACGATCCCGCCGGGCGTGCGCAGACGGCGGCCGCGCGTGCGACGGCCGCCGCGATCCGGGAGCGGGCGGACGTGGTGCCCGGCACGGGCCCGTTCCGTGTCGACGACCTGCCGTCCACGGTCCAGATCGACGCCGCGTACGCGTACGCCGGGCCCGAGGCCGCCCGGCCGATGTGGGCCATGCTCGGGGTCGGCGGCGACGACCTCACGGCCTTCGGCGCGGACCTCGCCGGCGACGCGCCGACGTTCGTCGTGGCGGGTCCGGCGAGATCCGGGCGGTCCACGATGCTGGCCGTCATGACCGAGTCGTTGCTGCGCGGCGGCACCCAGGTCGTGGTGCTCGCGCCGCGGCCGAGCATCCTGCGCAACTTCGAGGGGCGCGACGGCGTGCGTGCCGTGATCACCGACACGGAGGTCACGCAGGAGATGCTCGCGGCGCACCTCGACCCCGACGGCACTCCGGTGGTGCTGGTGGTCGACGACGGCGAGCAGGTGACCGACGCTCCGGCGAAGACCTGGCTGCGCGCCTACCTGCGCACCGCGGCCGACCACCGACGCGGGCTGATCCTCGGCGGCGACGCCTCCGAGGTGGCCGGCGGGTTCTCCGGCTGGCAGGTCGACGTCAAGAAGAGTCGGCGGGGAGCCCTCCTCAGCCCGGCGGACCGGTTCGACGGCGACCTGGTGGGCGTCAGCCTGCCGCGTTCGGCGGTGTCGAACCAGGTGAGCCCCGGCAAGGCGCTGGTGCACCTCGGGTCGGGCGAGCTGATGACGATCCTGGTGCCGACTCTCTAGGATCGGGGGATGGCACGACACCGGATCTTCGCCACGAGCTTCGCGAGCATCTACCCGCTCTACGTGCAGAAGGTGGAGCGCAAGGACCGCAGCCGGGACGACCTCGACCGTGTCGTCACCTGGCTCACCGGGTACGACGACGTCGGCCTGGAGAAGGCGATCGCCGACGAGGTGGACCTGGAGACCTTCTTCGCGCAGGCGCCCGGTATGAACCCGAACGCGTCCCTCATCACCGGCGTCATCTGCGGGGTCCGTGTTGAGGAGATCGAGGACCCCCTGATGCAGCAGATCCGCTGGATGGACAAGCTGGTCGACGAGGTCGCGAAGGGCAAGAAGATGACGTCCGTGCTGCGCGGGAGCGACGCGTAGGCAGGGCTTCTCGCAAGCCGGTCTCCTTAGAAGTCGGCGACGGCCCGGAAGCTCGCGTCCAGCGCCGCCTGCGTCGTCGTCATGTCGCGCATCGCGACGCCGACGAAGAGGCAGTCGACGACCATGAGCTGGGCGATGCGGCTCGCCATCGCCCCGGACCGGAACGTGGTCTCCCGGGACGCGGTGACCAGCGTGACGTCGGCCAGGGTGGCGAGGCGGGACTGCGGGTGGTTGGTGATCGCGATCGTGGTGGCACCCAGACCCTGCGCGAGCTCGGTGGGGGCGATGACGTCCGTCGTGCTGCCCGAGTGGGACATCGAGACGACGACGTCGCCCGCCGACCGCAGGGACACCGCCGTCATCGCCGAGTGCCGGTCGGTGTGGCACGCGGCGGTCAGCCCGACGCGGGCGAGCTTCTGCTCGAGGTCGATCGCGGGCACGGCGCTGGCGCCGACCCCGACGAGGTCGATGCGGCGGGCCCGCACGAGCGCGCTCACGGCGGCCTCCAGGGCCGCGACGTCCAGCAACGCGGCCGTGTCCTCGACCGCACGCGCGTCGGCGTACCCGATCTTCGCGACGACCTGGGCCAGGGAGTCGTCCGCGTCCAGCGTGCCGGAGAGCGGCTCCCGGGCGGTGCGCCCCTCCTCGAGGCCGGCGTCCTTGGCGAGGGCGAGGCGTAGCTGCGGGTAGCCGGGGAAGCCGACGCGCCGCGCGAAGCGCACCACGGTGGGGGCGGAGGTGTGGCACCGCTGGGCCAGGACCGTGATCGACTCGCGGGCCGCCTCCGCGGGGTCGGCGAGCACCGCGTCCGCGACGCGGCGCTCGGCCGGCCGGAGCTCGGGGAGCATGGCACGGATCCGTGCGACGAGGGCGACGCCCTCGGGGACCGGCGACGAGAGCACGGCATGCCTCCCTACTGCTGCATCTGCCCCCTGAGGATAGGTGCGATCCGATCCTCGTGACGCGCCAGCAGCGCCGTGGCGCCGGCCGCGTCGAGGCCGCGCTCGATCATCACGACGGCCGTCTTCACCCGGTCGCCGGCCGCGACCAGGGTCCGCGCGGCCGTCGCGCGGTCGACGCCGGTGATCCGCACGACGAGGCGCTCGGCCCGGTCGCGCAGCTTGGCGTTGGAGACGGTCACGTCGACCATGAGATTCCCGTAGGTCTTGCCGCCCCGCACCATCACGCCGGTCGAGATCATGTTGAGGATCTGCTTGGTGGCCGACCCGGCCTTGAGCCGGGTCGATCCTGCGACCACCTCGGGCCCGACCTCCACCTCGATGGGGTGGTCGACCGCCGACCCCAGCGCCGAGCCGGTGTTGCACGAGACCCCCGCCGTGAGCGCCCCGGCCTCGCGGGCGCGGCGGACCGCGCCGAGGACGTAGGGCGTGCGGCCGCTCGCCGCGATCCCCACGACGGTGTCCCGCGCGCCCAGGCCGAGCCCGTCGACCGCCGCGACGCCGGCCTCGGCGGAGTCCTCGACCGACTCCGTGGCGCCGACGAGCGCCGCGGGGCCGCCGGCCATCACCGCCTGCACGACGTGCGGGGGCACGTGGAACGTCGGGGGGACCTCGGCGGCGTCGAGGGTGCCCAGCCGCCCCGAGGTGCCCGCGCCCACGTAGACGAGGCGGCCGCCGTCGCGCAGCCGGTCCGCGACCTCCTCGACGAGCGCCGCGATCGCGGGCAGCACGCGGCGCACGGCGCCTGGGACCTCCTGCTCCGCCTCGTTGAGGGCGCGCAGCACCTCCACGGTGGGGCGGGAGTCGAGGTCGGCGTACCGGTCGTCGACCCGCTCGGTCGTGAGCCCGTCCAGGTCCGGCCGGGGCCCCGCGGCCGGCGCGGTCACGCGCGGCCCCCGTCGGGCGATCCGGTGTCGCGCCGTCGGCGGGGGTTCGGCGCGGCCGCGAGCAGGCGCCGGGTGTACTCGTGCTGCGGGTCGTCGATCACCTCGTGGCTGGGGCCGCGCTCGACGACCTCGCCGTGGTACATCACGATCGTCTCGTCGGAGTAGGTCCGTGCGGAGCCCAGGTCGTGGGTGATGTAGAGGACGGCGAGGTTCTCGGTGCGGCGCAGGTCGGCGAGCAGGTCGAGGATCTCCTTGCGGATGGTGACGTCGAGCATCGAGACCGGCTCGTCCGCAAGGAGCACCTGGGGCCGGGCCGCCAGGGCCCGGGCGAACGAGACCCGCTGCCGCTCGCCCCCGGACAGCTCGTGGGGGAAGCGCCGCAGGTACCGCTCGGCCGGAGTGAGGTTGACCCGGCGCAGAAGCTCGAGGCTCTGCTCCTCGACCTCCTCGGCGGTGCTGGCGTGTCGGTGGATCCGCAGCGAGCGCTCCAGCACGTGGTCGACGCGGTGCACGGGATTGAGGGACGCGAACGGGTCCTGCAGCGTCATCTGCACCGTGGAGGTGTACTCGACGAAGCGGCGCCCGTGGGTCGCCGTCACCGGCTGCCCCCGCAGCAGGATCTCGCCCGAGGTCGCGGGCACGAGCCGCGCGAGCAGCCGCCCGACCGTGCTCTTGCCCGATCCGGACTGGCCCACCAGCGCCGTCACCTGCCCGGTGCGCAGGGCCAGGGAGACGTGGTCGACCGCGCGGAACCGGTCGCGCCGGAGACCGGTGCGCCGTACCCGGAAGTCCTTGACCAGGTCGCGGGCCTCGAGCACGACCTGGCCCGTGGCGACGTCTTGCGGGCGTGCGGTCGTGCCGGCGGTCATACGAGTGCTCCCAGGTCGACGAGCGAGCGCAGCAGCGACCGCGTGTAGGGGTGGCGGGCGTCGGTGTAGACGTCGAGGGCGGGGCCGTACTCGACGAGCCGGCCGGACTGCATCACCGCGATCGTGTCCGCGATCTCGAGCAGCAGGGCGAGGTCGTGGGTGGTGAAGACGATGGCGAAGCCGAACTCCTCGCGCAGCGCCATCACCTGGTCCAGCACCTCCCGCTGGACGAGCAGGTCGAGCGCGGTGGTCGGCTCGTCCATGATGAGCACCTCGGGCTCGAGCACCAGGGCGATCGCGATCGCGACGCGCTGTTTCATCCCGCCCGACAGCTCGTGCGGGTACGCGTCGGCGCGGTCGGGCTCGATGCCGACCTTCTCCAGCATCCGCCGGGCGAGCGCCCGGCGGTCGGCGGCGGGCATCCCCGGCCGGTGCACGCGGACGACGTCGTCGAACTGCGCCGCGACCCGGGTGACCGGGTTGAGTGCGTTCATGGCGCTCTGGAACACGATCGCGAGCTCGCTCCACCGCAGGGTCCGCAGCTCGGCGTCCGGGAGGGTGAGGAGGTCGACGTCGCCGCCGACGTCGGCCGAGCGCGCGCCGTCGCGGGCGCGCCGGTGGTAGGTGATCGACCCGGACGTGACCTCCGCCGGGACGCGCAGCAGCCGGGTGACGGCGTTGGTGAGGGTCGACTTCCCGGAGCCCGACTCGCCGGCGAGCCCGAGGATCTCGCCGCGGTGCAGCGTCACGGACACGTCGTCGACCGCGCGCAGCCGGCCGTCCGGGGTGGCGTACTCGACGACGAGACTGCGGACCGAGACGACGGGCTCGCCCTGGACGTCCGCCGGTCGGAGCTGCGGGCCGGTCGCCGCCGGATCGAGCTCGCCGGGCTCCGGCACGTCGGGTTCCGGCAGAGCGGCGGCCGCCGCGGTCGCGCTCGTGGCGGCGGCGACCGGGCCGGACCGGCGCACGGGCTGGCGCCGGCTCTTGCCGGTGCGCAGGCGCGGGTTGCTGTACTCGTCGATACCGAAGTTGATGAGGGCGAGACCCGCGCCGAAGACGGCGATCGCGAGCCCGGGCGGCACGAACCACCACCAGGCGCCGAAGAGGAACGCCTGCGCGCTCTGCGCGAAGTAGAGCATCGACCCCCAGCTCGTGGTGGTCAGCGACCCGAGACCCAGGAACGACAGCCCCGCCTCGGACAGCACGGCGGTGATGACGGAGAACAGGAACCCCGAGGCCACGAGCGGCAGCGCGTTCGGCATGACCTCGGAGAAGATGATCCTGGTGCGCGACTCGCCGGTGGCGCGTGCGGCCTCCACGAAGTCCCGGCGTCGCAGCGACATCGTCTGGGCGCGCAGCACCCGCGCCGACCCGGCCCACGACGTGATGGCGATGACCAGGGAGACCGACACCATGCCGCGGGACGGCAGGTAGCCGGTGAGGACGATGAGCAGCGGCATGCCCGGCACGACGAGGAACACCGCGGTGACGACATAGAGCAGGTCGTCGGTGGCGCCGCGGAAGTAGCCGCCGATCATGCCGACCACCACGGAGATGACCTGCGAGACGACGCCGGCCACGACGCCGACGCCGAGCGAGACCCGCGCGCCGGAGACGAACTGGGCGAGCACGTCCTGCCCGGTCTGCGTGGTGCCGAGCCAGTGCGCGCCCGAGGGCGGCTGGAGGAGGTCCGGCCCGCTCTGCTGCGGGTCGTAGCTCGTCAGGAGCGGCCCGACGAGCGCGAGGAGCACGATGAAGAGCGTGATGGCGAGGCCGAGGCGGACCTTGCCGGACGCCGGGACCCATGATCGGGGTGACATGGTTCAGCCCTCCTGCCGGGTGCGGGGGTCGAGGAAGACGTAGACGACGTCCGCGACGAGGTTCGCCGCGATCACCGCGAGCGAGATGACGAGGAACAGCCCCTGCATGAGCGGGAAGTCCTGGTTCTGGACCGCGTCGAAGAGCTGGTACCCGATGCCGGGGTAGTTGAAGATGACCTCCGTCAGCAGGGAGCCGCCGACGACGGCGCCGAGGGAGAGCGCGAAGCCCGTGACCGACGGGAGGATAGCGTTGCGGGCCGCGTAGTCGAGCCGGATCATCCGCTTCGGGAGGCCCTTCGCCTCGGCCATCGTCACGTAGTCCTCGCCGAGCACGGTGACCGTCATGTTGCGCATGCTCAGCACCCAGCCGGCGAACGACGCGATGATGATCGTGATCGACGGGAGCACGGCGTGGTACAGCACCGAGCCGATGAACTCGCCGGAGAAGCCGGGCGTCAGGCCGGGCGTGTACGCCTGGGAGACGGGGAACCAGCCGAGGTTGACCGCGAAGACGAGCACCAGGATCAGCGCCATCCAGAAGTACGGCACCGCGTTGAGGAAGGTCAGGCCGGGCAGGAGCATGTCCGTACGCTTGCCGCGCCGCCAGGCGAGGACGACGCCGAGGGCGGTGCCGATCACGAAGCTGATCACCGTCGTCGTCCCGACGAGGCCGATCGTCCACGGCAGGGCGCCCATGACGATGTCGGCCACCGGGACGGGATAGAAGCCGATCGAGAGGCCGAGGTCGCCGTGCGCGAGGTTGCGCAGGTAGTCGCCGTACTGGGCCAGGAGCGGGGCGTCGGTGATGCCGTAGCTCTCGGCGATCGCCGACATCGCGGCGGGGTCGACGCGGCCGTTGAGGCGCTCCACGAGCAACGAGATCGGGTCGCCCGGCATCAGGCGGGGGATGAGGAAGTTCATCGTCAGCGCGGCCCATGCGATGAACACATAGAGCAGCACCTTGCGCAGCAGGTACTTCACGCGGGCTCCTTCTTGGGGCGCGTCGAGTGGCGCGTCGAGGCGCCGGGCGGACGCCGGCGCGCGTTCGCGAGGGCGCGCGCCGGCGTCGTGATCAGTCCCGCGTCGGGGTCAGGTGCGTGACGACGAGGAGGTTGTCGGGGAACTGGTACGGCGCGCCGAGCGCGTACGGGTCCTTGTCGCTGGGGAACCCCTCCCAGCGGACGGTGTTGAACTGCGCCCAGTTGGGGGACTGGAGCATGGGGATGGTCGGCAGCTCCTCGACCATGATCTTCTCGAGGCCGTCGAGCGCCGCCTGCTGCTCGGCGGCGTCATCCGTCGCGGCGTAGTCCTTGAGGAAGCCGTCGGCGTCGTCGTCGTAGAACCGCGCGTAGTTCGAGATGACCGACCCCTCGTCGACCTCGTACTCCGAGCTCATGAGCGCCCGGTACAGCTGGTACGGCGACAGACCCATGGGCACCGAGGTGATCGTCATGTCGTACGTGCCCGCGCCGCGGGACTCGAGCCACGCGTCGAACGACACGCCCTGCGGCTCGAGCTCGATCCCCACCTCGGCCAGCTGCTCCTTGAGGAGCTGCGACATCGTCACCCAGTCCACGTAGTCCGACGGGATCTGCAGCGTGAAGGAGAGCCGCTCGCCGTCGGGGGTCGTGCGGACCCCGTCGGAGCCCTTCGGGAAGCCGGCGTCGTCGAGCAGCTCGTTGGCCTGGTTCACGTCGCGGGTGAACGACGCGTCGGTGTACGCGTCGTTCAGGACGCCCTCGAAGGCGGGCAGGGGGAGCCCGGTCGGGTGCGCGGGCGGCGTGTAGCCCTGCATCGCGACCTCGGACAGCCGGTTGCGGTCGATCGCGGCCGACAGGGCCTGCCGCACGTCGACGTCGTCGAACGGCGCCTTCTGGTCGTTGACGAGGAGGTTGACGAGGCCGTCGCCGGGGTACCAGTACGAGCGGTGCTCCTTGTCGGGGCTGAGGAAGATCTGGTCGATGTTCGCGACGAAGCCGCCCGCCCAGTCGAGCTCGCCGGACCGGAGCGAGGTGTTGAACGTCTGGTCCGTTGCCGCCGGGTACCGGATCTCGGGGACCTGGACCTCGTCCGCGTTCCAGTAGGTCTCGTTGCGTGTGAGCGTGTACAGCTGCTGCGAGAAGTCGCCGAGGACGAAGGGTCCCGTCCCGACGGGCTTCTCGTTCGTGAACTCGAGCGGGTCGATGTCGGCGAACACGTGCTCGGGGACCACGACCGCGTTCTCGATCGCCTCCTTCGACGCGAAGGAGGTGCTGCCGAAGCGCACCTCGACCGTGCTCGGGTCGGCGGCGGTGGCCTCGGCGATGTCGAGGGCCGAGGCGTTGGCGGCGGGGTTGTCGCGCATGAGGTTGAACGTGAAGGCGACGTCGTCGGCGTCGAACGTCTCGCCGTCCGACCACGTCACGCCCTCGCGGAGCACGAACGTGGCCACGGTGCCGTCGTCGTTGAACTCCATCGACTCGGCGAGCCAGGGGATGGACTCGCCGGGGGTCATCGGCGTGTTGAGCAGGAGGGGCTCGTAGATCATGCCCTTCGTGCCCTGGTTGGCCGACGGCGAGTACGGGTTGAAGTTGCGCTCGTAGGTGTTGGCGGTGTTGGCGTGGATCGTCAGCGGCTGGGCGGCGCCGTCGCCGGACGTGGACGGCGAGCCGCCGCCGCTGGTGCAACCGACCAGGGCGAGCGACGCAGCGACCACGGCCGCGGCCGCTCGGGGGATCGTCGTCGTTCTCATCAGGGACCTTTCGTGGTGCGGGTCGTGGGGGCGGTCAGGGGCGGGCGTCGAGCGGCGCCTGCAGGACGGCGAACCGCCGCACGACGTCGAACCCGGTGGAGCGGTACAGGTGCCCGGCGGGGGAGTTCTCGCCGGTCCACAGGAACCAGGCGGAGTGGGCCCCTTCGGACCGCATCCGCGTGAGGGTGAGGTGCAGCAGCGCCCGGCCGAGGCCCGCGCCGCGGCGGCTCTCGTCGACGCCGATCGGCCCGAAGCGTTCGCGCAGCCCGCGGTAGGCGCCGTAGGTCGAGACACCGACCACCGCGCCGTCGGGGTCGCGGGCGAGCAGCACCCGTCGGGGGCCCTGGCCGTGCCGCAGCACCGACTCGCGCAGCGCGTGGCCCCAGTCGGGCGCGAGGCGCTCGGCGGCGAACGCGATGGCCTCGGGCAGGTCGTCGTAGGTCGCCGTGCCGAGCACGTAGCCCTCGTCGGCCCGGGCGCGCAGCAGCTCGCGCACCCGGTCCGGCATGACGTACGCGTCGAGGTCGAGCGTCATGGCCGCGGCGGTGTAGCGCGTGGCGAACCCGTGGGCGGCGAGGAGGGACGCCGCCTCCGGGTAGGCCTCGACGTCCAGCCCGGGCACGAAGTACGCCTGCGGGTAGCCGGCGTAGGTGACGGTGGTCGCGCCCCGCGAAGCGAGGTGCTCCGTCGCCCGGCGCAGCAGCTCGGTGCCGACGCCGCGGCGCCGGTGCGCGGGGTGGACGCACCCGATCGTGACGAAGCCCGCGGCGGGGTCGGCGGGGATCCCCTGCTGCGCGACGACCGCGTAGACGAAGCCGACCGGCCGGCCGGCCTCGTCCTCGGCGACGACGAGCCCGGCCGGGTCGAAGTTGACGTCCAGGAGGACGTTCTCGGCGAGCCACTCCTCGCCGACGACGTCGCGCGGCATGGCGACGGCGGTGAGCTCGGCGAGGGCGGGCAGGTCGCCGGGCCGGTGGCCCCGGTAGGTGACGGTCACGGGAGCCTCCGCAGGGACGGGAGGTCCCCGCCGGAGAACGCGACGGCGTGCGGCACCCCGGCCAAGCAGCCGCGCATGACCATCTGCGCCGAGTAGTAGTCGATGTAGCGGAACCCGTAGGTCTCGCCGCGGGCGAATGCCTGCCCGCCGATCGCCTCCGTCCAGCTCGCGTGCGCCTCGTCGGAGACCTCGACGAACGTGTCGGCCTCGAAGCCGAGGGCGTCCTCCCAGTTCTCCGTGTACAGCAGCCGCGCGACGCCGTGCCGCGGGCGGTCGTCCTCGCGGTGGCCCGGCAGGCCGGAGAGGAACCGCGCCCGCTCGGCGAGCACCGAGGCGTGCGTGTGGTCGGAGTGGATGCCGCGGGGCCAGTGGGCGAGCATCAGCTGGGGCCGCACCTCCCGCACGAGCATGGCCAGCCGGTCCGCGACCTCGTCGTCGGTGGGCAGGAACCCGTCGGAGAGGTCGTCGAAGACGACCACCTCCGCGCCGATGTGCGCGGCGAACGCCTCGGCCTCGGCGATCTTCTGCTCCTTGTACCGCGCGGCGTCGAGCCGCGGGTGGCCGCGCTCGCCGGGCGTCAGGGCGACGAGCACGGACCGGCCGCCGTCGAGCACGTTCTGGGCCAGCACGGGGCCGGCCGCGAGGTCCATGTCGCCGATGTGCGCGCCGACGGCCATGACGGTCTGGGGTGTCATGCGGGAACCTCCGCAGGTGGGGTCGGGTAGAGCAGGGTGCCCGCGGGGGGTGCGGGCGGGCGGGGCGCCGCGGCGAGGATCTCTCGCAGCGGTGCGCGGGTGTCGACGCCCTCGCGCAGCGACGACGAGCCCCACAGCAGGTCGACGAAGGGCGGGCGCCCGTCGGAGCGCTCGCGCCACAGGGGTCGGTCGGGGTAGAGGTCGGCGACGGTCTGCAGGAGCGCGTGGCCCGTGGCGACGGGGTCGACGGCCTCGGGGTCGAGGAGGTGGAGCTGGGCGCCGTGCACCGTCTCGCCCGACCACTTCGAGAACATCGGTCGGAAGACGGCCTCGCGCACCGCGACCCCCGGCAGCGCCTGCTCGCGCAGCGCCGCGGCGAGGCGACCGTCGGTCCACGCCGCGCCGAGGAGCTCGAAGGGGCGCGTGGTACCGCGACCCTCGGACAGCGTGCTGCCCTCGAGGAGCCCCGTCGCCGGGTAGAGCACGGCGGCGTCGCGGGTGGGCATGTTGGGGGAGGGCATGACCCAGGGCTCCCCGGCGCCCGCCCGCCCGTCCCAGCCCTCGACCGCGACGACCTCGAGGTCGGCGGCGCGGCCGGTGGCGGCCGGGACGTGCTCGGCGTTGAACCAACGCGCGAGCTCCCCGAGGGTCAGCCCGTGCCGCAGCGGCACGGATACCCGGCCCACGAAGCTCGCGCAGGCGGGGTCGAGGCCCGGCCCGGCGGGCCGCCGACCGAGCGGGTTGGGCCGGTCCAGGACCGTGACGCGCCGCCCGGTCCGGGCCGCGGAGCACAGGAGGTCGAACAGCGTCCACGTGTAGGTGTAGAACCGCGTGCCGATGTCCTGCAGGTCGACGACGACGTGGTCGGCGCCGGTCCGGCCCACGAGCGCGTCCAGGTCGGCCCCGGCGAGGGTGTAGGTGTCCAGGACCGGCAGGCCGCTCCCGGCGTCGGTGCCGTCGCCATCGCTGGCGCCTGCCTGGGCGGCGCCCCAGTAGCCGTGCTCGGGGGTGAGCAGCGCGGCGACGTCGACGCCCGCGGCGCGGAGCGCGTCGACGCCGCGGGCGAGGTCGTCCGCGACCGCGGTGTAGTTGGTACAGAGCGCGACGGGCCCGCCGGACAGCAGGCCTGGTTCGTTGACGACCCTGGTCAGACCGGTCCGTGGCAGCACTGCCGTGGTCACGAGTGACTCCTCTCACACCGGGTATGCCAATAAGTTACGTAGGAGTGCTCGCCCACGTCAATTATTTCCGCGAATTGGCATCGTCCGAGGTGGCAGCGGTGCGGAGGGTCTCGGCCGGGAACGGTGAGAGGGAGGTGCGGGAGAGGTCAGCGGGAGGTCAGGGGCATCCCCATGGTCCGGCCCCACGGCTGGAGCTCGAGGGTGCGGAAGCCCAGGTGCTCGTAGAAGCCGATGGCGCGGATGTTGCGCCCGCCGACGCCCAGGTGGATCCCGGGGGCGCCCGCGGCGGCGACGGCGTCCAGGACGGCGCCGAGGACGCGGCGGCCCGAGCCCGCCCCCTGGGCCTCGGGCAGCAGGTCGACGTGCAGGTGCGCCGGGTACTCCGCGAGCCACGGCGCGGCCGTGCGCGACGGGGTGTGGATCGCCCGCAGCAGGCGGGCGTCCGGCGACTCGTCGTCGTCGGCGGGCACGGGGTACCGCGCGCGCAGCTCCGGCCACCAGCTCTCCTCGCACCGGCGCTCGAAGTCGAGCGTGCTCGCGGTCGCCACGCAGTAGCCGACGGCGACGCCGTCCGGGCGGCGCAGCACGCGGGCGAGGTCCGGCTCGAGCGCGAGGTACGCGCCGAGGTACATGTGGCCGAGCAGGTCGCCGTCGGCGTACAGGGCGGTGGCGTCCTCGCCCGAGTCGCCGGTGCGCAGGCACACCTCGTACAGCGCGTCGCGGTCCGCGGGGCGGTAACGGTCCACCGTGAGCTCCGGGCGAGGGGTGGTGGGTGTCGGGACGGCGCGGCCGTCCTGGCCGTCCTGGCCGTGGTGGGGGTGCGTAGTCATGGCAGCATCGTGCACTGCCCGGACGCCCGTGGCTCACCCGTGCGCCGCGAGTCCGGGAGGGCTGTTCGGACCGCTCAGCGCCGTGCCGGATCTCGCCTAGTATGCCCGGCATGCTCCACGCTGCGGTTCCCGGCCTGTCGTTCACCGCGATCGACTTCGAGACCGCCAACCCGAAGCGGGCGTCGGTCTGCTCCGTCGGCGTCGTCAAGGTCAGGGACGGCCTCGTCGTGGACTCCCTCGAGACCCTGGTCGAGCCGCCGCCCGGCCACCAGGAGTTCAGCAGCTACAACGTGGCGGTTCACGGGATCACGGAGCGCGACGTCGTCGGTGCGCCGCCGTGGGACGTCGTCTATGCCAAGTTCGCGGAGTTCGTCGGCACTGACGCCCTCATCGCGCACAACGCCTCGTTCGACCGCTCGGTGCTCACGCAGGCCAGCACGGCGTACGGGATCGACCTGCCACGGTCGCGTTGGCTCTGCACGCGGGACACAGCGAAGGCGTTTCTGGACCTCGCCTCGTACCGGTTGCCCGTCGTCTCGGCGGCACTGAACATCCCCGCCCACGACCACCACGACGCCGGCGCGGACGCACGCCAGTGCGCGCTGGTCCTCGTGGAGCTGTGCCGACGACTCGGCCCGGACGGGGTGCTCGCGGTGGGGCAGCACGTCCGCGCGTGGTGAGTGCGGATCGGGCCGGCCGTACGGGTGGGCATCACCGGAGGCTCAGTCCCACCACAGCCTGACCCACCGGCCGTCGTCCGGCACCACCTCGTCCGGCGACCAGACGGCGGGCGCGGGGTGCATCTCGTCGGGCCAGTGCTCGTGGTCGAGGCCCAGGTCGGTCCGCACGAACGCCATCAGCTCGGAGCACTCGCACCACGCGGGATGCTGGAAGTCGTCGTCGGACGGCGACTGCTCGCTGAACTGGCTGGGCCCGACGGAGATCCGCATCGCGCGAGGAGGCTTGACGTACACCGTCGAGGTCGCGGCGCAGTGGGCATCGACGTCCAGTCGCCGCAGGTCGCACCGGACCCGATCAGGGTGTGCGGCAACCGCGGCAAGGATCGAGCCCGTCGTGGGGCCGAAGTTCCACCGGGAAGCACGCTTCTCGGCGCTCAGTCTCGTCAGCAGTGCGCTCGCCTCGGCGCGCGCGTCCTCCGACCTCACCTGTGATGGGTACTGCACCGTTCCTCCTCGAGTTGGACTGCACGGAGGAGACGCAGTGTGTCGAAGATCGGAGGCCGTGCGCTTTGGCCCTGTGGACAAGTGCATGCCGCATGCTCTGCCCGTGCCCGATGCCCCGCCGGCGATCAGCCGACGGGCCCGGGGCGCTCAGGTCACCAGTCCGCTCCGGTAGGCGTGGACCACCGCCTGCACGCGGTCCCGCAGGCCGAGCTTGGCCAGGATGCGCGACACGTACGTCTTGACGGTCTCCTGGCTGATCACCAGCGTCGCGGCGATCTCGCTGTTCGACAGGCCACCCGCGATGAGCCGCAGCACCTCCAGCTCGCGCGGCGTCAGCACGGTGTCGGCGGCTTTCCTCTCGGCGGGGCGGATCCGCGCCGCGTACCTGCCGACGAGCTGCCGTGTCACCTCGGGCGCCAGCAGCGCGGCCCCGGCCGCGACCGTGCGGATGCCGTGCAGCAGCTGCGCCGCGGGGGCGTCCTTGAGCAGGAACCCGCTGGCCCCCGCGCGCAGCGCCTCGTAGACGTACTCGTCGAGGTTGAACGTCGTCACGACGAGCACCTTGACGGGGTGCGCCACCCCGGCGCCGGCGAGCAGGCGGGTCGCCTCGATGCCGTCGAGCACCGGCATCCGCACGTCCATCACCACGAGGTCCGGGTCGAGCCGCCCGGCGAGGTCGACGGCGGCCCGCCCGTCCCCGCACTCGCCGACCACCTCGAGGTCGGGCTGCGCGTCGATGATCGTCGTGAACCCGGTGCGGATCAGCGCCTGGTCGTCGCACACCAGTACCCGGGTCGGCGGGTTCATACTCGGCTCTCGGTGGGGACGCGCTTGGGGACGTGCTCGGTGGGGATGTGCCCGGTGGGGATGCGCGCCCGGACGACGAATCCGCCGTCGGCCTGCCGGTCCGCGCCGAACTCGCCGCCCAGGGCGTCCACCCGGTCGCGGAGCCCGACGAGGCCCCGACCGCTCCCGCCCGGTGACCGAGGGCCGGCCCCGGCCTGCCCGCCTCGTGCCCCGGCGGTGCTGACCTCCACGGTGATCTCCCTCTCGTCGTAGCGCACGTCGACCGCCGTCGGGCTGCCCAGGGCATGCTTGAGGGCGTTCGTCAGGGCCTCCTGCACCACCCGGTGGGCGACCAGCTCGGCGCTCCCGGCCGACTCCGTCGGCGTGCCCTCCTCGGTGAGCTCCACCGGCTGGCCGGCCCGGCGGGTCTGCTCGACGAGCGTGCGCAGCTCCCGGAGAGACGGCGTCCCGGCGGCGCCGTCGTGGCCCGGGTCCAGCAGGTCCAGGAGATGCCGGAGGTCGCCGATGGCCCGCCGGCCCGTGTCCGTGATCGCGTCCAGGGTCTCGTCGAGGCGGTCGGGGGCTCCCGTCAGGTACCGGGCGGCCTCCGTCTGCACCACCATCGCCGTCACGTGGTGGGTCACGACGTCGTGCAGCTCGCGGGCGATGCGGGTGCGTTCGGCGGCGCGGGTGTACTCGGCGATCCGGCGGCGGTGCTCGGCCTCGGCGGCCCGGGTGGAACGCAGCCACGCGCCGGCGCCCCAGATCAAGATCAGGGCCAGGTAGAACGTGGCGTACCCGTCGGGCCGCTCGGCCCCGCCGGCCCGGAAGAGCGCGACCGCCAGCACGAGGTAGGCGCCCGTCAGGAGGGCCACGACGGTGCGGCGTCGGTGTTCCAGCTGGGAGCCCGCGCTCAGCAACGCGATGACGAGCGCCAGGCCCGCGAACGTGTGGTAGCCCCGGAGCTGGTCGAGGGCGAAGCCGAGCGACACCAGGACGAGGCAGGCGGCCGGC
This sequence comes from Isoptericola sp. Y541, assembly GCF_059445465.1. Classification (NCBI taxonomy): domain Bacteria; kingdom Bacillati; phylum Actinomycetota; class Actinomycetes; order Micrococcales; family Promicromonosporaceae; genus Isoptericola; species Isoptericola sp. Y541. The sequence continues at coordinate 81,833 of NZ_JCAIUJ010000009.1, read as the reverse complement.
CACCGCCGACGCACGATGAGCGGGGCGCACAGGAAGACGACCGCCACGACGGTGAGCGCGTCGAAAGGACGGGACGGCAGCTCGCCGACCTCCGTCCCCAGCCCGTGGAACGCGGGCACGAACGTCGCGACGGCCGGCACCAGCGCGAGCGGCAGGTCCCGGGCCGTGACGTCGAGCTGGCGCCATCGGTCCGGGACCTGCCGGAGTTCGATCACCGAGAGATCGTAGCGGCCGCGGCTGCGTCCGCCCGGGCCCGGCGGCGGCGGGGGATCACGTGACCGCGACGGTAGGCCAGCCACATGAAGACGCCGGTGGCCAGCGCGCAGAGCACCACGGCGAAGATGCTGCCCTCCGGTCCGAAGTCACCGCCCGTGACCGTCGTGGGGCCGGACATCGCGGCGTCCAGCAGGCCCTGCGAGGTGTCGTTGCCGGAGACGGCGGTGCTGAAGATGGCGCTCCCGCCGATGTTCCACCCGAAGTGCAGGCCGATGGGCACCCACAGCTTGCGGGTGGCGACGTACGCGGCCGTCAGCATCCCGCCGGCCTCGATGGCGATGGCGAGGGCGCCCCACGGCGTGGCGTTCGGGTTGAGCAGGTGGATGAGGCCGAACAGCGCGCCGGTCACGGTGAGCGCGATCCACGTGCCGGTCCAGCCCTCGACGATCCGGAACAGGACGCCGCGGAACATCAGCTCCTCGGTCACGGCGGCGGCCGCCATGATGCCGAGGAGCCCGACGGCGCCCGTCGGCGAGCCGAGTCCGTCGACCGTGTAGTCGCCGAGGAGCGCGATGATCGCGATGACGGCGGCGAACAGCCCGGCCCCGAGCAGCGTGCCCCAGCCGATCGAGCGCGCGGCACCCGGCAGCGCCACCTCCACCGGGTCGCGACGTTCGGTGCGCCGGACCACCCAGGCGTAGACCACCACCGCCAGTACCGCGGTGGCCAGGCCGACGACGAGCGTCAGCCACGGGTTGTCCTCAACCGCGGCGCTGGCCTGACCACAGACGAACACCACTGCCACCACGGCCAAGAGCTGCCACACCAGACGCACGTTCACTCCTTCGCAAGACGCCGCGGCCGAGCGCCGCGGGCTGCTCAGAACGCTATGGACTCCCCGAGGCGGAGTCGTCACCGTACGGAGGGCATTCGCGGGTAGCTCGCACGGGGGACACGCCGGCTCAGGGCACCGGTGGGGGCTCGACCACCCCGTGGCGGAACGCCCACACGACCGCCTGCAGGCGGTCGCGCGATACGGTCTTGGTCAGCACGCCGGCGACGTGGTACTTGACCGTGGTCTGCTCGATGAAGAGCTCGTCCGCGATCTCCTGGTTCGACATCCCGCGGGCGAGCAGGGCGAGGATCTCGAGCTCACGGGTGGTCAGCGGCGAGGGCAGATCGGCCGGCGGTCGCGGCGCAGCCGGGCGCCGGGCGGCGAACTCGGCGAGCACCCGGCGTGTCAGCCGCTGATCGAGCGTCCCGTCTCCGGCGGAGACCGAGCGGATGGCGCCGAGCAGGGTGTCCTCGTCGGCGCCCTTGAGGAGGAAGCCCGCCGCTCCGGCCTCCAGGGCGCCGAAGACGTAGTCGTCGACGTCGAAGGTGGTCACGACGAGCACGCGAGCGTCGAGCGTGGCGTCGGTGGTGATCCGGCGGGTGGCGGCGATGCCGTCCAGGCCCGGCATGCGGACGTCCATGCAGACGACGTCCGGGCGCAGCTCGCGGGTGAGTGCCACCGCCTCGTACCCGTCTCGCGCCTCGCCGACGACGCGGATGTCGCCGGGGGCCTGCAGGATCACCGAGAGGCCCGCTCGGACGACGGCCTGGTCGTCGGCGATGAGCACGTCGATCATGAGGGGTCGTCTCCGTACGGGATGGTGAGGGTGTTCGTCCAGCCGCCGTCCGCGGCGGGCCCCGTCACGAGCGTGGCGCCGACCAGCTCCGCGCGTTCGGCCATGCCGATCAGGCCGTAGCCGTCACGCGGTGGGTACGGCCTGATCGCCTCCCGGCCCGGAGCGTTGCGCACGGTGAGGACGACGGAGTCCCGGCCGTAGTCCGCCCGCACCTCGCGCGGGGCACCTGCCGCGTGCAGAGACGTGTTCGCGAGCGACTCCTGGACCATCCGGTAGGCCGCCGCCGCGGCGAGCGGCCCGAGCTCGACCGGGTCCCCCGTGGTGGTGAACGCCACCGGGGACCCCGTCGCGGAGGCCGAGGCGACCAGCGCGGGCAGCTGGTCCACCGCCGCGGCGGGGGCCAGCTCCCCCCGCTCGTCGGTGCGCAGCAGCCCCACGACCTGGCGGAGGTTGGCGAGGGTGGCCTGCCCCTCCCGCTTGACGACGCCGAGGTACTCGCTCGCGCGATCCGGCTCGCTGCGCAGCAGCGCGTCCGCGGCCTGGGCGCTGACGACGATGCCGCTGAGGTGGTGCCCGGCGATGTCGTGCAGCTCGCGGGCCATGAGCGACCGCTCCCGCTGCACGGCCTCCGACGCCCGGAGCTCGCGTTCGCGCTCGGCCGCCTCGGCCCGCTCGCGCAGCGCCTCGACCAGGCGCTCGCGGCCGGTGACGATCTCGGCGACGAGGACCGGCGTGCCGAACACCAGGATGCCGCGCAGCAGGGCGTAGGGGATCGTCAACGGCCCGGCGATCTCGGTACTCGACTGCAGGGCGATGCCCTCCGCGACCTTCGCGACGAGAGCGACGACCAGCACCACCCGGTACCGACGCGGTCGGTCCCGGGCGCGGGCGGCGGCGTACGCCGCGAACATCACGCCCGGAGCCCCCGTGCCCAGCTCGCCCGACGACATCGCGAGCACGAGGGCGTCGAGGCCGGCGACGACGCCGAGCGTGATCAGAGGAGCGCGGTGTCGCGCCAGGAGGGCGGCGGCTTGCGCCAGCACCGGGAGAGCGGGGAGCCAGCCGTCCAGGATCGCGTCGGCGTCGGCGTCGGCGTCGGCGTCGGTCGCGGGCCGAGCGGCGAGCACGGCGTAGGCCACCAGATGGCCGATCCCCACCAGGGCGGTCACCACGACGGGCACCGCTTGCCCGAGCCGGTCCTGGAGGGGGCGCGGGCGAGGGGGCGGCGTCACGGAGTCATTGTCCTTCAGGTCGAGGTCCTTCCAGCTCGAGCACGAGGGCGTCGAGCACGTGGTGCGGTCATGCCCCCAGCGTCGTCGCGTCGTCGAGGCGGCGCCCCCTCCGCAAGGACAGTCCCGATCCCGTCTGCCCGGAGGGTGTCACGGCGGCCGCAGCCGGGTGGGGTGGAGGCACGTCCGGCCCCGGACGTGTCGAGAAGGGGAAGCACATGTTGACCAGGACCACCCGAACCCTGACGATCGGCGCCGTCGGCCTCGTCGTCGCCGGCGCGGCCACCGCCGGCATCTGGGCAGACGTCGCGACGAGCGACCCGAGCGTCGCCCCGCACGAGCCCTCCGCCACGCATCAGGTCGTGCAGGAGAGGCTGGACGGACTGGTCGAGACCGGCTTCCCGGCCGCCCTCGCCTCGATCACGTCTCCCCACGGCGACCACGACGACCTGGTCTCGGGCGTCGGGGACCTCGACACCGGCGGGCCCGTCCCCGTCGACGGCGAGGTCCGCGCCGGCAGCAACACGAAGACCTACACCGCAGTCGTCGTGATGCAGTTCGTGGAGGAGGGGCTCGTCGAGCTCGACGAGCCGATCGAGACCTACCTTCCCGGCCTCGTCCACGGCGACGGCATCGACGGGAAGGACATCACGGTGCGCCAGCTGCTGCAGCACACCAGCGGCCTGCCCGACTACACGGCCGGGATCGCCGCCGACCTCGAGAGCGTCCAGCGTGCGTACAGGTCACCCCGCGATCTTCTCGACCTCGCCCTCGCCGAGCCGGCCCGCTTCGCACCGGGCGAGAGCTGGGAGTACAGCAACACGAACTACCTCCTCCTGGGCGTCGTCGTCGAGCGGCTGACCGAGCGGCCGCTGTTCGAGGTCGTCACCGACCGCATCATCGAGCCGCTCGCCCTCGAGCACACCTACTTCCCCGGGGTGGGCGAGCAGGAGCTCCGCGGCGACCACCCGCACGGCTACCACGGGGACGAGACAGGGGAGGGCGGCGGGGAGCCTGCCGACGTGTCCACCCTCGACCCGTCCTTCGGCTGGGCGGCCGGCGCAGTCGTGGCGAGCCCGAGCGACCTCAACGAGTTCTTCCGCGCCGTGCTCGACGGCCGCCTGCTGGAGGACGAGAGCATCGCCGAGATGAAGAAGAGCGTGCCGGCCGACGACGAGCTGTGGCCCGGATCGGCCTACGGCCTGGGCATCCAGAGCTACCCGCTCAGCTGCGGCGGGGTCGTCTGGGGTCACGGCGGCGACATCCACGGGTACGAGACCCGCAACGGCGTGGCGGACGACGGCACCGCCTTCACCGTGGCCGTCACCTCCCTCCCGTGGGGGTTCGGCGACCCGACCGACGAGGAGCGGCTCCTGGACACCTACCGGGCCGTCACCGAGACCGTCGACGCGGCGTTCTGCGACTGAGGAACGTGTCTGAGCCTGTCAGCGGTCCGCTCGCCGGGCGGACCGCTGACAGGGTGGGCGGATCCGCTGCATGCAGTCGTGCCACGAGTGCGCGTCACGCCGCGCGAGGTCGCGCTCCCGGTCGAAAGCCGGGCTCTGGGTTGGGCCGAGCGTGCGGCCAGGGTGCCCTGAGGGTCCGACGTTCACCCGCACGAGCTTGTCGCCATCGGCGTACCGTCGAACCCTGGGAAGCATCGTCGGCGGGCGAGTATCGCTCGTGGTTCGGACGGGATGCGACGGAGATGGCAAGCCAGTGTTCGAGACTGCCGCTCGTTATTGATTAGTTGCGCATCGATCGACGGCCACGTCGAGCCGATGTCCAGGATCCCTTCTAGATACCTGTCTCACACGCTGTAATATTTCGCGTCGGGATGATGCAGGATAAATGCGTCGGTGGACTGCTCCGGATGCAGCTGCAGCTCGTCGGAGAGGATGACGCCCACGCGCTCGGGGCGCAGCAGCTCCACGACCTTGCGACGGTCCTCCATGTCGGGGCACGCGGGGTAGCCGAGGGACATCCGGGCGCCGCGGTACTTGAGCTTGAACAGCCCCTCGACGTCGTCGGGCTCCTCGGCCGCGAAGCCGAGCTCGTCGCGCACGCGGGAGTGCCAGAACTCCGCCAGCGCCTCGGTGAGCTGCACGGACAGGCCGTGCAACTCCATGTACTCGCGGTACCTGTTCGCCTCGAACAGCTTCGCCGTGTGGCCCGACACCGTGTCGCCGACGGTCACGAGCTGCACGGGCAGCACGTCGAACCGGCCCGTCTCCTCGACGAACGACCGCGGCCGCACGAAGTCGGCCAGGCACAGGTGCCGGTCGCGGCGCTGGCGGGGGAAGTGGAACCGCAGGCGCTCGGTGCCCGGCTCGCCGCCGGAGCCGCCGTCCGGGCCGTCGTGGTGCGCGACCACGATGTCGTCGCCGTCGGACCACACGGGGAAGTAGCCGTAGACGACCGTGGGGTCCATGATCTGGTCGGTGCGGATGCGCTCCAGCCACTCGGCCAGGCGCGGGCGGCCCTCGGTCTCGACGAGCTCCTCGTAGCTCTGCCCATCGTCGCCACGGCCCGGCTTGAGCCCCCACTGCCCCATGAACGTGGCGCGCTCGTCGAGGAACGCCGCGTAGTCGGCGAGCTGGACGCCCTTGACGACGCGCGTGCCCCAGAAGGGCGGGTCGGGCACGGGGTTGTCGGCGGCGACGTCGGAGCGCGCGGGCAGGTCGGCCTCGGGGGTCTCGACGAGCTCGACCAGCGCGTGGCGACGCTTGCGCAGCGCGGGCAGCCCCACGGACTCCGGGTCGGCGCCGCGCGCGACGGCCACGAGCGGCTCCATGAGCCGCAGCCCCTCGAAAGCGTCCTTGGCGTACCGGACGGTGCCGGGGAACGCCGACGCGAGGTCGTCCTCGACGAAGGCGCGGGTCAGCGCCGCGCCGCCCAGGAGCACGGGCCACCGGTCGGCGTGCCCGCGCGAGGCGAGCTCGGCGAGGTTCTCCTTCATCACCACGGTCGACTTCACGAGCAGGCCCGACATGCCGATGACGTCGGCGTCGTGCTCCTGCGCGGCCTCGATCATGGCCGCCACCGGCTGCTTGATGCCGATGTTCACCACCGTGTAGCCGTTGTTGGTGAGGATGATGTCCACGAGGTTCTTGCCGATGTCGTGCACGTCGCCGCGCACGGTGGCGAGCACGATGGTGCCCTTGGTGGCGGTGTCGCCCTCGACCTTCTCCATGTGCGGCTCGAGGAGGGCGACGGCGGACTTCATCACCTCGGCGGACTGCAGCACGAACGGCAGCTGCATCTGCCCGGAGCCGAAGAGCTCGCCCACCACCTTCATGCCGCCCAACAGGTGGGTGTTGACGATGTCGAGCGCCTTCGTGCCGTTCGCCAGCGCCTCGTCGATGTCGTCCTCGAGACCCTTGCGCGCGCCGTCGATGATCCGGCGCTCGAGCCGCTCGCTCACGGGCAGGGCGGCGAGCTCGGCGGCGCGCTGGTCGCGCAGCGCCGTGGCGTCGACGCCCGAGAAGAGCTCGAGCAGGTGCGACAGCGGGTCGTGGGTGGGGTTGCCCTCGTCGTCGTAGCGGCGCCGGTCCCACACGAGGTCCTCGGCGGCCTCCCACTGCTCGTCGGGGATCGCGGTGCGCGGCAGGATCTTCGCGGCGTGCACGATCGCGGAGTCGAGCCCCGCCTGGGTCGCCTCGTGCAGGAAGACGGAGTTGAGCACGGCGCGCGCCGCCGGGTTGAGCCCGAACGACACGTTGGAGACCCCGAGCGTGGTGTGCACGCCGGGGAAGCGCCGGGTGATCTCCGTGATGGCCGCGATCGTCTCGATGGCGTCGCGCCGCGTCTCCTCCTGCCCGGTGGCGATGGGGAACGTGAGGGCGTCGACGATGATGTCGTCGACGCGCATGCCCCAGTCGCCCGTGAGCTGCTCGATCAGGCGGGTCGCGATCGCGACCTTGTGGTCGGCGGTGCGGGCCTGGCCCTCCTCGTCGATCGTCAGGGCGACGACGGCGGTGCCGTGCTCGCGCACCAGCGGCATGATCCGCGCGAACCGGGACGTGGGTCCGTCGCCGTCCTCGAAGTTCACCGAGTTCACGACGGCGCGCCCGCCCACGAGCTCCAGGCCGGCCTGCAGCACGGCCGGCTCCGTGGAGTCGATGACGAGCGGCAGCGTGGACGCCGACGCGAGCCGCGACACCACCTCGCGCACGTCCGCCACGCCGTCGCGCCCCACGTAGTCGACGCAGACGTCCAGCAGGTGCGCCCCGTCGCGGGTCTGGGCGCGGGCGATGTCGACGATGTCGTCCCACCGGCCCTCGAGCAGCGCCTCGCGGAACGCCTTGGAGCCGTTGGCGTTGGTGCGCTCGCCGATCGCGAGGTACGACGTGTCCTGGCGCAGGTCCGTGTGCGCGTACAGGGACGCGACGCCGTTCTCCCGCACGGGGTGCCGCTCGGGCAGCGCCTTGCCGCGAACCGCCTCGACCACCTGGCGCAGGTGCTCCGGCGTCGTGCCGCAGCAGCCGCCCACGAGCCCCAGCCCGAACTCGCCCACGAACTGCGTGTGCGCGGCGGCGAGCTCGGCGGGGGACAGGGGGTAGACCGCGCCGTCCGGGCCGAGCTCGGGCAGGCCGGCGTTGGGCATGCACGTGACCGGCACCTCGGAGTGCTGCGCGAGGTGGCGCAGGTGCTCGCTCATCTGCTCCGGTCCGGTGGCGCAGTTCAGCCCGATGGCGTCGACGCCGATCGCCTGCAGCGCGGTGAGCGCGGCGCCGATCTCCGAGCCCATGAGCATCGTGCCGGTGGTCTCGACCGTCACCGACGCGATGACGGGCACCGTCCGGCCGAGTTCGGCCAGCGCGTCGTGGCAGCCCGTGACGGCGGCCTTGGTCTGCAGCAGGTCCTGGCTGGTCTCGACCAGGAGGGCGTCTGCGCCGCCCTCGAGGAGCCCGGCCGCCTGCTCGGCGAACGTGGTGCGCAGGTGCGCGTAGGTGGTGTGCCCGAGGCTGGGCAGCTTGGTGCCCGGGCCCATCGAGCCGAGCACCCAGCGCGGGTGGTCGTCGGTGGCGAACGCGTCGGCGCGTCCGCGGGCGAGGGTCGCCCCGGCGCGGGCCAGCTCGCGGATGCGGTCGTCGATCCCGTAGTCGGACAGGTTGGACCAGTTGGCGCCGAACGTGTTGGTCTCGATCGCGTCCACGCCGACCTCGAGGTAGGCGTCGTGCACGCTCGCGATGATGTCCGGGCGGGAGACGTTGAGGACCTCGTTGCAGCCCTCGTGCCCCTCGTAGTCCTCCAGGGTCGGGTCCGCGGCCTGGATCATCGTGCCCATCGCGCCGTCGGCGACGACGACGCGCGTGCGCAGGGCCTCGCCCAGGGCGGAGGCGCGGGAGTCGGCGGCAGCGAGGTCGAGCGTGGTCGTCACCCGTGCAGCGTAGCCGCGGGCGCGGGGCGTGCCACCGGTCTGTCCAGGGGGCGTCCACCCACGCGGGGGGCGGGATCAGAGCGTGGGCACGCCGTTGACGTTCAGCAGGATGGAGTACACCGAGGTGGTGGCGGTGACGAACAGCCGGTTGCCCTTGCGGCCGCCGAACGCGAGGTTCGACACCTCCTCGGGCACCAGGACCCGGCCGACGAGGGTGCCGTCGGGGTCGAAGACGTGGATCGCCTCGCCGGCGGCCACCCAGACCCGGCCCGTGGTGTCGAGCCGCACGCCGTCCGGCCGGCCGTCGAGGTCCGCGAAGACCTCCCCGCCCGCGAGCCGCGCGCCGTCGACGTCGAGCACCCGCACGTGCTGACGGTGCGTGTCCGCGACGAACAGGCGGCTCCCGTCGGCCGAGAGGGCCAGCCCGTTGGGGCGCACGAAGTCGGTCGCGACGGCGGCCACCTCGGCGGTGCCGGGGTCGACCCGGTACACGTGGCACCCGTCGATCTCCGGCTCCGCGCGCTCGCCCTCGTAGTCGCTCGTGATGCCGTACGGCGGGTCGGTGAACCACACGGCGTCGTCGCGCGACACCACGACGTCGTTGGGGCTGTTGAGCCGCTTGCCGTCCCACCGGTCGGCGAGCACCGTCGTCGAGCCGTCGTGCTCGGTGCGCACCACCCGTCGCATGCCCTGCTGGCAGGTGACGACGCGCCCCTGGCGGTCGAGCGTACGGCCGTTGGAGTACCCGGCCGGGGACTCGAAGACGCTCACCGAGCCGTCGGTCTCGTCCCAGCGCAGCACGCGGTCGTTCGGGATGTCGCTGAACAGCAGGTACCGGCCGGCGGGCACGTAGACGGGACCCTCCGTCCACCGCCCGCCGGTCCAGATCCGTTCGAGGCGCGCGTCGCCGTTCACGGCGTCGAAGCGCTCGTCGAGGCGTTCGAGCACGGCGGGCGTCAGGTCGGTCATCACACGCTCCGGAGGTGGGGGCCGAGGCCCCTCGGCTGGTCAGGACGCTGCACGGTACAGGACGCTGCACCGCGCCACACAGCGCCAGGGGCGGGCAAAAGGGCGCGCAGGGCGCCCGACCCGCGGTGTGGCGGCCGCCGGGCGGGCCGAAAATCTCCGTGCGCACGGCGCGGTGCCGGGCCTAGCGTGAGAGGCATGTCGACCCCTGCCCAGACCGATGTCCCGGCCCTCGCGCCGATCGCGGAGCGCGCCGCCGCGCCGTCCGTCCTGCCGCCGCTCGTCGCCGGCGGGCTGACGTGGCGCCCGGCCACGCGCGCCGACGCACCCGCCCTGCTGGAGCTGCGGAACACGGTCGCGGAGGCCGACCACGAGCCGTACCGGGAGGCGCTCGGGGAGCTCGTCGAGATCCTCGAGGCCCCCTGGCGGCACTTCGACACCGACTCCGTCCTCGGGTTCGACGACGACGGCGCGCTGCGTGCCTACGGGTACGTCGAGACGATGCCCGGCGACGTGAGCCGCGTGCGGGCGTTCCTGTGGGGCGGGGTGCACCCGGCCCGCCGCGGCGAGGGCATCGGGCGCGAGCTGTTCGCCTGGCAGGTGGCGCGGGGCCGCCAGGTGCTGGCGGCCTCGGGCACGAGGTCGGGCCGGGAGCTCCCTGCGCGGCTCGCCGCCTTCCTGGAGGACGACGCGCCGGCGGCGAAGGTCCGCCTGCACGAGCGCGGGGGCTTCACGCCCCGGCGCTTCTACTCGGACCTGGAGCGCGACCTGCGCGACCTGGTCGCGCGCCCCCTGCCCACCGTGGAGCTGGACGGCGGCCTGCGCCTCGTCCCGCTGCGCGACGAGCTCGACGAGCCCACCCGGCTCGCGCACAACGACGCCTTCCGGGACCACTGGGGGAGCGAGCCGCAGACGCCCGAGCAGTGGGGTTCCGCGCGCAGCACGTACGCCCCCGAGTGGTCGTTCGCGGTCGTCGACGCCGCCCCCGACGTGGCCGCGCTGCTGGCCGATCCGGCCACCGACGCGGACACGGCCGCCGCGCTCCGCGAGGGCCTGCCCCTCGTCGCGGGCTACCACGTGGCGGCGCGCTACACCGAGGACTTCGCGGTGCGCGGGTACCCGTTCGGCTACACGGAGATCCTCGGGGTCCGCCGCGCGTACCGGGGCCGCAAGGTCGCCGTCGCGCTGCTCGCGGCGGGCATGCGCGCCTTCGCCGACGACGGGATGGCGGCCGCGGCGCTCGACGTGGACACCCAGAACCCGAGCGGCGCGCACGGGCTGTACGCGAGCCTGGGATACGTCAAGCGGCACGGCTCGCGGCTGCTCACGATCGAGCTCTGAGCGCCGGCCCCGGATCACCCCGTCCGGAGGTTTCGGCAGGGGCCGGGTGGGGCCTAGGCTGCCTCGCGTGACCGACGCCGTTCATCCCGGGCTGCTCCACGCATCGCCGCACCGGCTCCTGCCCACCGCCACCTCGCGCGCCGCCGCGGTCACGCTGGCCATGCTCACCGTGCTGCACCTCGCCGCCCAGGCGGCCGAGGCGAGCACCTGGGCGCGCGTCACGCAGGGGTGCCTGATGCCGCTGCTCGCCGTGACCCTCTGGTGCGCCGTGCCGGCGCCACGGTCCCGGCTGGTCCGGCTGGTGCTGGCGGCGCTCGCGTTCTCCTGGCTCGGGGACACGCTCCCCGCGGCATTCGACGGCGACGCGGCGTTCCTCGTGATGGTCGGGCTCTTCCTGGCCGCGCAGGTCGTCTACGCGGTCGCCTTCTGGCCGTACCGGCGCGAGAGTCTCGCCGGGCGGCCCCTCCTGCTGCTGCCGTACGTGGTGGCCGCCGCGGCCCTCGTCGTGGCGTGCGCCGCGGGGGCGCCCGGTGTGCTGCTCGCGGCCGTCGTGGTGTACGGGCTGTGCCTGGTCGTGATGGCCGTGCTCGCCACCGGGGTGCACCCGCTCGCCGGGGTCGGCGGGGCGGTCTTCCTCGCGTCGGACGCGATGATCGCCCTCGGCGCGTTCACCGACTGGTTCGCGCCGCCGGCATCCGGGTTCTGGGTGATGCTCACCTACGTCGCCGGGCAGGCGCTGATCGTCGCGGGAGTGCTCGCGCGCCGCTGAACCTGCGCGTCAGGCGAGGGTGCTGGGGCGCGCGCTGCGGTGCTCCATCCAGGTCCCTGGCTCGGGCACCGGGGTGAAACCCAGGCGCTCGTAGATGCCGCGGCCCTCGTCGGAGGCCTTGAGCAGCACCCGCTTCAGGCCGAGCGGCTCCACGTCCGCGACCGCCCCGGCGACGACGGCCGTGCCGAGGCCCAGGCCGCGGTGGGCCGGGTCGACGACGACGTCCGCGAGCCAGGCGAAGATGGCCCCGTCGGTGACGAGCCGGGCGTAGGCGACCAGCTTGCCCGTGGCGCCCAGGAGCACGCCGTAGCTGCGGGACCCGGCGAGCGCCCTGTCCAGCTTCTCGCGCGTGCGGCCGGCGGCCCAGGAGGCGTGCGTGGCCAGGAGCTCGTGCACGCGGGCGGCGTCGATCCGGGTCGGGTCGGCGGAGAACTCGTAGCCGTCGGGGAGGTCGGGGTCGGGCATGGCGGCCATCCAAGCAGGTCCGGGCCGTGGTTCCCCCGGGATTTCCCCGGAGAGTGTCGGTGGTCACACCTAGGCTCGCGGGCATGGACATCATCCTGGTACCCGGGTTCTGGCTGAACGGCTCGGCGTGGGACGGGGTCGTCCCGTCCCTCACCGTGGCGGGGCACACGGTGCACCCGATCACGCTGCCGGGCATGGGATCGCCCGACGAGGACCGGTCCGGCATCCACCTCGCCGACCACGTCGCCGCCGTCGTCGAGGCGATCGACGCCGTGCCGGGTGGCGCGCCGGTCGCGCTGGTGGGCCACTCGGCCTCCGGCGGTCTCGTGTACGCGGCGTCCGACGCGAGGCCGGAGCGGGTCGCGCACGTCGTGTACGTGGACTCGGGCCCGGTGGCGGACGGGCAGGCGATGAACGCCGACCTGCCGGCCGACGTCGTCGAGGTGCCGCTCGACTGGAGCGAGTTCGAGGAGGACTCGCTGCGCGACATGACCGACGAGATCCGAGCCGACGTCCTGGCCGGGTCCACCACCCAGCCGGGCGGTACGGTCCGCGAGGCGCACCGGCTGAGCGACGACGAGCGCCGACTCGACATCCCGTCGACCGTCATCGCGTCGGAGATGCCGGGCGAGGTGCTGCGCGGCCTCATGTCCGAGGGGCACCCGTTCGTCGCCGAGCTCTCGCGGCTGCACGACTACGAGATCGTCGACCTGCCCACGGGCCACTGGCCCATGTTCACGCGGCCGGGGGACCTGGGCGCGGCGATCACCGCGGCGATCGGCTAGGTCCGGGGCGGCGTCGACGCCGTCACGCGGGTGCTCCCGTCGTCCACGGCCGGAGCTTCTCGGGGTTGCGCACCGTCCAGATGCGCGTGATCCGGTCGTCCGCGACGTCGAAGGCCGCCACCGTGACGGTGACGCCGCCGCGCTGGGCCACCAGGCCGGGCAGGCCGTTGACCGTGCGCTCCACGAGCGTCAGGCCGGGCACCCTGCCGGCGATCTCGAGGGCGTAGCGCGCGATCTGCTCGCGCCCCACGATCGGGCGGAGCGCGGCGCTGGCACGCCCGCCGCCGTCGGCGACCGCGACGGCGTCGGGGTCGAGCAGGCCGACGAGGGCGCCGATGTCCTGGGCTTCCCACGCCTTCTTGAAGTCGCGGACGACGGCGGCCCGCTGCGTCGCCGGGGTGGCGGGCGCCCGAGAGCCGCGGATGCGGCGGCGCGCCGACGTGGCCAGCTGGCGGCAGGCGGCCGGTGAACGGCCGACGATCTCGGACACCTCGGCGAACGGATAGCCGTAGACGTCGTGCAGGACGAACGACACCCGCTCGGCCGGCGTCATCGACTCGAGCACCACGAGAAATGCCATCGTGATCGACTCGTCGAGGGTGGCACGGTCGGCCGGGTCGTGCGTCGCGGCGCCGGGCCGTTCGTCGTCCCAGACGGCGCGGCCGGGCAGCGGCTCCGGGATCCATTCGCCCACGTAGTGCTCGCGCCGTGCCCGTGCAGAGCCGAGCACGTCGAGGCAGATGCGGCTGGCGACCTTGGTCAGCCAGGCGCCGGGCGACCTGATGGCCTGCCGCTGCTCGGGCGCCAGGCCGTACCAGCGGGCGTAGGTCTCCTGGACGACGTCCTCGGCGTCGGCCAGAGAGCCGAGGAGCCGGTAGGCGACGGCGACCAGCTGGCGCCGTTCGCTCATGACCGCCCTCAGGGCGGGATCCGGCTGGTCGCGTCCCGGCTCGGTCGGAGTGGTCATGTCTCGGCATCTCCTTCGGTGGCATCAGCCCGTACCCGTACCGACGAGACACCGCGACGACCTGTGAGGTCGGCGCGCCACCTCACATTTCTCGTGGTCACGTCGTCGGACCATCGAGCCGCCTTCTGGTGGAAGGCCGGCGTCGAGCCCGAGAGACAGGAAGACCACATGATGTCCCAGCACAGGACGACGGACCGGGGCGGACGCGCCGGCGTCTCCTCGCGTGACGAAGGCGCCGCCTCGTGACGACCTGGGGGTTGGCGGTCGTGCTCGCGACCGTCGTGATGAACGCGATCTCCGGCGTGCTGTGGGTGGCGCGCCCCCGGAGGATCGTGCCGGGCCTGCGGAAGAACCTCGCCACGATCGGCGTCCCGGAGTCATGGGCGGTCTTCCCCATCGGGACGCTGAAGCTCGCGGGGGCGGCCGGCCTGCTCGCGGGCGTCCTCGGCGTGCCGTACGTCGGGACGGCCGCGGCCACCGGGCTGATCCTGTTCTGGATCTGCGCCATCTTCAGCCACGTCCGCGTCGAGGACTGGTCGACGCAGTTCTTCGCCACGTCGTGCCTCTTCCTGCCCCTTGCGGCGGGGTCGCTCCTGGCCACGGTGGTGTGACCGCCGCCGCCCCGGTCAGCCGACGGCGGTGACCGGCGCGGCGAGCGGCTGGCCCGACCCGTCCCGACGGTCGGTGCTGTCGGGCAGCTCGACGGGCTGCCCGGCGGAGCCGACGCCGCGGGCCGGGCCCTCGCCCACCCAGGCCAGGACGAGACCGTCCTCGCCCTTGAGGAAGCGGTGCGCGCGCACCCCACCGGTGCCGCGGCCCTTGCCGGGGTACAGCTCGTACGGCGTGACCTTGGCCGACCCGCCGCCCGTCCCCGGCAGCGCGCCCGACGTGCCGGCGACGGTCACCACCATGTGCAGGTCGCGGGTGGCGGCCCGCGCGACGCCGAAGAAGACCACCTTTTCCCCGGCGGTCAGGCGGATTCCGGCCATGCCGGCGGCGGACCGGCCCTGCGGGCGCACGTTCGACGCGTCGAAGTGGAGCAGGCTGGCGTCGGAGGCGACGAAGACCAGCTCGTCGTCGTCGCCCACCGGGGCCGCGCCCACCACCCGGTCGCCCTCCTTGAGGGAGACGACGTCCCACTCGTCCCGGTTGGCGGGCACGTCACCGGCCAGGACGCGCTTGACGATGCCGTTCGCGGTGCCGAGGGCGAGGGTCGGGGCGTCCGGGTCGAGCGACGCGATGGCGAGCGCGGACTCGCCCGGCGCCAGCGCGACCAGCTCGCTGACCGGGATGCCCCCGGACAGCGACGGCGGCCCGTCGACCGGGGGGAGCGCGGGCAGGTCGAGGACGGATACGCGCAGCAGCCGGCCCGCCGTCGTGACGAGGCCGATGTCGCCGCGGGTGGACGTGGCGACGTCGCTGCGCAGCGCGTCGTGGGCGTGGCGCCGGCCGGCCCGCTCCACCGGGGCGTCGGGGGTGTCTCCCGACGTGCGCGCGAGCAGCCCCGTGGCGGACAGCAGCGCCCGCGTCGGGGAGTCGGCGATCTCGAGCGAGATCGCGGGCGCCTTGCTCCTGCCGTTGGTCGCGGCCGGGGCGGTGGCGCCGCCCGCGGAGTCGAGCAGCACGGTGCGGCGCGGCGTCCCGTAGGTCGACGCGACCTCGGCCATCTCGGCCTTCACCACGGCGCGCAGGCGGGCGTCGTCCGCGAGGATCTCCTTGAGCTCGGCGATCTCGCGCTCCAGCTCGGACTGCTCCTTCTCGAGCTCGATCCGGGAGAACTTGGTCAGGCGGCGCAGCTGGAGGTCGAGGATGTAGGTGGCCTGCGGCTCCGAGAGGTCGAAGACGCTCATCAGGCGCTCGCGGGCGCCGCCCGCGTCGTCGGAGGTGCGGATCACCTGGATGACCTCGTCGATGTCGACGATCGCCAGCAACAGCCCCTCGACCAGGTGCAGGCGCTCCTGGCGCTTGGCGAGCCGGTACTCCGTGCGGCGGCGCACGACGTTGATGCGGTGGCCCACCCACACGCGCAGCAGCTCGAGCAGCCCGAGCGTGCGCGGCTGGCCGTCGACGAGCGCCACGTTGTTGATGCCGAACGAGTCCTCGAGCGGGGTGGTGCGGTAGAGCTGCTCCAGCACCGCGTCCGGGTCGAAGCCCGTCTTGACCTCGACGACCAGGCGCAGGCCGTGGCTGCGGTCGGTGAGGTCCTGGACGTTCGTGACGCCCTGGATCTTCTTGGCCTTCACGCCGTCGGCGATCTTCTCGATCACCTTCTCAGGGCCCACCCCGTAGGGGAGCTCCGTGACGACGAGCCCCTTGCGGCGCGGGGTGACGTTCTCGACCCGCACCGTCGCCCGCGTGCGGAACGATCCGCGCCCGGTGCGGTAGGCGTCGCGGACGCCGTCCAGGCCAACGATCTTGCCGCCCGAGGGCAGGTCGGGCCCGGGCACGAAGCGCACGACGTCCTCGAGCGTGGCCTCGGGGTGGGAGACCAGGTGCTGCGCCGCGGCCACGACCTCGACGAGGTTGTGCGGGGCCATGTTGGTGGCCATCCCCACCGCGATGCCCGACGCGCCGTTGACCAGCAGGTTCGGTACCGCGGACGGCAGCACCGCCGGCTGGGTGAGCTTGTTGTCGTAGTTCGGGACGAAGTCGACGACGTCCTCGTCCAGGCCCGCCGTCATGGCCATCGACGGCGGGGCGAGGCGTGCCTCCGTGTACCGGGGGGCGGCGGGGCCGTCGTCGAGCGAGCCGAAGTTGCCGTGCCCGTCGACCAGCGGCAGGCGCATGGAGAAGTCCTGGGCGAGGCGCACGAGCGCGTCGTAGATCGCGGTGTCGCCGTGCGGGTGCAGCTTGCCCATGACCTCGCCGACGACGCGGGAGGACTTCACGTGCGCGCGGTCGGGCCGCAGGCCCATGTCGGCCATCATGTACAGGATCCGGCGGTGCACGGGCTTGAGCCCGTCGCGGGCGTCGGGCAGCGCGCGGGAGTAGATGACGGAGTACGCGTACTCGAGGAAGGACGCCTCCATCTCCGCCGCGACGTCGATGTCGACGATCTTCTCGTCGAACGGCTCGTCGGTGACGGATGCGCTGCTGCTCTTGCGCGCCATGCGGTGCGGCTCCTGAGGTCGGCTGATGCGGGTTCGGTCTACGGGCGGTCGACCGGTCGTCGGGACGGCACCAGACTCTAGTCGCCGGCGCCCACAAGGCCGCGCAGGCGCGGCGGGCGGCCCCTGTCCCAGGGCCCGGATAGCCTGCACGGGTGGACGGACCCGACCAGCCCGCCGATCGGACCCCCGGCTCCGAGGTGCCCGCATACCCGCTCGCGTGGGAGGCGGACGTCGTGCTGCGCGACGGCTCCACGATGCACCTGCGACCCCTGCGTCCCGAGGACGCCGACGCGATCCAGCGGTTCCAGGAGGCGCAGTCGGAGCGCTCCGCATACTTCCGCTTCTTCGCGCCGGTGCGGCGGCTCACCGAGCGGGAGCTGAACCGGCTCACGCACCTGGACCACCACGACCGCGTCGCGCTCATCGCCGTGCGCCCCGGGGTCGACGACGAGGGGCGGCCGCGCGAGGACGTGCTCGGCGTCGCGCGGTACGACAAGGTCTCCGACACCGAGGCGGAGGTCGCGTTCAACATCGCGGACGCGATGCAGGGCAAGGGCCTGGGCTCGGTGCTGCTGGAGCACGTGGCGGCCGCCGCCCGCGAGCGCGGCGTGCGGCGCTTCACCGCCGACGTGCTGCCGCAGAACTCCTCCATGCTGGCCGTGTTCCGCGACGCCGGGTACGCGATCAGCCAGCACCTGGACGACGGCGTGGTCATGGTCGCCTTCGACCTGGACCCCACCGAGCGGTCGCGCGAGGTCATGGCCGACCGCGAGCACCGCGCCGAGGCCCGCTCGATGCAGGCGCTGCTGACGGCGCGCCGGGTGCTGCTGGTGGGGCCCGGCCCCGCCGGGTCGGCGCCGCCGACGACCGAGCACCACCTCGCGCAGCGCGTCGTCGACGCCGCGGTGGCCGACCCGGGGGACACCGAGCTGACGGTGCTTCGCGCGCCCGGCGCGGTCCCGGCGGCGCCGGGCGTGGCGGCCGTGGAGTCCTGGGACCAGGTGGCCGAGGTCGACCTCGCGCTGCTCGCCGTCCCCCCGTCAAAGGCGGTCGAGGCGGTGCGCCGGCTGGCGGATCGCGGGGCGCGGGGCGTGGTCGTGCTCTCCGCCGGGTACGCGGAGACGGGGCCCGACGGGCTGGCGCGCCAGCGCGAGCTGGTGCGCGCCGCGCACGCCGGCGGGATGCGCGTCGTCGGGCCGGCGTCCTTCGGCCTGCTCACCACCACGCCCGGGGCCCGGCTGCACGCCAGCCTCGCCGTCCGCCCGCCGCGTCCCGGGGTGGTCGGGATGTTCTGCCAGTCGGCACCCGCCGCCGTCACGCTCACCGCGACGCTGGCCCGGCGCGGGCTCGGCGTCTCGGCGCTCCTGTCCGCCGGCCACCGCGCCGACGTCTCCGGCAACGACCTCATGCAGTACTGGCACGACGACCCGCGCTCCGCGGTCGTCTGCCTGTACCTGGAGTCCATCGGCAACCCGCGCAAGTTCTCCCGGATCGCGCGCCGGCTGGCCGCGGTCAAGCCCGTCGTGGTGGTCGTGGCGGGGCGCTCCGGTCAGGTCGTGCCGCCAGGCCACGCCGTGCGTGCCACGCAGGCCCCGCGCCGGCTGCTCGACGAGATGCTGCGCCAGTCCGGCGTGATCCGGGCGGAGAACACGCACCAGCTGATGGACGTCGCGCAGGTGCTGGCGCACCAGCCCCTGCCGACCGGCGAGCGCGTCGGGATCCTCGCCTCCTCGGCCGCCCTCGCAGCCCTCGTGGCTGAGGCCGCGGCCGCGGCGGGGCTCGTCGTCGCCGCGTCGTCCGACTTCCTGCCGCCGGACGCGACGGACGAGCAGATCGCCCAGGTGACGGGCGCGCTGTACGCGCCGGGCGCCTGCGACGTGGTGGTCGCCGTCGACGTGCCGGTGGTGGTGCCTCGCACGGGCGCGGTGGCGCGCGCCGTCGCCGAGGCGGCGGCGCGCACTGGCCGCACGACCGTGGCCTCCATGCTCGGGCTCAGCGGGCTGCCGGACGAGCTCGCGGCGACGGGCCCCGACGGCACGTCGGTGCGCATCCCCGCGTTCTCCACGCCCGAGGACGCCGTCACGGCGCTCGGCAAGGTGGTCACCTACGCGCGGTGGCGCACGGAGGACCGCGGCACGCACGTGCGGCCCGACGGCATCGACGCCCGCGGCGCCCGCCGGCTCGTGGAGGGCTGGCTCGCCCCGGAGGGCGGGGACCCGGCCGCGGCCGACGGGCGCACCCTCACGCAGGACGAGACCGCCCGGCTGCTCGCGTGCTACGGCCTGCGCCTGTGGCGCTCGCGGACGGTGCGGACGGCCGACGAGGCCGTGGCGGCGGCCGACGAGCTCGGCTGGCCCGTAGCGCTGAAGACGGCCTCGACCGCGCTGCGGCACCGCACGGACCTCGGCGGCGTGCGCCTCGACATCGCGGACGCGGCGGAGCTGCGGGCGGACGTGCAGCGCATGCGGGAGGTCGCCACCGGGGTGCTGGGGGAGGCCGACCCGGCGATGGAGGTGCAGGCGATGGCCCCGGCCGGCGTCCCGTGCGTGATCCGCTCGGGCGAGGACCCGCTCTTCGGCCCCAAGGTCTCGTTCGGGCTCGCCGGCGACGCGACCGACCTGCTGGACGACGTCGCCTACGGCATCCCGCCGCTCACCGACGTGGACGTCGCGGCGATGGTCCGCACCGTCCGTGCCGTGCCGCGGCTTTTCGGGTACGGGGGCGCGCCGCCCGCCGACATCGACGCGCTCGAGGACGTGCTGGCGCGCGTGTCGGTGCTGGCGGACGACCTGCCGGAGCTCGCGTCGCTGGAGCTGTACCCGGTGGTGGCGGGCTCCGAGGGGGTCAGCGTGCTGCACGCCGGCGTGCGGCTGCGCTCCGTGCCGCAGCGCGCGGACGCCCCGCGCCGGGCGCTGCCGGC
This sequence comes from Isoptericola sp. Y541, assembly GCF_059445465.1. Lineage (NCBI taxonomy): Bacteria > Bacillati > Actinomycetota > Actinomycetes > Micrococcales > Promicromonosporaceae > Isoptericola > Isoptericola sp. Y541. The sequence goes on along the minus strand of NZ_JCAIUJ010000009.1, from coordinate 62,051 downwards.
CTGACGGTGATCCGGGCGTCGACGGCCTGACGACGGGCTGGGGACGACGGTGGCCACGGCGGCCGCAGCGGTGGGAGAATGCGCGGGTGCCGCATGCCACCGCCTCTGAGAACCTCCGTGCCGACCTGTCCGTCCACGTACGCCGGGCCGGGTACTACCCGGACCTCGTGGAGGACGTCCTGGACGTCGCGATCGCCGACGAGGACGTGCTCGCTCACCTCGTGCAGGCCGAGACCACTTTCGACGACACCGTGCGCCGGCACCTGACGGTGCTGGCGCTCACCCCCACGCGACTGGTGACCGCGCACGTCGACGACCACGAGGGCGACGCCGCCCACCCGTCGTCGGCCGCGGCGACCACGGAGGCCGTGCCGTTGAGCGAGATCCGTTCGGTGGCCCTCACCCACGTCGTGGACGAGCCCGCCCAGCACGCTCCCGGCGACAGTGCCTCGGAGCTGACGCTCGCGATCGGCTGGGGCGCCGTGTCCCGCATCGACCTCGAGCCGGTGCAGTGCCCGGACCCGGCCTGCGAGGCGGACCACGGCCTCACCGGCCAGCTCACGCCGGACGACGTCGTCGTGCGGGTCAGCGGCGCGGCGGAGGGCCGCGACGCGTTGCGCCGGGCGACCTCCTTCTCGCGCGCGCTGTCCGCCGCCACCGGGGTGAGCGGGCGCGCCGCCCGATGACGACCTCGGTCGCGCTGCCGGACGGCCTGCTGGCGCCGTCGTACGGCACGGGCTCGCTCGCGGCAGTCCTGCCCGGGGTGGCGGGCGCCCTGGGGGTGGACCTCACGACGGCCACCGGCCTCCGCTCGGCGGACTGTCGCGGCACGCTCGGGCTGCCGCGCAGGCTGCAGCGGGTGGTCGTGGTGCTGGTGGACGGGCTGGGGCAGGCCAACCTCGCCGAGCGCGGCGGGCACGCCCCCTTCCTGCGCTCGCTCCAGGCGGACGGCAGGTCGGTGCGCTCCAGCTTCCCGTCGACGACGGCGGCCGCGCTCGCGACGTTCGGCACGGGCACCTCGCCGGGGCGCACCGGGCTGCTCGGGTACACGCAGCGCAACCCGGACACGGGCGGTCTCGCCACGACGGTCTCCTGGACGGAGCAGTCCGACCCCTACCGCCCGGGCGCCAAGCTCTCCGGCCCGCTGCGGGCGGAGCCGGAGGCGCTGCAGCGGGAGCCGACCGTCCTGGAGACGCTCGTCGCGCGGGGGGTGCGGGTCGTGTCGCCGGGTCCGGCCAAGTTCGCCCGGTCGGGGATGACGCGCGCGGCGCTGCGCGGCCCCCGGTACGTCGCGGCCGAGAGCCTCGGCGAGCAGGTGGACGCCGCGGTGCGCGAGCTGCGCGAGCCCGGCGTGGTGTACCTGTACCACGGCGCGGTGGACAAGACCGGGCACCGGTTCGGACCGGGATCGTGGCAGTGGGGGGACGCGCTCGAGGCGACGGACGCCGAGCTGCGCCGGCTGGTGCGGTCCGTACCGCGCGGCACCCTGGTGCTCGTCACGGCCGACCACGGGCAGATCACGGCGGACCCGGCGCACCAGCACGACGTGGCGTCCTCCCCGGAGCTCGCGCGCGACGTCGCCCTGCTGGGCGGCGAACCGCGCGCGGTGCACGTGTACGTGGACCCCGGCGCCGACCCTCGTGACGTCGCCGCCCGCTGGGCGGGCGTGCTGGGCGACGACGCGCTCGTGACGCTTCGCGACGACGCGGTCGCCGCGGGCTGGCTGGGTCCGATGGCCGACCACGTGCTGCCCGCCGTCGGCGACGTCCTGGTCGCGGCCCGCGGGGCGGCGACGGTGGTCGACTCGCGCCTGCACCCCGCGGCGGCGCGGGAGATGCCCGGGGTGCACGGGTCGCTGACGCCCACCGAGATGGTGGTGCCGGTGCTCCTCGCGCAGGCGTAGGGGCCGCCCAGATTCTCTGGCGTGCGACGGGGTGCCGATGGCACGATGCCCGGATGGAGCCGAGCCAGGAGACCAGTGGGAAGACCAGCGAGCAGACCCCCGAGCCGACGACGTCCCGGTGGACGCGGGCGACCGTCTACGCGGACATGTGGGTGGACCCGGACGACGACCCTCGCGAGTCCGACGCGGAGCTGGTCGACGAGCGCGACATCCTGCTCGAGTCCCTGCGCGCCAACCGGCTCACGATCGAGCTGAAGTGCGCCGACCTGGACGCCGAGCAGCTCGCCCGCCGGTCCGTGCCGCCGTCCACGATGTCCCTGCTGGGGCTGGTGCGGCACCTCACCGAGGACGAGCGGCACGTGCGCCGCATCATGGCCGGCGAGGACGCGCCGTGGCTCTACCGCAGCGAGCAGAACCGCGACGGCGACTGGGACGGCGCCGTCGCCGACCCGTCCGTCGTCGAGGAGGCCTTCCGGCGGTGGCGGGCCGAGATGGCCGAGACGGACCGGATGGTGGCCGGCATCGACGACCTGGGCGCCACGAACGCGGGTCTGTCCGACCTCGGCGCCGAGCCCGGCGGCGCGCTGCAGCTCCGCGAGCTGCTGCTGAGCCACATCGAGGAGTACGCGCGGCACTGCGGCCACGCCGACCTCCTGCGCGAGCGCGTCGACGGCCGCGTAGGTCAGTGATGCGCCCGGCAGCGACGTGCCGACTGATGTGCCGACCTGGGCCCGGCGTCTGACAGGATCTGGCCCATGGCCGAGCTCGTCTTCTTCTCCGGGACCATGGACAGCGGCAAGTCGACGCTGGCCCTGCAGACCGACCACAACCACGCGGCGCGCGGCCGCTCCGGGCTGATCTTCACGCGGGACGACCGCGCCGGCGCGGCGCGCCTGTCCTCGCGCCTGGGGCTCGAGGTCGACGCCCGGGAGGTCACCGACGGCACGGACTTCTGGGACGTCGTGGTCGCCGAGCGGCAGGCCGGCCGGCTCGTGGACTACCTCGTGTGCGACGAGGCGCAGTTCTACTCCCCGGCGCAGGTCGAGCAGCTGGCCCGCCTGGTCGACGAGGTCGAGCTCGACGTGTTCGCCTTCGGGATCACCACCGACTTCCGCACCCGGCTCTTCCCCGGGGCGGCGCGTTTCATCGAGCTGGCCGACCGCGTCGAGGAGCTACAGGTCCGGTCGCTGTGCTGGTGCGGCGCCCGGGCCACGCACAATGCGCGCACCGTGGGCGGCGTCATGGTGGTCGAGGGCGACCAGGTGGTGGTGGGCGACGTCCTGGCCGGCGAGGCCGGCGCGCCCGACGGCGGCCCCGTCTCCTACGAGGTGCTGTGCCGGCGCCACCACATGCGACGCATGACCGCCTCGGACGCCAGGCGGCGGTCGGCGACCACCGGCCAGCTGGACCTGGGTCACGCCGCCGGTTGAGCGTGCGCCGTCCTGAGCTTGTCGAAGGGTCGAAACCTGGTCGACCAGCACGCACGCTGGTTAAGCCTGTCGAAACCTGCTCAACCAGCGGGTTTCGACAAGTTCAACCAGCGGGTTCCGAAAAGCTCAACCAGCGGGCGGGCCGTTCAGGACGAGGGGCGGCCGCCGCCGAAGACGATCTCGTCCCAGCTGGGCACCTGCGCCCGGCCCTTGCGCCCGGCCCGGCGTACGGGCTTGTCGTTGCGCGGCGCCGGCGCGGCCGGCTGCGGCCCCTGTGCTCCCTGGCCGGGAGGACCGCTGGGCGGCGGCGCGTCGTCGACGACGTCGTCCGAGCTCGGCTCGCGCGCCTCGCGCTCGGTGGCGCCCGCGGGGCGACCGTCGCCGTCGTCGGACGGGGGGAGCGTGGAGGGCACGGGGCTTCGTCCGCCCGCGGGATGGCCGGACCGTTCCGGGGGTGAGGTGCGCAGGCCCGCACGGCGCGACCCGAGGTCGACGACGCTCGCCCCGGAGGGTTCGGCCGTCCCCTCGGTCTCGTCGGTGCCCCCGGCAGGGGCGGTCGGGCGGCCGGGGGACGGTGCGGTGACGAAGCCGAGGGGCACCTCCGGTATCGCCTCGCTGCGGTCGTCGTGGTCGCGGGATGCGGCAGGGGAGCGGGGACGGTCGGCCGAACGCTGTCCGCGTCGGCCCGCGAGGTCGTCGAGCAGGAGGGCCGTGGTGTCGTCCCCGACATGCCGGCGCGGCGAGGAGGCCCGTGCGCCCGGGCCGGGGTACCCGCCCCGGCCGTTTGCGGAGGGCACGCCGAGCACGTCGGGCGAGACGGGGTCGTCCGGCTGGCCGAGCCAGCGTGCCTCGTCGTCGAGCGGCGTGACGACGCGCCCCTTGGGGTCGTACGTCCAGCGAGCGGATCGGTCGCGGTCGCCGGCGGAGAACCGCACCTCGACGACCCACGGCGCGGTGCCCTCCCGCCGGGCGGACCAGCGGGCCTCCGCGGTGGGCACCCCGCGCGCGGCGAGCCGCGTGTCGGCGACCTCGCCCAGCGTCGTCGTCTCGTCGTCGCCCGGGAGCCGGTGCGCCCGCACCTGCCCGACGGCGTACTCGCGCTCGGCCACGACGGGCCACTCGTAGCGCTGCACGTGCTCGACGGACAGGCCGGACTCCTCCGCCAGCTCCTCGGCCGACGCGCCCGCGCGCAGGCGTACCTGCATGTCGCGCGGGCGCATGGTCGTCGGGGCCTGGGCGCGCAGCGCCTCCGTGCGCGGGCGGTCCCTGCGCACCGCGGCACGCAGCGCGTCCGTGACGGGCAGCGTGCTCTGGGCGCCGTCGGGTCCGCGCAGAACCAGCCGCTCACCGTCCTCGTGCAGCCTCACGAGCTCCAGCTCGGCCATGCTTCCTCCCTCAGGGTCACACCTGCGGGTCGCAGCTCCCGCGCCTCCGCCTGTTCGAGAGTGCCACCGGCATAGGGACGCGGGACGCAGGCGCGTCGGTGTGCCGCCGATTGACGCGCTGCGCGGGCCCGGCCGCCGTGAGCCTGGGAGGATGACGTCCCGTGGACGCGTTCGCCTCCGGGCCGGTCTCCCTGCTCGAGCTCGTCGCGGTGTTCGTCGCCGCGGTCTCCGGCGGGCTCGCCGCTGTGCGCAAGCGGTTCGACGCGTTCGGGGTGCTCGTCCTCGCGTGGGTCACCGGCCTCGGCGGCGGGATCCTGCGCGACGTCCTCATCGGCGACACCCCGCCGGTCGGTATCGCGAGCTGGCGGCTCGTCACCGCGGCGCTCGCGGCGGGCGTGATCATCTTCTTATTCCATCCAGGCCTGGAGCGCATGCGCCGGTCGGTCCTGGTGCTCGACGCCGCGGCCCTCGCGCTGTTCGTGCTGCAGGGCACCACGAAGTCGCTCGAGCTCGGGGTGGGTGTCCTCGCCTCCGTCGTGGTGGGCGTCCTCACGGCGGTGGGCGGCGGGGTCCTGCGCGACGTGCTCGTGGGCGAGGTGCCGCTGGTCTTCGCCGGCCGTCAGCTGTACGCCGTGCCGGCGCTGGTCGGGGCGGGTATCACGGCCGCGCTGTGGAAGCTGGACGCGCTCCAGCTCTGGACGGCGCTCGGGGTGGTGGCTCTGGTTTTCGGCTTCCGGCTGTTGTCCCTCGCCCGTGGGTGGACGGTGCCGCCCGCCGGCCCTGGCTGGACCGCCCGGTGGGGGCGAGGGTCAGGCAGGATGTAGGCGTGGAACAACGAGCGGGCGCCCCGACCAGCGACGACAACGACGACACCGGGATCGAAGCAACGATCGACGCAGGGACCGAAGCGACGATCGACGTCGAGGCGCTACGCGACCTCGCGCGCAGCCTGGCCCGCGAGGCCGGGGCGCTGGTGCGCGACGGGCGCCCGGAGCGGGTCGAGGTCGCCGCGACGAAGTCGAGCGCGGTCGACCCGGTCACGGCGATGGACCGGGCGTCGGAGGAGCTGCTGCGCGCGCGGCTCGCCGCCGAGCGGCCCGACGACGCGATCCTCGGCGAGGAGGGGGACGACGTCCCCGGGACGTCGGGCCTCACCTGGGTGCTCGACCCGATCGACGGCACCGTGAACTACCTGTACGGGGTGAGCTCCTACGCCGTCTCCGTCGCGGTCGTCGCGGGTCCGCCCGACCCGGAGCGCTGGACGGCCCTCGCGGGCTGCGTGCACTCGGTCGTGGACGGGCGCACCTGGACGGCCGCCCGGGGCGGCGGTGCGGAGCGCGACGGGCGCACGCTGCAGGTCAACCGGCCGTCGGCGCTCGCAACGTCCCTGGTGGGCACCGGGTTCGGGTACGAGGCCGGGCGCCGGGCGCACCAGGCGCAGGTCCTTGCGAGCGTGCTGCCGCGGGTGCGCGACATCCGCCGGCTGGGCGCCGCGGCGATCGACCTGTGCCTCCTGGCGGAGGGCGCGCTCGACCTCTACTACGAGCGGGGGCTCAACCCGTGGGACGTCGCCGCGGGCGGGCTCGTGGCGGCGGAGGCGGGTGCCGTCGTGGGCGGTCTGCACGGGCGCGGGCCGAGCTCGACGATGACGGTCGCGGGCGCCGCGCCGATCGTCGGCGAGCTCGTGCGCGTGCTCGAGGAGGCCGGCGCGGACGGCCCGGAGGGCGTCGCGGCGCACTGACGCCGGCTGGCGAGGTTCGCCGCCCGCGGGGACGATCTGGGCCGGGGCGAAAATCGTGTCAGCCGGCGCATCTCGCTGCGGGCGAACACGGCATTCCCGGCCGCGTCGTTGCAGGTCAGAGGCCGATGGCGGCACTGTGACGCGGGGAACAGCCTGCGGTGTCGCGCGTCCGCGCGAAATGGTGCACAATCCGTGGGCCGACCGGGAACAAAACCCGGTCACCGAGCATTATCAGCGCGTACCGATACCGAGACCACGGAGCGTGACCCCACAGATGGCAACCGACTACGACGCCCCCCGCAAGAACGACGAGGACGTGGAGCAGGACTCGATCCAGGAGCTCCAGGCGCGTCGTTCCGACAAGTCGTCGGGTGTCGTCGACGAGGACGAGACGGAGGCCGCGGAAGGCTTCGAGCTGCCTGGCGCCGACCTGTCCGGCGAGGAGCTCGCGGTCCGCGTCCTTCCCCGCCAGGCCGACGAGTTCACCTGCACGAGCTGCTTCCTCGTCCACCACCGCAGCCAGCTGGCCTACGAGAAGAAGGGGCAGATGGTCTGCACGGAGTGCGCCGCCTGACGAGCCCACCCCTTCGGTCGGCGACCACGCCAGCACCACGGACGACACAGGCCGTCACGTCAAGGACGTGACGGCCTTCGTCGTCCCCGGGTACGGGGTCGGGAGCGGTGTCGTTGCGGTCTCGATGCGGGGTCGATCAGCGGGCGAGCGCGGCGGCGAGCTCCTGCGGCCGCCGCGTCGAGACGAGCCAGTACGGCGTCGGGTCGAGCGGGTCGTCGAGCTCGACCTGCACGCCGGTGCGCGCCCAGGCGCGCAGGCACACGAACGCCCGCGCGTCGAGCGCGGGGCCGAGCGCGGTGCGCATCTCGTCGGCGTTCGCCAGGGTCGTGACCTCGCCCAGGACGTCGAGCGGTACCCGCGCCTTCCCGGCACGCAGGCGACCACCGGCGACCTCGACCACCGGTGCGGTCGCGATCAGCGCCGTGAGCGTCCCGGCGGCGACCAGGGCGCCGACGACCACGGCGACCGCGTGGGCCATGGGCCACAGCGCCACGGCCGCGATCACGCCGAGCCCGACGGCGCCGCACCAGGCCGCCGGCCCGGGGGAGAGCCGCTCGCGGAAGGCCGGTTCGGTGACAGGGGAGATCTCGGGCTGGGGCTCGCTCATGGCCCCATCATCCCAGGGTCGCGGTGCGCCCCGGGTCGGCTACGCTTCCCGGGTGCCTGACACCTCCAGCCAGCCCGTGAGCGATCACTCGAGCGGCGACGGCAGCACCGTGGACGTGCTCGTGACCCTGCTCGACGACGCCGTCCCGACCCCCGCGTACGCGCACCCCGGGGACGCGGGCGCCGACCTGGTGACCACGGTCGACGTCGAGATCCCGCCGCAGGGGCGCGTCACGGTCCCGACGGGCGTCGCGATCGCGCTGCCCGACGGGTACGCGGCCTTCGTGCACCCGCGCTCGGGCCTGGCCGCCAAGCACGGCGTCACCGTGGTGAACGCCCCCGGGACGATCGACGCGGGCTACCGCGGCGAGATCAAGGTGATCCTCCTCAATACCGACGTCACCGAGCCGGTGCACCTGCGCCGCGGCGACCGGGTCGCCCAGCTCGTGGTGCAGCGCGTGGAGCACGCGCGGTTCCTCGTCGCGACGACGCTGCCGGGCTCGCACCGGGGCGCGGGCGGCCTGGGGTCGAGCGGCGGTTTTGCCGGGCGCTGACGGCGGCGCCGATACGGACCGGAGGCGTCGCCGAACCGGTCTACTGTGGGAGGTGCGGGCAGAGCACCGCCCGAGCACGGCTGGGCGCGACCAGGCCACCATCGAGCCGTCATCGAGCCACAACCGATCTGGGACGACGAGAAGGAGATCCTCCGTGGGGCTGTTCCGGCGCAACGCGTCGAAGAAGGGTGCCGACGACGCCGGCGAGACGCCGGCCGAGGACGCTTCGGCCGCCGACTCGAGCGTCGGTTCCGGCGCCAACGCGGCCGACGCGGCCGGGCGCCCCGACCGTGGGCCCTTCGACTCCTCCCAGGTGACGGGCATGGGCCCTCGCGTCGACCTCGGCGCGATCTGGCTACCCGTGCTGCCCGGCCTCGAGCTGCGCATGGAGGTCGACAAGAAGACCCAGAAGGTCACTGGGGTGTCGGCGACCCTCGGCGGCTCGGGCCTCCAGTTGCAGGCCTTCGCCGCCCCCCGGACGGAGGGCATCTGGGACGAGGTGCGCGCCGAGATCGGCTCGTCCATCACCCGCCAGGGCGGCACCGTGGACGACGTGCCGGGGCCTTTCGGGCGCGAGCTGATCGCGCGCATCCCCGCGACCGGGCCCGAGGGCCAGCCGGCCGTGCGCCCCGCCCGCTTCATCGGCTTCGACGGGCCGCGCTGGTTCCTGCGCGGCGTCCTGTCGGGGCGGGCGGCGGTCGACGCCGAGGCGGCCAAGGCGCTCGAGTCGGTGTTCGCCAACGTCGTCGTCGTGCGGGACGCCAACCCGCGTCCGCCCCGCGACCTGCTCACGCTGACGTTGCCCAAGAACGCCCGCCAGGGCGACGGCCCCACGGGCGCTCCCTCGGGCGGTCCGGAGGACGCGGCCCCGGAGACTCCCTCCTTCGACCCGCTGACCCGCGGGCCCGAGATCACCGAGATCCGCTGAGGATCCACGACATGGGTCACCGGCCGATCACGAGCATGGAGCACTGATGTCACTGCGCACCGCCGTCCAGCACGCGCTGGCGTCGGCCGACGAGGTCGCCGCGGACGAGGAGCGGCACGAGGCCGCCACGCACCGCGACTGCACCGCCGTCTCCGAGCTCGGCGACCGGCGCCGGGCGAGCGTGGCGGGCGTGCTTCGCTCCGTGGTCCTGCGGCCGCGCGAGGGTGTCCCGACGGTCGAGGCCGAGCTGTTCGACGGCTCCGGGTCCCTCGATCTGGTGTGGCTCGGCCGCCGGTCGATCGCCGGCATCGACCCCGGCAGGCGCATCCGCGTCGACGGGATGGTGTCCGACGTCGACGGCCGGCGCACCATGTTCAACCCGCGGTACGAACTGCGCGCGCGGGCCGGCGAGTGAGCGGCGGGTCACGCCCGGCGGGCGATGGGACGGGCGCGACCCCCGGCGCCGCGGAGGGTCGCGGCGTGCGCGCCGTGACGGGCGAGTCGTTCTCGTTCGCCCAGGCCGTGGGTGGCGTCCGCGGCGTCATCGAGGCCGTGGCCCCCGGGCTGGTCTTCGTGGTCGTCTACGTCATCACGTCCGACCTGAGCTGGGCGCTCGGCGCGTCGGTCGCGGCGGCGCTCGTCGCGGTCGTCGCCCGCCTCGCCCAGCGCACCCCGGTGACCCAGGCCCTCGGTGGCCTCCTCGGCATCGGCGTGGGCGTGTTCTGGGCGTGGCGTTCCGGCGAGGCGGAGGACTTCTACGCGTGGGGACTGTGGACCAACGCCGCCTACCTCGTCGCGATCCTCGTCTCCCTCGCGGTGCGCTGGCCCGTCGTCGGCCTCGTGGTCGAGTCCGTCCGGTCGGGGTTCGCCGATGTCGCGGCCGACCGCGCCCGCGGGGACGGCGGGCGAGCCGCCGATCCCGACGACCGGCCCGCCGCCGACGACTCGCCGGGAGCCCAGGTCGAGGAGCCCACGCCGAGCCCCTTCGCAGGGATGGTCGCGTGGCGCAAGGACCCGGCCCTCGTGCGCCGCTACGCGATCGCCACCTGGTTCTGGGCCGGCCTGTTCGCCGTGCGCCTGGCCGTGAAGGTGCCGCTGTACTTCGCGGGCGACATCGGCTGGCTGGGCACGGCCCACCTGGTGCTGGGCGTCCCGCTCTGGGGCCTCGTGCTCTGGCTCACGTGGGTCGTGGTGCGCGGGGCGCACGAGACGCGGCCGTCCCCCGCACCGTCGCCCGGGGCTCAGCTCTCCTGAGCGTCGTCCCGCCCGGGTGCGTCCCGCCCGGGTGCGAGCTGCTCTGGCCCGACGAGCGGTGCTCCGTCCTCGACGGGCCGCGCGTCCTCGATGGCGGGGACGACGGGCACGTCCGGGGCACCGTGCCGCAGGAGCCGCTGGAGTGCCTGCTCGTCCACCTGGCTGCCCATGACGAGCACCAGCTCGTCGCCGGCCTCAAGCGTGTCGTCCATGGTGGGCGCGAGCGGCTGCGAGCCGCGCACGACGCACGCGAGTACGGTGTCCGCGGGCCACAGGACCGCGCCGACGCGGGATCCCACGAGCGGGGAGTCGGTCGGGAGCGTCATCTCGACGATGTCGGCCCCGGACTGGTGGAACGTGAAGATCCGCACCAGGTCGCCCACGGCCACGGCCTCCTCGACCATGGCCGTCATGATGCGCGGGGTCGAGACCGCGACGTCGACGCCCCACGAGCCGTCGAACATCCACTCGTTCTTCGGGTTGTTGACGCGCGCGACCGTGCGCGGCACCCCGAACTCCGTCTTGCACAGCAGTGAGAACACGAGGTTGGCCTTGTCGTCTCCCGTGGCCCCCACGACGACGTCCGCGCTGGTGACATCGGCGGCCTCGAGCGAGGACAGCTCGCACGCGTCGGCGAGCAGCCAGTCCGCCTCCGGCACCTGCGCCACCCGCATCGCCGTGGGGTTCTTGTCGATGAGCACGACCTCGTGGTCGTGCGAGAGCAGCTCGCGAGCGATCGACCGGCCGACCGATCCGGCGCCGGCGACGACGACCCGCATCAGCTGTCCTGCTGCAGGGGCTCGTGGGTCAGGACCCGTTCGACGGCGGCCGCGTCATCGGTGCGCATGAGGACGTGGAGCTCGTCGTTCTCCTGCAGCACGGTGGCGGGGGTGGCCAGGACGCCGTCGGTGTAGCGGGACAGGAATGCCACGCGCGCCCCGGTGGCCGACTCGATGCGGTGCACCGCGACGCCGGCCCAGCCGGGGTGGTAGTCGACCTGGGCGAGGCGCACCCGCCCGGACGGGTCGCGGTACTCGTCGGTCGCGCCCAGGGGAAGCATCCGGCGCAGTACCTGGTCGGCCGTCCACCGCACCGTCGCGACGGTCGGGATGCCGAGCCGCTGGTAGATCTCCGCCCGCTGTGGGTCGTAGATGCGGGCCACGACGTTCTCGACGCCGTACGTCTCGCGCGCGACGCGCGCCGCGAGGACGTTCGAGTTGTCGCCGTCGGACACGGCAGCGAAGGCGTAGGTGTCCTCGATGCCGGCCTGGACCAGGGTGTCGCGGTCGAAGCCCACCCCGGTGACCTTCTGCCCGGAGAAGCCGGCCGGGAGGCGGCGGAACGACTCGGGGTTCTGGTCGACGACGGCCACGGAATGACCCCGGGACTCGATCGTCTGCGCGAGGGTCGACCCGACGCGGCCGCAGCCCATGATGACGAAGTGCACGAGCGAAACGCTATACCTCGCGAGGGCGCCGGTCCTCACGTCGGATCCCCGCGGGGCCGGGCCGCGCCGGGGTGCCCGGCTGGGCATAGCATTGCTCGACGTGTCGGACATCGCGGACGCTGCCAAACGGCTCCTTCTCGGACGCCCCGTGCGCAGCGAGAACCTGGGCCGCACGCTCCTGCCCAAACGCGTCGCGCTGCCCGTCTTCGCCTCGGACGCGCTGTCGTCGGTGGCGTACGCGCCGGACGAGATCCTCCTGACCCTGGCCGTCGCCGGCATCGCCGCGACGACGGTCTCCCCGTGGGTCGGGCTGGGCGTGGTCGTCGTGCTGCTGGTGGTGGTGTCCTCCTACCGGCAGAACGTGCGCGCGTACCCCTCGGGCGGCGGCGACTACGAGGTCGCGACGACGAATCTCGGGCCGACGGCCGGCATCGGCGTCGCGTCGGCCCTCCTGGTGGACTACGTGCTCACCGTGGCCGTGTCGATCTCCTCGGGAGCCCAGTACGCGGCGTCGGCGCTGCCGTTCCTGCGCGGGCACGAGGCGCTGTTCGCCGTGGCCGTCGTCGTGGTGCTCACGGTGATGAACCTGCGCGGCGTGCGCGAGTCGGGCACGTTCTTCGCCGTCCCGACGTACTGCTTCATGGCGCTCATCGGCCTGCTCGCCGTGGTCGGCGCGATCCGGTACTTCGCCGGCGACCTCCCGCTCGCGGAGAGCGCCGGGTTCGAGATCGCCCCCGAGGCGGGTTTCGACCAGGGGCTCACCGGGCTGGCGGGCGCCTTCCTGCTGGCGCGGGCCTTCGCGTCCGGCTGCGCGGCCCTCACCGGCGTCGAGGCCATCAGCAACGGCGTCCCGGCGTTCCGCAAGCCGAAGTCGCGCAACGCCGCCACGACGCTCGCGCTGCTGGGCGGCATCTCCGCCACGATGATGTTCTCGATCCTCCTGCTGGCGCAGGCCACCGGCGTGAAGTACGTCGAGGACGCACACGACCAGCTGACCTCCGGCGGGCGGCCGCTGCCGGAGGACTACAACCAGCACCCGGTGATCAGCCAGCTCGCCGAGGCCGTGTTCCAGGGTTTCACCCCCGCGTTCGTGGCCATCTCGATCGTCACCGGGCTGATCTTGGTGCTCGCGGCCAACACCGCGTTCAACGGCTTTCCGGTGCTCGGTTCGATCCTGGCCAAGGACGGCTTCCTGCCGCGCCAGCTGCACACGCGCGGGGACAGGCTCGCGTTCTCCAACGGGATCATCACGCTCGCCGTCGCCGCGATCGTGCTCATCCTGGCCTTCGACGCCCAGGTGACGCGGCTGATCCAGCTGTACATCGTGGGCGTGTTCGTCTCGTTCACGCTCTCCCAGCTCGGCATGCTGCGGCACTGGACGCGGGCGCTGCGCAAGGAGCCCGACCCCCGGGAGCGCTCGCGGATGCAGCGGTCGCGCGTGGTCAACGGGGTCGGGTTCGTCATGACGGCCACCGTGCTCGTCATCGTGCTCGCCACGAAGTTCACGCACGGCGCGTGGATCACCATCCTCGCGATGGCGGTGCTGTTCGGCCTCATGCGCGCCATCTCGGCGCACTACGCGCGGGTGCGCGCCGAGCTGGAGCTCGACGACGTGGCGGGCTCGCGCGCCCTGCCCAGCCGCGTGCACGCCATCGTGCTGGTCTCCAAGATCCACAAGCCGACGATGCGGGCGCTCGCCTATGCGCGGGCGTCGCGGCCGTCGGTGCTGGAGGCCGTGACCGTGGGCGTGGACGCGGAGGAGATCGCCGACCTGCGCGCCAAGTGGGAGGCGCTCGACCTGCCCGTGCCGCTGCGGGTGCTCGACTCCCCGTTCCGCGAGATCACGCGCCCGGTGCTCAAGTACGTGCGCTCCGTGCGGCGCGACTCCCCGCGCGACCTGGTGGTCGTGTACATCCCCGAGTACGTGGTCGGGCACTGGTGGGAGCAGGCGCTGCACAACCAGTCGGCGCTGCGGCTCAAGGGGCGGCTGCTGTTCACCCCCGGCGTCGTGGTGGCGTCGGTGCCGTGGCAGCTGTCGTCCTCGGCCGGGCAGACGGGCCTGGAGGGCACGGCGTTGCCGCCGCGCGGCCCCCTGTTCTGACCGCGGTTCTGACTGCGGGGCCGCCCGGGGGAGAATAGTGACCATGCCTCGCCCCCGCCGTTCTGCGCCGCGCCCTCGACCGACCGCCCCCGACCCGGAGGTGGGCCGCGAGGTCGAGCTCGAGATCGGGCCCGTCGCCCACGGCGGGCACTGCGTGGCCAGGCTCGACGGCCGCGTCGTCTTCGTGCGGCACACCCTGCCGGGCGAGCGCGTGCGCGCCCGCGTCACCGAGACCGGGTCGCGGTTCTGGCGGGCGGACGCCGTCGAGGTGCTCGACGCGTCGCCCGACCGGGTGCCGTCGGCGTGGCCCGAGGCCGGTCCGGGCGGTGTGGGCGGCGGTGAGCTCGCTCACGTGGCGCTGCCCGCGCAGTGGCGCTGGAAGGCCGGGGTCGTCGAGGAGCAGCTGCGGCGGCTGGCCCGGATCGAGCGCGAGGTCGAGGTCGAGGCGGCGCCGGGCGACGTCGAGCGCGGCGGCCTGGGCTACCGCACCCGCATCGACCTGGTCGCCGACGCCGAGGGCCGGGTGGGCATGCGCCGGTTCCGCTCGCACGACATCGTGCCCCTGGCGGGCATGCCGCTGGCCACCGACGCCGTCGCGGCGCTCGCCGACGCCGAAGGGGTGTGGACGCGCCGGTGGCGCCCGGGCGCCCGGCTGGAACTCGTCGCGCCCGAGGGCGGGACCGAGCCGATGCTGCTGGTCGACGACGCGCCGTGGCGCCGCGGCCGCGCCGACACGCGGCCCAACGCCCGCCGCGCCGTGATCGAGACCGTGCGGGCGGGCGGCGCCGAGCACCGGTACCGCGTGGCCGCCGACGGCTTCTGGCAGGTGCACCGGGCGGCGCCCGACCTCCTCACGGGTGCCGTGCTGGACGCCGTGCTCGGCGGCCGGGCGGACGCCTCCGGCGAGACGGTGCTCGACCTGTACGCGGGTGCCGGCCTGTTCAGCCTGCCGCTCGCGGCCGCCGTCGGCGGCTCGGGCCGCGTCGTCGCGGTCGAGGGCGACCCCGGGGCCGTCAAGGACGCGCGTCGCAACGCGCACGACCTGCCACAGGTGGAGCTGCACCTCGGCGCGGTCGACGAGGTGCTGGGCGACGCCGCCGGGGGCGTCGGGAACGCCGACGTCGTCGTGCTCGACCCGCCGCGCGTGGGTGCGGGCCGGGCCGTCGTCGACGGGATCGCCGAGCGGGCGCCGCGCCGCGTCGTCTACGCCGCCTGCGACCCCGCGGCGCTGGCCCGCGACATCGCCTACTTCGCTGGGCACGGCTACGAGCTGACCGGTCTGCGCGCGTTCGACCTGTTTCCCATGACGCACCACGTGGAGTGTGTGGCCGTCCTCGAACGGTGAGCCTCCTGCGCTGAACCCGTGCGCTGCCGTCGCGCCGCGTGCCGCGGTCGCGCTCAGCGGGTGACGCGGCCGGCGGTGGAGGCGAAGCCGAGCCACGTGTGGCGGTTGCGCCACCAGCACCAGCCGACCTTGGGCGCGCCGCGGCGCGCGCTCCCGTCGCGTCCCGTGCCGTTCGAGATCCAGATCGCGGGCGTGCGGGCGTCGTAGCTCCCGTTCGCGCGCCGCAGGCGGGAGCCGATCGTCATGAAGCAGTGGTTCCGGGTGAGAGCGTCGGGGGACTGCAGCACCCAGTGCACGCCCTCGGTCAGCGTGAGCGGGCTGCGGCCCCGGGCCGCGACCTCGGGCTCGGCCTCCTCGGGCGACCAGTTCGCCAGGTCGTCGCCGCGGACGAGGCGGGTGACCGCGTAGACGTCGGCGTCGGGCACGTCGACGCCACCCGTGGGCGCGAAGTCGTCCACGTCCGGCATGTCCACGACGACGAAGCCCTCGCGCTCGACCGGCGTGCCGCGGTCGCTCGAGGGCAGGCGCAGGTGGGGCGCGAGGCGCGACGGCGGCAGCAGGCGCGGATGCACGACGAGCAGGGAGCCCGCCGGGGCGGTGGCCTCGAGGGCCGACGCGGCGTCGCGGAGCTCGGCAGGGGACAGGCCAGGACCGCCGCCGGGACCACCGCCGTCGGGAGCCACGACGCCGAGAGCGATCAGCCTCTCGGCCTGCTCCGTGATCGGTGCGAGGGCGGGCGGCTGCGTGGCTGAGCTGGCTGAGCTGGCTGAGCTGGCTGAGCTGGCTGAGCTGGCTGAGCTGGCTGAGCTGGCGGACGGCGTGGCGGAGGTGGTGGCGGTCGACGGGGCGGGTGACGGCATCGGGCGTCCTTCCGGTCGAGGGCAGCAGCGCAACGCCCGGGCCGCCGGTCTTGTTCCCGTTCGCCGTACGGAAATGGGCGGTACCTGGTCCGGCCGGGGCCTGTCACGAGATATCTTGATGTCAAGATATATGAGCTATGCTGATCAGGCGCCCGGCGTACGCTGGGCGGAGCCCCCAGAATCACGGCGTCGGAACCGTCGCGTCGCAGAGCGCACGGTCCTGCCGCCGGTCAGCCCCGCAGAAGGAGCCGTAGTGAGCAGCGTGGACACGTTCGGATCGAAGGGATCGCTGGAGGTCGGCGGGAACGCCTATGAGATCTTCCGCCTCTCCGCCGTCGAGGGCGCCGAGCGCCTCCCGTACTCCCTGAAGATCCTCGCCGAGAACCTCCTGCGCACCGAGGACGGCGCCAACATCACCGCCGACCACGTGCGCGCCGTCGCGTCCTGGGACCCGGACGCACAGCCCGACACCGAGATCCAGTTCACGCCCGCCCGCGTGATCATGCAGGACTTCACGGGCGTGCCCTGCGTCGTCGACCTCGCCACGATGCGCGAGGCCGTCGCCGAGCTGGGCGGCGACCCGTCGCAGATCAACCCGCTCGCCCCCGCCGAGATGGTCATCGACCACTCGGTGCAGATCGACGTCGCAGGCCGCGCCGACGCGTTCCAGCGCAACGTCGAGTTCGAGTACCAGCGCAACCACGAGCGCTACCAGTTCCTGCGCTGGGGCCAGACGGCGTTCGACGACTTCAAGGTCGTCCCCCCGGGCACCGGCATCGTGCACCAGGTCAACATCGAGTACCTGGCGCGCACGGTCATGACGCGCGAGGTGGAGGTCGACGGGCAGAAGGTGCTGCGCGCCTACCCCGACACCTGCGTCGGCACCGACTCGCACACCACGATGGTCAACGGCCTCGGCGTGCTGGGCTGGGGCGTCGGCGGTATCGAGGCCGAGGCGGCCATGCTGGGCCAGCCCGTCTCGATGCTCATCCCGCGCGTCGTCGGCTTCAAGCTGTCGGGCTCCATCCCGGCGGGGGTCACCGCGACCGACGTCGTGCTCACGATCACCCAGATACTGCGCCAGCACGGCGTCGTCGGGAAGTTCGTCGAGTTCTACGGTGCCGGCGTCGCCCAGGTGCCGCTGGCGAACCGCGCCACCATCGGCAACATGAGCCCCGAGTTCGGCTCCACCGCCGCGATCTTCCCGATCGACGACGTCACCCTCGACTACCTGCGCCTGACCGGCCGCAGCGACGAGCAGGTCGCGCTCGTCGAGGCGTACGCCAAGGAGCAGGGTCTGTGGCTCGACCCGACCTCCGACGGCTACGTCCAGCCGAAGTTCTCCGAGTACCTCGAGCTGGACCTCGGCACCGTCGTGCCGTCGATCGCCGGCCCGAAGCGCCCGCAGGACCGCATCGAGCTGTCGAACGCCAAGGCCGCGTTCCGCCGCGACCTGCCGGCCTACGCGCCCGAGGTCACCGACGCCGTCGATGAGGCCGAGAAGGAGTCGTTCCCGGCCTCCGACTCGCCCGCGATCCACGCCAACGGCCACCGCACGGTGCCCGTCACCGACAGCGAGGGCAAGCAGTTCGACCTGTTCCACGGCGCGGTCGCGATCGCGTCGATCACGTCGTGCACCAACACCTCGAACCCGTCGGTCATGCTCGCGGCGGGGCTCCTGGCGAAGAAGGCCGTCGAGAAGGGCCTCGCGTCCAAGCCGTGGGTCAAGACCTCGATGGCGCCCGGCTCGCAGGTCGTGACGAACTACTACGAGAAGGCCGGCATGTGGCCGTACCTGGAGAAGCTCGGCTTCCACCTGGTCGGCTACGGCTGCGGTACCTGCATCGGCAACTCCGGCCCGCTCGACGAGAAGATCTCCGAGGCGGTGGGCGAGCACGACCTGTCCGTCGTCTCGGTCCTGTCGGGCAACCGCAACTTCGAGGGGCGCATCAACCCCGACGTGAAGATGAACTACCTCGCGTCGCCGCCGCTGGTCATCGCGTACGCGCTGGCGGGCACCATGGAGTTCGACTTCGAGTCCGACCCGCTGGGTCGTGACGAGGCCGGAAACCCGATCTTCCTCGCGGACATCTGGCCGACGCCGGAGGAGGTCCAGGCGACGATCGACTCGTCGATCGACCGCGGCATGTTCACCAAGGACTACGCCGACGTGTTCACCGGCGACGACCGGTGGCGCGCGCTGGAGACCCCGGAGGGCGACACGTTCTCCTGGGACCCCGAGTCCACCTACGTGCGCAAGCCCCCGTACTTCGAGGGCATGGGCGCCGAGCCCGCGCCGGTGGCGGACATCTCGGGCGCCCGCGTGCTCGCCAAGCTGGGCGACTCCGTCACGACCGACCACATCTCGCCCGCCGGCTCCATCAAGGCGGACAGCCCGGCCGGGGTGTACCTGGCCGAGCACGGCGTGGGTCGTCGTGACTTCAACTCCTACGGCTCCCGCCGCGGCAACCACGAGGTCATGATCCGCGGCACGTTCGCGAACATCCGCCTCAAGAACCAGCTGCTGGACGGCGTCGAGGGCGGCTTCACGTTCAACTTCGTGAAGAACGCCCAGGACACCATCTACGACGCGGCGCAGGACTACGCGGCGCAGGGCACCCCGCTCGTCGTGCTGGGCGGCAAGGAGTACGGCTCCGGCTCGTCGCGCGACTGGGCCGCCAAGGGCACCGCGCTGCTGGGTGTCAAGGCCGTCATCACCGAGTCGTTCGAGCGCATCCACCGCTCCAACCTCATCGGCATGGGCGTGCTGCCGCTGCAGTTCCCGGCGGGCAAGAACGCCGAGACGCTGGGACTGGACGGCACCGAGACGTTCGACGTCGCAGGCATCGCCGCGCTGAACGACGGCGACACCCCGGAGACGGTCAAGGTCACGGCCACCACGGGCGACGGCTCGGTCGTCGAGTTCGACGCCGTGGTGCGCATCGACACCCCGGGTGAGGCGGACTACTACCGCAACGGCGGCATCCTGCAGTACGTGCTGCGCTCGCTCGTCGCCTGATCCCTCGACGGCGCCCCGTCCCTCCTCGCGGAGGGACGGGGCGCCGTGCTGTGTCGTGCGAGAGCCACCAGCAAGAGAGTTTCGACAGGCTCAACCAGCAAGAGGGTTTCGACAGGTTCCACCAGCAAGAGGGTTCGTCTCAGGCGGCCCTGACGGAGGCGGTGACGTGGGCGACGACGGCGTCGAGCACGGCCGGGTCGTCGAGGATCCGGTTGTGGCCGAGCCGGCGGGTGACCAGGAGCTCGCTGCCGGGGACCGCGGCGTGCAGCCGGCGTGCGCCGTCGGGCAGCGACATGCGGTCGTCGTCGTCCTGGACGAAGAGCGTGGGGACGCGTGCCGGGACCGCGTGCGCGACCAGGTCGATCCGGGCGCGGATGTCGCGCACGCCGCCGGGGAACGTGCGCTCGACGTGGTCGCAGAACCGCTCGTGCAGGCGCGGGGGCATCCCCACGAGCCGCAGGAAGGACTCGGCGATGGCGTCGAATCCCGTCATCGTGGACACCGAGACGAACCGGTCGGCCGGGAACCCGTCGTGGAGCGCCAGGCCGGCCGCGAGGCCGCCGAGGGAGTGCCCGACGACGGCGCTGAACGGGCCCTCGGCGTCGTGCACGGCGCGGATCGCCGCCATCTGGTCGAGGGCGGACATCCGGCGGCCGGTCGATTCGCCGTGGGCGACGCCGTCGAACGACACCACGGCGAGGCCGACGTCCTCGAGCGCCGTGACGAGCCCCGCGAACCGGGACGCCCGGCTCTTCCAGCCGTGGGCGAGGAGCACCGTCGGGGCGGCGGGATCGCCCCAGCGGTAGGTGGCGACGCGCTCGCCGCCGACGGTGACCGTGCCGCGCGCGGCGCGGTCGTGCACCGCGCGGTCGGCGGGGCGCACCGGGGCCGGCGGGCCGAGGCGCCAGAAGGTGCGGGCGCCCAGGCGGACGGCGAGCGGGGGAGCGACGGCGGACAGCGCGCGGAAGCTCGTGCTGACGGCGGTGGGGACGTAGGGCACGGCGACCTCCTGCATCGGAAACTATACGATCGTTCGCACAGTATCACCGGACGAACGGTCGTACACTCGTCCGCATGAGCACGTCAGCCCCCGCCCCCACCGACGGCCGCCGGCTCCGCGGGGACCGCACCCGTCGCGCGGTCCTCGACCGAGCCGTGCACGCCGCGTCGGTGGACGGACTCGAAGGTTTGACCTTCGGCACCCTCGCGGCCGTCGTCCCCGTCAACAAGAGCGGGATCGCAGGCCTCTTCGGCTCCAAGGAGGGCCTGCAGCTCGCGGTGGTGGCGCACGCGCGCGAGGTCTTCCGCGCCGCGGTGGTGCTGCCCGCCCTGGACGAGGAGCCGGGGCTCGCCCGGCTGTGGCGCACCGTGCTGGCGTGGCTGGACTACTCCCGCGACCGCATCTTCGAGGGGGGCTGCTTCTTCCGGGCCGCGGCCACCGAGCTCGACGCGCGGGCGCCCGGCCCGGTGCGGGAGGCCGTCGTGGCGGCGCTGCGCGACTGGGACGCCTATCTCGCCCGCCTCGTACGGGACGCGATGGGCCGCGGCGAGCTCGTCGGCGGCACCGACGTCGAGCAGGTCGTGTTCGCGATCGACGCGGCCCTCGACCGTGCCGACCTCACGTCGGTGCTCCTGGCGGACCCGGCGGCGTACGACCGGGCCCGCCGGGCCGTGCGGGACGCCCTGGCCGCGGCCGGGGCGACGCCGGACGGCTTCGACGACTCGTCGGCGCCCGGCGCGTCGCGGCCCTAGCCCGGCCCGCCCTCGCGGGCGAGTCCCTGGCCATGGGCTCAGTCCGCCCGGTACGACTGCCCCTCGGCGCGCAGCAGATCGATCACTCGGACGCCAGGTTCTGCTGCAGCAGGGGGATCGTCCGATCCATCGTCCCGGCCAGCCAGCCGGTCAGCTCGCCCGGCAGGGTGTCGTGGACCCAGACGAGCCGGGATCGCCCGCCCTCCTCGGCGAACACCTGCATCGACGTGTTGTCGTGGGCCACGTGGTCGCCGATCCACGCGTAGGCCAACCGGCGGGCCGTGTCGTCGCGCCCCACCAGTCGCTCCTGCGCGACCGTTCCGTCGACGAAGGTCAGCTCCCGGACGTCGGGGGCCAGCATCCGGCTTCCCGCCAGCGCGCCTCCCGACATGCGCATCGGGCCCTCGACGAAGTCACCCACGACGGCCCACACCGCCTCCGGCGGGGCCTCGATGACGATCTCCCGCACCACAGATCCCATGACGTCCTCCGTCGCTCGCCTGCCGGCAGACAGGTCTGTCTACCGGTGGCCAGACTAGGCAGACCCCGGGGCCTCCGGACGGGCTCAGCCCGTCGTGGCCAGCAGCGCGGTGAGCGCGTGCCGGCCGATCGGCACCATGCGGGGGTGCAGGTCCGGGTGGGCGAGCATGTTCGTCGCGTACAGCAGCGACCAGCCCGCCGCGCGGGCCCAGGTCGCGTCGTCCCACCCGCGTCCGTCGTTCGCGTCCTCCTGGATCGCGGCCCGGCAGGCCGCGCGACCGACGGCGTCGAAGCACAGCCAGAGCGCGCCGAGGTCGGAGGCGGGGTCACCGGAGGTGACGTCGCCCCAGTCCACGACGGCGGCCAGGCGGTCCGGCCGCCCGTCGGTGCCCGGGGCGACCACGAGGTTGGCCGCGTGCGGGTCGCCGTGCAGCCACACCGGCGGGCCGTCGTGGACGGGCGCGTCCAGGGCGCGGTCCCAGAGGCGGCGCGCCCCCGCACGCACCTCGGCCGGCGCGGCGCGGAGGCGCTCGTCGAGTGCGGCGGGTTCCGACGCCTCGGCCCGCTGCAGCAGCGGGACGCCGCGTACCGGGTTCGGCGGAGCGTCGTGGGGAGCCGGCACGTGCACGGCGGCGAGGATGCGGCCGAAGGTGCGTGCCCACGCCGTGCGGGCTGCCACGGGGGTGCTCTCGGCGCTGACCCCACCCACCCACGGCACGACGTTCCACGCCCAGGGATATCCGAGCGCGTCGCTCGGCCGCCCCACGCGCAGGGGCGCCGGGACGACGACGCCGGGGGCCGCGGCGCGCAGCCGGTCGACGAGCGCGGGCAGGGCCTGCTGCTCGTGCTCCACGAGCGGCGCCGCCAGCGCGCGCCGGGGCAGCCGCACCGCGAGGTCGTCGCCGAGGCGCACCATGACGTTGTCCCAGCCGTTCGCCACGACGCGCAGCCCGTCGGCCTCGACCCCGGCGAGAAGGTCGGGGTGCTGCTCGGCGAGCAGAGCACGGGTCAGGGGGACGTCGACGTCGATCTCCGCGGCGGGCACGCGCGCCATCTTCGCACCTGGTGTGGGGTCCGCGACGTGCCTACGACGTGCCTACGACGTGCCTACGACGTGCCGACGACGTACCGACGACGTACCGACGACGTACCGACGACGTACCGACGACGTACCGACGACCAGGTCAGAGCTCGCGCTCGCGGCCACGGTCCCAGGGTTCCGTCCACCCGAGCCGGTCGAACGCGGCGTCCAGGATCCCCGCGGTGAACCCCCACACCAGATGGGGCACACCGTCGGCGTCAAGGACCTCGAAGCCGGGGCCGCGCCAGGTGCGGCCCGCGCGGCGCAGCACGGTTGTGACGCGGTGGTCGGGGTCGAGCAGGTCGGCCACGGGGGCGCGGAAGACGTGCGACGACTCCGCGTGGTCGACCACCCGCACCGGGGCCGGCTTCGCCCACCAGCCCAGCACCGGCGTCACGAGGTGGTTGCTCACGGGGATCGGCAGCTCCGCGAGCGTGCCGAGCACCTCGACGCCGCCCGAGTCCAGCCCGGTCTCCTCGACCGCCTCGCGCAGGGCGGCGTCGACCGGGGACTCGCCGTCCTCCGCCCGCCCGCCCGGGAAGGCGACCTGCCCGGCGTGGGAGCGCAGGGTGGCGGCGCGCTCGAGGAGCAGCACGTCGAGGTCCTGGGCGACCGCGAGGGCCCGCGCGTCGTGGTCGGATGCGAGGTCGTCGAGCACGCCGAAGAGGACGAGCACGGCGGCCGGGCGGGCGGAGGCGGCGTCGAGGTCGCCCCGGGAGAGGCCCCAGGTGGACAGGAGGGTGCGGTCCGCCGCCAGCGCCGCGAGCTGGGCCCGGGCCGCGGCGGCGGACGGTTCGGAGGTCACCGACCGAGGCTATCGCCGACCAGGCGGTTCATCCGGTCGACCAGGTGGAGGAGCGGGTCACCAGCTGGTGGCGACCGGCATCCCCTCGGCGTACCCGGCGGCGGACTGGACGCCCACGAGGGCGCGCTCGTGGAACTCGACGAGCGTGCGGGCGCCCGCGTACGTGCAGCTGGAGCGCAGGCCGGACGTGATGTCGTCGAGCAGGTCCTCGACGCCCGGCCGCAGCGGGTCGAGGTACATCTTCCCGGTCGAGATGCCCTCCTCGTACAGGGCCTTGCGGGCGCGGCCGAAGGCCGATCCTGCCCCCGCCGTCCGCGCTGCCACGGCCCGTGCGGACGCCATGCCGAACGAGTCCTTGAAGAGGCGGCCGGTGCCGTCGTCGTGCAGGTCGCCGGGGGACTCGTACGTGCCGGCGAACCAGGAGCCGATCATCACCTGCGACGCGCCCGCGGCCAGCGCGAGGGCGACGTCGCGCGGGTGGCGCACACCGCCGTCGGCCCACACGTGCTTGCCGAGCTCGCGCGCGGCGGCCGCGCACTCCTGTACGGCAGAGAACTGCGGGCGGCCGACGGCGGTCTGCATGCGCGTGGTGCACATGGCGCCCGGGCCCACGCCCACCTTGAGGATGTCGGCGCCCGCCGCGACGAGGTCGCGCACGCCGGCGGCCGTCACGACGTTGCCCGCGACGACCGGTACCTGCGGATGATCCGACCGCACGGCCGCGATCGCTTCGAGGGCCGCCAGCATCTTGGACTGGTGGCCGTGCGCGGTGTCCACGACGAGCACGTCGACACCGGCGGCCAGCAGCTCGCGGGTCTTGGCAGCCACATCGCCGTTGATGCCGACGGCTGCGCCGATCCGCAGCCGGCCTGCGCCGTCGAGCGCCGGGCGGTACACGGACGAGCGCACGACGCCCTTGCGGGTGAGCACGCCCGCCAGCACGCCGTCGCGCACCACCGGCGCCAGGTGGATCTTCGCGGCGTGCATCCGCTCGAACGTCGCCTCGAGGCCGTCCGACTCCACCTGGGCGGCGTCGATCGCGACCAGGTCCTCCGACATCACCTGGTGCACCTGGGCGAACCGGTCGACGGCCGCGCAGTCGTGCTCGGTCACCACGCCCACGGGCTTGCCGTCGGCCACGACGACCGCCGCGCCGTGCGAGCGCTTGCCGAGCAGGGTGAGCACGGTCGAGACGGTATCCGTGGGGGCCACGACCACCGGCGTCTCGATCACCGGGTCCTTGGCCTTCACGTCGGCCACGACGTCCGCGATGACGTCGACCGGGATGTCCTGCGGGATGATCGCGATCCCGCCGCGGCGGGCGACCGTCTCCGACATCCTCCGCCCCGCGACGGCCGTCATGTTGGCCACGACCACCGGGATCGTCGTGCCCGTGCCGTCGTCCGTGGCGAGGTCGACGTCGAAGCGGCTGGTGACGTCGGAACGCGACGGAACCAGGAAGACGTCGCCGTAGGTGAGGTCGGTGGTGGGCTGCTGCCCGTCGAGGAAGCGCACGAGACCGAAACTACCGTGTGCGTCCGGCTCACGCGGAGCGCCTATTGTGGTGTGGCTATGAACGGAGAGGAACGCATGAGCCTGCTGAGCAACATCGGCTCGCCGGAGGATGTCCGACGGCTGTCACCGGAGCAGACCACGCAGCTCGCGGCGGAGATCCGCGCGTTCCTGGTGGACCGGGTGTCCCGCACGGGCGGGCACCTCGGGCCGAACCTGGGCGTGGTGGAACTGACGATCGCGCTGCACCGCGTCTTTGCCTCCCCGCGCGACACGCTGGTCTTCGACACGGGCCACCAGTCGTACGTGCACAAGCTCCTCACCGGGCGGCAGGACTTCTCGGCGCTACGGAAGTCGGGCGGCATGTCCGGCTACCCGTCGCGCGCGGAGTCCGAGCACGACGTGGTGGAGAACTCGCACGCTTCGACGGCCCTGTCGTGGGCCGACGGCGTCGCGAAGGCCAACGCCGTGCAGGGCCGCCCCGACAAGCACGTGGCCGCCGTCATCGGCGACGGCGCCCTCACCGGCGGCATGGCCTGGGAGGCGCTCAACAACATCGCCGCGTCCGCCGGCCGTCGCCTCGTGATCGTGGTCAACGACAACGGCCGCTCGTACTCGCCCACCATCGGCGGCGTGGCGAACCACCTCAATACGCTGCGCACCACCCGCGGCTACGAGGTGTTCCTCTCCTGGGGCAAGCGCACCCTGAACCGCAGCGGCGCCCCCGGGCGCTTCGCCTACGACTGGCTGCACGGGCTGAAGAAGGGCCTCAAGGACGTCGTCGCCCCGCAGGGCATGTTCGAGGACCTCGGGCTGAAGTACGTGGGCCCCGTCGACGGGCACGACGTGGCCGCGATGGAGCACGCGCTGCGCCGGGCCAAGGCCTACGACGGCCCCGTGATCGTGCACGCCATCACCGAGAAGGGGCGCGGGTACACCCCGGCCGAGGAGGACATCGCGGACCGGTTCCACTCGGTCGGGGCGATCCATCCCGAGACGGGCCTCCCGGTCGCGCCCAGCAGGTTCGGCTGGACCAAGGTCTTCGCAGACGAGATCGTCAAGATCGGGCACGCCCGGCCCGACGTCGTCGCGATCACCGCCGCGATGCTGCACCCCGTCGGGCTCGCGCCGTTCGCGCAGGAGTTCCCGGCGCGTACCTTCGACGTCGGCATCGCCGAGCAGCACGCCGCCACCTCTGCGGCGGGTATGGCGTTCGCGGGGCTGCACCCCGTCGTCGCCGTGTACGCGACGTTCCTGAACCGGGCGTTCGACCAGGTCCTGATGGACGTGGCCCTGCACAAGGCGGGCGTGACGTTCGTGCTCGACCGGGCGGGCGTCACGGGCGACGACGGCGCCAGCCACAACGGCATGTGGGACATGGCGATGCTGCGCATCGTGCCCGGCCTGCGGCTCGCGGCGCCGCGGGACGAGCCGACCCTGCGCGCCGCGCTGCGCGCCGCGGTGGACGTGGACGACGCCCCGACCGTCGTGCGCTACCCCAAGGGCGCCGTGGGCGACCCGATCCCCGCGCTCGAGGGGCTCGACGGCGTGGATGTCGTCGCCCGCCACGCCCCCGTCGCCGCGGACGGCCCGGACGGGCGCCGCGTGCTGGTGGTGGGTGTCGGCTCGATGGCACCCGCGGCGCTCGCGGCGGGGGAGTCGCTGGCCGCCCACGGGCTGGCGGCCGACGTCGTCGCGCCCACCTGGGTGATGCCGGTGCCCGAGGCCCTGGTGAAGCTGGCCGGCGAGCACGACCTGGTGCTCACGCTGGAGGACGGCGTGGTGGACGGCGGCATCGGCGCGATGGTGGCGCAGCGGGCGGCCGAGCAGGGCGTGCGCACGCCGTTCGTGCACGTGGGCCTGCCGGCGCGCTTCCTCGACCACGCCAGCCGCGACCAGATCCTCACGGCGCAGCGGATGCGCGCCGAGGACGCCGTGCGCGACGCGCTGGCGGCGCTCGCGCGCGGCTGACGCCGCCGCCCGGGTCTCGACCGACGAGGCGTGTGTCTGCGACGTCACAGCTCCTCGGCCTCGCTTGTGAAGGGGTTCACGATATCTTGAGGTCGTTGGCCCGACCCCGAGGAGCAAGGCATGACGATCGACGCGGCACCCACCACGACCGCCGGTGACACGACCGCCGCATGGCAGGGATTCACCCCCGGCCCGTGGTGCGACGAGATCGACGTGCGCGACTTCATCCAGCGCAACTACACGCCGTACACCGGCGACGACTCGTTCCTCGCGGGGCCGACGGAGCGCACCACCGGCGTGTGGGCGAAGCTCTCGGCGATGTTCCCGGCCGAGCGCGAGCAGGGCGTCTACGACGTCGACCCGCACACCCCGGCGGGCATCACCGCGCACGGCCCGGGCTACATCGACAGGGACGCCGAGCTCGTCGTCGGCCTGCAGACGGACGCCCCGCTCAAGCGCGCCATCATGCCGAACGGCGGCTGGCGCATGGTCGAGGGTGCCCTGCAGACGTACGGCTACCCGGTCGACGAGAACCTCCGAAAGGTGTTCACCGAGTACCGCAAGACCCACAACCAGGGCGTCTTCGACGTCTACCCGCCCGCCGTCCGCGCCGCGCGCAGCTCGCACATCATCACCGGCCTGCCCGACGCCTACGGGCGCGGCCGGATCATCGGCGACTACCGCCGCGTGGCCCTGTACGGAGTCGACGCGCTGGTCGCGGCCAAGAGGGTCGACAAGCTCGGCCTCGACGTGCAGCCGTTCAGCGAGGCCGTGGCGCGCGAGCGCGAGGAGCACGCGGAGCAGATCCGCGCCCTCGGCGAGCTCAAGGAGATGGCCGCGTCGTACGGGTACGACATCTCGGGGCCGGCGACCACCGCCCGCGAGGCCGTGCAGTGGCTGTACTTCGGCTACCTCGCCGCGGTGAAGGAGCAGAACGGCGCCGCGATGTCGCTGGGACGCACCTCCACGTTCCTCGACGTCTACGTGGAGCGGGACCTGGCGGCGGGTGCGCTCACCGAGGAGCAGGCGCAGGAGATCGTCGACGACTTCGTCATCAAGCTGCGCATCGTCCGCTTCCTGCGTACCCCCGAGTACGACGCCCTGTTCTCCGGCGACCCGACGTGGGTCACCGAGACGATCGGCGGCATGGGGGAGGACGGGCGCCCGCTCGTCACGAAGAACTCCTTCCGCTTCCTGCAGACGCTGTACAACCTGGGGCCGGCGCCCGAGCCCAACATGACGGTCTTCTGGAGCCCGCGCCTGCCCCGCGGGTTCAAGGACTTCTGCGCCCAGGTCTCGATCGACACCTCGGCCGTGCAGTACGAGGCGGACGAGCAGATCCGGGAGGCGTGGGGCGACGACGCCGCGATCGCGTGCTGCGTCTCGCCGATGGCGGTGGGCAAGCAGATGCAGTTCTTCGGCGCCCGCGTGAACCTCGCCAAGACGCTGCTCTACGCGATCAACGGCGGCAAGGACGAGATCACCGGCAAGCAGGTCTCGCCCGCGTTCCCGCCCGTCACGCCGGGCCTGCCGCTCGACTACGACGACGTGCGCGCCCGGTTCGACCGGACCATGGACTGGCTGGCCGAGACCTACGTCGAGGCGCTCAACTGCATCCATTGGTCGCACGACAAGTACGCCTACGAGCGGCTCGAGATGGCCCTGCACGACAAGGACGTGCTGCGCACGATGGCCTGCGGCATCGCCGGGCTGTCGGTCGCCGCCGACTCGTTGTCTGCCGTCCGGTACGCCACAGTGACGCCGGTGCACGACGAGCGCGGGATCGTCGTCGACTACGAGACCGAGGGCGACTACCCGGCCTACGGCAACGACGACGACCGGGTGGACGCCATCGCCGTCGAGCTCGTCGAGTCGTTCATGGCCAAGATCCGGCGTCACCGTACCTACCGCGACGCCGTCCCGACCCAGTCGGTGCTGACGATCACGTCCAACGTGGTCTACGGCAAGAACACCGGGAACACCCCGGACGGCCGGCGTGCGGGCGAGCCGTTCTCGCCGGGCGCCAACCCGATGAACGGTCGTGACACGCACGGCATGCTCGCCTCGGCGCTGTCCGTGGCGAAGCTCCCGTACGACCAGGCGCAGGACGGGATCTCGCTGACCAACACCGTCGTCCCGGCCGGGCTCGGCCGCACGCGCGAGGAGCAGGTGGCGAACCTCGCCGGCCTGCTGGACGCCTCGGTCGGCGCCGACGGCTACCACATGAACGTCAACGTCCTCGTGCGCGAGACGCTCGAGGACGCGATGGAGCACCCGGAGAAGTACCCGCAGCTGACGATCCGCGTCTCCGGCTACGCGGTGAACTTCGTGCGGCTGACGCGCGAGCAGCAGCTCGACGTGCTGTCGCGCACCTTCCACGGGGGGCTCTGACATGACCACCGGCCCGGCGCTTCTGGACGCCCCCTCCCGCCGCCGGGCCGGTGCCGGACTACGGGGGCTCGAGACGGCGGAGGTGGAGCGCCCCGAGCGGCTCGCGCTGATGCGCTCGGGCGAGCTCGGCTCGGTGCACTCGTGGGAGCTCGTCACCGCCGTAGACGGCCCGGGCACCCGCCTGACCGTCTTCCTCAGCGGCTGCCCGCTGCGCTGCCTGTACTGCCACAACCCCGACACCCTCGCGATGAAGGACGGCGAGCCCGTGCTCGCCGACGAGCTCCTGGCCCGGGTGGCGCGGTACCGCGGCATCTTCTCCGCGACCGGCGGCGGGCTCACCCTCTCGGGCGGCGAGGTCCTCATGCAGCCCGCGTTCGCCGCGCGCGTGCTGCGCGGGGCGAAGGGGCTGGGCGTGCACACGACCCTCGACACCTCGGGCTTCCTCGGCGCGAACGCGACCGACGCGATGCTGGAGGACACCGACCTCGTCCTCCTCGACATCAAGGCCGGCGACGAGGACACCTACCGCCGGGTCACGGGGCGGCCCCTGGCGCCGACGCTGCGCTTCGGCCGGCGCCTCGCCGAGCGCGGCGTGAAGGTGTGGGTGCGGTTCGTGCTCGTGCCCGGCCTTACGGACGACCGGGCCACCGTCGAGGCGGTCGCGCGCCATGCCGCCGACATCGAGGCGGTGCGCCGCGGCACGGTCGAGCGCGTCGAGGTGCTGCCGTTCCACCAGATGGCCCGCGACAAGTGGGCCGAGCTGGGCCGCACCTACGAGCTGGCCGGCACGCCGCCGCCCACGGCGGAGGCGACCGAGGCGGTGCGCGACGTCTTCCGCGCCCGCGGCCTGACGACGTACTGACCAGCACTGACCAGCAGCACTGACCAGCAGCACTGACCAGCAGCACTGACCACCAGCACTGACCACGCGCTGACCGGAGCACGCAGGACGCGCGTGCCTGCGCCGCGCACCCTCGCTAGCGTGGCCCCATGACCACCCCGGAACCCGCACCGCTGCGGCCGCTGGACGAGGACTGGACGTCGGCGCTCGCGGTGGTGGCGCACCCCGACGACATGGAGTTCGGGGCGGCCGCGGCCGTCGCGCGCTGGACGGGTCAGGGCAAGCGGGTCGACTACTGCATGGTGACCAGCGGCGAGGCCGGCATCGACGGCATGCACCCCGACGAGGCTCGGCGGGTGCGGGAGGGCGAGCAGGTCGCGTCCGCGCGGGCCGTCGGGGTCGACGAGGTCGAGTTCCTCGGCTTCGCGGACGGGGTGATCGAATACGGCCTGCCGCTGCGCCGCGCGATCGCGGGGGCGATCCGCCGGCGCCGCCCCGAGGTGGTCATCACGGGCAACTACCGCGAGACCTTTCCGGGCGGCATGCTCAACCAGGCCGATCACATCGCGACCGGGCACGCCGTCGTCGACGCGGTCCGCGACGCCGGGAACCGGTGGGTCTTCCGGGACCAGCTCGAGGAGCAGGGGCTCGAGCCGTGGGGCGGCGTGCGCCAGGTCTGGGTGGCCGGGTCGCCCGACGCCGCCCACGCGGTGGACGTCACGGACACCTTCGACGCCGGGGTGGCCTCGCTGCGGGCCCACGCCGCCTACCTGGACGGACTCGGCTGGGACGGCTTCGACCCGGCCGAGTTCCTGGGCCGCATGACGGCTGACACCGGCCCGCGCCTCGGCGTGCCGCACGCCACTCCGTTCGAGGTGCTGCGGATGGGCTGGGAGGACTGAGCTCACGGCCCCTGGTGCGGGCGGCGGATCAGCACCCAATCGTCGTCGCCCGTCAGGACGGTGAGCTTCTCGAGCTGCTCGGGGTCCAGCACCACGCTCCTCCAGGGCATCGGTGTGTCGACGCCCGACGGCCGGTGCTCTGGGTACACCGGACAGGAGCCGCCCGCAGGCCCGGTCGTGACGCGTGCCCGCGTCCTAGCACCTCGGTGCCATGGCACGGAGACCTCAGGCTCGAGGGCCGCGGGGCTCAGGCGTGCGTCGCGTCGACGGCCCGCTCGACCACGTGCCGCAGGTCGCCGCCGGCCGACGCGTGCCACGCACGCTGGCGCGCCGCGCCGCCCCCGGACGCCCAGAGCGCGCCGAGCAGGTCGGTGACCGCGCCCAGGTCGCCGGCGTCCACGAGCGCCTCACGCACGTGCGCCACGAGCTGTCCCACGACGTCGTGCGCGGGCGCGGGCCGCCACGTGTGCGGGGAGAGGAGGTCGTCGGACAGCCCCGACCGGCCGGCACGCCAGGAGGCCGTGCGCAGCAGCTCCGTCCGCAGCACCGGCGCGGCGCACTTCTCGGCCGCCTCCCGGGCCGCGGTCTCTACGAGCCCCCGGGCGAGCGCCGCGAGCAGGGTGGCCGTGTCGGCGTCGAGGCAGACGTCCGCCACGCGGACCTCCACCGTGGGGTACCGCGAGGACAGGCGGGCGTCGAAGTAGACCATGTTCTTGTCGAGGATGGTGCCGGTCGCGACCAGGGCGTCGACCGCCTCGTGGTAGGCCTCGGGTGAGCCGAAGGCCCGGGCAGGGCCGGAGGTGGGCCAGCGCGCCCACACCTGCGAGCGGTAGCTGGCGTACCCCGAGTCGTCGCCCTGCCAGAACGGTGAGTTCGCGCTCAGGGCGAGGAGCACCGCCAGCCAGGGGCCGATGCGGTCGAGCACCGCGACCGCCTCGGCGTCGTCCTCGACCGCGACGTGCACGTGGCAGCCGCTGGTGAGCTGCTCGCGCGCCGTGAGGCCGTACCTCGCCCGCGCCTCCAGGTAGCGCAGCCGGGCCACGGTGGTGCCCTCGAACGGCAGCGGCGACGTGGCGAGCGCCGCGACCCGCGCCCCCACCCGGTCGGCGGCGGCCTGCGCGCGGGCGCGGCCGGCACGGATCTCGGCGGCGAGGTCGGCCAGCTCCTGACGCGGGTGGGTCGCCGTCTCGAGCTGCTCCTCCATGAACTCGGTCTCGAGCGCGCCGCCGCCGGTCTCCGCCGACGCCGGAGGCTCGTCCGGCGCGCCGGCGCGCTGCTCGGACGCGTCCAGCGCCTCGGAAGCCTTCGCGACGGGGTGGCCGTCGTCACCCACGAGGAGGAACTCCTCCTCGACACCCATGGTCCGCTTCACCGGGGAAGTCTCACACGTCCCTGAGGGCCGCCGGAAACCCGCGGCCGTCGGAGGGGGGCGCGGGACGCCTCGAGCCTCTCGGCCGGCCTCCCTCGCACCGCGGGGCGTGCCTACCGCACCCTCGGTATCCTGAAACCTCCCCGAGACCGGCCGCGAAGGAGCACCCGATGTCGGTGAGAGGCAAGGACTTCGAGGGCGCCCTGGATCGCGCCGCGCACCACGCTCGGGGGTGGCTCGACGGCGTGGGGGAGCGACCCGTGCCGCCGCGCGCCGACGCGGACGAGGTCGGCCGGACGCTCGCCGGGTCGCTGCCCGATCAGGGGCTCGCACCCGACGGCGTGGTCGACGAGCTCGTCGCGCGGGTCGAGCCCGGCCTCATGGCCATCGGATCGGGCAGGTTCTTCGGCTGGGTCATGGGGGGCACGCTGCCCGCGGCGCTGGGCGCCGACTGGCTCGTGAGCGCCTGGGACCAGAACGCCGGGATGCGTTTCGCGACGCCCGGCGTCGTCGCGGTCGAGGAGACGGCGGGACGGTGGGTGCTCGATGCGCTCGGCCTGCCCGCGGACTCCGACGTGGGCTTCGTGACCGGCGCGACGACGGCGAGCCTCACGGGGCTGGCGGCGGCGCGCGGGGCCGTGCTCGCCCGTGCGGGATGGGACGTCCACGACCGGGGTCTGAGCGGCGGACCGCCGGTGCGCGTGCTGGTCGGCGCAGAGCGGCACGACTCCGTCGATCTGGCGCTGCGCTACCTCGGACTCGGCACCCCGACGGCGGTGGCGGCCGACGACCAGGGCCGGATGCGCACCGGCGCCCTGGCCGCCGCGCTCCTCGACGGGCCGCCGGGGGCGCCGACGATTGTCGTCCTGCAGGCCGGCAACGTGCACTCCGGGTCGTTCGACCCCTTCGCCGAGGCGATCCCCCTCGCTCACGACCACGGCGCATGGGTGCACGTCGACGGCGCCTTCGGTCTCTGGGCGGCCGCCACCCCCGACCTCGCCCACCTCGTGCGCGGGATCGCAGACGCCGACTCCTGGGCCACCGATGCCCACAAGACCCTCAACGTGCCCTACGACTGCGGCGTCGCCGTCGTCGCCGACCCGACGTCCGTTCGCGCGGCCTTCGGCGTGCACGCGGCGTACCTCGTGGACGCGCCCGGTCCTGGCAACCCGTACGAACGGGTCCCCGAGCTCTCGCGGCGTGCCCGGGGCGTGCCGGTGTGGGCCGCGCTGCGCTCGCTGGGTCGTGACGGCCTGGCCGGGCTCGTGGGCGGGCTGGCGCGCCACGCCCGCGCGATCGCCGAGGGCGTGTCGCGCATCGACGGGGTGCGGGTCGTCAACGACGTCGTCTACACCCAGGTGTGCCTCGCGCTCGGTGACGACGCCCGGACGCGCGCCGCGGGCGCGCGTCTCCTCGCTGACGGTGACACGTGGATATCCGGCTCGCGGTGGCAGGGCCGGGACGTCCTGCGCGTCTCGGTGAGCAACTGGTCCACGGACGACGGCGACGTCGCAAGGACCGTCGAGGCGGTCCGGCGCGCGGTGCGTGATCAGGAGTAGGGCGTCGGCGCGACCGGGCGTCGCGGCGCGCCCGGCGACCGTCCCGAGGGCGTCCTGACGCACCGATGACCCTGTCCCGACGTCGGGACAGGGCCACCGGTGCTTCGTGAGCCGTGCGGCTCGGGTCTCCGAGGAGGGCGTGTCAGGCGACGGCCTCGGGGACGTTCGCGACGCCGTCGGGCAGGATCCGGCGGCCCAGGACCTTCTCGGAGTATCCCGAGCGGTCAAGATACGGCGTGATCCCGCCGGTGTGGAAGCCCCACCCGGCGCCGAGGATCATGCACAGGTCGATCTGCTGCGGCCCGGCCACGACGCCCTCGTCGAGCATGTGGCCGATCTCGACCGTCAGGGCGGTGAGCACGGAGTCCAGCACGCCCGCCGCGTCGAGCACGGGGGTGCCGTGCCGGCCCTGCTCGCCCGCGGCGAGGGCCTCGCCGAAGGCGGCCTGGATCGCCGGGTCGACGGGCTTGGGCAGCCCGGGCGCGGGGCGGTCCAGCACCACACGCGTCCCGTCGGCCACGAGCTTCTCCAGGCCGGGGGAGGTGGGGAAGCGGTCGCCCAGGTCCTCGCGCAGCGAGGTGAGCACGTGCAGGCCGACGGCCGGCCCGACCAGGTCGAAGAGCTCGAACGTCGGCATCGGCAGGCCGAGCGGGGCGAGCGCCGTGTCGGCCACCTCGACGGAGGTGCCGTTCTCGATCGCCTCGACGACCTTGCCCATCACCAGCACGAGCAGCCGGTTGACCACGAAGCCGGGCCGGTCGGCGACGAGTACCGCCGTCTTGCGCAGCTTCTTGGTGATGGCGAACGCCGTGGCCAGGGCCTCGTCGGAGGTCTCCGTGGCCTGCACCACCTCGACCAGCGGCATCTGGGCCACCGGGTTGAAGAAGTGGATGCCGACCACGCGCTCGGGGTGCGCCAGATCGGCCGCCATCTCGGTGACGGACAGGGCGGACGTGTTCGTGGCGAGGACGGCGTCCTCCGAGACGATGCCTTCGAGCTCGGCGAAGACCTTCTTCTTGAGCCCCATGACCTCGGTGACCGCCTCGATCACGACGTCGCAGGACGCGAGGTCGCCGATCTCGGTGGTCCCGTGCACGCTCGCGACGATGCGCGCCGCGGCCTCGGGCGTCATGCGCCCCCGGCCTGCGAGCTTCTCGACGGTGGACCGCACGAAGCCGAGCCCCTTGTCGACGCGGTCCTGGTCGAGGTCGCGCATGACCACGGGCACGCCGAGCCGCTGCGACACGAGCAGCGCGAT
Source organism: Isoptericola sp. Y541 (assembly GCF_059445465.1). NCBI lineage: Bacteria > Bacillati > Actinomycetota > Actinomycetes > Micrococcales > Promicromonosporaceae > Isoptericola > Isoptericola sp. Y541. The sequence continues at coordinate 26,983 of NZ_JCAIUJ010000009.1, read as the reverse complement.
CTGCGCGGCCATGAGCCCGGCGCCGACGATCCCGACCCGGGTGACGGGCCGGGCGAGGGACTTGTCTGGCGCCCCGACGGGCTTCTTGCCGCCCGAGACGAGCTGGAACGCGTAGACGCTCGCGCGCATCTCGTCGGACATGATGAGGTCCGCCAGCGCCTGGTCCTCGGCCGCGAACGCCTCCGCGCGGGTCGCCGTGCGAGCGGCGGCCAGCAGGTCCAGCGCCCGATAGGGGGCCGGGCGCGACCCCGCGACGACCGCGTCGAGCCGCTGACGCGTGGCCGCGACGACGGCGTCCCACACCGGCTGCGGGTCGAGCTCGCGACGCTCCACGACGACATCGCCGCGCAGCACGCGAGCGGCCCACAGGATCGACTGCTCGAGGAAGTCGGCCGCCTCGAAGAGCTCGTCGACCAGGCCGATCTTCGCCGCCTCGGCGGGCTTGAAGGGCCTTTGCGCGGCGGGCCGGGTGAGCACGACGTCGACGGCCTTCTCGATGCCGACGAGACGCGGCACCAGGTAGGCGCCGCCCCAGCCCGGCACCAGGCCGAGGCCGGTCTCGGGCAGGCCGAGCGCCGGGGCGTCGGAGGCGACGGTGCGGTAGTCGCAGTTGAGGGCGACCTCGAGGCCGCCGCCGAGCGCCAGCCCGTTGACGAACGCGAAGGTCGGCACGCCCATGGTGTGCAGCAGCTCGTAGGCGGCGTGGCCCGACCGGCCCAGCTCGAGCGCCTGCTCGTGCGAGGTGACCGTGGAGACCTGGAGCAGGTCGGCGCCCGCGGCGAGGAAGTAGGGCTTGCCCGTGACGGCGACGGCGGCGATCTCGCCGCGGCCGGCACGCTCCTGCAGGTCGGTGAGCCGCGCGGTGAGCTCCGCCATGCCCTCCGGGCCCAGGGTGCTGGGCTTGGTGTGGTCGAGACCGTTGTCGAGCGTGACGAGCGCGAGCGTGCCCGCGCCGCCCGGGAGCTCGACGTCGCGGACGAGGGAGTGCGTGACGCGCTCGGCGCGGACGCCTGCGTTCTCGGTCGTGTTCGCGGTCATCGGTTCAGTTCTCCTCGTTCGCCGGAGTGGTCGCCGGAGTGGTCGCCGGGGTGCTCGTGTGGCCCGAGTAGTCGGCGTGGTGGGGGTTCTCCCAGATCACGGTGCCGCCCTGGCCGAGGCCGACGCACATGGTCGTGATGCCGTAGCGGACCTCGGGGTGCTTCGCGAACTGGCGGGCGAGCTGCATCATGAGCCGCACGCCCGAGCTCGCCAGGGGGTGACCCACGGCGATGGCGCCGCCGTACGGGTTGACGCGCTCGTCGTCGTCGGCGATGCCGTAGTGGTCGAGGAAGCTGAGCACCTGCACCGCGAAGGCCTCGTTGATCTCGAACAGGCCGATGTCGTCGATGCCGAGGCCGGCCTGGGCGAGGGCCTTCTCGGTGGCCGGGACCGGGCCGTAGCCCATGATCGACGGGTCGACGCCGGCGAAGGCCGAGGCGACCAGGCGCATCGCGACGGGCAGGCCCAGCTCGGCCGCGACGTCGCCGGAGGAGAGCAGGGCGGCGGTGGCGCCGTCAGTCAGCGGCGACGCGTTGCCCGCGGTGACGCGGCCGCCGGGGCGGAACGGCGTCTTGAGGTTCGCGATGCCCTCGACGGTGGTGCTGGGGCGGGGCAGCTCGTCCTCCGTGGCCAGGCCCCAGCCCAGCTCGGCCGAGCGGACGGCCACGGGCACGAGCTCCGGGCCGACGTCGCCGTTGGCCAGCGCCTTGGCGTACTTGGCCTGGCTGTTCACGGCGTAGGCGTCCGCGCGCTCCTTGGTCAGGTGCGGGAACTTGTCGTGCAGGTTCTCGGCCGTGACGCCCATGTTGAGCGACTCGGGGTCCACGAGCTTCTCCGACAGGAAGCGCGGGTTGGGGTCGGCGTCGAAGCCCATCGGGTGGTGACCCATGTGCTCGACCCCGCCGGCGATGACGACGTCGGCGCTGCCGAAGGCGATGCCCGCCGCGGTGGTGGTGACGGCCGTCATGGCGCCCGCGCACATGCGGTCGATGGCGAAGCCGGGGACGCTGGCCGGCAGGCCGGCCAGCATGCCCACGGTGCGGCCGAGGGTCAGGCCCTGGTCGCCCTGCTGGGTGGTGGCAGCGATCGCCACCTCGTCGACGCGCTCGCCCGGCAGCTCAGGGTGGCGGCGCAGCAGCTCGCGCACCGCCTTGACGACGAGGTCGTCGGCGCGGGTCTCGGCGAAGAGCCCGTCGGGGCGGGCCTTGCCGAACGGCGTGCGCACGCCCTCGACGAAGACGACGTCGCGCAGTGCGCGGCGGGCTGGGTTCCGGCTGTTCATGGCAGCTCCATCCCCTGACGATGGTCGGGACTTCGGCGTCCGACGAGCGACGCCGCTCTGTGGTGCGGCCGGCCGGCGGCCGGGACCGAGGTACACGCTACCGCGAGTACCGGAAACGAGGATAGACCATCCTGAGACCCCGTCTCACCGAGCTGTCAGGGCCAGGACCAGGTATCCGTGGTCCTGGCCCTGACAGCTCCCGGGCCCGGGGACCTGTCAGGGCCACACGCATGTTCTGGTGCTCGTGACCCTGACAGGTCGCGGGTCAGGAGACGGCGGCAAGCGCGGACTCCAGCGGCGCGGCGACCAGCTCGATCTGCCACGGACGTGCGCCGCGGTCGCGCAGAAACTCGCTGATCTCGGCCGCGTCGGCCTGCTCCGGCGGGGTCCAGCACAGCCGGCGCAGCGCGTCGGGCTGCAGCAGGTTCTCCACGGGGACGGAGAGCTCCGTCGAGAGGGACGTCAGCAGCTCGCGGGCGCTCGCCAGTCGCCGGGCTGCGACCGGGTCTCGGTCGGCCCACGTGCGGGGCTGCGGCGGGCCGTCCGACCGCGGGCCGCGCAGGCTGGGGAGCTGGTCCTCGCTCAGCGCCAGGGCCTCGTCGATCGCCCGCTGCCAGGCCGGGGCGCGGCGGCGGGTGGCCTTGCCCGCGAACTCAGGGAGGGCCACGAGCTGGGGCACGGTGCGGGGCAGGGAGCGCGCGGCGGCGACGATCGCCCGGTCGGGCAGCACGCGGCCCGGCGAGACGTCACGGGCGCGGGCGCTCGCGTCGCGGGTGTGCCAGAGGCCGCGCACGACCGCCAGCTGATGGCGATCGCGGAGGGTGTGGGTGCCCGACGTGCGGCGCCACGGGTCGACGCGCGGCGCCGGCGGCGGCGCGGTGCGCTCGGCCTCGAACTCCTGCGCGGCCCACTCCGACTTCCCCGCGGCCTCCAGCCGCTCGGCGAGCAGGTCGCGCACGTCGACCAGGACCTCGACGTCGAGCGCCGCGTACCGCAGCCAGTCCTCGGGCAGCGGCCGGGTCGACCAGTCGACGGCGGAGTGCTCCTTGGCGAGGCCCAGGCCCAGCAGCTCGGCGACCACGGCGGCGAGGCCCACACGCTCCAGGCCCAGCAGCCGGGCGGCCAGCTCCGTGTCGAAGACCCGGGCGGGCCGCAGGCCGTGCTCCGCGAGGCCGGGCAGGTCCTGCGACGCCGCGTGCAGCACCCACTCGGCGTCGCCGACGGCCTCGCCCACGGCGGTGAGGTCGGGCAGGGCCACCGGGTCGATCAGCGCGGTGCCCGCGCCCGCCCGGCGCAGCTGCACGAGGTAGGTGGCCTGGCCGTACCGGTAGCCCGACGCCCGCTCGGCGTCCGCCGCGACCGGCCCGACGCCGTCCGCGAACCGCTCGACGACGCGGTCGAGCGCGGCCGGGGTGTCGACCACGCGGCCCACGCCGTCCGCGGGCTCGGTGAGCGGGACGACGGCAGTGGCGGTCGGGGGCACGGCTGAGCTCATGGCCCCACGGTATGCGGTCGGGAAGGTGGCCGGGTGCCCGGTCGCGGTCCCTGCCCAGGGCCGGGGCGGGACGGCAGCGCCGTGACGCCGTCGGGCAGCGGGGGCAGCCCGCCCGCCGTGGCCATGAGGTCCGCCCAGACCGCGAGATGCGCGCCGAGCTCGGTGGTCGTCGGGGTCCACGAGGCACGGATCTCGAGGTCGGCCGCCTCGGGGGTGGCCGCGAGGGCGCCGAAGCTCTGGGAGAGCACCCGGGTCACGGTGCCGCCGACCGCGAGGGCGCCGGGGTCCGTGCCGGTGAGCTTCTCCGTGACCCAGGTCCACGCGACCTCGCCCAGCAGCGCGTCTGCGGCGAGCTCGGGCTCGAGCGTCGCGCGCACCAGGGTGACGACCCGGAACGTGCCCTGCCACGTCTCCTGACCGGCGGGGTCGTGCAGCACGACGAACCGCCCGGTGGCCACCTCCTCGCCGTCGGGCTCCAGCACCTCACCCTCGAGGGCGACGGAGAACGGCGCGACGCGAGTGGGTCCGGGGATCTCGGCGAGGTGCACCTCGCCGCGCAGCCGCGGCTCGCGCAGGGACGCCAGCGCGGCCGCGAACGGGGCGGGAACCTGCCTGGGATCCTGCCTGGAGTCGCCCGTGCGATCGCCGGTCACGCCAGCCACCGTACGGCGCCGGGGCCTTGCCGCGGCGAAACGACGCGGCTTGGGGCCGTGCTCGTGTCCGGATCGTGATGGTCCGTACCCCTCGGGCCGTGCGCCGACTACGCTGGTCCCGGCTCCCGGGCCGGGGCGCGCGCCCGAGTGGATCGCCGCCCGCCCGACGACCGACCGAACCGAGAACCGACGGAAGCAGGGAAACGATGGCAGCTCGTGCCCAGATCGGCGTGACCGGACTTGCGGTGATGGGCCGCAACCTCGCCCGCAACTTCGCGCGGCACGGGTACACGGTTGCGGTGCACAACCGGTCGTATGCCAAGACCGAGTCGCTGATCGCCGACGCCGGCCACGAGGGCGACTTCGTGCCGTCGGAGTCGATGGCCGACTTCGTCGCCTCCCTGGAGAGGCCCCGCAAGGTCGTGATCATGGTCAAGGCGGGCGGGCCGACCGACGCAGTGATCGACGAGCTCGTGCCGCTGCTGGACGAGGGCGACATCGTCGTCGACGCCGGCAACGCGCACTTCCCCGACACGATCCGCCGGGAGCAGGCGCTGAGCGCGAAGGGCCTGCACTTCGTGGGCACCGGCGTGTCCGGCGGCGAGGAGGGCGCCCTCAACGGGCCGTCGATCATGCCCGGCGGCACGCGCGAGTCCTACGCGAGCCTTGGCCCCATCCTCGAGGACATCTCCGCGAAGGTGGACGGCATCCCGTGCTGCACCTACGTCGGCCCCGACGGCGCCGGGCACTTCGTCAAGATGGTGCACAACGGCATCGAGTACGCCGACATGCAGCTCATCGCCGAGGCCTACGACCTCCTCAAGCAGGGGCTCGGGGCGTCGGCCGCCGAGATCGGCCAGATCTTCGCCGACTGGAACAACGGCGACCTCGAGTCGTTCCTCATCGAGATCACCGCGGACGTGCTGAAGCACGTCGACGCCGCCACCGGGTCCGCGTTCGTCGACATCGTGCTCGACCAGGCCGAGCAGAAGGGCACCGGCCGCTGGACGGTGCAGAACGGCCTGGACCTGGGCGTGCCGATCACGGGCATCGCCGAGGCGACCTTCGCCCGCGCCCTGTCCGGCTCCGTGCCGCAGCGTGAGGCCGGCCGCGCGGCGCTGCCCGCCGACGCCGGGACGTGGGACGTCACGGACCGCGACGCCTTCATCGAGGACGTGCGCCTCGCCCTGTACGCGTCGAAGGTCGTGGCGTACTCGCAGGGCTTCGACCAGATCGCCGCCGCCTCCGCCGAGTACGGCTGGGACGTCGACCGCGGCGTGATGGCCCGCATCTGGCGCGGCGGCTGCATCATCCGCGCGCGCTTCCTCAACCGCATCACCGAGGCGTACGAGCGCAACGCCGAGCTGCCCCTGCTGCTCGCGGACGAGTACTTCACCGGCGCGGTCGGTAACGGGCTCCCCGCCTGGCGCCGGGTCGTGGCGCAGGCTGCCCTCAACGGGGTCCCGACGCCCGCGTTCTCGTCGTCGCTCGCCTACTACGACGGCGTGCGCGCGGAGCGCCTGCCCGCCGCCCTCATCCAGGCGCAGCGCGACTTCTTCGGCGCCCACACCTACCGGCGCACCGACCGCGACGGCTCTTTCCACACCGAGTGGTCGGCTGACCGCACCGAGCAGGAGGCATGACCGCACCCGTGAGCACTGTCAACCCGGGGTCCACCCCGACGGCCGGGGGCAGCACGCCCGAGGTCGCGTTCCACCCGGTCATCGTCGGCTCCGACATCGGCGTCTACGCGCTCGCGCGCTCGTTCCACGAGCGGTACGGCGTGCGGACCACCGTCATCGCGTTCGCCGAGCCCGGCCCCATCGCGCACTCGCGCATCATCGACACGGCGCTGTCCGGCACGGAGCCCGGGCAGATCGTCGCGGCCCTCGAGGACGTGGCGGCCCGGCGTGCGGCAGCAGGCGGCGGCGAGCAGCTGGTACTGCTCACCAACATGGACTGGGTGGTGCGGGTGCTGGTGCATCACCGCGCGGCCCTCGAGGCCGCCGGGTACGTGCTGCCGTTCGCGGACGCCGCGCTCATCGACCGGATCTCCGACAAGGCCGAGTTCCAGGCCGTGTGCGCCGAGCTGGGCATCCCCACGCCGGCCACGGTGATCCAGGACTTCGCCACGGCGGGCGAGCCCGGCTGGGAGCCGGCGCCGGTCGCGTTCGACTTCCCGGTGATCGCCAAGCCCGCGAGCAGCGCCGACTACCACGACGTGCGGTTCGCCGGGAAGAAGAAGATCTACGAGATCGCCACGCCCGCCGAGCTCGACCAGCTGATGATCTCGCTGCGGGAGGCGGGTTTCAAGGGCCGGTTCCTGGTGCAGGAGAACATCCCGGGCGACGACACCCGGATGCGGTCCGTCACGGCCTACGCCGACACGAGCGGGCGGGTCACGCTGCGCGCCTCGGCGCAGGTGCTCCTCGAGGAGCGCACGCCGGCCGCCCGCGGCAACCCGTCGGCGATGATCGTCGAGCCGATCGGCGAGATCCTCGACGCCGCGCAGCGGATCCTCGAATACACCGGCTGGCGCGGGTTCGCGAACTTCGACGTCAAGCTCGACCCGCGCGACGGCGTGTTCAAGTTCTTCGAGCAGAACCCGCGCATCGGGCGCAACAACTACTACCTCACCGCCGGCGGGCAGAACCCGACCGAGGTGCTGGTGGACGACGTCGTGCGCGGCGTGCGGCGCGAGCCGGTCACGGCCGACCGCGAGGTGCTCTACTCCGTCGTGCCGCGCAGCCTGCTGCGCAGGTACGTCCTCGACCCGGGCCTGCACGCCCGCGTCGTGCGGCTGCAGCGCTCGAGGAACACCGTGCACCCGCTGCGGTACCGCGCGGACGCGTCCCCGCGTCGCCGCCTGTACGTGCTCACCGCGATGCTCAACCACGTGCGCAAGTACCGGGAGTTCTACCCGCTCGACGCGCTGCGCCGGAACTTCGCGGCGAACAGCGTGACGGGCACCGGCTCGTCCGCACCCGCCGCCGGAGTGAAGGAGGCCCCGTGACGAACCCGACCTCGCGCCGGCTGCAGCCCGTCGTCCTCGGCGGCGACATCGGCGCGTACAGCCTCGCCCGGGCCTTCCACGAGGCGTACGGCGTACGACCCGTGGTCGTCTCCGGCGCCTCCACGGGCCTGGTGCGGTACTCGCGCATCCTCACGAACGTCGTCGAGCCGCGCATCGACGACCCCGAGGCGGTCGTCGCGCGGCTGCGCACGATCGCCGACCAGCACGCGGACGCCGACCTGATGGTCGTGGGCTCCGCGGACTGGCTGGTGCGCACCCTGGTGGAGCACCGCGACCGGCTCGAGGACCGCTACCTGGTGCCCTACGTCGGCGAGGAGCTGCTGCTGCGCCTCACCGACAAGGAGGAGTTCGGGGCTCTGTGCGCCGAGCTCGGCCTGGCGCACCCCACCACGGTGGTGCACGACGTCGCCGCGGGCGGCGAGCCGGACACGAGCGCGCTGACGTTCCCGGTGATCGCCAAGGCGGCCAGCACCGCCGCGTACCACGACGTCGAGTTCGCGGGGAAGAAGAAGGTCTTCCTCGTGGACAGCCGCCCCGAGCTGCTCGACCTGCTCGGGCGCATCCGCGACGCCGGCTACGTCAGCTCGTTCGTGATCCAGGACTACATCCCGGGCGACGACTCGGGCATGCGGATCCTCACCTGCTACAGCGATGCGCAGGGCAAGGTGCGGTTCTCCTCGTTCGGCCACGTGCTGCTCGAGGAGCACGCCCCCGGGGCGCTCGGCAACCCGGCCGCGATCATCACGGGGCAGCAGCACGAGGTCGTGGAGCAGGCGCGGCGCCTGCTGGAGCACGTGGGCTGGACCGGCGTGGCGAACTTCGACCTCAAGTACGACCCGCGCGACGGCCGCTACGTGTTCTTCGAGCTCAACCCCCGGCTGGGGCGCTCGAACTACTACGTCACGGCGACGGGCGCCAACCCGGTGAAGTTCTACGTGCACGAGCACCTGCGGGGGCTGGACCCCGACCCGCGCGCGGTGCTCGGGCCCGACGTCCCGCTCTCCGGCGACGGGGAGGTCCAGGCCGAGCACCTGTACACGGTGCTGCCGGGGGCCCTGCTGCGCCGGTACGTGGCCGACCCGGAGGCGCGGGCGCGCACCCGCCGCCTGCAGCTGACACGCCGAGCGTCCAACCCGCTGTGGTACCGCCACGAGTGGGACCCGCGGCGCGTGGCCTACCTGCTGGTGGCGCAGCTGAACCAGTTCCGCAAGTTCGGGCGCCACTTCCCGGTCGCCGAGTCCCGGGCCCTGGCCTGGACCGGGCCGCAGGCCTTGGCGGCGCGGGAGGGCGCGTGACGTCCCCGGACCCCGTGCCGGTGCCCGACGGCGTCCCGCCGGTCGGGGTCATCGGGGGAGTCGGGCCGCTCGCCACCGCCTACTTTCTGCAGCGGGTGGTGCAGCGCACCGACGCCGAGCGCGACCAGGACCACGTGGACCTGGTCGTGCTCAACCACGCGACGATCCCCGACCGCACCGAGTTCGTGCTCGGCCGCTCGCCGGCCGACCCGGGGCCGGTCCTCGCGCGTGACGCACGGCGGCTGCAGGAGTTCGGCGTGCAGTTCCTCGTCATGCCGTGCAACACCGCGCACTACTTCACGCAGCAGGTGCTCGACGCGATCAGCGTGCCGTTCGTCTCGATCGTCGAGGTGACGGTGGCCGCGGCGCGCGCGCGGGTGCCGGGGCTCGAGCGCGTGGGGCTGCTCGCCACGGCGGGCACCGTGGCGTCGCGGGTGTACGACGACGCCTTCGCCGCGCACGGGGTCGAGGTCGTCGTGCCCGAGCCCGCGGACCAGGGACGCGTCAGCACGGTGATCTACGACCAGGTGAAGGCCGGCCGGCCCGCCGACCCCGACGTGCTGCGTGGCGTGGCGGCGCGGCTGGTCGAGCGGGGCGCCTCGGTGGTCGTGCTCGGCTGCACCGAGCTGTCCGTCACGGCTGTCGACCACGACCTCCTGGACGAGGAGCCGTTCCTGGACTCGATGGACGAGCTGGTGCGCGCCACCATCGAGCGGGCGGGTCACCGAGTCCGCTGACGTGACCGCCGGTCGAGCTTGACGTGAACCGCTGGTCGAAACCCGGTTTCGACACGCTCGACCAGCGGGGGCGTCAGTCGCCGATCTCGCTGGTGCCGGCGTACAGGTGCAGTACAGGGACCTGCAGGTCCTCGCGCGCCCGGGACGCCCAGTCGGAGCGGAAGGTGTCCTCCACGACGTGCGGGTACGTCACGATCACGACGTCCTGCACGCCGTCGGGGCCGCCCTGGGCAGCGACGGCGGTGTGCAGCGCGGGCAGCGGGTCCTCCTCGGTGACCTCGCCGTCGGCCGTCGCGCCCCCGGCGCGGAGCGCCGTGAGCGAGGCCGCGAGCCGCTCGGCGGCCGTGGCGACCGCCTGCTCGGGGGTCGGCTCCTTGCCGACGAGGTCGTGCCCGGCCTCGCGCAGCTCGCCCACCCACAGGTGGTCGATGATCGCGGCCACGACGTTGCGGTCGGTGTCCGCGGGCACCAGCACGCGGTAGCGCTCGGCCTGGGCGTCGTGCAGGGACAGGATGTGCGCCACATCGGCGTCGGTGAGGGCGTCCTCGGTCAGGACGACGGTGGTCGGCATGCGAGCACCGTAGTCGCACGCGGCGCCGCGAGCGAGGTGCAGGAGGCGGGTCGGGCGTGGTCGTGACGAGCGCCTCATCCTGCGACCGGTTCAGCGCAGCAGCCACCGCGCCAGCAGGGTGCCCGATTCCGGTGCGTGCAGCAGGTGCGCCAGGCGCGCCGGCACCGGCGGCGCCGGCACCCCGGCCGCGGGCGGGGGCTCCCCGGCGGCGCCGGCGGGGGAGGCTGCGACGATCCGCGAGGGCCCCGGGCCGACGAGGCACGGGCTGGTCGTGAGGCACAGCTCGTCGACGAGCCCGCCCGCGAGCATGCTGGCCATCAGGGTGGGCCCGCCCTCGCACAGCACGCGGCGCAGGCCGCGGTCGGCCAACGCCGCGAGTCCGGCGCGGAGGTCGACGTCGTCCGGGTCGTCGGCGGAGCCGACCTCGATGACGCAGCCGGCCGGCAGCGTGCGCGCGGCCGTGCGGGCGCCCGCCGCGCCCGTCAGCACGAGGGGCGGTCGGTCGCCGGTGGTGAGCTGCTGCGGTACGCGGCCGGAGCGGGAGACCAGACCGAGCTCGAGCGTCCGGTCGGTGGCCGCCGGGACCCCCGAGGGGCGCTCGAGGGCCGTGTAGCCCTCGTGCCGGGCCGTGCCCGCGCCGATCACCACGACGTCCGCCGCTGCGCGCAGGACCCGGAAGACGCGCCAGTCCGCGTCGTCGTTGATCGACCCGGACCGGTGGTCGGGGCCCCATGCGCCGCCGTCGACCGTGCTGACGAAGTTGGCCCGCACGTGCGTGGCGGTCGCCCCGGCTCCCGGGACGGCGTACAGGTCGGCGAGCCGCCGCTCGGCCGGGTCGGGGGCCAGGCGCTCGGGCGCGGGGAGCAGCAGGTCGAGCGGTGCGGTGGCAGATCTCACAGCGGTCAGCGTAACGACGCGGCGTAACCTTGTGGGTCGTGACGCTCACGCAGGACGATGCCTCGACGCCCCCCACGGCCGGTGTGCCGGCCCCCGCCGCGGGGTCCGACGCAGTGCCCGGCGCCGCACCCGGACCGCAGCAGGAGGACCGCCCCGTGCGGTCGCTGACCTCCGTGCGTCCGGCGGTCTCCCGGGAGCGCCTCCTCGCCGACCTCGTGCCGCCGCGCCACTTCGCGCAGGCCCGCTTCGCGACCTACCGGGCCGACCCCGCCCACCCGAGCCAGACCACCGTGCCGGCCCGGCTGCAGGAGGTCGCCCGCGAGATCACCTCACCGCCGGCGTCGGGCCTGCGTGCGCTGCTCGGGCGTCGCCGTCCCGCGCCCGCCGTGTACATGGACGGCGGCTTCGGCGTCGGCAAGACGCACCTGCTCACGTCGCTGGCTCATGCCGTCACCGAGGAGCTGGGCGAGGGGTCCGCGGCGTTCGGCACGTTCGTCGAGTACACGAACCTCGTGGGCGCCCTGGGCTTCCTGCCCACCGTCGAGGCGCTCGCGACACGCCGGCTCGTCTGCATCGACGAGTTCGAGCTCGACGACCCGGGCGACACCGTGCTGATGTCGCGCCTGCTGCGCGAGCTGGCCGATCGCGGCGTCGCCCTCGCCGCGACGTCGAACACCCTGCCGGAGGCGCTGGGGGAGGGCCGCTTCGCGGCGGAGGACTTCCTGCGCGAGATCCAGGCCCTCTCGGCACGCTTCGAGGTGCTGCGGGTGGACGGCGAGGACTATCGGCACCGTGCGGTCGTCACGGAGCCCGCCCCGCTGGAGGGGGACGTCGTGGCGCGCGCCGCCGCCGGTCACCCGGGGGCCGTCCTCGACGCGTTCGACGACCTGCTCGCCCACCTCGCCACGGTGCACCCGAGCCGGTACGGCGCCCTGCTCGACGGCGTCGAGCTGGTCGCCCTCACCGACGTGCGGCCGGTGCTGCTCCAGGATGTGGCGCTGCGCCTCGTCGTCCTCGTGGACCGGCTGTACGACCGGGACGTGCCGGTGCTGCTCGCCGGCCGGGACGGGCACCACCTGTTCTCCGAGGAGATGCTGCGCGGCGGCTACCGCAAGAAGTACTACCGGGCGCTCTCCCGGTTGGGTGCGCTGGCCGAGGAGGGGCACCGCCTGGTCGAGGCCTGAGCGCTCCCGCCTGAGCCCCCCACCTGAGAGCCCCACTCGAGCGTCGGTCAGGCCGCGACGGGCTCCGTGTGCAGCACGACGGGTGCCCGGGCCGGCAGGTACAGCGTGCCGTCGTCGAGCCTCGTCCCGGCCGGGTCCCACGCCGCGACGACGCGCGTGCCGGTCGGCAGCGACGAGACGTCGAGCGTGGCCGGCTCGGCCCCGGTGACGAGCACGATCGCGGTGCGCCCCCTCCGCCCGAGCAGCACGGTGCCCTCGGTGCGGACCTCGACGGCCTGGTCGAGGTCCAGTGCCGCCGCGGGCCGTAGCCCCACGAGGGCCCTGGTCCAGTCGACGAGCCGTCGCGACCGCGCGTCGCCGACCGGGACGGGCACGTGTTCGGTGTCGAGCACAGGCGGCGTCCCCGCGAGGATCGCGAAGGTGAGCAGACAGGCGCGGTCGTCGTCCGTTGCGGTCTCGGCGCCGCCGTCGAGCTGGTCATCGTGACTGTCGCCGAGGCCGCTGTCGACCGGGCGGTCGTCCGGCCCGAGCGTCCACGGCACGGACCGTGCCGCGGCGGGCAGGCGAGTCAGGTCGCGCACCAGGACCGACGAGGCGCGCTGCGTGGCACCGTGGGCGCGGCGCAGGCTCGGCGGGCGCCAGGAGGCCGCCGGGGTGGGCGGGAACACCTGCTGCGCGAGCCGGCGCAGGTCCTGGGCGCGGTCGGCGTCTCCCGGCGCGGCGAGGATGTCGTGGATGATGCTCGTCAGCCGGTCGCTGCGGCCCGGCCCGTCCACGAGCAGCGCGACGCGGCGGCTGAGCTGGTCACCGAGCGCGTGGACGTCCTCGGCGAGCTCGCCGAGGAAGGGCATCGCCGACCGGTCGACGAGGGCTTCGACGTCGAGCAGCAGGCCGTCGACGTGGAAGTCGCGCAGCCACCGCTCGGCGTCGGCCACGAGGAAGGCGCGGGGGCCCCGGCTCCCGCTCCCGTCGAGATTGAGGCGGGGGCTGTCCGAGCCCTCGGGCCCCGGCCGCGCGCCCGTGCGCGGCCCGATGCGCGAGCCGGTGGCATAGGGGCCGAACGCGTGCAGCCCGAGGCCGTCGGCGACCGCCCACCGGTGCGGTGCGTCGAGGACGACGGCGAGGCCGTGCGCGTGCGCGCGGTCGACGAAGCGCTGCAGGGCACGCGGCCCCCCGAGCGGCTCGTGGACGGCGAAGAGCCGCACGCCGGCCGCCGGGCCGGCCGCCGGGTCGAACGCCGCCACGGGGGACAGCTCGACGCCCGCCACGCCCGTGGCGGCCACGTCGGCGAGGCGCTCCGCGGCGGCGTCGAGGGTGCCCGCGGGGGTGAACGTGGGGAGGTCCACGCGCAGGAGGACGCTGAGGCTGAGGTCGAGACCCCGCCACGCGCTGTCGGTCCACGGAAACTCGGGGTCGAGGACGCGCGAGGGCCCGTGCACGCCATGGGGCAGCCAGGTGCTGCACGGGTCGGGGACGGGCGGGCCGCCGTCGATGGAGAAGAAGTAGTCGGTGCCCACCGCGAGCTCGTCGTCGGCCCGCCAGTAGCCGGGCTCGTGCGCGCCGACGAGGCGCAGCGGACGACGCTCGTCGTCCCCGGGCAGCACCACCTCGACGGTGTGGGCGCGGGGTGCCCACACGAGCGGCTGGGGGCCGGGCCACAGCTCCCGTTTGCGGGGGAGGGGTGGCGGAGGTCCGGGTGCCGCCCTGTCGGCAAGGCCTGCGTCGGCAGCGGTCACGGCCGACACTCTAGCCATCGACCCTGACGTTCGCCGCTCGACGCCCGGCAGCCAGACGTCGAGTGGCGAACCGGCCCGCAGGCGGCGTTCGCAGAGCGGTCAGGTCGCGTCGAGGCGGGGCGTGCCGGAACCTCTCTCGCGCAAAATAGTGTGCCAAGCGCGGGCGACCACGCCCGCCGGCTGCTAGACCTGGGGACATGAGCACGGAAGACACAGGCCCACAACCCCAGGCGCCGGTGGACAGGTTGGACGAATCGAACGCCTCGCAGGCACGGCTGGCACCCCGGCGGCGTCCGGCGGGCGATGAGTATCGGGACCCGCGGCCGGGAGGGGACGCGGCGAAGGCGCCGACATCGCTGTCGGCCGCCGAGCTGCATCCCATCGAGAGCGCGTCGAGCGGGATCTCCTGGGACGACCCGGACGAGTTGTGACGCCCCGGCGAGGTCCTACGCCGTCCGGCGACCCCTGAGGTAGCGCCCCGGAGTCGTCCCGACGACGTGGGTGAACGCGGCGATGAAGCTGCTGGGGTTCGCCCATCCGCAGGCGGCGGCGGTGCGGGTCGTGTCGTGGCCGTCGGCGAGGAGCACCAGCGCGTGATAGACGCGCAGCTGCGTGCGCCACTCGTAGAAGGTCATGCCGAGCTCGTGGCGGAACAGCCGGCTGAGCGTGCGGGCGCTGGCGCCGACCGTCTTCCCGAGCTCGGCCAGCGTGGCATTGTCGGCCGGCGTCTCGCGCAGCATCCGGGCGACGGCCTGCAGCCGGTCGTCGTGCGGCTCCGGCAGGTGCAGCGGCTGTTCGTGCGCCTCGTGGAGCTCGTCGACGAGGACCCGCAGGAGGCGAGCACGTGCGGCGGGGCCGTAAGCGGGCTCGCCGTCGGCGTAGTTGCGGGGCCCGGTGAGAGCAAGCAGGGCCTCGCGCGCGAGGTCAGAGGCGAGGAACACGGTGGGGCGGTCCGGCAGGAGCCGGGCGAGGGACGGCGTGAGAAAGACGATCCGCATGTCCGTGTCGCCGTGGGCGCGGTGGTCGTGCGTGAACCCGGTGGGGGTCCAGGCCACCCGGTTGGTAGGAACGATCGACGTGCCGCGCTCGGTGTGCACCGCCAGCACGCCGCTGGCGGCGAAGACCAGGTGTCCCTCGGCGTGCGACTGCTCGGCGCTCGCTCCGCCGGACGGCCAGAGATGCCGCCCGCCGGACGGCCACACGTGTGACGTCACGGTGGCCGGGCGTGGTTGGCGGGGAACGGGCATCGGTTGGCACCTTAGTGGTAGCAGGCCAGGTCATGACCCGATGAGACTCCTTCGTGCGGCATGACTCGATGCCGCGTCCTGAGCGAAGGAGACACCCATGGCGACGTTCGTTCTCGTGCCCGGCGGCTGGAAGGGGGCCTGGGCGTTCGAGTCGGTCGTGCCCCTGCTGGAGCGTGCCGGCCACACCGTGCTCGCCCTCACGCTGACCGGTCTGCGGCCGGACGACGACGACGCGACGGTCGCGACGGCCAACCTCGACACGCACGCCGACGACGTGCTGCGGCACCTCGAGCGGCTCGACGTCACCGACGCGACGCTGGTCGGCCACAGCTACGGCGGGATGGTGATCACAGCGGTCGCCGACCGCGCCGACCGCCGGATCTCACGACTTGTGCATCTCGACGCCTTCGTCCCGCGCGACGGCGAGTCGTGCTGGTCGGCGTCGAACGACCACTTCCGGGACCTGTTCGCCGGCGGCGCGGCGGCCACCGGCTACTCGGTCTCGCCGCCGGAGGGCGGCGATCCCCGCCGCCGCCCTCATCCCCTCGGCGCCTTCCTGCAGGGTATCCGCCTCACGGGCGCGGTCGCCCAGGTTCCCCGCCGGGAGTTCGTCTACTGCTCGGGGTGGGAGGAGGCGACGCCGTTCGCCGAGCTCGGTGCCCGGCTCCAGGCCGATCCGGGGTGGGAGGTCCACGAGCTCCCCACGGGACACGACGCGATGCACGAGGCCCCGGAGGCGGTCGCAGCGCTCCTGCTCGACGAGGGGGCCGCGGTTGCCGGGGGGCGGCCTAGCGCGGGAGGCGGTCGGCGCCGACCGGCACGAGGCGCGGCATCCCGGCCGGGGCGACGGCGCTGAGCGCCACGTAGCGCGCCTCGGCCCGGTGCAGGCGGATGTGCTCGTCGAGCGACCAGTCGGGCCCGTTGGTCAGCACCATCCCGCACGAGCAGTCGATCTCGACCGCGCCGCCGTCGCCGTGCCGCACCTGGCCCACGGTGACGTGCGACGCCCGGGCTCGTGCCTTGGCACGGTGCATCGTCGCGGAGACCGGGGCGAGAGCGGCGTCGGGGGTCGATGGTGCGGCGTGATCCACGCGGGCGAGCCTAATGGGTGTGGGCGATGCCCAGCTCGTGCTGGCGCTCGTGCTCCTCGCGGGCGGCCTGGCGCGCCGCGATGCGGGCCTGGACCTCCTCGCGCCGCAGCGGCGGCACCGTCTTCGGGGGCTGACGACGGGCGGGGAGCTCGCCCAGCAGCAGGATGACGATCTCCGCGATCTCGGCCGTGGCCTGCTCGCACGGCTCGCGCGTGGCGTCGGTCGCGGAGCGCTGGACGCCGGTCACCTTGCGGACGAACTGCTCCGCGGCGGCCTGGATCTCCTCGTCGGTGGCGGGCGGCTCGAGGCCTCGCAGCGTCGTGATGTTGCGGCACATGCCCTCGACGCTACGCCGCCTGGTCTGCCGGGCGCCACGATTGGACGGTGGTCGTGGGACGACAAAGGCCGCCCCGGTGGTCCGGGACGGCCTTCGAGCGGTGGGCGATACTGGGATCGAACCAGTGACCTCTTCCGTGTCAGGGAAGCGCGCTCCCGCTGCGCCAATCGCCCGTCCGGCTGCTGCGTTCCCCGCGCCCTCGAGGTGAGGGGAGTGCAGAGCTCGGAGCGGATGACGAGATTCGAACTCGCGACCCTCACCTTGGCAAGGTGATGCTCTACCAGCTGAGCTACATCCGCACGACCAGGATCTGGGAGTTTCCCCCGGCTTCCTGGCGCCTGGGGAACATTACTTGACCCGGAGTGGGCTGGTCCAATCGCGGGCCTGTGACCTGCGACGCGGTTCAGGGGCTCGGGGCGGAAGACGACGAAGGCCCCAGACCGTTTGGTCCGGGGCCTTCGTCTGCTGGTGGGCGATACTGGGATCGAACCAGTGACCTCTTCCGTGTCAGGGAAGCGCGCTACCGCTGCGCCAATCGCCCGTGCTACGAGGTGGGTACGGGATTCGAACCCGTGTATACGGCTTTGCAGGCCGCTGCCTCGCCTCTCGGCCAACCCACCTTGAGACGTGCTCTCCCGACGCTCGTGGTGAGTCGATCAGAGAGTGGGCCTCCGAGCGGATGACGGGATTCGAACCCGCGACCCTCACCTTGGCAAGGTGATGCTCTACCAACTGAGCCACATCCGCGCGACCAAGACCAGGGCACCTCGCGGTGCCCGCCGTTCTGGCGCGCCCCAAACATTAGTGGACCGGTACGGGTCCGTCCAATCGCCCTCCGGGGGGTGTCGGCGGGACTACCACTACCGTGCTCCTGTGCACGAGCCGACATCCTGGGCCACCTTCGCCGGACGACGCGCGACGCGCGCCGTCGAGTGCGTCGACGTGGCGGAGCAGCCGGAGCGGCTCGACGAGGGGCTCTGGTTCGTCGTCGTCGACTTCGAGGCCGGCCTGGGCCGTGACGGGAGCGCGCGGGGCGGAGGCCGGGCGCGTGCGTGGCGGTTCGCCGACGTCGCACCGGCCGCCCCGCCCGTGCCCACGGCCGGCGAGCCGTGGCGCGGCCCGGCGCCGTCGAGCTGGCGTACCTCGCTCGACCGCGGCGCCTACGTGCGCGCCGTGGAATCCGTCCGTGAGCACGTGCGCCAGGGCGACGTCTACCAGGTGAACGTGTGCCGTGTGATGTCGGCGCCGCTGCCGGTGGTGACCGCGCCGGACGGCGCCGTCGTCGAGCCCGACGCGGCGGCTCTCGCCGCGCGGCTGGCCGTCGGCAACCCGGCCCCGCACGCGGCGGCCGTCCACGTCCCGGCGGCGACCGGCCTCGACCCCGTCTGGGTGGTCAGCGCCTCGCCGGAGCTCTACCTGTCGATCGAGGACGTCCCCGGCAGCGGGACCGTCCTCGGCTCGGGGCCGATCAAGGGCACGGCACGGACCGTCGCCGGGCTCACGGGGAAGGACCGCGCCGAGAACGTCATGATCACCGACCTCGTGCGCAACGACCTGCAGCGGGTGTGCCGCCCGGGCACGGTGGACGTGACGGACCTCCTCGCCGTCGAGGAGCACCCCGGGCTGGTGCACCTCGTGTCCCGCGTCCGGGGACGGCTGGACGACGACGGGCCGGGCCGGTGGGCGCGCGTGCTGGCGGCCACCTTCCCGCCGGGGTCGGTGTCCGGGGCGCCGAAGTCCTCGGCGCTGCGGATCATCGCCGAGCTGGAGCCGGCCCCGCGCGGGCCGTACTGCGGCGCCGTCGGGTGGGTGGACGGCGACGCAGGGCGCGCCGAGCTCGCCGTCGGCATCCGCACGTTCTGGTGGGCCGACGAGCCCGGCGGGGGCGTGCTGCGGTTCGGCACCGGGGCCGGGATCACGTGGGGGAGCAACGCGGTCCGCGAATGGGCAGAGACCGAGCTCAAGGCCGAGCGGCTGGTCGGACTGGCGTCCTTCGGCGCCGATGTTGCGCTGGACCGATGAGTCCCGGGCGGCGCGACCGTCCCACCCGGCATGACACAAGTGACATGCGACATCGGGATCTCGCTCGACGGGATCTCGGCAGGGCTGAACCAGTCGCTGGAGCAGCCGTTCGGCGACGGCGTCGGGGGCGGGGAGCAGCTGCACGCCTGGATGTTCGAGCACTCCGACGCCCACCAGGCCGAGCTCGCCGCGATCACTACGGCGGGGGCCTACATCATGGGCCGCAACATGTTTACCCCCGGCCGTGGTGAGTGGGACCTCGGCTGGCGCGGCTGGTGGGGCGAGGACCCGCCGTACCACGCGCCCGTCTTCGTGCTCACCCACCACGCGCGCGGCCCGATCGAGATGGACGGCGGCACCACCTTCCACTTCGTCACCGGCGGCCCGCACGAGGCCATGGACCGGGCGCGCGAGGCCGCGGGCGAGCGGGACGTCTCGGTGGCGGGCGGCGCGTCGACCGTCAACCAGCTCCTCGCCGCCGACCTGATCGACGAGCTGCGCCTGCACGTGGCGCCCGTGGTCGTGGACGTCGACGGTGTCCGGTTGTTCGACGGCGTGGGCCCGCGCACGCTGCGCGCCGCCGGAGGGCGCATCACGCCGGAGGTGACGCACCTCGTGCTGCGCCGCTGACGCGGGCCGCGCTTCCGGTGCAGACTGGCCCCCATGAGTCTGGTGATCTGGGCGGAAGGGCGCCTCGTCGGGCAGGGGGAGGCGGCGCTGAGCGCCGTCGACCACGGCATCACGGTCGGGGACGGCGTGTTCGAGACGTGCACCGTCTTCGAGGGCCAGGTGTTCGCGCTGACGCGGCACCTGGCCCGCCTTGCGCGGTCGGCGCGGGGCCTCGGCCTCGCGGCCCCCGACGAGCAGAAGGTGCGCGACGGCGTCGGTGCCGCCCTCGCCGAGGCCGTGCGCCTCGACGGGCCGTTCGACGGCCGGCTGCGGATCACCGTGACGGCCGGCGTAGGCCCCCTGGGCTCCGGGCGCGTGGACGCGCCGCAAACGGTCGTCGTGGCGGCGCAGGCGGGCACGATGGCGCCCACCTCCCGCTCGGCCAGGTCGCCGTGGCCGCGCAACGAGCGCTCGGCCGTCGCCGGCCTCAAGACGACGTCGTACGCGGAGAACGTCGTGGCGCTCGCGGACGCCGTGCGCAAGGGCGGCGACGAGTCGATCCTGCCCAACACGGTGGGCGACCTGTGCGAGGGCACCGGCTCGAACGTCTTCGTGGAGCGCGACGGCGAGCTGATCACCCCCACGCTGGACTCGGGCTGTCTGGCCGGCATCACGCGCGCCCTCACCCTCGAGTGGGCCGCGGAGGAGGGGCTGCCCGTGCGCGAGGCCAAGGAGGGGGAGCTGCCGTTCACCGTGCTCGACGAGGTGACCGAGGGCCGGGCGCAGCTGGTGCTCACGTCCTCAGGCCGCAACGTGCAGCCGGCCGTGTGGCTCGACGGCGCCGACGTCGCGGTCGGCGAGGTCTCCCGCGCCGCGCACGAGCTCTTCGAGCGGCTGTGCCGCGAGCGCCTGGATCCGTGACGGTCACGCAGGGTCGCTGCGCCACATCCGGTGCGGCTGGTTTGAGTCACGCCCGTTCTGTGGCTAATATCGTCCACGCGTCGGGCGATTGGCGCAGTGGTAGCGCGCTTCGTTCACACCGAAGAGGTCACTGGTTCGAACCCAGTATCGCCCACCCTCTCGAACGGCCCTCTGGCCAGCGGAAACGCTGAGCGCGGAGGGCCTTTCGCGTTGTCACGGAGTGACCCCTTCGTGGCTCTGGGGGCTTACGCGGGGGCTTCGCTGGCGGGAGTGACCTCTCGTGCATCGCTGAGCCATCGCGCTCGTCAAGCCTGTCGGTCCCGACTCCTACGCTCGCACCCTGTGACCGATAACGCATCCACTCCCGCCCTCCCCGACGAGGACGCGTTCGTCTTCCCTGACGCCTGGAAGCGGTTCATCCGACCGCGCCGCGGTGAGGCCAGGACCTGCAAGTTCACCCCCAAACCCGACGCGGTGGCCGAATTCCGCAAGGAGCGCGAGGCCCGGGTCCGCAAGTACCTCGACGACGACGCCAACCCCGACTTCGAGGCCCACGTGAACGCGTTCCTCGACGGCGAGCCGGACCTGCTCGGCGCGGCCGCGACCCTGCTGCTTGCCCGACCCTCCCACGGGCCGGTCTTCGACCGCCTAACCTTCGACGCGGCCGCGGCCGAGCACGGGCTGCCGTTCGCCGTCGTCGCACTCGCCGAGTCGTTCACGCTCGACTCCAACCACAGCTGGCCGGCGGCACACGAGCACTACGAGATTGTCCAGAGAGACCCCTTCGGCACCGCTTGGCGGCGGCTCGACCACTGCGAGAAGGTCCCTGCCGTCCGGAATCTCCTCGCGGCGCTCCCCGACAGGGACTACGTCGAGGTCGTCACCGCGCTCGACGTGCGGCGCGGGGACTTCATGCACCGCCTCGGCGTGAGCCTCCTCGTTCCGAGCGAGCGCGAATGGCTCGAGGAGGTCTGCTCGGAGTTTCGGTCGGCTGGCGTGCACCCGTACTGCGCAGGTGTGCTCCTCCACGTCGTGCACACCCCCGAACAGCTCGCCGCGATCGACCATGCGGGTCTGAGCATGATCGGACGAGCTGCTGAGATCGGCGACATCCTGCACCGGCTCGGCCCCGACGCGCTCCCGGTCCTGGAGCGCCGGCTCACGTCCGGATACTGGGTCGAGAACCTCTTCCGCGGGCTGGCGGCGATCCCGACCGACCACGCGTTCGGGCTGCTCCTCGACAAGCTCGACGAGTTCAACGAGCCGGTCGCGCTGAACTACGCCAAAGAGGCCGCCTCGCAGTTCCCGCAGCGCGCCCTGCGGCTGATCGCCGCACGGGCGGCCGGTGCCGAACCCGAAGCGCGCGAGCGCTACACGGTGCTGCTCAACACCGCCGACCCGATCCTGCTCGCGACGCTGCCGTTCCAGGACACGGCCGTCCGCGAAGCGATCGAGGGCCTGCTTCCGAGCGGAGACCGAGTCCCCGTCGCGCACGACGAGGAGATCCCGCCACTGCTGCTCGACCCACCGTGGCTGGCAGACGCCTCCCGGGAACCGTTGGTGCTCACGGGCTTGAAGCCCCCTACGATCCTCAAACTCCGCTGGGCCGAAGGCGAACGCGAGCGATGGTCGATGGCCCGGGTGGACGATCCCGACGTCGACGTCGAAGCAGAGGTCGCGAAGTTCCGGAGCGTGATGGCGGGGGAGTCCCCCTTCGATCCGCCGTGGTGGTGGAGCGCCCGCCGGATCTCCTCCGCGCCGGTCCCGCTCGCGGCCGCGCTGTTCGAGGTATGGGAGACCGAGGGAGTCCGCGCCGACCCGTCCGACCTGCGCGCGATCCTGGCGAGCCTCGGTGAGGGCGCGCTCGAGAAGATTGCGACGATCGAACCCTCCTCCGTTGACCATGCGGCCCTGCTGCCGATCGCGAGCCTCGACAACGCCCGGCAGGCCGCGGACGCCCTCGCGCACAAGAAGACCCTGCGCGAGTTCGCGACCGAGTGGTTCAACCGGCACCGCGAGGACGCGGCCGTGCTGCTGATCCCGGACGCCCTCGGGAAGGCCAAGAAGCGCCGCACCGCCGCCGAAACCGTGCTCCGGTACCTGGCGTCGGAATACGGCTCGTCCTCTGTATGCGAGGCCGCCGCGACATACGGCCCTGAAGCGGCCGAGGCGATCGCGGCGCTGGTCGACGTCGACCCGCTCATACCCGTGGGCGTCAAGGTCCCGGAAATCGGGTCTTGGGTGGCCGCGCCACTGTTCCCGCAGGTGCTGCTGGCCGGCGGCCGTGCGCTCCCTGACGCTGCGATCCGGAACCTCGCGACGGTGCTCGCGCTCGGAACTCCCGAACACCCGTATGCGGGGGTCGACGTCGTCGGAGCGGCCTGCGATCACGAGTCGCTGCAACGGTTCTCGTTGGCGCTTTTCCACAAGTGGGACGAGGCGGGGGCGCCGAGCCAGGACACCTGGGTGCTGAGCCAGCTCGCCCACTTCGGCGGGGATGCGGCGGTGGAGCTTCTCGCGCCGCTCGTCGAGCGCTGGCCGGGCGAGAACCGGCACCACCACGCCGTGCCGGGGCTGAAAACGCTCGGGGCCATCGGTTCCGAGGCGGCGCTACGCACGATGAACCGGATCGCCGAGCGGGCCCGGTTCTCGGCGATCAAGGAGGAGGCGGGCGAGCAGATCGAGTCGATCGCCAAGGGGCTTGGGCTCACTGCCGAGCAGCTCGCAGACCGGCTCGTGCCCGACTTCGGGCTCTGCGAGGAGTCGGCGCTCGTGCTCGACTACGGCCCCAGGCAGTTCCGGGTCGGACTCGACGAGTCGCTGCAGCCGTTCGTCACCGACGAGAACGGCAAGATCGGCAAGGCGCTGCCCAAGCCTGGCGCGAAGGACGACACGGAGCAAGCCGAGGCCGCTTACCATCGCTTCTCCCTGCTGCGCAAGGAGCTCAGGGCGGTCGCGAGCGACCAGGTGCAGCGACTGGAGCGGGCGATGATCGCCACGCGGACCTGGACGCTCGAGGAGTTCGGCGAGCACTTCGTGCGCCACCCTCTGATCCGGCACCTGACGCGTCGTCTGCTGTGGACCGCCGACTCGGTGGCTTTCCGTGTGGCCGAGGACGGGTCGTTCGCCGACGCGAATGAGGATCCTCTGACTCCAAGGGAAGGCGCCGGGGTCCGCATCGCGCACCCCGTGCACCTCGTCGGCGAGGTCGAGCGGTGGGCGGAGGTGTTCGCGGACCACGAGATCGTGCAGCCGTTCCCGCAGATCGCCCGCCCGGTCGGCGCGTTTACCGAGGAAGAGCTGAGCACCGGGCGCCTGACCCGCTTCGAGGGGCAGACGGCGCCGGTGGGGGCTCTACTCGGTCTGTCCTCGAAGGGCTGGGAGCGGTCGGCGCCGATGGACGCGGGCATCCAGAACGAGCTGTGGTTCTCGTTCCCTGAAGGCGGTGGAGTCGAGCTGCGACTCGATCCGGGGATCATGATCGGGGATGTGGAGGCGTGGGGGCACCAGGACATCAGGGCCGCGGTCCTGTCCGGACCAGTGGACGCGGTCATGGCCTCCGAGGCGATTACGAGCCTGGAGAAGGCCCTGGAGTGAGAGGGCTATTCACGGAACGGGTCGCGGCGTCGCGGCCGGGTAGGAGCGCACCGGCTCTCTGGCCTGCAACGATGGGGTTGCCACACCATCCATCGACGAGGATTGAGAGCCGGTGCGCTACGAGTCTACGACCGGGTTGGACGCTGACCAGATGACGGAACTGGTCGCCAGGATCTACCAGATCGAGTCGGGGCGACCCTGGGATGAGCGAGGCCACTTCGAGATGGGGCTTCGAGACCAGGTACGGGCAACGCTGACGTTGCTTCGCACGAACCTGTCCCAGGCCGAGGCAGGGGAGTTCTTCGGGGTCTCGCAGCCGACAGTCTCGCGGATCTGGCGGCACGTGCTGCCACTCGTCGCGCAGGCCACCTGCATGTCCAACCAGGACCTGGCCGACGTTTGTCGCGGCCGGGTGGTTCTCGTTGACGGCACCTACGTGGCGACCGGGAACCGCGCGGAAACAGGCCGGAGGAACTACTCCGGCAAGAGGCACTGCCAGTGCGTCAACGTCCAGGTCGCCGCCACCATCGACAGAACCCTGCTCGCCGTCTCGGAGCCCGCCCCCGGTGCCCGACACGACTCCGCGGTCCTGGACCTGGTCGGCTGGGCGCAGGCCCTCGCCGACGTCGAGTGGATCGCCGACACCGCCTATACCTCCCACGGCGCTATCACCCCGATCAAGAAGGCCCGTGGAGTCGAACGCACCGAGTTCGAGAAGATCTGGAACGGATCGATCGCCTCCATCCGCGCCGCCGTGGAACGCACCATCTCCCACCTCAAGAACTGGAAGATCCTCGCCACCGGCTACCGCGGCCGACTGGCCGAACTACCCCGCGTGATCCGCATCGTCACGAACCTCGAGCTCTACCGACTGGGCTGGTAACCGTGAATCGCCCTCTCAGCCATCCGAGCGCGGAGTGCCGGCGCTGGCGGTTGTGGAAGATCTCGAGGTACTCGAAGATCGCGTTCGCGAGCTCCAGGCGGGTGCGCCAGCGGCGGCGGTCCAGGAGCTCGACCTGCATGCGGGACCAGAAGCTCTCGATGACGGCGTTGTCGTAGCAGTCGCCGATCGATCCCATCGAGGGCACGAGGCCGGATGACTTTGCCCGGGTGGTGAAGGCCCAGGATCCGAATTGGACTCCGTGGTCGGAGTGGATGATCGTTCCGGCCGGTGGCTGGCGGTTCTCGATGGCCATGCCGAGCGCGTTGGTGACAAGGGCCGCTGTGGGCGAGGAGTCGATCGACCAGCCGACTACGCGGCGGGAGCAGACGTCGAGCACGACGGTGCAGTACACCTTGCCCTCACGGGTGGGGTGTTCGGTGATGTCGGTGACCCACAGCTCGTTCACGCCGTCGCGGGCGAACTGCCGATCGACGAGGTCGGTGGAGATCAGGTCGGGGCGCGCGCGACGCCACTTCGGTCGTCCGCCGACGCCCTTGAGTCCGGCACGGGCCATGAGCATCTCCACGGTGCCGTGCCAGACCTGGATGCCGTGGCCCTTGGTGAGTTCGGCATGCACCCGCCGGGCGCCGTAGACGCCTCGAGAGGCGGTGTGGATGGTGCGGATGGTCTCGGCAAGCAGAGGGTGCCGGATCTGGCGAGCCGAAGGCGCTCTGACCCGTGAGGCGTAGTAGCCCGATTCCGAGCAGCCCAGCACGCG
Source organism: Isoptericola sp. Y541 (assembly GCF_059445465.1). Lineage (NCBI taxonomy): Bacteria > Bacillati > Actinomycetota > Actinomycetes > Micrococcales > Promicromonosporaceae > Isoptericola > Isoptericola sp. Y541. Next base: position 1,576 of record NZ_JCAIUJ010000009.1, on the reverse strand, counting down.
CACCGCGGGCTGGACCGGCAGGCCCTCGCCGGCCATCACCGTGATCGCTTCGAACCGCCTTTTGGGGGCACCACCTTGCCCAACAGCTCGCTCGCCCTCCGGTGGATCGCCAACTCGGTCTCGAGCTCGACGATCCGCTTCTTCGCGACGGTCAGCTCGGCCTTCTCACCGCTGGTCAGGCCCGGCTCCAGCCCCTTGTCGATGCGGTCCTGGCGGCGCCAGGCGTAGACCGTCTGGTCACTGATCTCGAGGTCGCGGGCGACATCCGCGACCCTGCGACCGGACTCAAGCAGGTCCAACACCTTGCGCCGGAACTCCGGCGGATACCCACGACGTCCCACGAGGCCCTCCTACAGGGTCAGGTGGCACAAGAATCCAGTAATCCGACTCCATGGAACGCGGGACACACCACCTCCATCAGACCCGGGGCGCAACACTTCAACGCCCCCATCCTGCAAACCGGCACCGAGTCCTACCGACTGCGCACCTTCAAGTGCCTTCGCCGGAGCCAAAATTCATGACGACAAGTGGGGCAAGAACACTTGACTACACGCAGCCAAGGACAGCACGTTGCCGGCCTGGTCGTAGGTGTACGTCTCGGACCGGTCGATCCCGGGCTGCAGGAAGCGGTCCGCTCGGTACTCCGTCAACCGGTCCGTGGTGCGGTCGAACCCGTAGGTGGCGGTGATCAGTTGCTCCCGAGGGCGTCGCGATAGTTCACAGAGGGGTGGTCTGCCGCGCGCTGCGTCCACATTTTCACCCGACGTGAACCGCCCCAATTATCGGCGGCGGCGTTCCCGCGGAGGATTCTCGTCTAGTTCCACACCGGGAATTATCGCCAGGTCGAATGACGGCGCACCCTCGTCATGGACTTCCCTAATTTTTCGAACCAGATCATCAATGTTAGATGATGAGCAACCAGTTCGGATGTAAAACTCTCGCGGGCTCAACATATTGATTGCCTCTGTCAGAACGTTCGAGATCCTGAGGAGTTCCTCCCGATCCATGGAAATCTTCAACTCTTCATCAACAATGACAGCTCGCACTTAATTCTCCTATCCCCTGCGCCGGGCGAACCCATCGGGCGACTCTCTGAACGCCGTCATTGAAACGGCCCGTTCTGCACTACTGTAACTCCCCGCTCGGCGTCATACCATCCCACGCCACCAGACCTAAGCGTCTGCCCGTCCGACCGACCCACAAAGCCATCAAGATAGTCCGCGAGGTCATCGTCCGACATATCGAAGCGATGGCTTGCGGTCGCGCGATCGCGAATTTCCTTCTCGGCTTCTTCGCGGATGTGGAGCACCCCCTGGTAGGCAGCGTCACTGCACCCATCCATTCCACCCGAATTGTGGGAAAGTAGTGCTGCATATCCAGCGAACGCAAAGTACGTGTGGGTTCCGGCGATGGTGAGGTTGTAGACCGTGGCGCGTTCGCGGCTGGTCTCGACGGCGGTGAGCTGGATTTGGGTGCCGGCGCCGGTCTGCAGCCACTGAGGTTTTCTCACCAGCGTGATCGCCGGGTCCCGCGTTGAAGGTTGAGTAGCACGAGTGCTGCGGCGGTGATCTCGGTG
>NZ_JCAIUJ010000008.1:0-194734 GCF_059445465.1 Isoptericola sp. Y541 | reverse complement strand
AACCGAACAGCGCAACGCTGCTCTGCCCGGCTGGCTCCACTTCTACAATCACCACCGAGCCCACTCCGCCATCGGCGGCCAGCCACCAATCACCAGGCTGACCAACCTCCCTGGACATCACACCTAGGTGTTCCCGGAGCCTGCTCCAGACGTGGGCCATGCGCGGCGCACCGTTCTGGGACGCTGCCGTCGCCGGCGGCCCCGGCAGGCCGGCGGCCCTGGCAGGATGGCCGTCTCTCCCCACGAAGGACGGACGGACCATGGCCTACTTCCTGCGCACAGGCGCGACGACGTTCCACCCCACGGAGCACGTGGGCGGGGCGTGGAAGACCGACGAGCAGCACGTGGCGCCGACGCTCGGACTCCTCACGCACCTGGTGGAGCTCGACCGCGCGGCGCGGGGCCGGCACGAGCTGGCGGCCACGCGGCTGGCCTTCGACATCTGGGGCCCGTACCGGCTCGAGGAGATGACCACCGACGTACGGGTGCTGCGCCCGGGGCGCGGCGTCGAGCTGGTGGAGGCGACGGTGGCCTGCGGCGGTCGCACGGTCGTGACGCTCCGCGCGTGGCTCGCTGCCGTGGGCGACACCGCCGACCTGGCGGGCGGCGCACCCGCGCCCGTGCCGGGGCCCGACGAGCACGCGGCGTGGAAGCCTAGCGAAGACTGGCCGGGCGCCTTCGTCGAGTCGATCGACGTGCGCCGCACGCTGGCCGAGCCCGGCCGGGGCACGGTCTGGGTCCGCACCGACCACGCGCTCGTCGAGGACGAGGAGGTGGGCGGCCTCGCCCGGACCGTCGGGCTGCTCGACCTCGCCAACGGCATGTCGGTGCGCGCCGACCCGCGCCAGGTCGCATTCCCCAACCTCGACCTGGCCGCGCACCTGCACCGCGCCCCCGAGGGCGAGTGGCTGGGCCTCGACACCACGGTCACCTTCGGCGCCACGGGCACGGGCCTCACCAGCAGCGTGCTGCACGACGTCCACGGCTCGTTCGGCGCCCTCGCGCAGGGGCTTGTCGTCCGGTCCCTCGCTGGTTGAACCTGTCGAAACCTGGCTTCGACAAGCTCAACCAGCGGTTTCGCGCCCGTCGTCGATCCGACGCCGTACCAGCTCCACCACGCGCCCCACGTTCACGGTCCACCCGACGCCGAAGACGTGCGGGCCGAGCAGGTGCTCGGCGTCCGGATCCCACACCCGCTCGCGGATGCGTTCGACGGTGGGCATCCGGAACTCGTACGGGACGAAGCCCGCGACGGTGCCGTGCCAGGTGCGCTCGTCCTTGTCCTTCCGCAGCTCCTTGGTGACGGCCGCGACCGCGAGGCCGAGGATCACCAGCTGGTACAGGCTCGGCCCGCCCTTCTTGCGGCCGTGCTGTTTGCCGTGCTCCTTGCCCTGCTCCTTGCCCTGCTCCTTGCCCTGCTCCTTGCCGTGCCGCTGCTTGCCCATCTCGGCCTCCGCCCGTCGCGTCGCTGCCCCCGAACCCATCCTGCACCCGGCGGGGGGCAAGTTCAGCGGAGACGCCGGCCCAGCAGTACGGCCCCGGCCGCGACGACGCACACCGCCGCCGTCGTCAGCAGCCCCACGGAGAAGCTCGTCCCGGCGGCGATGAACCCGACGACGAGCGACCCGAGCCCGGTGCCGGCGTCGAACCCGATGTTCCACACGGCGCTCGCGGTGCTGTGCTGCCGCTGCGGCACGGCGGCGAACGCGGCGACGAGGGTGAGGTTCTGCAGGCTGCCGTAGGAGACGCCGACGATCGTCATGCCCAGCACGAGGACGGCCGGCCGCACGCCGCCCGCCGCGATCGCCCACGCGCACAGCGCCAGCCCGCCCGCGCAGACGGCGAGCAGCGGCGCGAGGAACACGCGCGGCCCGAACCGGTCGGCGAACCCGCCCACGCCCCAGCGGGCCAGCGCCGTCGCGGCCGTGAAGCCGAGCAGCCCCGCCACGGCGGCGCCAGCTCCCCCGCCCGCGCCGCCGGCGAACTGCGGCGCGAAGGTCAGCAGCGCCCCGCCCGGCGTCGTCACCGCGAGCAGCACGAGCGACGGCATCACCAGCGCGAGCAGGGTGCGCCCACGTCGTCGAACCGCCGCACCAGCCTGGTCGACCACGGCGGGCGCCGCGGCGTCCTCGGCCGCGCGGTCCGCGTCGACGGCGTCGAGCCGGCGGCCCAGCAACACCGCGAATGGCACCGCGAGCACCGGCAGGGCGCCGAGGGCGAAGACGACGCCGAAGTCGAGGGTCTCGGCGACCCAGGCCGCGCTCGGCAGGAGCACCAGCTGCGGGAAGGCGATCGACAGGCCGTAGAGCCCGATCGCCCGGCCGTGCCGCGGCCCGTCCACCAGGGCGGCGACGGCGCTCGACCCGCAGACGGTCAGGACGGCGAACCCCATGCCGCGCACCGCGGAGAACGCGAGCAGCCACGGGAGATGGTCGGTGGCCATGAACAGCAGCGACGGGATGCCGAGCAGGACGACTCCCACGGACATCGTGAGCCGCCAGCCCACCCGGTGCAGCAGCCACGGCACCGTGGTCTGCGTGAGCACCGTGGCCAGCATGAGCACCGCGTTGACCAGGCCGGCGCCGCCCTCGCCCGCGCCGCCGTGCACCGCCCACAGCGGCGCGGCGGGCAGCAGCAGCGCGTAGCCCGAGAAGCCCAGCGCCGACATCGCCAGCAGCGGCCGGAACCCCGGGACGCGAGCGACGGACGACGAGGACTCAGGGGCGGGGCGGCGCATCCCGGGCAATCTATCGTGCGCGCAGGTCCGGGTCGTCGGCGCGGCTCAGGCCTCCGTCGGGCCGAGGTCGGGTGCGGCGACGAACCGGGCGCGCGCCCCGGCCGCACCGCGCAGCTCGAGCAGCAGCAGCTCGTTGCCGCCCGCCCGGACGAGCGGCCCGGGCACATAGAGCGTCTCGGTGGGCCCCTGGCTCGAGTACCGGCCCAGCAGCTCGCCGTTGACCCACGCCAGGCCGCGGGACCAGCCGTCCAGGCGCAGGAAGTGGTCGACGCCCGCCACCGAGTCGAACGTGCCGCGGTGGAACGACGGCCCGGCGAACGGCGCGGTGTCGTCGGCGCCGCCCGTCCACGCGGCGTCGGTCAGCAGCGTCGGTGCCTCCTGCAGCCGCAACGGCATCGCCTCCCAGGCCGTGAGCTCCCGGGTCGCGGTGCGCACCGGCCCGATCAGCCCCTTCGGCTCGCCGATGCGGGGGCCGTAGTTCACCCGGCCCCGGTCCTCGACGAGCAGCGTCAGCGTGCCGGACCGCCGCGGGAGCGGGAGGGAGTACGCGTGGGTGGCGCGGTCGAGCACGCCGACCGGGTCGCCGTCGAGCGCGACGATCGCGCGGTCGCGCACCTCGTCGACGACGAGCACAGCGTCGTCGGCCTCGACGGTCGTGGAGTACTGGGCGAACCCCGACCAGTGCCGCAGCGCGTCCATCGTCGGAATGGTCGGCGGCGGGCCGTCCGACCGGACGGCGCCCCGCGGCGCCAGCAGGTGCTGCACGTCGGCGAGGGGCACGCGGCCCTCGAGGACGACGTCGAGCTCGGGCGCCGGGCCCGGCTCGGTCGGCAGCTCGTCCGGCACCGGGGCGTGCTTGCCGATCACCGCGCGCAGGGCGTGGAACTTGGCGGTCGCGGCGCCGTGCTCGGACAGCGGTGCGTCGTAGTCGTACGACGTGGTGATGGGCAGGTACGTGCCCTTGTCGTTGGCCCCGTTGGTGAGGCCCAGGTTGGTGCCGCCGTGGAACATGTACAGGTTCACCGACGCGCCCGCGCCCAGCAGGTCGTCCAGGTCCTGGGCCGTCGTCTCCGGGGCGGTGACGTGGTGCTCCAGGCCCCACGAGTCGAACCAGCCGTCCCAGAACTCCGTGCACATGAGCGGCCCGGTGGGCTGGTGGCGGCGCAGCACGGCGAGCCGCTCGAGGGACCGCGAGCCGAAGTTCGCCGTCTTGTGCAGCTCGGGCAGCCCGCCGCGCGACAGGTGCTCGTCGTCGGCCTGGTCGGACGTGAACAGGGGCACGTCGATGCCCTGCTCGCGGGTCAGGTCCACGAGCGCACGCAGGTAGCGGGTGCGTTCGTCGGCGGGCACGCCCGGGTACGCGCCGTACTCGTTCTCCACCTGCACCATGAGCACCGGGCCGCCGCACGTCACCTGCCGCTCGGCGACCACCGGCAGCAGCCGCGCGAAGTACGTGCCGATGGCCTCGAGGAACCGCGCGTCGTACCGGCGCACGCCGGCGGGCTGCCCGGTGGGATCGCCGGCGAAGAGCCAGGCCGGCAGCCCGCCGCCGTCCCACTCGGCGCAGATGTACGGGCCAGGCCGCACGATCGCGTGCAGCCCCTCCGCGGCGACCAGGTCGAGGAAGCGGCCCAGGTCGCGACGCCCCGTGAGGTCGAACTCGTCGGCCTCGGATGCGTGGAAGTTCCACGCGACGTACGTCTCGATCGTGTTCAGCCCCATGAGCCGGGCCTTGCGGATCCGGTCCGCCCACTGGTCCGGGTGCACCCGGAAGTAGTGCAGCGCCCCGCTGATCACCTGGAAGGGGCGGCCGTCGAGCAGGAAGTCCCGCTCGCCGATCTCGAACGTCGTCAACGTGGGCAACGTGCGTGCCACCTCTCCGGGTCGGGTGCTGCGAGGGCTCTCGCCGGGACTACGGCTGCTCGTTGACCGTGAAGCCCTGTCCGTTGCCGTACGTGGTCGACTGCTCCTGCCACGTCGCGAGCCCGTCGGTCAGCGTGGTGTCGGAGACGTACGCCTTGCCCACCGTGTCGTTGAAGATCGCGTTCGCGTACACCTGGAAGGGCAAATAGTTCCAGCCGTCCACGACGTCGGCGGCCGAGTCGGCGAGCACCTCGTTGATCTTCTGCCCGCCGAAGTACTCGGACTCCGTGCCGCGGAACTCGTCCGACTCGAGGTCGGCCGTGGTGGCGGGGAACGCGCCGCCGTCGATGCGGGTCTGCACGCCGTCGCCGGCGGTGGCGTAGTCGACGAACGCGTACGCGAGCTCGGTGTTCTGGCTGGCCGCGGGGACGGTCAGCGAGGAGCCGCCGTTCTCGGCCGACGCGTGCTCCCTGACGTCCCACTGCGGCAGCTCGGCCACGCGCCACTTGCCCGACCCCTGCGGGACGCCGGACTCGAGGTTGGCGGGCATCCAGGCGCCGGTGGCGAGCGACGCGATGCTGCCGTCGCCCAGGCCCTGGTACCACTCGTCGCTCCACGAGCCGACGGGGGCGAGCAGGTCCTCGTCGATGAGCTTCTGCCACACCTCGGCGAACTTCTGGGTGCCCGGGTCGCCGCTGAAGTCGATCGACACCCCGGTTCCGTCGACCGTGTAGGGCTCCCCGCCGGCCTGCCAGATCATGCTGGTAGTGAAGCCGGCGTCGCCGTTGTCGTTGGTGATGTAGGCGTTCGGGTCCTGTTTGTGGATGGAGCGCGCAGCCTCGAGGAACTCGTCCCACGTGGTCGGCACGTCGACGCCGTACTCGTCGAAGGCCTCCTCGTTGTAGAACAGCGCCATCGGGCCCGAGTCCATCGGCAGGCCGTAGGTGCCCTTTCCGCTCTGCACGGAGCTCCACGGCCCGATGGTGAACGTGTCGTCCAGCTCGGCCGCGCCGAGCGGGGCAAGGTCGGTGAGCGCCTCTGAGATGGCGAACTGCGACACCGCGAAGTACTCGATCTGCGCGACGTCGGGCACGCCGTCGCCGGCCGCGATCGCGTTCTGCAGCGCCGTGTACTGGTCGTTGGACGTGCCGACGTTCTCCAGGTTCACCGTGACGTTCGGGTACTGCTCCTCGAAGCTCTTCACCACGTCCTCGAGCGTGGGCTCCCACGACCAGACGGTGATCTCCCCGCCCTTCTCGAGGACGGCGGCGGTGTCGACGGGCGCGACGTCGTCGCCCCCGCCCGTCCCTCCGTCGTCCGAGGAGCCGCAGGCCGCGAGGCCCAGGGCCAGCACCCCGGCGAGAGCGGCGCCGCGCGTCAGGTGGCGGGATCGTGTGTTCATAGGTTTCCTCACTTCGTCGTCAGACGCTGAAAATCGGTGGTTGAGCCTGCGCCAGGAGGTCATTCCTTGACGCTCCCGGCGGCCAGGCCGGACTGCCAGAAGCGCTGCAGCAGCAGGAAGGCGACCACGAGCGGCAGGATCGTCAGCAGCGCCCCCGTGATCACGAGGTTGAAGACCGCCTCACCGCCGGCCGTGGCTGCCTGCGCGTTCCAGGCGTTGAGGCCGAGCGTGAGCGGGTACCACGACGAGTCGCGCAGCATGATCAGCGGCAGGAAGTAGTTGTTCCAGGTCGCGACCATGGTGAACAGCAGCACGGTGACGATCCCCGGGGACAGAAGCGGCAGGCTCACGCGGAAGAACGTGCGGAACTCCCCCGCCCCGTCGATCCGAGCGGCCTCGAGCAGCTCGCCGGGTACCGCCTCGGCGGCGAACGTCCACATGAGGTACAGCCCGAACGGCGAGATCAGCGTCGGGATGATCACGGCCCACGGCGTGTCCGTGAGCCCCATCTGGCTGAACATGAGGAACGTCGGGACGGCGAGCGCCGTGCCGGGCACGGCCACCGCGCCGATGACGAGGGCGAAGACGCCGCGCTTGCCGGGGAAGTCGAACTTCGCCAAGGCGTAGCCGCCGAGGATCGCAAGGAACGTGGCCCCGCCGGCGCCCACCACCACGTACAGCACGGTGTTGCCGAGCCAGCGCACGAAGACGCCGTCGTCGTAGGTCAGCGTGGCGCGGATGTTCTCCCAGAGGGAGAAGTCGCCGGCGAACCAGAGGCCGAACGAGGAGAACAGGCTCTCCTGCGTCTTCGTGGCGTTGATGAGCAGCCACGCGAGCGGCAACAGCGAGTACACCAGGACGACCGCGGTGAGCACGGTGAGCAGCGGGCTGCGCCGCGGTCGGGCGACGGAGTGGTGGCGGGGCGTGCGCAGCCGGGGCGCGGGGCGGGCCGGGCGAGCGGTCAGCGTCGACACGGGTCACGCCTCCTTGCGCATGCCGCGCAGCTGCACCACGTAGGCGATCACCATGGTGATCAGGCCCATGATGATGGCCACGGTCGCGGAGTAGTTGTACTGCTGGCCGGAGAACGACAGCGAGTAGGCGTACAGGTTGGGCGTGAACGACGTCGTGATGACGTTCGGGGCGAGCGACTGCAGGATGCTGGGCTCGTTGAACAGCTGGAAGCTGCCGATGATCGAGAAGATCGTGGCGATGACGAGGGCGCCGCGGATGGCAGGCAGCTTGATGGCCCCGACGACGCGCCACTGGCCGGCCCCGTCGATCTCCGCCGCCTCGTACAGCGAGTGCGGGATCACGCGCAGCGCGGCGTAGAAGATCAGCATGTTGTAGCCGACGAACTCCCACGTGACGATGTTGCCGATCGACGCGAGCACCAGGTCCGGGGACAGCGGGTCCGGCAGGCTGATACCGAGGGCGTCGTTGATGTTGCCCACCAGACCGAACCGCGTGCCGTACATGAACCCCCACATGAGGGACGCGACCACGGCGGGCACCGCGTACGGCATGAAGATCGAGATACGGAAGAAGCTCTTGCCGTACAGTCGGCCGCTGTCGATCGCGAGGGCCACGAGCAGGGCGAGGCCGAGCATGATCGGCACCTGCACCAGCAGGAACAGTGACACGCGGCCGAGGCCCTCCCAGAACCGCGGGTCCTGGAGCGCCTGCGCATAGTTGTCCAGACCCACGAAGGTGGTGCCGCCCACCAATTGCGTGCGGAATACCGACAGGTACAGCGAGTAGGCGATCGGGGCCAGGAACACCAGCGCGAAGACGAGCATGAACGGCCCGACGAACGTCCAGCCGGTCCACCGGCGACGGCTGCGGCGCACGGCGGTCACGAGGGACGGCGCGGAAGCCGAAGCGTCTGCGGTCACGAAGCTACTCCCAGGGGACGGGCCGAATGTTTACGTAAACATCCTGGCCGCATTAGAGTGTCGCGGGGTTGCATGGATGTCAAGCCGACCGCAGGTCACAGCCCTGGCGGTACGGCTCGGGGCGACGACGACCGGACGGGGGCGGCGATGGCGGCGACGGCGGAGACGGCGGGGGTGGGCGGGGCGCGCGACGAGCGCTCCCGGGGCGGGGCGCGCCCGCGGTCGGCCCCCTCGCTGGCCGAGGTCGCGGCGCTCGCCGGCGTGTCCTCGCAGACGGTCTCGCGCGTGTCCATGGGCCTCGACAACGTGCGGCCCGCGACGCGCGACCGCGTCCTCGCCGCCATGGCCGAGCTGGGCTACGCCCCCAACAACGCGGCGCGCGCCCTGCGCTACGGCAGCTTCCGCACGTTAGGGGTGATCGCCCACCGGCTCGCCCGCACCGGCGAGTCCCGCACGGTCGAGGCCGTCGTGGAGGCGGCGCGGGCCGAGGGCTACACCGTCACGATCGTCGACCTCGAGAGCCCGTCGCCCGACGACGTGTCGGCGGCCGTCGCGCGCCTCTCGCACCAGGCGATCGACGGCCTCGTCATCGTGCGCGCCGAGACCGCCACCCCCGACACGCTGGTGCTGCCACCGCAGCTCCCCGTGGTCGTGTCCGACTCCCGGTTCGTGGGGCGCCACCCCGCGGTCCGCGCCGACCAGGCCGCCGGCGCCCGGCTCGCCGTCGAGCACCTGCTGAGCCTGGGGCACCGCACCGTGCACCACGTCGCCGGGCCCGACGACTCCGTACCCGCGCAGAGCCGCACCGACGCCTGGCGCGACGCGCTGCGCGCGGCCGTCCGCCCCGTCCCGGAGCCGCTGCACGGCGACTGGTCGGCGCGGACCGGGTACGCGGCGGGCCGGGCGCTCGCCGCCGACCCCGACGTCACCGCCGTCTTCTGCGCCAACGACGAGACCGCCACCGGCGTGCTGCACGCGCTGCACGAGGCGGGCCGGCGAGTGCCGCAGGACGTGTCCGTCGTCGGCTTCGACGGCATCACCCTCGCCGAGCACCTGTGGCCGCCGCTGACCACGGTGGAGCAGGACTTCGCCCGGATCGGCAAGCGCCTCGTGGACCTCCTGCTGCGGCAGGTGCGGGACGGCGTCGACCTGAGCGGCACGCACGAGACCGTGCCCGTGCGGCTCATCGTGCGGCAGAGCACGGGACCAGCCCCGCGCTGAACGACCGGGAACCGCGGCGGTCGCGGCGCGGCGTCAGCCCCCGACCAGCGCCTCCCCCAAGGCGCAGCAGGTCGAACGCGCGGGCGGGGCGTGCCCGCGCGTTCGACGCAGCCGGCCCCACTGCAGCGGGTGGTAGTGCGGCTGCACGAGCACCCGGATCGCGTGCGCGAGCTCGTGGCCGGGCGAGACGCCGAACCGGATCGCCGAGACGTCGTCGGGGGCGAGGCGGAACTCCACGGTGCGGTCACGGCTGCTGCGGGGCACGGCGTCACCGTAGCGGGGCCGTCCTCACCTCGACCTCACTTCAGGAGCCCGTTGATCTGGTCGTTCACCTCCGTGAGCGTGCTGACGTCCCGGTCGCCGATGTAGATCTCGTCCATGATCGGCGTCATGATCGCGTCGATCGCGCCGTACTGCTCGGTCACCGGGTGGAAGAGCGTCTGATTCTTCTCGACCAGGTCCGTGAACACCGAGGCGTCCAGGCCACGGTCGCCGAACGCCTCGATCGCCGCCTCGGTACCGGCGGGCCGCGCGGGGAAGACCACGCCGGCCTCCCCCACCAGCCGCTGGCAGTCGTCCGACCCGAGGAACTCCACCCACCGGGCGGCCTCCTCGGGGTTCGGGGACTGGGCGCTGACAGAGTCGGCGAGGCCGTTGTACATCGACACCGGGTGGCCCACGGGGCCGCTCGGCAGGGAGGCGATGCCCAGGTCCACGCCTTCCAGGCCGGCGTAGGTGCCGAGCATCCAGGACCCGTTCGGCGAGATCGCCGCGCGGCCCGAGCCGAGGGCCTGCTGCGGGTTGGGCTCGGTGCCGACCTCCTCATACGGCGCCATGTAGCCCTTCTCCACCAGGCCGAACAGCCACCCGATGGAGTCCTGCACCCGCGGGTCGTCGAAGTGGTACTCGGTGCCCCACACGTCGGCGTCGGTGAACGTCCAGCCGGTCGCCCCCGCCAGCCAGGACCAGGTCGTCTGCCCGGCGGTGCCGCCCGACCCGTTCGAGGCAAGGCCGTAGACCGCGATGTGGTCGGGGTCGAAGCCCTCCTCGTCGCCGCGCACCCCGTTCTCGTCCACGCTGAGGTGGGCCAGCAGCTTCTCGAAGGTGCCGCCGTCCTCCGAGTTCCAGTCGAGGCCCTCGAGGTCCTCCGGGCTCAGCCCGGCCTCGGCGATGACGGCGTTGTCGTAGAACATCGCGACTGTGTCGAAGTCCTTGGGCATGCCGTACTGCGCGCCGTCCTGGCCCACCCAGAGGTCGGACAGGCCCTCCTGGAACCCGGCGTAGTCGACGTCGGCCGTGGCCTCCAGCGTGTTCAGGTCCCGCAGCAGGCCCTTCTTGGCGAAGCTGGGGTACTGGGTGAGGTGGTCGGTGAACGCGTCCGGACCGGCGCCGGCCACGAACCCCGCGGTGAGCTTGCGCCAGTAGTCGCCCCAGCCGTATTGGCTGATCCGCACCTGCAGGTCCGGGTTCTGCTCCTCGAACTCGTCCGCGCACCGCTGGTAGGCGGGCAGCTGGTTGGCGTCCCAGAGCCAGTAGTCCAGGGTGACGGAGTCCTCCGCGGTGCCGGGACCGCCGGTGGCGGGCCCCGCGCACCCGGCGAGGACGAGAGCGCCGGCAGCCAGTCCCGCGGCCAGGGCCCCGGCCTTGCGATATGTGTGCACGATCTGCCGCCTCACTTGATCCCGTTGAAGCCGATGGAGTTGACGATCCGCTTCGCGAACGCGAGGAAGAGCAGGATCATCGGCAGCGCGGCCACCAGGGTCGCGGCCATCAGCCCAGCCCAGTCCGGCCCCGTCTGCGGGGTCTGCGCGTTGAAGTTGCCCAGGGCCACGGTGAGCACCCGGGACTCGTCGGTGTAGCTGACCATCAGCGGCCAGAAGTAGTCGTTCCACGACCCGATGTAGGTCAGGATCGAGATGGTCGCGATCGGTCCCACGGACATCGGGATGATGATCGCGAAGAACACCCTGATCTTGCTGGCGCCGTCGATGAGCGCGGCCTCCTCCACCTCGGTGGAGACGTTCATGAAGAACTGCCGCAGGAAGAAGATGGCGAACGGGGTCATGAACAGCCCCGGCAGCATGATGCCGAGCAGCGAGTCGATCAGCCCCAGCTCTTTGATCAGGATGAAGTTCGGCAGCAGGGTGAAGATCACCGGAACCATCAGCGAGAGCAGGAAGACGCTGAACACGAGGTTGCGCCCCCGCCAGCGCAGCCGCGCGAACGCGTACGCTGCCATCGCGGAGAAGAACACCTGGCATGCGGTGACCACGGTGGCCACCACCACCGAGTTACGCAGGTAGAGCCAGAAGTCGATGGAGGCCCCAGAGCCTCCCTGCGCGATGGCCTCCTCCGTGGTCTGCAGCCCGAAGACGCGCTCGAACCCGCCCCAGCTGAAGTCGACCGGCAGCAGGGAGGTGGAGTTGGCGTACAGCGCCCCGTTGCTGGACAGCGCCGTGCGCAGCATCCAGTAGAACGGGAACAGCGTGACGAGCAGGAGCAGGATCATCACCACCCACGCCACTACCCGGCCGGGGCTGGGTCGGCGACGGCGGCGTCGCGGGGGCGCCTCGTGGTGCGGGGCGGTCGCCTCGACGATCGTGGGTTCGGCTGGTGCCTTGGTCTCGGTCATGGTCGCCGCCTCCCTAGTTCAGGTCCGTCTGGCCGGCCCGCGTCACGCGGTACTGGAAGAAGGTGACCACCACCAGGATCAGCAGCATGGCCACGCTCAGTGCGGAGGCGTACCCGAAGTCGAACTGGGCGAACGCCTTGTCGTAGATGTAGAGCTGCAGCACCCGGCTGGCGTCCACCGGGCCGCCGTTGGTGGTGACCGCCACGGTGTCGAACACCTGGAACGAGCCGATCACCGAGATGATCAGCACCAGGCCGAGGATCGGGCGCAGCAGCGGCAGGGTGATGCCGAAGAACATCCGCGTCTCCGAGGCGCCGTCGACCTTGGCCGCCTCGTACGTGGTGTGCGGGATGGTCTGCAGGCCGGCGAAGATCAGCAGGGCCGTGTAGCCCATGTGTCGCCAGACGTTCACCACGGCGATGGTCGGGATGGCCCAGGCGTCGGAGGTGAAGAACCCGATCCGGTCCAGCCCGATCCACTCCAGCACCTGGTTGCCGATGCCCAGCTGGAAGTCGAGGATCCACAGGAACACCAGGGCGGCGACCACGTTGGAGACCAGGTACGGGGCGAGCACGAGCGACCGCAGCAGCGTGGACTGGCTGAGCCGCTGCATCAGCACCGCGATCACCAGGGCCACCGCGGTCTGCAGCACGATGTTGATCACCACGTACAGCAGCGTGACCCGCACGGCGTTCCAGAACACCGGGTCCGCGACCATGGTCCGGTAGTTGTCCAGGCCGACGAACTCGGCCGGGCTGAGCAGGTCCCAGGACGTGAAGCTCAGCCAGATGCCGCGGACCAGCGGCCAGAAGTAGAAGACGACCAGCCCTATGGCGGCCGGCAGGATGAACGCCAGGGCGAGCCGGGTGTCGTCCCGGCGTCGTCCCATCCGCTCCCTGGGGACGGACGGTGCTGACATGAGATACCTCCTTTGCTTCGTTGCAGGCGGTGCTCGAACGGCCCGGCGTCGTCGATGACGCCGGGCCGGGTGCGCTCAGTCGCGCGCGGGCCGGCTCCCGAAGTCGGGGATGGGCAGCCGCTGGCCGCCCGCGAGCGCGGAGGCGTGCGCCACGATGCCGGGCGCGGTGAACACCGCGGACCGCCAGGCGTCCACCGGCGGGTGCTCACCGGTGACCACGCCGCGCACGAAGTCGTCGGCGAGGAAGTGGTGCGAGCCCTCGTGCCCGTTCGGGGCGTCGGCGTAGGAGGCGGGCAGCCGAGAACGGTCGTGCACCGGCGTGGACCCCGAGGTGAACGCCTCGCGCAGCGCCGGGTCGACGTCCGCGAGGTCGGCCTCGTCGGCCCCGCTTCGGACCGGGACGAAGTCGGCGGAAACGTCCGTGGAGGTCTCCTTGTCGTTCCAGACGCTCTGGTGGGCGAGCTGCTCGAAGCTGGCCTCGGTGCCGAAGAAGCGGAACCGCGACTCCCGGATGTGGGACGGGTAGCCCACGCGGCGCATCTCGTTGGTGCGCATCGCCCCGCCGTCGGACAGCTCGAAGAGCGCCGTGGCGTTGGAGAAGCTGTTCCCGAACTGGCTGACCTCCCGGTCGAAGACGCCGTCCCCGCGCCGGTCCTCCACGCCGAGGCAGCTCACGCTGACGGCGCGGGTAGGCAGGGCGCCGAGGACGCCACCGATCGCGTGGGTCGGGTAGAGCATCGGCGGGTAGCTGGCGGTGGACTTCCAGTTCTCCCCGCCGCTGTACTGGTACGCGGCGTAGAAGCCGAGGTCCATGTCGTGGACGTAGTCGCCCTCGGCGTAGAAGACCTGGCCGAGCGCGCCCTCGCGCACCTTCTCGCGGATGAAGACGGTGGCCGGGTTGTAGTAGCTCGTCTCGCCCATCATGTAGGTGAGGCCCGTGCGCTCGACGGCGGCGATGATCGCCTCGATGTCGGTGATCTCGGTGGCCATCGGCACCGCCGAGTAGACATGCTTGCCGGCCTCCAGCGCGGCCAGCACCAGGGGTGCGTGCGTCCAGCGCTGGGTGAAGATGGCGACGGCGTCGACGTCCGAGTCGAGCATCTCCTCGAAGCTGTCGACCACGGTCGCACGCTCGTAGCGGTCCGCCAGCGACTTGGCCCGCTCCGGCACCAGGTCGGTGATCGTGAGCCGGTCGACGTTCGGGTGCAGGTCCCAGAGCGTCGCGAAGCTCCGCGAGAACTGGCCGGCGCCGACGATGCCGATGCTGATCGAGCCGGCGTCCTTCTGGAGCGGGGCGGTGGGGTCGAGGGGCAGTGCGGTCAAGGCTTCCTCCTGGAAGTCGTGGGTCATGGGTGGTGGGTCAGGCCGGTTCGGGGTGACGGGTGGGCGGGTCGACGAGCATCCATTGGCAGGCGACCACGGCCGCGCCGCGCGCCCACTCGTCGAAGCCGGAGGTGAAGGCCACCACCTCCGGCGCGGTGGCGTTCGGGTGGAGGTGCTCGGCGATCGCGGCCTCCATCGCGGGCCGGGCATGGGCGAGCATGCCCAGCCCGTCTCCGGCCAGGATCACCGCGGGCAGGCCGAGGACGTTCACGAGCTGCGCGATCAGCGCGCCCAGGGCGCGGCCGGCGTCGGCGAAGACGCGCAGGGCGACGTCGTCGCCCGCCTCCGCGAGCCCGAGCGCCGCGTCCAGGTCCAGGTCGGCGCGGCCGAGCGGCACACCGATGCCCTGGGTGATGGCCCTCGTGGTGAGGAAGGCCGAGGCGCAGCCGCGATGCCCACGGGCGCACAGCGGGCCGGAGTCGGAGACCCGTTGGTGCCCGACCAGGCCCACCTTGCCGGTGGGGCCCGCGAGCACCTTGTCCTCGACGACGATGCCCAGGCCGACCCCGACGCCGACGGTCAGCACCGCGAAGTCGCTCATCCCCCGGCCCGGTCCGGACCACTGGACCCCGGCGGTCAGCGCCCGGGCGTCCCCGCTGAGGACGGTGGGGATGCCGGTGGCCTGTTCCAGCAACCGCGCCAACGGCACCTGGTCCCAGCCGAGGTAGCCGTTGCCGCGCACGGTGTGGTCGAACCGGGACATCTGGCCGGCCAGGCCGATGCCGAGCGCCTGGATCGGCCCCGCATCGCCGAGTTCCTTCACCAGTTCAATGATCTTTGCCACGACCGTCGCCTGATCGATGTCGGCCAGCACGCGGTGCCCGCTCGCCTCCACCCGTCCGGAGGCGTCCGCCCGCACCGCGTACAGCTCACCCGCGGTGACCTTGATGCCGAGGAACAGGTGCCGCGAGGCCTGCAGCACCAGCGGAGCGCCCGGGCGCCCGCGGCTCTCGGCGAGCGGGGCTGTGTCCTCGCAGATCAGGCCGGCTGCCAGCAGCGGCTGCGTCATCTTGGTGAGGCTCGCCGGGGAGCGCTCCAGGCGCCGCGCGAGCTCCGCCCGGGAGAGCGGCCCGGCCAGCAGCAGGGCGCGCACCACCGCCCGGGCGGAGGGCCCGAGCGAGCCGAGGCGGGGAACGTCTGAGCGGCGCTGCACCCGGACACTCTGGCGTCTATTCCTTCACCCTGTCAATGAATGGACGTCAGAGATGCGGCGAGACCTCCTGCACGGCGAACTCGGCGAGGAGCTGGGCGAAGCGTTCGGGCTGGTCCTCGCCGACGAGGGTGCCGCAGTTCGCGAGCACCTCGAGGCGCGCGTCCGGGTAGAGGGCGGCGAGCCGCGGCCCGTGCTCGGGCGGCATGAGCGGGTCCTGGTCGGTCCACACGACCAGCACGGGCTTGGTGAAGTCGCGCCAGCCCGCCGCGAGCCGCAGGAGCTCGTCGCGCTTCGGGGCGCCGCGGGCGAACTTCGCGAAGTCGCGGCGGATCAGCCGGTCGCGCGTGGCGGGTGCGAACCAGTCCACGAGGAGGTCGTCCGGGATGCCGACCACCGACATCCCGCCGTAGCCGCTGCGCATGCGTCGGAACGCGCGCACCCGGAAGAGCTGCAGCGTGAGCCACATGCCGCCGGGGATCGCGGCAGCCGTGCCGAGCGCCTTGGCGGGGCCCGGCGGGAAGTTGTCGAACGCCTCGCACGCGGCCAGCACCAGCCGGCCGATGCGGTCGGTGCGGCCGTCGTTGATCAGGAACTGCCCGCCGCCCCAGTCGTTCAGCACCAGCGTGACGTCCTCGAGGTCGAGGGCGTCGAGCAGGTCACCGAGGAGGCGCGCCGTGCCGCGCTGGGACAGGTCGGCGTCGGGGTGCATCGGCGTGGTGTGCCCGCCGAGCGGCAGGGTCGGCGTGATCACGCGGAACCCCGGGAGCAGCGGCACGACCTTGCGCCAGGTGCGGGAGTCCATCGGTGGGCCGTGGCCGAGCACGACCACCGGCCCCTCGCCGCCCGTGTCCTCGTAGGCGACGGGCCCTGCCTCCAGCTCGACCACGGCCATGTCGATCCCTTCGGAGTCACGCGATGGACAGGGTTGTTGATAGATCGTTCTAGTCAGTCCACCGTAGGCTGGCGCCATGGCCACGGCAACCCCCTCGAACCAGCCCCCGCTCTTCGCAGAGCCCCCCGCCGGCGCCGGCACCCGCACCCGCATCCGGCACGCGGCGGCGCGGCTGTTCGCGCGGCGCGGGTACGCCGGGACCGGCCTCAAGCAGGTGGCCACGGACGCCGCCGCGCCGTTCGGGTCGATCTACCACTTCTTCCCCGGCGGCAAGGACGCGCTGGCGGAGGACATGATCCGCACCACCGGCCCGCAGTTCATGACGCTCGTGCTCGGCCTGCTGGAGGAGCGCGACGACCCGGTCGAGGCCGTCGTGCACGCCTTCGACTCCGCGGCGCGCGACCTCGTCGCCGGCGACTACGCCGACGGGTGCCCCGTCGCGACGATGGCGCTCGACGTGGCGAGCACCCACGAGCCGCTGCGCGAGGCCGCCGCGGACGTGTTCGCCAACTGGGTCGAGGGCGGCACCGCCTGGTTCTCCCGGCACGTCGCCCCCGACCGGGCGCGCGACCTGGCGCTGGCCATGGTCATGGTCGTCGAGGGCGCGTTCCTGCTCAGCCGCACCACCCGCGACCCGGAGCCGATGCGCGCCGCAGGCCGCAGCATGGCCGCACTGGTCGAGGCGGCGCGCTGAGGTCTGCGCCGACCCCTTCGACCCTCGTCGAAAGGGTCGTGGCCCCGCCGGCTCCTCGCGAGGCTTGCCGCAACGACGTCGCCCCGACGTCGACCGACACGCAGGAGGAGTCATGGTCTCAGTGGCCTCAGTGATCCCCGCCGACACGATCCGCATCCCGGGCTCGCGCACGTTGCGCTTCGAGGGGCGCCCGCACGGCTCGGGCGTCTCGTTCTTCCTGGTCACCAACGACCCCGGCCAGGGCCCCGACCTGCACCGGCACCCCTACTCCGAGACGTGGTCCGTGCTCGAGGGCGAGGCCACGATCCGGATCGGCGACGAGACCGTCGTCGCCCACGCGGGCGACACCGCCGTCGTCGGGCCCGACGTCTGGCACGGCTTCACCAACACCGGCGCCGGCGCGCTGCGCATGATGTGCATCCACGCGTCCGCCACGATGATCCAGCAGAACAAGAGCACCGAGAGCGAGGGGAACCGCTGATGTCGTTCCAGTCCTACCTCGACAACGTCGAGACCAAGACCGGCCTCACGCCCCGGCAGCTCGTCGAGGCCGCCGCCGAGCAGGGCTTCGGCCCGGGCAGCAAGGCGACGCCCGTCGCCGCGTGGCTCAAGGAGACCTACGCCCTCGGCCACGGTCACGCGATGGCCGTGGTGCACGTCATCACCAAGGGCGACCGGATCAGCAGCAAACACGTCGGCACGGACGGCACTCACCGCGACTCGAGCGACCGGCTGTGGCTCGACGGCAAGGACTCGCGCCCCGCGGACTGGTGAGAGGGCGTGCTCGTCGAGGGCCGTTGCTGATCCGGCGCGCCGGACGTCACGCGCCCGGCGTGACCAGCTGCTCCGTGGCGACGCACGAGACGAGGCACCGCTCCTTGCGGTCGGCGAGGAGCTGGGCGGTCCAGGTCGTGAGGCCGCCGTCGCCGATCTCGCGTCCGTCCTCGGCGACGATCCGGACGGCGACACCGGCGTAGTAGCCGCGGGCGCGCTCCCGGGTCGAGTCCTCGACCACCCGCACGGCGCCGTCGCGCACGGCGGGCAGCACGGTGTCCGCGACCCGCTCCGCCACCGCGCCGTCGTCCCACACGGTGACCTCGATCCGCGGCCGGAGGTGCGCGGCCGTGGCGCCCAGCAGCCGTTGCCACGCGCGAATCGCCGCGAGGTGGACGACCGCGTCGCGCGGGCGGGCCGACCGGCGGTCCGCCGCCTCGACGGCGAGCACGTTGCTGGAGTCGCTCACCACCTCGGTGAGCCGCGTCGTCGCGACCACCCGGTGCTGGCTCACACCGCCGAGCGCAGCGGCCGTCGCGAGCGGGGCGACGGGCGCCGGCTCGACGGCCTCGAACTCGCCCGGCAGGGCCTCCCACAGCCGGGCCCCCAGCTGCCACAGGCGACGCGGGTCGGCGGCGGACGGTCGCACCATGCGATCGCGACGCCACTGCGCGAGGACGTCGGCCGGCCGGGTCGCGGCGGCGCGGGCGGCCGCGACGTCGAGCAGCAGCGTGCGCAGGTCAGTGCCCGGCAGGTCGCTCTCCAGGAGCGCCCGGGCGTCCGCGGGCAGCCGCCGCCACGCCCGGTCGGCGGGGCGGGTGCGCGCGTCGTCGGCGGCCATCGAGCCATCGAAGCACGCGCGGGCCGTCGCCGTCAGTCGCCCGGCCACTCCCCCGTCCACTTCTCGAACGCCCGCGCCCCACCCCGGTCGATGATCGCCTTCACCACGGAGAAGATCGCGCCCTGCAGCAGGG
The DNA here is from genome assembly GCF_059445465.1 of Isoptericola sp. Y541. NCBI lineage: Bacteria > Bacillati > Actinomycetota > Actinomycetes > Micrococcales > Promicromonosporaceae > Isoptericola > Isoptericola sp. Y541. The sequence continues at coordinate 176,195 of NZ_JCAIUJ010000008.1, read as the reverse complement.
CCGCGACGAGGATCTCGCGCAGGCGGTACTCGGACTCCAGCGGCTTCGGCGCGTCCTGACGGTCGCCGGGCGTGACCCGTTTGTACACCTGCTTGAAGACCTGGCCCGCGACGATCCCGCCCACGATCGAGCTCACGATGCCGATGGGGCGGTACAGGATCTTCGCCGCCTTGCCGCCGCTCTTCTCGCCGCGGGCGTCGCTACTCGTGTCCTCGCTCATCCCTCGACGCTAGGCCGGGTCGACGCATCACGCACGGGACACCGGCGCGCCGCCCGTCACGACCGGTCCGTAATCGTTTCGTGACTTTTGGTGGGTCGATGCGATACGTTCCTGCCCGGTGGCGGTTCAGGTATCAAGAGAGGTCGCATGACAACCCAGGTACTCCGGGGCACCACGCAGCACGGCGCCGCAGGCTCGACCCGCCACCGCGGGCGGACGGCACGATGACGCACGAGCACGCCGCGCCGGCCTCCCCGACCGACCTCCGCACCCCAGGCGCACCCGCCCCGAGCCGCCGCGACCCCGGCCGCGGCGGCAAGAGCCGACACCCGGCCCCTGCGCGACGCCGCGCCACCGAGGCCGCCCCCGCCTCTGCCACCAAGCCCGCCCCCCAGGCGGTCCGGGCGACCACCCGGGCGACCACCCGGACGACCACCCGGACGACCACCCGGACGACCACCGCCAAGACCGCCCGCACGCGTACGCCGGGCCGCTGGGCGGGCATCGGGATCGGGCTGACCGTGGCGGTCGCCACGACGACGGCCCTCACCACGGCCGCGCCCCAGGCCGCCGCGCCGGAGGCCGACGACCGGCCCACCACCGGCACCCTCGAGGCGATCACCGCGGCCGCCGCGGCCGACGACCGCGACGGCGGGGCGTCGCGCAGCAAGGCACGCACCGCTCCCGGGGCGGGCGCCGTCGGGGGCGGCGCCCAGGTCAGTGTCGCCGACGACGCGCGCATGGCCGTCGAGACGCTGGACGGCGGGAAGATCGCCCCGGCGCCCCCGCCGCCCGTCCTGCCCGGCTGCGACGGCGAGGCCGCGTCGCTCGGGTCGAACGGCCAGGTGCCGAGCAGCGAGCTGTGCGTGCTCTGGGACGGGCACACCCAGGCGCGCGCCGACGCGGGAGTCGCCCTGGCCAACCTCAACAAGGCGTACATCGCGCAGTTCGGCGAGGCCATGTGCATCACGGACGGCTACCGCAGCTACTCCCAGCAGGTCTCGACGAAGGCCGCCAAGGGGTACCTCGCGGCCACGCCGGGCACGTCGAACCACGGCTGGGGCCTCGCCGTCGACATCTGCGCCGAGTCGTACGCGGGCGGCCGCTGGGACTGGCTCGCCGCGAACGCCCCGGCGTTCGGGTGGGACAACCCCGACTGGGCCCGGTCCGGCGGGTCCAAGTACGAGCCGTGGCACTGGGAGTGGATGGAAGCCGTCGCCCAGATGGGCGGCTCCTGACCCACCGGGCGGGCTACGCCCGGACCTCGAGCGGGTACCGCCGCCGCAGGACCAGCCGCTGGCCCAGGGTCCACGCCACCGTCACCAGCAGGTAGAGCCCCGCGGCGAGCGGCACGAAGCACGCGATCACGGCCGTCACGAACTGCAGCGCACCGAGCGCGCGCTTCCCGCGCGGCCCGGCGAGCGGGTGGGGTGGGCCGGCCGGGGAGGCCGACGTCGCGACCGGCGCCGCGGGCGCGGCCAGCGGGCCGCCCGGCAGCGTCGCCCGCCGCGTCAGCTCACCCACGAGCGCGACGGCGAGCACGAGCGCCCCGAGCACGGCGATCGTCGAGAGGGCGGCCGCGCCGCCGGAGATCGCGCCGACGAGGCTCGACCCGAGCGGCACGCCCAAGAAGGTGTGGCCGAGCAGCGCGTTCCCGTGCCCGGCGATCTGCGCATGGATGAACAGCGCGTAGATGACGCCGACGACGGGCGCCTGGAGCAGCATCGGCAGGCAGCCGGCGAACGGGCTCGTGCCCTCGTCGGCGTAGAGCTGCACCGTCGCGCGCTGCAGCTTCTCGGGGTCGTTCCGGTGGCGGCGCTGCAGCTCGGCGAGCCGGGGCGCGAGGCGCGCCCGGGTGCGCTCGCCCTTGGCCTGCGAGATGCCGACGGGGATCAGGACGGCACGCACGGCCAGCGTGACGGCGACGACGGCGACCGCGGCGGCGGTGACGCCCAGGGCGGGTTCGAGCAGGTGCGACAGCCCCATCAGGGCGCGGTAGGCCGTGTCGAGCACGGCGGCGACGGGCGGGAAGGCAAACAGGTCCATGGTGGTGTCCTCGGTCGAACGGCTGGGTACGCGTTCGCCGATCACCCCGGGGGGACGAGGCAGGGCACGCTGCGCGTGCGCGCAGCGCCGACGGTCGGGCGTCGAAGGTCAGGTGTCCCGGGCCGGGCGATCAGCCGAGGACGGCGCCTGGCGCCCTGGGCCGCGGCCGGCCGGGGGCATGGGGGTCGCTCTGGGAGACGAACGGGCGCTCGTCGACGTCGTGCCGCGTGCGGTGGGCCCCCACCGGCGCCACGCCGAGCGAGGCGGCCGTCGTCGCGCGGGCGACGAACGCCAGCGCGACCGCCGCCAGGGTGGTCGCCCCGACCAGGACGAGCACCGTCGTCAGGGTCTGCGTGCCGAGCAGGAGCGCGAGCGACGCGGTCGCGTCGCGCACCAGCGCGAGCAGGGGGTCGCCCACCCCGTCTCCCCTCGTCGCGCACGGCCGAAGTGGGCGGCCGTGCCACCTCACGATAGCCCCCGGGGGGGCGCATCGCCGTGCCCCGGCAAGCCTCGCCACCGGGGGTTGCGAGGACCCGGTGGCGGCGTCTACTGGAAGTGCTCGCCGGACGCCGGGGAGCGGCGGCGAGTCGCCCAGAGAACACAAGGAAGTGTTTCGCATGACTCCCTCGCGAACGCACCGGTCGCTACGAGCAGCGGCCCTCAGCATCACGTGCGCCGTCGGTCTGCTCCTCCCCCTCGGGGCAACAGCCACGGCAGACCAGGCCGCTCGAACGGCCTCTCCATCGCCCTCCTCCACTGCCCAGCTCCAGCGAGGTTCCTCCTCGCACGGCCAGAGATGGTGGGACGACTCGCGGTCCGCGGACCGTCGCGCCCGGGCACTCCTGCGGCAGATGACCCTCGAGGAGAAGGTCGACATGCTGCACGGGGAGCTCAACAACTTCTACGGCTTCTACAACGCCCCCATCGAGCGGCTCGGGATCCCGGCCCTCACGATGGCCGACGGCCCCGCCGGCGTGCGGATCGCCAACCCCGGCGTCAACGACCAACGGGCCACCGAGCTGCCCTCGCCGCTCGCACTGGCCGCCACGTGGGACACCGACCTCGCCGAGGAGTACGGCCTGCGCGCCGGCGACGAGGCGCACCGCACGGGCCACAACGTGCTGCTCGCGCCCGCGATGGACATCGCGCGCGTCTCGCTGGCGGGCCGGGCCTTCGAGGCGTTCGGCGAGGACCCGCTGGTCTCGGGCCTGATGGGCGCCGCCATCACCCGCGGCATCCAGGAGAACCCCGTCGTCGCGGACATCAAGCACTACAACGTCTACACGCAGGAGGCCAACCGCCTCCTCGGTGGCAACGCCGTGCTCGACGAGCGGACGCTGCAGGAGATCTACACCCGTCCCTTCGACATCGCGATCGACAAGGCCCACCCGGGCTCCGCGATGTGCTCCTTCAACAAGGTGAACGGCGCGTTCGCGTGCGAGAACGACGTGCTGCTCAACGAGATCCTCAAGGTCCAGCTCGAGTTCGAGGGCTGGCTCATGAGCGACTACGGCGCCACCCACAGCACGGAGGCGTCCATCCAGGGCGGGCTGGACCAGGAGATGCCCGGCAACTACGGCGGGAACGACTGCTTCTTCTGCGCGCCGCTGGTCGACGCGGTGAGCTCCGGGCAGGTGCCCATGTCCCGGATCGACGACGCCGTGCTGCGCATCCTGCGACCGATGTTCGGTCTCGGGCTCTTCGACGAGCCCCCGACCGTCCGACCGCTGCCGGAGGAGGAGAACGGCAGCTTCGCGCGCGAGGTCTCCGAGCAGGCCAGCGTGCTGTTGAAGAACGACGGTCCGATCCTGCCCCTGGACGACGAGGACTCGATCGCCGTCATCGGGACGGACGCCGACGCGACCGTCCAGGGCGGGGGGAGCTCCCAGGTCCTGCCGACATACTCCGTGAGCCCCCTCGACGGGATCGCTGACCGTGCCGCCGGCGCGACCGTGACCCACGTCCCGGGGACCGACCCCGTGACCTCTACGGCGCTGCTGGCGGGTCCCGACCCCATCCCGTCCGACGTCCTCACCTCCGCCGGCGACGGCGCACCGGGGTTCCGGGTCGAGTACTTCGCGAACCCGGACCTGTCCGGGGCTCCGGCGCTCGACCGGACCGAGCCGTACGCGGGCATCAACGGCGGCTTCTACTTCAACCCGGGCTTCAACTCCGCGTCGCCGCACTTCCCGACGCAGACCAACGACAACACGTCGTCGATCCGGTGGACGGGAACGCTCACCGCACCGGTGGACGGGAGCTATCAGCTCTCGGTCACCTCGAACGGCACGTCGACCGTCTACCTCGACGACGTCGCCGTGCTCACGACGGAGCCGACGGCGGACCCGCTGTCCGCCAACATCTCCACGGCCGACGTGACGCTCGAGGCGGGCGCGCAGTACGACGTGCGCGCCGAGTTCGCGATCGGAGCGTCCGGCACCGACTCCGGCGCCGCATTCAAGCTGGGCTGGGTTCCCCCCGAGGGCTTCGTCCAGCCGGGCATCACCGACGCGGCAGAGGCCGCGGCGGACGCGGACGCCGCGGTCGTGGTGGTGCGCGACTACTCCACCGAGGGTGGGGACCGCCCCACGCTCGACCTGCCGAACGACCAGGCCGAGCTCATCCGTCAGGTCGCGGCGGCCAACCCCCGCACGGTGGTGGTCGTCACGGCGGGTGCCGCGGTCCAGACCTCCGACTGGGAGGACGCCGTCCCCGCTGTGCTGCACAACTGGTACGGCGGCCAGGAGCAGGGCAACGCCATCGCGCGGCTCCTGTTCGGCGATGTCAACCCCTCCGGGAAGCTGCCCGTGACCATCCCCGTCGACGAGCAGTCCACACCGGTCAGCAGCCCCGAGCAGTACCCCGGCGACGGTCTCGACCAGCAGTTCACCGAGGGCATCTTCGTCGGGTACCGCGGCTACGAGGCGCTCGGCATCCAGCCGAGCTATCCGTTCGGGCACGGCCTGTCGTACACGACGTTCGACTACAGCAGGCTGCGCACGGCAATGGACCACCACGGCGGCACGAGGCACCGGGACAAGGACGTTGCGGTCTCCGTCCGGGTGCGCAACACGGGCGAGGTGAAGGGCACCGAGACCGTCCAGGTGTATGTCGGTGAGCTGCCCACGCAGCGCGTCGACACTGCGCCGCTGGCCCTCGCCGGATGGCGCGAGATCACCCTCCGGCCGGGCGAGCGTCGGACGGTCACCGTCACGCTCGACCCGGAGTCCCTCGCGTACTGGGACGTCGACCGTGACCGGTGGACCACGCCGCGCGGCACCGTCCCGGTCTACGTCGGCTCGTCGTCGACGGACATCCGCGAGACGGGCGAGATCCGCGTCGGCAAGCGGTGGGGAGGGTGGCACGGCGGCGGGCGCTGACCACCTGACCGTCGCACGACGAGAGGAGAACATCGACGAGGGCGCCGTCGTCACGACGGCGCCCTCGTCGCCGGGCACCCCTCCGCCGCGCCGACGACGACGGTGTCCGTCATCCGCTGGAAGGCGGCCCGCTCGTCGTCGGAGAGCCGGTCGAGCATCGCGTCGAGGGCGGCGGTGACGTCGGTCCGGAACGCGGCGAACGCCGAGGCTCCGGCGTCAGTCAGCGCGACGTCGACCGAGCGGCGGTCGCCCGGGACGGCGCGGCGCTCCACCAGCGAGCGCCGCTCCGCGCGGTCGACCAGCCCGGTGAGCGCGGCCTTCTCCACGGCCAGGTGCCGGCCCAGGTCGGCCATCCGCAGCGGGCCCTCGGCGGCCAGGACGTACAGCATCCGGCTCTGGGCGGGGGTGAGCTCGTACCGTTCGGCGACGCCGCCGACCGTCGCCTTGACCAGGAGGGCGAGCTCGACCAGCGCCGGGAGCGGGTCGGCGCCGGGCCGGCAGGGATCCTTGCGGCCGGTCGTCTCGCTCACCGGGCCAACGGTACACACCACAGATAGTTCGTGCCCTGTACAGTCGTCAGCGCGTACGGACGGACGACCGACGACGGAGGAAACGATGACCTTCACCCACCCCCAGGGCACCCGCGGCGCACGGCAGCCGCGCGGGCGTCTCCTCGCCTGGATGAACCGGCGCATGGCGAACCGGATCCGCTCCAAGGGCGGCAAGGCCGGCGGCGGGGACGCGCTGGCGCTGACGACGATCGGCCGCAGGAGCGGCGAGGAGCGGACCGTCCCGGTCGCGTCGTTCCCGGGTGAGGACGACACCTGGATCATCGTGGCCTCCGCCGGCGGCGCGCCGAAGAACCCCGCCTGGTACAACAACCTGGCCGCCCACCCCGACCGCGTGACGATCGAGGTGGCGGGCGAGAAGATCCCCGTCTCGGCGACCCAGCTGCACGGCGAGGAGCGCGCCGCCGTCTGGACGACGATCAAGGCGACGGCGCCCGGGTTCGCCCGGTACGAGGAGAAGACGGACCGCGAGCTGCCCGTCATCCGCCTCGCCCGGCGCTGACGCGCACGACCACGAGGCTGTGCAAGGTATCGGAGCGACGATGAAGGCAGCACAGTTCCACCAGTTCGGGGGCCAGGACGTCCTCGAGATCGTCGACCTCCCCGACCCGCACCCGGCCCCCGGCGAGGTCCGGGTCGCGGTGCGCGCGGCGGGCGTCAACGCGAGCGACTGGAAGAGGCGCCAGGGCGAGATGGACGAGGAGCTGCCGCAGACGCTGGGCTACGAGGCCGCCGGGGTGGTCGACGAGCTCGGCGAGGGCGTGACGGACGTGGCCGTCGGCGACCGGGCGTTCGGCTTCTCCTCCGACGGTGCGGCCCAGGCCGAGCTCGCGGTGCTGTCCAGGTATGCCCGGATCCCTCCGCCGCTCGACTTCCCCGCGGCCGCCGCGCTGCCGGCCGCCATCGAGACCGCCACGCGCGCGCTCGACCAGCTCGGCGTCGTCGAGGGAAGCACGCTGCTCGTCAACGGCGCCTCCGGGACCGTCGGCAGCGCCGCCGTCCAGCTCGCGGTGGCGCGCGGCGCGCACGTCATCGGTTCCGCCGGCGCGACGAACCAGGACTACCTCCGCGCCCTGGGCGCCCGGCCCGTCACCTACGGCGACGGGTTCGTCGAGCGGGTGCGCGCGCTCTCGCCCGGCGGCGTCGACCTGGCGCTGGACGCCGCCGGCAGCGGCGTCCTGCCCGAGCTCATCGGGCTCGCCGGCGGCCCGGAGCGAGTCGTGACGATCGCCGACTTCCGCGGCGCGCAGGAGCACGGCGTGCGGTTCAGCCGCGGCGACACCGGCCGGGCGCTCCACGTGCTCGCCGAGATCGGCGAGCTGATCGAGTCCCGTCGCTTCGCGCTCCCGGTCGCGCGGACCTTCCCGCTCACCGAGGTCGCGGAGGCGCACCGCCAGGGCGAGGGCGGTCGCGTGCGCGGCAAGGTCGTGCTGGTCGTCGACGCTGCCTGACCAGGGGATCGGCGGCGAGGATCGATCGTCCCGGCGCCGTGGCCCGGCTTCCCGATAGCCCGAGCGATTTGCGTCGCCTCGTAGCATCGGGGGCGTGCGCGTGCTGATCGTCGAGGACGAGCCCGACCTGGCCGAGGCCGTCCGCGACGGCCTGCGCCTGGAAGCGATCGCTGCCGACACCGCCGGCGACGGCCGCACCGCCCTGGAAATGCTGAGCATCATCGCCTACGACATCGCCGTCCTCGACCGCGACGTCCCCGGCCCCTCCGGCGACGAGATCGCCGAGCGCATCGTCGCGTCTGGCAGCGGCATGCCGATCCTCATGCTCACCGCCGCCGACCGTCTCGACGACAAGGCCTCCGGGTTCGAGCTTGGCGCCGACGACTACCTCACCAAGCCGTTCGCGCTGCGCGAGCTCGTGCTCCGGCTCCGGGCGCTCGACCGTCGCCGCGCCCACATCAGGCCGCCCGTGCGGGAAATCGCCGGCGTGCGCCTGGACCCGTTCCGCCGCGAGGTCTATCGCGACGGCCGGTACGTCGCGCTGACCAGGAAGCAGTTCGCCGTGTTCGAGGTCCTCGTCGGCGCCGAGGGCGGTGTCGTCAGCACCGAGCAGCTCCTCGAGCGGGCCTGGGACGAGGACACCGACCCGTTCACCAACGCCGTGCGCATCACCGTCTCGGCGCTGCGCAAGCGGCTCGGGAAGCCGTGGGTCATCGCCACCGTGCCCGGCGTCGGCTACCGCATCGAGACCGGGCCGGCCGGAGACGACGACGGCGGACATGGCTAGGGCCTCCGGGCCGAGCGTCCGGCTCAAGTTCACCCTCAGCTACGCCGCGTTCCTCATGGTCGCCGGCGCGCTGCTCCTCACGGTCGTGTGGGTGTTCCTCCTGCGCTACGTGCCCGACGGCGAGATCAGGACTCTCGGCCGGTTCGTCCCCAACCGATCCGACCTGACGGCGGCCTTCGCCCCGCGGGTGGGCTGGGCGTTGGTCGCCCTGCTGGTCTTCGGCCTGCTGGGCGGCTGGATCCTCGCCGGTCGCATGCTCGCCCCGCTGACGCGCATCACGGGCGCCACGCACACGGCCACGACGGGGTCGCTCTCCCACCGCATCCGGCTGCCGGGCACCAACGACGAGTTCCGCGAGCTCGCCGACGCCTTCGACACCATGCTGGCGCGGCTGGAGGCGCAGGTGGCCGAGCAGCGGAGGTTCGCGGCCAACGCCTCCCACGAGCTGCGCACGCCGCTGGCGATCACGCAGACCCTGCTCGACGTCGCCCGCCACGACCCCGATCGCGACACCGACGAGCTCATCGAACGACTCACCGCCGTCAGCACCCGGGCGATCGGCCTCACCGAGGCCCTGCTGCTGCTCAGCCGCGCCGACCAGCGGGCGTTCACCCGCGAGCGAGTCGACCTGTCGCTCCTCGCGGAAGAGGCCGCCGAGACGCTCCTCCCCCTCGCGGAGAAGCGGGGCATCACCCTCGAGACCTCCGGCGAAGTCACCCCGGCATTCGGGTCCGAGGCGCTCCTGCTGCAGCTCACCACGAACCTCGTGCACAACGGGATCGTCCACAACGTCCCCGCCGGCGGTACCGTGCGGGTCAACACCACGACCCGCGCCGCCGAGGTCGTGCTCACCGTCGAGAACACCGGCGAGAGGCTCGCCCCGGGCCTGGTATCGACGCTCACCGAGCCGTTCCAGCGCGGCACCGAGCGCATCCACGGTGACCAGGCCGGCGTCGGCCTCGGGCTGGCGATCGTCAAGAGCATTACCCGGGCGCACGACGGGGCACTCTTCCTCATCGCCCGGGACGGCGGCGGGCTCCGGGTCTCAGTGCACCTGCCCGCCGCGCCGTGAACCGCCCGACGCAGGATCAGCTGCGGTTCCGCCGACCGCCAGAGCTTCTCAGGAGTTCTCGAGAACGCCGTCGTCGTCATTCCAGGAGGGCCGCGGCCAGTGTCCGTTCCGCCCAATCGCGATACCTGCGGAGCGACCAGCCCGCCTGCACGACCAGCGCCTCGTAGGTCGCGGGCGAGCCGATGGACCAGACGACGGCGCCCACCGCGTCCGCGTCCAGACCGGCGCGCAGGCGGCCGCGCTCGCGCAGCAGCGTCTCGACCTGTCGGTACCGTTCCAGCCGCTGCTGGCCGCGACGCTTCCGCAGCTCGGCGATCTGCGGGTCGACCGCCGCCCCCTGGTCGATGATGCGGTTCACGGGCATGGTGCGCGGGTTCACCTCCGCGAACCAGTCGGCCAGCGCATCGACCGCCGACGCCGCGTCGACCGCGGCATCGAGCCGTTCGCCGAGGAACTCCAGCACCGGTCGACCCTCCGGGCCGGACGCGCTTCGATCGAGCACGGCCGAGAGCACCGCGGCCTTGTCCCCCACCGTGTTGTAGACGGTCTGCACGGCCGCGCCCGCCTCGCGCGAGATCGCGCCGATCGTCGTCGCGACGTACCCGTCCCGGCGGAACAGGCGGTCGGCGGCCTCGACGACGGCCTCCCGCGTGGCGGCCCGCTGGGCCTGCCGACGGTTCGGGGGTCTTGTGGGCGTCGACGGCATGGACGTAGAATAGCATTCCACTGAATTGACGATGATTCTAAGTTGGTGGCGCGATGGAGACCGACGTCCTGGTCATCGGGGCCGGCCAGTGCGGCCTGACCCTGAGCCGCGACCTGCGGCGGCGAGGGATCCCGCACGAGGTGCTCGACGCGCGCGCCGCCCCCGGCGACGCGTGGCGGGAGCGCTGGGACTCCTTGCGGCTGTTCACACCCGCCCGCTTCGACGGCCTGCCCGGGCTGCCGTACCCGGCACCACCCCGGGCGCGCCCCACCGCCACGGAGTTCGCCGACTACCTCGACGGGTACGCCGAGCGCTTCGACGTCCCCCTGCACCCGCGCACGCGGGTCACGCGCCTGACGGCGGTGCTCGGCGGCGGGTTCTCCGCAGCCACCGACGCGGCCACCGACGGGACGACGTGGCGGGCCCGGCGCGTCGTCGTCGCCACCGGCGGGGACGGCACCGCACGGGTCCCGCCCCAGGCCGCCGAGCTCGACGGCGCGATCGTGCAGCTGCACACCTCGCGGTATCGGCGGCCGGACGACCTGCCCGAGGGGCACGTCCTCGTCGTCGGGTGCGGCACCTCCGGCCTGCAGCTCGGCCTCGAGCTCGCCCACGCGGGGCGGCGCGTCACCGTGGCGGGGACGCCGACGACGGCGATCCCCCGCCCGCTCCTGGCCGTCGCCGGCGGGGCCTGGTTCGCCTTCCTGCATCGGATGCTCACGCGCGCCACCCCCCTCGGCCGCAGGGCCGCGCCACGGATGCTGACCTCGGGCGCCCCGCTGATCGGCATCAGTCCCCGGCTCCTCGACCACGCCGGCGCCGAGCGCCGCCCGCGCCTGACCGGCGTGGCGGACGGGAAGCCGCTGCTCGCCGACGGTCGCGTGCTCGACGTCGGCGCCGTGCTCTGGGCCACCGGATACCGGCCCGCGTTCGGGTGGATCGACGACCTGCCCCTGGACGAGCTCGGCCTCCCCCGGCACGAGCGCGGCGTCTCCACGACGATCGACGGCCTGGCCTTCCTGGGGCTGCCGTTCCAGTACGGCCTCACGTCCACGCTCATCGGCGGCGCGGGCCGGGACGCCGGTTTCCTCGCGGCGGCGCTGGCGGCACCTAGAGCAGCAGCAGGTTCAGCCTGACCAGGGTCAGGAAGTCGGCACCGAGCGCCCTGAGCGCCGCGGCGATCATCTCCAGCCCGCCAGATGCCGGACGAAGAACCTGCCCGCGTCCTCCCCCGCGTGCGCCGGGACGCCGGTGTGCCCGCCCACATTGGCCTGCAGCGTCTTCTCCTGGGAGCCGAAAGCGTCGAACAGGTCCAGCGCCTGCTGCCGGTCGTTCCATTCGTCGTCCCACTGCAGCAGGACGTGCACGGGGATCGTGACCTGACGGGCCTCGTCGAGGATCGCGTGGGGCACGAAGCTCCCGGCGTACAGACCGGCGGCCGCGATGCGCGGCTCGACCAGCGCCAGCCGGACCCCGACGGCAATCACCCCGCCCGAGTACCCGACCCGGCCGCCGATCTCGGGCAGTGCCAGGAGTGCGTCCAGGGTGGCCTGCCACTCCGGGACCGCCTGCTCGACCAGCGGAAGGACCAGCCGGTCGACGACGTCGTCGTCGACCGGCTCACCGGCCGCGAGCGCCCGGCGGAGGTCGGCGCGGGCCTGCTCGGCGTCGGCCGATGGGGGCCGGTCGCCGCTGCCCGGGCCCTCGATCGTGGCGGTGGCGAACCCGTCCGCCGCGGCGTGCCGGGCCCGGCCCGCCAGCCGGGGGTACATCCTGCTCGTCCCGCCGGGATGGCCGAGCAGGATCAGCGGCACCGGTGCGGCTGCGGAGGCGGATGCGGGCGTCCACAGGATGCCGGGGATCTCGCCGAGGGTGAACTCGCGCTCGAGGACGTCGTCGTCGAGGCGCTGTTCGGAGGTGAAGTGCATGGTCGTGCCTTTCGGGAGTGCTCGTGGACGGCGCTCCCGGACGACCTATCGCCCGACCGTGACCCCGGAGGGGAGCACCCATGTCGTTACTGCGTTCACGGGTACCACCTCCTCGTCCTCTCGCACGGCCTCCGGAAAGCTAGCAGTGGTCACCACGGCCCGGCAACGCATTTCTGACGTTGCTCACCGCGCCGTCGGCCCTCACATCCGGTCGGTGACAACCGCGGCGGCGTACACAACGCGCTCACCACACCCGTGGTCGACGTCGAGGCGGCCGAAGGCACGGGCCAGTACACCGTGGTCGACCTCCATGGCACCGACCGGGACGCGGCGTTCAGCAAGGCATTGCGCCTCAACCCTGGATGGCTGCGTTTCCGAGCCCGCGCTGGAGGTCCGGTCACCGTGCTTCGACTGACTCCGGGCAGGCCCTCCTCCACCCGGGTCACGATGGCATGATCCGTCGTATGGACATGCCATACCTGGCGCGAGCGATCGACGCGACGACCGCCATTGCCGTCTCCCTGGGTCTACCGGCTGACGACGTGACCGTTCTCCACAACTCCAACAAGCTCGCACTGCACCTGAAGCCGTGTGGGGTGATGGCTCGGGTCGCTCGTGTCGGACAGGAGGTCGCGCAGCTGGAGGTCGCGCTTGCTCGACAGCTCGCCGACCTCGGGGCTCCCGTCGGCGCCCTGGAGCCTCGGGTGGACCCGCTGGTCTACACCCGCGACGGCTTCGCGGTGACACTCTGGGTGTACTACGAGCCGGTGACGCCTACGGTCGCCCCGGGCGAATACGCCCAGGCGTTGGAACGCCTGCACGCCGGGATGCGCGGCGTCGAAGGCACGTTCCCACCCTTCACCGATCGGATCGCCGAGGCGGAACGGATAGTTGCCGAGCCGGACCTTTCCCCTGAGCTACCCGACGTCGAGCGTGCGTTCCTCGGCAGCAGGCTCCGATGGTTGCACGAGGCGATCGATGAGAACGGGCGCGAGCAGCTGCTCCACGGTGAGCCCCATCCAGGCAACATCCTGAGCACGCGCGACGGTCCGCTCTTCATCGATTTCGAGACGTGCTGCCGCGGACCCGTGGAGTTCGACCTTGCTCACGTCCCCGAAGAGGTCTCCGAGCGCTACCGGGGTATCGACCACGAGCTCCTCGACCACTGCCGTCAGCTCGTGCTTGCCATGGTTGCAGCGTGGCGTTGGGAGAAGGGGGACCAGTTCCCGAACGGGCTGCAATTCGGGGAGGAGCTCCTCCGTCTGCTGCATGCGGGACCCCCCTGGCCCACCCTCGACGCCGTGGTCGAGCGACTGGGTGCTCCGCCCCGGGTCTGATGGATGCACCGCGACAGGGCTCGCGCACCTCGTGGCGAGGTGCGCGAGCCCTGGGGGTCACCTGCTCAGACCACCCCCCAGAGGCCGGCGAGGTAGTTGCCGAGCCTCTCCAGGGCCGCCTGCAACGCCTCCGGCGAGTACCGGTCCCCTCCGGTCGACGCCTGGTGGTGCGTCGGGCGCCCGTGGTGCCCGTCGCCGGGGCGGCCGTGGTCCCGTCGTGGCGAGGTCAGGCTGTCGCGACCGAGCAGCACGGCGCTGTCGAGCTGCCCGTCGCGGGTGTCCGCCACCGCCACCTTGACGGTGGCCACCCGGCGCGGGGTCACCGTAGCGGTGCACTTCAGTTCCGTGGTGAACCCGTTGAGCTCGGTGTCGTGCTCCCCGGCCCCCGGGTCGTTCGGGGCGAAGTTCTCCACGTAGTACCGGGAGTTGCGGTCGGCGTTCACGGTGGACGTCGAGACCGGCTGACGGCTGCGCGGCACCGTCGAGCACAGCCTGCCGTTCACCCAGATCGCGAAGGCGTCGGCGAACTCCTGATCGCTCCAGCCGGCGTACTCCTCGCTGCCGAACACGTAGGTGAGCGACAGCTTGTTGCCGCGGGGTACCACCTTCATGGTCAGCACGGCCGCGTCGTACGTCGTCTCGTCGACGAGCCGGTCCAGCGCCCTGACCCCACGGCCGCCGAGGTCGCCGGTGGTGGTGAGCTTCTGGTTCGGCCCCAGGATCGAGGACGAGGTGAAGTCGGTGTCGTCGTCAGACTGGGGGTCTGCCGCGATCACCGATCCGGTGGTGAGGGCGACGCCGCGGGCGAGGCCGGTGTCTCCGAGCCCGGAGAACCTTCCCGCCTGGACGTCGTCGCCACGGAACGTCGCGCTGCGCACGGTGACGCCACGCCCGGCGAGGGTCGCGGCGAGGTCCTCGGCCTCGAGGTCGCGCAACGAGACCACGTTCTGGCCGGGCGACGCCGTCGCCGGGCCGGTCGCGACGAGACCTGCGGCAAGGGTCGCCGCAGCAGTTCCGCCGACGACGAGCGACCGCCATGCGGTCGGTCGGCGAGTTCTTCTGAGGGTGTTCATCGATGCTCCATGAGTTCGTCGGATAGCGCCCTGGGGCGCCGCCGCGCGGGGAGCGCATCGCTCCATGCGTGGCACGTACTCGATGGAGGGGAGGTGTTGTCGCGCGCCGTAGACGCGCTCGTCCGGCCGAAGTCGCAGAGTGCGGAACCGGCGTCTCCCGCCGGCCGTGGGGCGTCGGGCCGCCCCCACTGACCCTCTCGTCAGTTCTCTGGGTTCTGGTCACTGGCCCTCTGGGGGGCGCTTCACCCGCGTTGCGGGTGTGACCCGCATCACTTTACGCTAGGTCGCGAGAGGGGAACATCGTTCGGACGAAGACGCTCACGCATTCCAGCAGAAGGTGGATGGACGTGAAGTCTTCAACATTCGCACGACCACGCGCGAGGCTGACGGGCGCGCTGCTCGCCCTCGGTCTCCTCGCCGGCACGGCTGGCGCCGCTGCCGCCCCCGCCTCCGCGGCCATCGATCCGGAGGATGACGTCGTCACCCCGTTCCGGTATCCCGGGTTCCCGGCACCGTCGGTGCACAGCCAGCAGGCCCACGACCCGCAGGAGGACTTCACCTCCCGCTGGACGCGCGCCGACGCGCTCCAGATGCGGGCGATGACCGACCCGAGCGCACCCGCGGGCGAGAACTCGATGCCCGAGGAGTACACGATGCCGGAGGTCCCCCAGGACTTCCCGGTGCTCGTGGACACCGGGGGCGAACAGGTCTGGGTCTGGGACACCTGGACCCTCACCGACGAGCACTCGAACCAGGTCAGCTTCAAGGGCTGGGAGGTCGTCTTCTCCCTCGTCGCGGACCCCAACGCCGGCTACACGTTCGACGACCGGCACACGCACGCCCGCATCGGCTTCTTCTATCGCCAGGCCGGGGTGCCGGCCGACGAGCGGCCCGAGAACGGGGGGTGGATCTACGGCGGTCACGTCTTCCCCGACGGGGCGGCCGGGGCCATCTTCGAGGACCAGTCGTTCTCGACGGTGACCGAGTGGTCGGGCTCGACCCGGATCATGGAGGGCAACAAGCTGCGGCTGTTCTACACCGCGGTCGCCTTCTACCGGGACGACGACGACCAGGAGATCCAGCCGGCCGACCCACGCATCGTGCAGACGGAGCTGCGGCTCTTCGCCGACGACGAGGGCGTGTGGCTCACCGGAGCACGCGACCAGCACCAGCTCCTGGTGCCGGACGGCGAGTTCTACCAGACACGGGAGCAGAACGCGTTCGTGAACTTCCGTGACCCGTTCACCTTCGAGGACCCGAAGGAGGACGACAGCCCGACGTACATGGTGTTCGAGGGGAACACGGCCGGCGAGCGCGGCTCGGTCGAGTGCACCGAGGAGGACCTGGGCTACCGCGACGGTGACCCGTATGCGGAGGAACCGGAGACCGTCACGGAGTCCGGGGCCAACTTCCAGATGGCGAACGTCGGCCTCGCCGAGGCGCAGAACAAGGCGATGACCCACTGGGAGTACCTGCCACCGATCCTGTCGGCCAACTGCGTCAACGACCAGACGGAGCGGCCACAGATCTACGTGAAGGGATCCAAGTACTACCTATTCACGATCTCGCACCGGCACACGTTCGCGCGTGGCCCGGACACCGACTCCGAGGACCCGCGGTACTGGTACCTCGACGGCCCGGACGGCGTCTACGGGTTCGTCGGCAACGGCATCCGCTCGGACTTCCAGCCGATTAACGAGGGCAGCGGGCTCGCCCTGGGCAACCCGACCAACCTCAACCACGCCGTCGGGACCCCGGCCAGCCCGGACCCCTACCAGACGGCGCACGCGTTCCAGTCGTACTCGCACTACGTCCAGCCGGGGGGCCTCGTGGAGTCGTTCATCGACGCCATCGGCAACCCGAACGTGCGCCGCGGCGGCACGCTCGCCCCGACCGTCAAGCTCGACATCGCCGGCACCAGTGCCGTCGTCGACCGGTCCTACGGGGACGGCGGGCTCGGCGGTTACGGTGACATCCCGGCCAACGAGGAGCAGGACGTCTCTCCGCGTCCGGACCCGCGGCCGGTGCCCTGACCGACCTACCGTGGAGCGTGACCAGCACGCGCCGCACCATGACGGCCGCCGCCGCGACAGCGGCGGTGGCCGTCGTGCTGGCCGGGTGCACGGGGCCGACGACGCCACCGACGCCTGCCGCGACGTCACCGGCCACGACGTCTGCCACCACGGCGTACGACGAACGATGGCGCCCGCAGTTCCACTACTCCCCCGCCACCGGCCGGATGGCGGACCCGAACGGCCTGGTCCGGCTCGACGACGAGTGGCACCTGTTCCACCAGCAGGACGGCACCTGGGCGCACGCCGTCAGCCCCGACCTCGTGCACTGGGAGCCGCTGCCCACCGCGCTCGGGCACGACCGGCTCGGGCAGGCGCTGTCCGGCAGCGCCGTCGTCGACGGGGCCAACACCTCCGGACTGTTCGACGACGAAGGCGGCGGCCTCGTCGCCGTCTACACCTCCACCGAGGGCGGCGAGGCCCAGTCGATCGCCACCTCCGCCGACCGCGGGCGCACCTTCGCCCGCTACGACGGCAACCCGGTGATCCCGAACGACGGGCGCACCGACTTCCGCGACCCCAAGGTCTTCTGGCACGACGACACGTCGCGATGGGTGATGGTCGTGTCGGCCGGCGACCACGTCGAGCTGTGGTCGTCCCCCGACCTGCGCGACTGGGAGCACCTCAGCGACTTCGGCGCGGACCAGGGGCTGCACACCGCGGTGTGGGAGTGCCCGGACCTCTTCCCGCTCCCCGTCGAGGGCGGCGACGACGACGAGGTCCGCTGGGTGCTGACCGTGAACGTGGGCGACTCGGAAGCCAGCGACGGGTCGACCGCGCAGTACTTCGTGGGCGACTTCGACGGGACCACCTTCACCCGCGACCCCGCGACCCCGGCCGAGACCGTGCAGGTCACCGACGTGGGCCAGGACTTCTACGCCGCGCAGACGTTCGAGAACGCCGACGGGCGCAGGATCTGGATGGGCTGGATGGGCAGCTGGCGCTTCCCCTACTCCGCCCCCACCTCCCCCTGGCAGAACGCCATGAGCGTGCCGCGCGAGCTGTCCCTGCACCGCGCGGGCGACGGGTACGCGCTCGCGCAGGCGCCCGTCGCGGAGCTCGCCTCGTTGCGCGGCGACGCGATCATCGACCGGCGTGACGTCGTCGTGGACGGGGATCTTCAGCTGCCCGACACCGGCAGCGCCTACGAGGTCGTCGCCGAGATCGACATGGGCGACGCGGACGAGGTCGGGCTGCGCCTGCGCGAGCGGCGCGACGCGGACGGGCAGGTCGCCGAGGCCACGGTGGTGGGGGCGACCCGGGCCGAGCTGTTCCTCGACCGGACCGAGAGCGGGGTCGCCGAGCTGCCCGACGCACAGGGCGACCCGGCCACCTTCGGCGTGCGGCGCACCACCTCCTACGCCCCGCCCGACGGGGTGGTGCGCCTGCGCGTGCTGGTGGACGAGGCCTCCGTCGAGGTGTTCGTCGACGACGGCGCCCCCGCCGGGACGATGGTCGTGTACCCCGGCGACGACACCGACGGGCTGTCCGTCTACGCCGACGGCGGCACCGCGACCGTCCGCTCGGTCACGGTGTGGCCGATGGCCTCGATCTGGCCGTGACGGCGTTGACCCGTCGCCCGTCCTTCACTAGCCTCACAACCTGATTAAATTCTGATCTCGAATCATCACGCATCATCAGACAGAGGAGTCCAAGCCCCATGTCAGACAACGGTGTCATCCGCGCGGGAGTCGTCGGCCTCGGCTGGGCGGGCCAACAGCACATGGCCGCCTATCACGAGGCAGCGGGTGTCGAGCTCGTGGCCGTCGCGGGCAAGGAGGCCGATGCTCGCACCGCCCTCGCAGAGCAGTACGGCGTCGCCACCTATGAGAACTGGGAGGAGCTCGTCGCAAGAGGCGACCTCGACATCGTGAGCGTCGCGGTGCCGACGTTCCTGCACGCGCCGATCAGCATCGGCGCGCTCCGCGCAGGAGCCCACGTGCTGTGCGAGAAGCCCATCGCGCGGACCGCGGCGGAGGGGCAGGCCATGGTCGATGCCGCGCGCGAGGCGGGCCGCGTCCTGGAGATCACCTTCAACCACCGGCGCCGCGGCGACGTCGAGGCCATCCGTGCCTCCGTCGACGAGGGCACCATCGGCCGCCCGTACCACGCCAGGGCGATGTGGCTGCGCCGGTCCGGCATCCCCGCGCTGGGCAGCTGGTTCACCAACGCCGAGATGGCTGGCGGCGGCCCGCTCGTGGACCTCGGCGTCCACGTCCTCGACTGGACGCTGCACCTGATGGGCGAGCCCCGCGTGACCGCGGTGTCCGCCGTCACCCACGCCGAGCTCGGCCCCCGCGGCCTGGGCGGGTCGGGCGACGTCAAGCACGGCACCGGGTCGGCCTACGAGGTGGAGGACCTGGCCACCGCGCTGCTGCGCCTCGAGGGGGGCGGTTCCGTGGTGCTCGAGACGAGCTGGGCCACGCACCGGGCCACCCCCGACGAGTTCGGCATCACCCTGTACGGCACCGAGGGCGGCGCCGACCTGTCCGTCGTCGACTACGCGCCGGCGGGGCGCCTGACCATCTTCTCCGGTCACGGCGCGGACCAGCTCGACACCCCGGTCACCGCCGAGGCGGGGCGTGGGCACGTCGCGGTCGTCGACACCTTCCTCGAGCACGTGCGCGATCCCCGCACCTGGGCCGAGCACGACGGCACCGTCGGGCTGAGCCGCGCGAAGATCGTGGACGCCGCCTACACCTCCGCGGCCGCGGGCCGCGAGGTCGCCCTGGACGAGAACCTGAACATCATCGGAGGTGCCGCGTGACCATTCGTGTGCTCGTGTGGAACGAGAACGTCCACGAGACGACCCAGCCGGAGATCCGGGCGATCTACCCCGACGGCATTCACGGCGCGATCGCCGCGGGACTGACCGACCTGCTGGGGGACGACGTCGAGGTGCGCACCGCGACGCTCGCCGACCCCGAGCACGGCCTCACCGAGGAGGCGCTCGCCGGCACCGACGTGCTGCTGTGGTGGGGGCACATGGCGCACGACCAGGTGGACGACGAGGTCGTCGCCCGGGTGCAGCGCCACGTGCTCGGCGGGATGGGCCTGCTGGTGCTGCACTCGGGTCACTTCTCGAAGATCTTCATCCGCCTCATGGGGACCACGTGCTCGCTGGCCTGGCGCAACGACGCCGAGCGCGAGCTGGTGTGGACCACGGCCCCCGGCCACCCGATCGCCGCCGGCATCGAACAGCCGGTCGTCGTCGAGCACCAGGAGATGTACGGAGAGCACTTCGACATCCCCACCCCTGACGAGGTGGTGTTCATCAGCTCGTTCGAGGGCGGCGAGGTGTTCCGGTCCGGCGTGACGTTCACGCGCGGCCGCGGCCGGGTCTTCTACTTCAGCCCCGGCGACCAGGAGTACCCGGTCTACTTCCACCCGCAGATCCGCAGGGTGCTCGCGAACGCCGTGCGTTGGGCGGCCCCGACCGACGGGGAGCGCCTCGTTCCCGAGGTGACCAACCCCGCGCGCCACGACTGGCTGGCCCAGCCGGTCTGACACCCGGTCTGACCAACAGGGCCCGTCGGGACACGCGTACCGGGGCCGGTGAGCGCTTCGCTCACCGGCCCCTGTCGTGCAGCAGCAGCGGCAGTCAGCGCAGCGCGTCCAGCTCGTCGAGGGCGCGATGGCCGCGCTCGACCACCCCGGGGACGGCGTCGTGGTGCCCCTGGCGGATGGGGATCTCGAGCATGTGGAGGAGGTGCGCCGCTGCGAGCACCGCCGCCCCTTCCCCGCCGACCAGGTCGAGGATTCTCGCCCACAGCCGCCCTCGGACACCGTCCAGCAGCGGATCTCCGAAGGTGTACCAGACGAGTGCGGTGAGATCGGTCGCCCGCGTGCCGCTACCGGCGTTCCCGATGTCCACCACCGCCACCACCCCTCCGTCACGGACCAGGACGTTGCTGGGGGTAGCGAGATCGGCGTGGACCATGTCGGGTGCCCCTGGCGGCGGTGGGGCGCCGGCGCACACGAGCCGCCCGCGCTCGACCAAGGCCGATACCGCGGAGGAGTACTCCGGGAGCCTGGCCAGGGACTGGCGAAGACCCGACTGCTCCGGTGTCTCGTCGAGATCCGGCCCGGCGGCTCCCGGTTCCTGACCGGTGGCGACCCGCCAGGCGTACGACCAGTGGTCGTAGGGCTCCGAGGCCTGGCCTGCCTGGAGCTCGATGATCTCCATCAGCTGCTCCACGAGGGACGAGGTCAGCTCGGGCGCGGGAGCCGCGTCGACGAAGTCCATCAGATGCCACACGTGAGCGGCCGTGGCCCCCACCCCGAGCCAGGCCGGGGTGGGATAGCCGCTCCCCCGCATGTGCTCGACCACTCCCTGGGCCCGCAACGTCTCGTCCAGGTGGTGGGGGTGCGCCCGGGGCACTGCTTTGAGCACTGCGTCTGCCCCGCCGCCCAGCTGGACGCGCACGGCGCCCCCGTTGACGCCCCCGGGGAGGCGATCGAGAAGAGTGACCTCTGCTCCGACCGCGCGGGCCACGTCGTCCAGGACCTCGGCGGCGGGAGTGAACATGCACGGCACCTTACGGCCGGGCCGGGCGCTGAGGCTGTGCATCCCGCAGGATCACAGGGCGAGAGCCGGCTCCAGGCAGCTGATGACCTTGCCCTTCTCCCGGGCGTACGCGATCTCGCGGCGCGTCGCCGCCCCCACGTAGCCGCCTTCGCTCACCACACGGACCTCGTCCGCCAGGTCGATCCGCCGGAGGTGCAGCTCGCGCAGAGCCGCGCGCCTGGGCGGCGTCAGCTCCTCGCTGATCGCCTCGGGACCGAGCACGATCACGCCTCGGGCGGTCAGCCGTCGCCGCTCCGCTTCGAAGAGGGTCCGGAAGCGCAGCGAGCCGCACAGGCACACCACCCGGGGTCGCATACCGGCGTCAACGCCCGCGTCTCGCGGTGACATGTCGTTCACCGCGTCGCGGGATGAAACGACGTCGGCGCGGTCGGGTCGTGAGGCACGACGACGATCTGGACGTCGTCCTCATAGATCACGCGCCCCGGGTCCTGACTCTCGACCCGCACGCACCGCACGCCGTGCGCCCGCAGAGTCTCGAGGTACGGCGGAATGCGCTCGATGAGGTGGGTCGCGGTCTCCTTGAACCACGCCGTGGCGAGCGGATGCACGGTCTCGTCGTAGACGGTGGGGTCGGTGTCCGTCGGATCCGGGTAGGCCGCGGTGTACCAGTCGTTCCCCGCGCGCCACGCAGCGTGTTCGTCGGGGTTCAGCTGCCCCGAACGTCCTAGACCGTTCGTGAGCCCGAAGATGCCGGTGTGCACACCACGCTTGCCGGGGACTGGCGACTGAAATCGGACGAACATCTACCCATCCCACCGCGTTGAGGCCAAGAGCGCGTCGTGTTGCGTGGACGCGAGCTCGTGAAATCGAGGTTGCATCTCGACAACTGTCGACGTGCAGCTCAGATTGCGCGGACACGCCGCCATACCTTGCACGATCGTCGGCGTGTCACCGATGGCGTGCAAAGTAGGTAGCGAGCCCACCCCCTCGGACGATGAGCGAGGTGCTGGGGCGCACGATTCGATCGACCCCGGAGCAACACGGGTAGGGCGCGCTAGTTCACCATCGGCTCTCTGACCGGCGCCGGGCTCGGCTTTCACCCGCGCGTCGTAGGGCCGGCCGGCTTCGATTGTCGGCGGGTCATGGTTGGCTCCTGCCAGGTCAACGGAGGCACCTATGACATCGAGCCCGAAGGCAGGACCCAACGTCGCGGTCGACCCCGACGGCGCGACGCGCACCATCCCCGAGCGGGTGGCCCGCTGGGTCTGGGTCGTGGCCGGCGGGCGGTGCACCTTCTGCAACCGCTACCTGCTGAGCGAGGAGCACACGGGACAACCGGTCGCAGTGGGACAGCTGGCACACATCGTGGGCTGGACTACCAAGGACGGGTCCCCGCGCGGCAGCGACCCTCTCCCCCTCGATGACCGCAACCTCGAGGACAACCTCATCCTCATGTGCCACGACCAGCACCGCGTGATCGACAACCGATCCCTGTGGGACACCTACGACACCCAGACGCTGCGGACGTTCAAACACGCCCACGAACGACGCATCAAGCAGCTCACCGGACTGACCGAGGAAGACCGCAGCACCGTCCTACGCGTCGTCGCCCAGGTGCACGGCGCCGCATCAGCGCTCAGCACCTCCGCCGTAGCCAGGACCTTGCTGGCCGACGGCCGCTTCCCCGACTACGCCCTGGCTGGGATCGACGAGTTCGAGGTCGACCTGCGGAGGATCCCGGGAGAAGACATCCCGGGGCAGGGCTACTGGACCTCCGCGACTGCGCACCTGCGCGACAGCGTGCACCGGCTGACCGCGCACGTCGCCAGGGAGAAGATTCACCACGTCTCGCTCTTCCCCCTGGCCCGCGTGCCGCTCCTCGTGGCCCTCGGCACAATGCTCGACGACACCGTCCCCACCGAGATCTACCCCAAGCGCCGCGGACGGGATGAACGATGGGGGTGGACGAACGGCGCACCCACGATCGACTTCACCCACCGGGCCGTGGACGCCCCAACCGGCGCCACCAACGTGCAGGTGCTGTTCTGCGTGTCCGGCACCGTCGACCCGGCACGGCTGCCCACCGCGCCAGCGCCCGCGACGCGGTATGAGATCCGCCCAGTGTCCGCGGCACCCGGGCCGGAGCTGATCGCCTCACGCGGATCACTGGACGCGTTCGCCAGCGCCTGGCGGACCCTGCTGGCCGAGCTCGAGCACACCCACCCCGGGCTCGAGAGCATCGACGTGTTCGCCGCGGTGCCCCTGACCGCTGCGGTCGCGATCGGGCGTGTCCCGATGCGCGCCATCCACCCGCGCTTGCGCGTGTTCGACCGAGACACCACCAGCGGTACTTACCAGTTCGCGCTCGAGGTCGGTCGGTGAAGCTCACCGCATACTTCGCGCACTTCCTCACCTCGTGCGTCAACCTCAACGACAACCGGATCGCGCGCCTGAACGCCCGGGTGGACTCGATCACCTCGTTCCTGAAGTCCCACCCGGTCTTCGAGGAGTACTTCCTGGACGTCATACCCCAGGGGTCCTACGCCCAACGCACGATCATCAAGCCCGTAGGTGGCCGCGAGTTCGACGCCGATGTGCTCCTGGCCCTCACCGAGCACCCCGACTGGACCCCTGCCCATTACACGGCGGAGCTGAAGAAGGCGTTCGAGCACAGCACCACCTACCAGGGCAAGGCGCACAAACGCACTCGCTGCGTCTACATCGACTACGCCGACGACTTCTACATCGACGTCGTCCCCTACGTCGAGTCCCGCAAGGGCATCACCCACAACAAGGACGACGCCTGGGTGCACACCGACCCGGAAGCGTTCACCGCATGGTTCGAGGCCAAGAGCCGGGTCGTGGGCGCAGGGCGCCTCGAAGCAGCGCTGCGACTGCTGAAGTACCTGCGCGACACCAAGACGACGTTCTCCATCAAGTCCGTACTGCTGACCATCCTTGCCGCAGACCAGGTCGACTCCTGGCGCACCACCATCGACACGAAGTACTACGCCGACCTGCCCACCGTGTTCGTGCACGTCCTGGAAGACCTGGACACCTACCTGCAGGCCAACCCCACCCTGCCCGACATCTGGGACCCCGCCGGCACCGGGCAGAACTTCAAGGAACGCTGGACCCCCGACGGCTACGCGACGTTCCGAACCAAGATCCACGACTACGCCATCAAGGCCCGCGCCGCATACGACGACCCGAACAAGGTCACCAGCCTCGCGACGTGGCAGGAGATCTTCGGCCCGGCGTTCACCGCACCCCCGGTCCAAGAGAGCGCGGCCGCCCTGCACGCCTCTGCAGCCAGCGACCCCGGCGAAGAGTTCCTCGACACCGACCGCCAGGTCCCGATCCGGTTGACCCAGACCGTCAAGCTGATCGGCCGTGTTCGCAAGGCCGGCATCATGCGGCCCTACGACCTGCCCACCCGCGGAGATCGCGTAGCAAAGAACCGCGACATCGACTTCCGCCTCGAACACTGCACCGCACCCAAGCCCTACACCGTCATGTGGAAGGTCAAGAACACCGGCACCGAAGCGCACGACGCCCGCCAGCTACGGGGAGCGATCGAACACGGAGACGCCGGCCGTCACGAGCACACCAGCTACGCCGGCAGCCACTACGTCGAGGTCTACATCATCAAGGACGGCGTATGCGTCGCCACAGATCGCCAGCCCGTGATCGTCCTTCAACGTCACCCGCGCCCCTGAGACATCCTCGAGTTCGGCCAACCCCGCATTCCCGTGCGGGCACCCTTGCGGTGGGGATCGCGGACACGACGTGACACCTGAGGGCGCGGGACGTCTTCCAGGCGTCACGCCGCGTGAATCCCGCGACGCAACTCCGACACCCGGGTCTGTCCAGATTTCGGTGTAAGAGACTGCCGCACGAATGGGGTGACACCTGACGTGTGGTGCCTTAAGGCACTGCTGGAACGATTTGTCCCGCGCCCAGGCCTCATCGCCAATCCAGGCCAGAATCTCAATCCGTCGCTCGTTCGGCACGCCGCACCCAGCTACGGCGACTCACCCTTCTCGCGCGCGCGTTTGATCGAACCCAGCTCAGAGTTTCGGGGACGAGCTCTCAGGCGGACGGTGGCGCCTCCGCCGCGAGACCATGTTGGCGAGCCGGACTGCGGCTTCGTTCGGGTCTTCGTGCTCCCAAACACGAACGACAGCCCAGCCCGCATTCGAGATTCTCGCGTTCGTGTCAGCATCACGGCTGCGGTTCTGGGCGATCTTCGCGCTCCAGAAGGCAGCGTTCTGCTTGCGTTGGTCCCGTGCTTCGGGCATCCGTGCCAGAAACAGCCGTCGACGAACACCGCGACCCTCGCGCCCTGGAAGACCATGTCGGCCCTCCAGTTCAGGTCGCGAACGGGTCGAGCGTCCAAGCGGTAGCGGAGCCCGAGTGCATACGCAGCTCTCCGGAGCGCCATCTCCGGAGCCGTGTCTCGACGCCGGTTTGCTTGCATGCGTCGACGCGCGGCCGGCGACGACGCGGCCGCACGTCGAGACGGCGGTTGTCAGGACTGCATGTCGACGAACCGTGAGTAGTGGCCCTGGAACGCGACGGTGATGGTGTCGGTAGGGCCGTTACGGTGCTTGGCGACGATCAGGTCAGCCTCGCCGGCACGCGGCGATTCCTTTTCGTAGGCGTCTTCGCGATGCAGAAGGATCACCATGTCAGCATCCTGCTCGATGCTGTTATGGACGGCGATGCCGTTCGCGATGAAGTTGTGCGTGTCGAGCACGGTGGCGTCGAAGACCTGCTTCTCCCCCGCCGGCTCGATCGCAACCACCTCGTCCCAGAGCAGATCGTTGACCGCCATGATCTCGAGCTCCTCGCTCTCCAGGACCTGCGCGATCTTGCCGAGCCGCTGACGCGACGGGCTGTGCTTCCACATGGTGCTGCCGCAGAACTGCGTGCCGATGGCCTCCGCGAACTGGCGATGAGTCATCCCCCGCTCCACGAGCAGCTCGCGCACGTCGTCCCACACCTGACGCGGCACGGTGTCGACGTTGGTGTTCGCCTGAGTGTCGCGAATGATCTGCAACAACCGGGCGGCGTTCTCGCTCCGGTCGCCGTGAACCCCGATCTCCTGGAGGAAGCGGCGCTGGTCGTCCACTCCCGAGATGTCGAGGGTGTAGCCCTGCCGGTAGGCCCCCTTGAGCGTGGCGCGTCGTACCCGGGTCGAGATGCCGAACCGCAACAGAAGACGGGACAGCCCCTCGACGAGCGGTCGAGACGTCGACGCGTAGTAGATGCGGCCACTGCGGCCGTTCTTGTTGACCGTGACCGAGCCGTCGGTCGCCCAGATGTGCTTGATGAAGAGCGCGATCTGATGCTTGGGCAGGTGGAAGACGCCCGTCGGGACGAACTTCTCGTGGCTTCGCGCACCGAAAAGGCCCATGTGGTCCAGCCACTCCGCAATCGGGTTGCGCTTGCCGCGCGCCAGACGGTACGGCGCCGGGAGGCGCAGCGTGGTGACTCGGGCGGCGGCGTACTCGTCGAGGATGGGCGTGATGCCGAACGCACCCGCCGCCTCCGAAACCGCCGTCAGGTTCTGCTCGTCGATCGAGGCGTACCGGATCGGCTGCCGCTTCACGAAGGATCCGTCACCGAGGAGGTGCGCCAGCATGACGATCTTCCGGTCGTCCCACTCCGCGTTCAGCTCGGGCCCGGGAACGTGTCGCGACACACCGACGCGCGACCCGACCTCGAGCTCCCCAAGCGGCGTCCAGCCCTCGTAAGTGAGGAACGGGTGGTTCGCCGTCGCCTCAATTTCTTTGCCCGATGACAACCGCAGCCGGTACACGGGCTTGGTGCCGGTGGGGAACACGTGCGTCAGGTGGCGTCGGACGTATTGGAGCCGGTCGTTCAGCGCCCATACCGGTACGTCCTTGGCGTTGAGCGCGAACAACTCACCCATCGTCGTCTCGGCACCGGTGTCCGCGCGCAGGATGCGCGTGTCCTCCGTCAGGCAGCCGGACTCACGCAAGTCCGACATAGCAGGCTTCTTGTCCTGCCGCTGCTCTGGTCCACGGTTCAGCTGCGACAGCGCGATGACGGGGACGCCGATCTCCTTGGCCAGGAGCTTGAGGGCGCGGGAGAACTCGGAGACCTCCTGCTGGCGCGATTCGACCTTCTTGCCGGAGCTCATGAGCTGCAGGTAGTCGATGACGACGAGCTTCAGGTCGTGCTTCTGCTTGAGCCGCCGGCACTTGGCGCGGATCTCGGTGAGCGACATGTTCGGCGAGTCGTCGATGAACAGCGGCGCCTCGGAGATCTTGCCCATCACCTTGGCGAGCTTCTGCCAGTCGTCCTCGCCCATGGAGCCGTTGCGCAGCTTCTGCAGGTGCACACGCGCCTCGGCGGAGAGCAGACGCATCGTGATCTCGTTGCGGCTCATCTCCAGCGAGAAGACGACGGACGTCTGCCCGTTCTTGACCGACGCCGAGCGGGCGATGTCGATGGCCAGCGTGGAGTTGTGCGTCGGGATCATGGCGCGGCTCGCCAGGTACAGGTGCGACGGATGCTCGATCTCGACACAACGCACCGGGACGGACTCGACCGCGACCACGTCGACGATCTTCCACGCCACGCCCGGTCGAGCGAGGGTGTGCGCGGCGCCGTCGCGCATCGAGCGGACGATGTCCTCGGTCGTGCGGATCACGGCGTCCGCCGGGTCGCCCGAAGTGCTCGACGACCACTCGTGCCAGGCGTCCGCGACGATCGTCGTCCCGTCGTCGAAGACGACCTCGTAGCAGGGGCGACCGGTCATCACGTCGGTGGCGCGCACGACGCGGGTAGGCGTGCCGTCCGCGGCGATCAGCTCGTCGCCCACGGCGACGTCGCCCATGGTGGTCCAGCCGGTCGGCGTGGGCAGGGGCGTGTCGAGCGCCAGCGCCTTGCCCATGGCCGGTCGGGCGGCGATGACGATCATCTGCCCGGGGTGCAGACCGTTGGTGAGGCGGTCAAGGTCGGCGAACCCGGTGGGCACGCCGACCATGCCCTCGCCGCGGTTCCCGGCGGCCTCGATCTCGTCCATGGTGCCGCCGATGATCTCGGCGAGCGGCAGGTAGTCCTCGGAGGTCTTCCGCTCGGTGACGGCGTAGATCTCGGCCTGCGCGGTGTTGACGATGCCCTCGACGTCGCCGCCGTCGGTGGCGTACCCGAGCTGCACGATCTTGGTGCCGGCCTCGACGAGGCGGCGCAGCACGGCGCGCTCCTGCACGATGCGCGCGTAGTACCCGGCGTTCGCGGCGGTGGGGACGCCGGCCATGAGGTCGTGGATGTACGGCGCGCCGCCGACGCGGGTGAGCTCGCCGCGCTTGGTGAGCTCGGCGACCACGGTGATGGCGTCGGCGGGCTCACCACGGCCGTAGAGGTCGATGATGGCGTCGTAGACGGCCTCGTGCGCGGGGCGGTAGAAGTCGTTGCCGCGGATCTGCTCGACGACGTCGGCGATGGCGTCCTTGGAGAGCAGCATGCCGCCGAGCACGCTCATCTCGGCGGCAAGATCCTGAGGAGGAGTGCGGTCGAAAGTGGCGCGCGGCGCCCCCCCGAATCCCGCCTCGAGCTCCTCGATCGACATGCCCACCTCGCTCCCCCGCCGTCACCGACGTCCGGTCCGTCACCGGACACCGACTCCTCGCTGTCAGGTCCACGTTCTACCGTGGGCCACTGACACCGCGGACGACGCTAGGCGCGCCCGCGACGCAAAGCAACGGGCGCTGTGGACGCAGTTGTGGACGAGCCTGTGGATAGGGTGGCTCACCCTGTGCACGGTCGGTGGACAGGCATGTGCACAACTGGGGATATCGGCTGTGTACAACTTCTGGCGGCGCGCTGACCTGCGCCGACATTACCCTCAGGCTGTGGAGGAGAAAGAAGTTGGGTGAGTTGCACCGCACCTCGGATCCAGACGGCGGACACCCCGGCGACAGGCCTTCTTCACCGGCGCCGCCGGACGGTCACGCACCTTCACCCGACACCGAGCCGGTTGTCCACAGGGGCGCCCGGCGCCGCATCGACCGCGACATCCTCGCCCTCGCCCTCCCGGCGCTGGGCGCGCTCGTCGCCGAGCCGTTGTTCATCCTGGTCGACAGCGCCGTCGTCGGCCACCTCGGCACCGCGCAGCTCGCCGGCCTGTCCGTCGCCTCCACCCTGCTGGTGACGATGGTCGGCCTGTGCGTGTTCCTCGCGTACGCGACCACCGCCGCCGTCGCGCGCCTCGTGGGCGCCGGCCGCACCCGCGACGCCCTCCAGTCCGGCATCGACGGCATGTGGCTCGCCCTCGGGCTCGGCGCCGTGCTCGCCGCCGTGCTGGCCGCGAGCGCCCCGTGGGCCGTGGGGGCGATGGGCGCGGGCGACGACATCGCGGGGTACGCCACGACCTACCTGCGCTGGTCCGTCGTCGGGCTGCCGGGGATGCTCGTGGTGCTCGCGTCGACGGGCGTGCTGCGCGGCCTGCAGGACACCCGCACGCCGCTGTGGGTCGCGTCGTCGGGCGCCGTCGTCAACGCGATCCTCTCGGTGACGCTCGTCTACGGCGCCGGCCTGGGCATCGCCGGCTCGGCGATCGGCACGGCGGCCACGCAGCTCGCGATGGCGGCCGTGCTGACCGTCGTCGTGGTGCGCGGCGCCCGGCGCCACCACGCGTCGCTGCGGCCCCACCACGCGGGGATCTGGGCGAACGCCCGCGCGGGCGCGCCGCTGTTCGTCCGCACGGCGTCGCTGCGCCTGGCGATCCTGCTGACGGTGGCCGTGGCCACGGGCCTCGGCGCCACGGCCCTCGCGGGCTACCAGGTGGTCAACAGCCTGTGGGGCCTGGCGGCGTTCGCGCTGGACGCGCTCGCCATCGCCGGGCAGGCGCTGGTGGGCCATGCGCTGGGCTCGGGAGACGTCGGCCGGGTACGCGCGGTGCTGCGCCGCTCCCTGCAGTGGGGGGTGAGTGCGGGCGTGGTGATCGGCGTCGTGTTCGCCGCGTCCGGGTGGTGGATCGCCCCGCTGTTCACCTCCGACCCGGACGTGCGCGTCGCGATCACGGCCGGGCTGGTGGTCACGGGCGTGCTCATGCCGATGGCGGGGTGGGTGTTCGTGCTCGACGGCGTCCTCATCGGCGCCGGCGACGGCCGCTTCCTCGCCTGGGCGGGCATGCTCACGCTGGTGGCCTACGTGCCGTTCGCCCTCGCCGTCCGCGCCTGGGCGCCGGACGGCGCCGTCGGGCTCGCCTGGCTGTGGGCGGCATTCGCCGGCGTGTTCATGCTGGCGCGCGCGCTCACCACGGGCCTGCGCGCCCGCAACGACCGGTGGATGGTCACGGGCGCGTGACGCCCTCGGGCCGCCAGGTGAACGGCGTGTGACGCAGCCCCGCGGGAAGTACAGCCGGCGGCTCGACCGGCAGCGCTGTCAGACCGGCACGCGCAACCGGTACCCGATGCCGCGCACGGACGACACGCGCAGCTCGGGGAGCACGTGCAGGCGCTTGCGCAGGCGCTTCACCGCGGAGACCACCGCGTCGGGGTCGCCGAGGTAGCCGGTGCGCCACACGGTGCGGGTGAGCTCTGCGAACGACCACACCCGGTCCGGCGCGGACGCGAGCGCCACCAGCAGGTCGAACTCACGCAGCGAAAGGTGCACCGGGATGCCGGCCGCCGTGACCTCCCGCGCCGCCAGGTCGACCTCGAGCGCGCCCAGCACGATCCGGCCGGCGACCGGCGGATCGCCGACGTCGCCGTCGTGGCGGTCGGCGGTGGTGGGCCCGGTGTCCGGGGCGTGTGCGACGACGGAGACCCTGGGCCCCGTCCGGTCCTCGGCCGGCGGCACGGCGGTGTGCACCTTGACGGACAGCGCGTGGACCGGTGGGTCCGCGTCGTCCTGGGGCTCGAGCAAGGGCCCGAGCAGGGTGCGCGCGCCATCGGTGTCCGCGGTCGCGATCACCGCGGCACGGCCGCGCAGCAGCCTGGCCACCTCGCCCACCCGCTTCAGCGGGAGGCCGATGCACAGGACGTAGCCGCCGACCAGCTCGGCGGGGTGTTCGTGGGGCATCGCTTTCCTCCGTCCGACACACGCGCCGAGGGGGACGCGGACATCGTTTACCCAGGTGCCTATCAGAGTCTCGACGATGCTGCGCGCCGACGGGCGGCCCCGCCGACCCGGACCTGCCCCCGGACTGACCGCGAACTGGCCCTCGCCCGTCCTTGTTGTCGCAGGTCACATCGGATGGGCTGCAAGGTGGGTCCCGATCGGGCGCCCGTCACGACGTCCCCGCGATCCGGGGACACCCTCACCTGGAGGTACCGTGCACTCTCCGATCAGTAGGAGGAGGGGGTGGGTCGCGACGAGCGCGGCCCTCGCGCTCCTAGCCACGTCCGCGGCCGGGGTGGCGCCGGCGTTCGCCGCCACCGCCGATCCGCCGCTCGCGCCGTCGGGCGCCGTCCCTGACCCCGAGGACAAGATCACCGCCAAGACCCAGTCCGCGCTGGAGAAGGGCCCCGCCGACTTCTGGGTCGAGATGGCGGACACCGCCGACCTCGGCGCCGCGAAGGGCATCGCCGACTGGGACGACCGCGGCCAGTACGTCTACGACACGCTGACCAAGGTCGCTCAGCAGTCGCAGTCCGGCCTGGTCAAGCAGCTCGACGCGACCGACGCCGAGTACGAGACGTTCTGGATCTCCAACCGGGTGCTCGTCACCGACGGCACCCTCGCCCTCGCGAACGACCTCGCCACCTCGTCCGAGGTGGCCCGCATCAGCCCGACGAAGGTGCTGGAGCTGGTGGAACCGGTCGAGCGCAAGAAGGCGGCCGACAAGGGCACGCAGGCCGTCGAGTGGGGCGTGCAGGCGATCAACGCCGACGACGCCTGGGCCCTGGGCTACACGGGCCAGGGCATCACGGTATCGAACATCGACACGGGCGCGCAGGCCGACCACCCCGCCCTCGCGGCGCAGTACCGCGGCCTCCAGGACGACGGCACCGTCGTCGACGACTACAACTGGTTCGACTCCTCGAACGCCTGCACTGGTGACACCCCCTGCGACAACGACGGGCACGGCAGCCACACCATGGGCACCATGGTCGGTGACGACGGGGCGGGCAACCAGATCGGTGTCGCCCCGGGTGCCGACTGGATCGCGGCCAACGGCTGCGCCACCTGCTCCGACGCCGACCTGATCGAGTCGGGGCAGTGGATCCTCGCGCCGACCAGGACCGACGGGAGCGACCCGGACCCGGCCCAGCGGCCGCAGGTCGTCAACAACTCCTGGGGTATGAGCGCCGCCGGCGCGATCGACGACTTCATGACCGACGAGATCGCCGCCTGGGAGGCCGCCGGCATCTTCGGCTCCTGGTCGGCGGGCAACGAGGGACCCGCGTGCAACACGACGTCGTCCCCGGGCGCCAACGAGGCGACATACGCCGCCGGCGCCTTCGACTCGAGCGGGGCCATCGCCTCGTTCTCGTCGCGGGGCACGGGCGAGAACGACGGCGTGAAGCCGAACCTCTCGGCGCCCGGCGTCAACGTGCGCTCCTCGCTGCCGGGTGACGGCTACGGCTCGTACTCGGGCACGTCGATGGCGGCCCCGCACCTCGCGGGGGCGGTCGCGCTGCTGTGGAGCGCGGCCCCGAGCCTCGTCGGTCAGATCGAGGAGACCGAGGCGCTGCTCGACGGCGCCGCGGTGGACGTGGACGACACCACCTGCGGCGGCACCGCCGCCGACAACAACGTGTGGGGCGAGGGCAAGCTCGACGTCATGGCCCTGCTCGACGCGGCGCCGATCGGCGACACCGGCGAGGTGGCCGGCTCCGTCACGGACGGCGACGGCGCCGCGGTTGCGGGCGCCGAGGTCACCTTCGACGGCGCGTCCGACCGCACCGTCACGACCGACGCCGAGGGCGCCTTCGCGGCGCAGCTCGCCGTCGGCGACTACGCGGTGAGCGCGACGGCCTTCGGGTTCCTCGCCTCGGCACCGGCCGACGTCACGGTCACCGTCGACGAGACGGTCACCGTGCCGATCACGCTGGAGCGCGCGCCGGCCCACGCCGTCACCGGCACGGTCAGCGAACGGGACGGGGCGCCCACCGAGGGCGCGCTCGTCGAGCTCTCCGGCCCGCTGGACCCGGTCACGACCGGGGCCGACGGCACCTTCGCCTTCGCCGACGTGCCCGAAGGCACGTACACGCTGAGCGTCTCGGCCGGCACGTGCGCCACGCCGTTCAGCACGGAGGTCGTGGTGGACGGCGACGAGTCGGTCGACGCCACCCTGAGCCGCCTGGTCGACGACAACGGCTACTACTGCGCCACCGGGTCGGACGGGGCCGCGACCGGCGACACGCTGCTCGACCTCACGGGGGACGACGCCGCGACCGAGGTCGAGCTGCCGTTCGCGTTCCCGTTCTACGGCGAGGAGTACGACTCCGCGTTCGTGTCGACCAACGGGTTCCTGAACTTCCTCGCGACCTCGACGGCCTACAGCAACGTCGCCATCCCCGCCGCGGCGACGCCGAACGCCGGCGTGTACGCGTTCTGGGACGACCTGCAGGTGGACGAGGAGTCCGGCGTGTACACGGGCGCCACCACCGTGGACGGCCTCGACGCGTTCGTGCTCGAGTGGCGCGACGTGCGCAGGCGCGCACCGGTGACGGACCGCCTGACCTTCTCGGCCACGCTGGTCGCCGACGGGCGCGTCGTCCTGGGCTACGGCCCGGTGACGGACACCGACACCGCGCGCGGCAGCTCCGCGACGGTCGGCATCGAGGACGAGGCGGGCGCGGTCGCGTCGCAGTTCTCGTACAACGCGGCGGCCGTCTCGGACGGCCTGTCGATCACGTACGACCTCGCCGACATGGGCACCGTCACAGGCACGATCACGGACGGCAACACCGGCGATCCGGTCGAGGGTGCCGACGTCACGCTCACGTCGAAGGACGACGGGGACGTCACGACGGTGACCACTGCGGAGGACGGCACCTACGCCGCCCTGCTGCCGCTCGAGCGGTACGGGCTCGTCATCGAGGCCGACCAGTACGAGAGCGCCACCAGCGACGCCGCCCTCACCGAGGACGGCCAGGTCGTGACCCGCGACGCCGCGCTGGCGGCGGGCCGGCTCGAGGTGAACAAGGAGAGCATCAACGCGAGCCTCGCGATGGGCGGCACCGCGTCGCGCGCCTTCCAGGTGAAGAACACGGGGACGGTTCCCGTCGAGCTCGACCTGGGCGTGGGTGGTAGCGGGTTCGAGATGCTCGACGCCGGCTCCGGCGGCGTGATCTCGCACGTCACCGAGAAGGCGACCGTGCCCGACTCGAGCGGGTCGTCGATCGGCACCGAGGGCTCCGGCCTCGGCAAGGCCGACGGCAAGTCCGGTCTCGCGTCGTCCGGCGCCAAGGCCGGGACCGTCACGCCGGACCTCTCCGCGGTCCCGCTCGAGGACACGGTGCTCACCCACTCCGCGTCGCAGGACATCGTGGCGAACAACTCCGTGGCCTGCACCAACCAGGTGACCACGCAGGACAACGCCTACCTGCGCACCTTCACGCTGGACGACTTCGGCATCGACGGGACGTTCGACGTCTCGGCCGTGTCGTTCGCCGTCGAGGCCGTGCAGGTGGCCCAGCCGCTCACCGTCAACCTGTACACGCTCGAGGGCGACCTCGTGTACGCGAACATGACGCTGATCGGCAGCGCCGAGGCCACCATCGGCACCGACGCGGGCGGCACCGTCGTGTCCGTGCCGGTGGAGGGCGAGGTGCCCGCGGGCGCCACCCTCGTCGTCGAGGTCGACGTCCCGGCGGGCGGCTGGTTCTTCGTCGGGTCGAACGACGCCGGTCAGACGGCGCCGTCGTACCTGCGCTCGGAGAGCTGCTCCATGCCGGAGCCGACCGACACCGCCGAGATCGGCTACCCCGGAATGCACATCGTGATGAACGTGTCCGGTGAGACGTCGGGCGGCGGGGTGGAGTGGCTGGACGTCCAGCCGCCGAGCGTCACCCTCGCACCGGGCGCCAGCGTCCGGGCAGCGGCGACCTTCACGGCCGCGGTCGAGCAGCCCGGGGCGTACTCCGCCACGGTCACCGTGGGCGGGAACACCCCGTACACCGCACCGACCGTCGCGGCGCTGATGACCGTCAAGGCGCCGGGCGGCTGGGGCAAGGTCACCGGCACGGTCACCGGCGCGGGCAACCCGCTCGACGGCGCCGTCGTACACCTCGACGGCAAGGCATACGACAAGACCCTCGTCACGGGGGCCGACGGCACGTACGGGTACTGGATGCCCAAGGCCAACGGGCCGCTCCAGATGGTCGTCGCGGCGAACGGGTTCATCCCCGCCGTCCGCACGGCGCCGATCGTCGCCGGCCAGACGGCGGTCTACAACGTCGACCTGAAGCCGTTGCCGTGACCGCTCGCGCGATCACGGCCTGACAGCTCGACCTGACAGGACGAACGACGACGGCCCCGGTCCCTCGCGAGAGGAACCGGGGCCGTCGTTCGTGGTCTCGTCAGGCTCGACCACCGGTGAGCGGACTCAGCCGGCGACGACCTTCACGGAGATCTTCGCGGAGACCTCGGGGTGGAGGCGCACCGACACGGTGTAGTCACCGGTCGTCTTGATCGGCTGGCCGATCTCGATCTTGCGCTTGTCCACCTGAGGACCCGAGGCGGCGACGACCGCGTCGGCGATGTCACCGGTGGTGACGGCACCGAACAGACGGCCGGACTCGCCGGCGTGCGCCGTGACGACGACCGTCTTGGCAGCCAGCGAGTCCGCGGCGGCCTTGGCGTCGTCGAACGAGGCGATCTCGCGGGACTTGCGAGCCTTGCGGATCGCGGAGACCTGCGACTCGGCGCCCTTGGTCCACGGGGTAGCCAGGCGACGCGGGATGAGGAAGTTCCGGGCGTACCCGTCCTTCACCTCGACGACGTCCCCGGGCTCACCGAGACCGGTGACCTCGTGGGTCAGGATCAGCTTCGACATGATTCAGTGATCCTTTCCGGTCAGCGGGCCGAGGACGAGTACGGCAGCAGGGCCATCTCACGGGCGTTCTTCACCGCGCGGGCGATCTGGCGCTGCTCCTGGACGGAGACGCCGGTCACGCGACGCGCGCGGATCTTGCCGCGGTCGGAGATGAACTTGCGCAGCAGCACAGTGTCCTTGTAGTCGACGGTCTCGATCTTGGCCGTCTTGAGCGGGTTAGCCTTCTTCTTGGGCTTGCGCACCACAGGCTTTGCCATGGTGTTGCTCCTTCACAGGTGCAGTCCACACGCCGCGCCGGCCGCAGTGGCCGACGTCGCGCGGGACGGGGTGATCTGGGGACGGGCGATCGATCAGAACGGGGGCTCGTCCGAGAACCCGCCACCGGAAGTGGCGGGACCGGCCGTGGCCCACGGGTCGTTGCTCTGACCGCCGCCGGAAGAACCGGAACCTCCGCCGGGCTGGCCGCCACCCTGGGAGCCGCCGAAGCCGCCCCCCTGGTTGCCGCCGCCGCCGAAGCCGCCACCGCCGCCGGAACGCTGCGCGCGGGTGACCTTCGCCGAGGCGTACCTCAGCGAAGGGCCGACCTCGTCGACCTGCAGCTCCACGACGGTGCGCTTCTCCCCCTCGCGGGTCTCGTACGAGCGCTGAGTCAGACGGCCCTGCACGACGACGCGCATGCCCTTCGTCAGCGACTCGGCCACGTTCTCAGCGGCATCGCGCCAGACCGAGCAGGCCAGGAACAGCGCTTCGCCGTCCTTCCACTCGTTGGTCTGACGGTCGAAGGTGCGCGGCGTGGACGCGATGCGGAAGTTGGCGACGGCAGCCCCTGACGGGGTGAAGCGCAGCTCCGGGTCCGCGACCAGGTTTCCGACGACCGTGATGACGGTCTCACCAGCCATGCCATGCTCCTTCGTTCGTCCGAGAGTCGTGAGGGGATCCCATCACGAGGCAGTGACATCCACGCCATCGACGAGGATGCCGCCCGCGACGGGGGCAGAGATTCGGTTCAGGTCTCAGCGGGCGTCGGCGCGCAGGATCTTGGTACGCAGCACGACCTCGTTGAGGCCGAGCTGGCGGTCCAGCTCCTTCGCGGTGTCCGGCGTCGACGTGAAGTCGACGACGGCGTAGATGCCCTCGGAACGCTTGGTGATGTCGTACGCCAGGCGGCGACGGCCCCAGATGTCGACCTTGTCGACGGAGCCGCCGTCGGTCGAGATGACCGACAGGTACTTGTCCAGCGACGGAGCCACGGTGCGCTCCTCGACCTCCGGGTCCAGGATCACCATCAGTTCGTACTGACGCATGTGTTCAACCCACCTCCTCTGGTCTCAGCGGTCACGGTCGTTCCGTGACAGGAGGGTTCTTCGTGCGTCGGCCGACCTTCTGCCCCGGAACGGTCCGGGACGACAGGCACAGCCAGTGGATCAGGATACCCGCCATGGAGGGCGTCCCGAAATCGGGTCAGTCCCCGCCGAGCGGCCAGCCCGGTTTGTCGGTCGTGTCGCCGGTGGGCTCGTCGGTCGGGCCGTTGCCGTTCCCCTTGCCCTCCGGCCCCTTGGATACGACGAGGGTCACGCTCGAGCCGGGGTCGACGCTCGCGCCCGGCCCGGGTTCCGTGCGGATGACGTTGCCCACCGGGACGTCGTCGCTGAACTCCTCGCTGATGTTCGGCTGGAGCGAGTCACCGTGCAGGATCTGCTCGGCGGACGTGCGGGGCTGCCCGGCGAGGTCCGGCACCGCCACCTGCTCGGGCTCCTCCGGCTCGCCGGTCGACACCACGAGCGTGATGGTCGTGCCCACCGGCACCTCGGTGTTCGCGCCCGACATCTGCAGCACCGTGCCCTTGGGCTGGTCGCTCTTCTGCGACTGCGTGCGCACCTTGAGCTCCAGCCCCTGCAGCTGCTGGGTGGCGGAGGCCACGTCCTGCCCGACGAGATCCGGCACGGTGACCATCGCGTCCTCGGTCTCGGTGGGGGTGGGCGACGGCGTGAACGTGGGCTGCGGCGGCACGTACTCGGGGAACTCGACGACGTCCATGCCCTCGGTCGCGACCTTCATGAAGTCGGTCCAGGCGCGTACGGGCCACGAGCCACCG
This sequence comes from Isoptericola sp. Y541, assembly GCF_059445465.1. NCBI lineage: Bacteria > Bacillati > Actinomycetota > Actinomycetes > Micrococcales > Promicromonosporaceae > Isoptericola > Isoptericola sp. Y541. Next base: position 137,948 of record NZ_JCAIUJ010000008.1, on the reverse strand, counting down.
GTGATCTCGCTGTACTCGCCGAAGTCGTCGATCGAGGTCTGCCCGCCCATCTTGCCCTCGTCGAGGTCGAGCGTCTTGTACTGGCGCAGCCCGACGACGGTGGTGAGCTGGGGAACGAAGCCCGCGAACCACGCGGACACGTTGTCCTGCGAGGTACCGGTCTTGCCGGCCACGGGGCGATCGAGCTCCTGGGCGGTGTCGCCCGAGCCCTCCTCGACCACCTTGGTCATGGCATAGGTCGCCGCGGTGATGTCCTCGGCCTCGAACTCCTTCTCCTGCTCCTGCGGGCCCTTGTAGAACTCGCGGCCGTCCAGGGTCTCGACCTTCTCCACCACGTGCGGCGTCGTCCGGTACCCGCCCGCGGCGATGGTGGAGTAGGCGCGGGCGAGGTCGATCGGGTAGATCGAGGCGGTGCCCAGCACGTTCGACGGCTCGACCGGGATCGCGTTCTTCTCGGACTTGCGGATGCCCGCGCGGTACGCCACGTCCGCCGTGGTCTCGGGCCCGATCTCCAGGTTGAGCTCGGCGTACGCGGTGTTCACGGAGTTCGCGGTCGCCTTCTCCAGGCTGACCTCCCCGAGGCTCTCACCACCGAAGTTCCCGACGTCCCACTCCCCGCCGTTGTCGGCGTCCGGGAAGACCTTGGGCGAGTTGCCGTCGAACGTCTCGTCGAGGGTGTGGCCCTTCTCCAGAGCCCCGATGAGCGTGAACGGCTTGAAGGTCGAGCCCGCCTGGACCACGTCCTGCGTGGCGGTGTTGAGCGACTGCTTGACGTAGTCCGGCCCGCCGTACAGCGCCTTGATCCCGCCGGTCTTGGGGTCCATCGACACCAGCGACATGCGCGCGTTCTTGCTCGCCTTGCCGTAGGTGCCGTCCTCGTGCAGCGTCTTCTCCACCTGGACGGCGGTCTTCTGCAGCTTCTTGTCGAACGTGGTGGTGATCTGCAGGCCGAGGGTCTCGAGCTCCTGGTCGGTGAACGGGGCGTCCGGGTTGGAGTCGGTCTTCACCAGCTCCTTGCGCACGGCCTGCATCAGGTAGCCCACCTGCCCGCCCCGGGTGTTGGAGGCTTCCTTCTTCTTCTGGAACTCGGGGAACTCCGCCTTGGCGTGCTCCTCCTTCGTGATGTACCCCTGCTCGTACATCTCGCGGATGCTGCGGTCCCAGCGGAACTCCGCCTGCTTGGGGTTGATCGACGGGTCCCAGTTCACCGGCGACGGGATGATGCCCGAGAGCAGCGCCGCCTCGGACGGCGTGAGGTCCTTCGCGTCCTTGTTGAAGTACTCCTTCGACGCCGCCTGGATGCCGTAGGTGCCGCGCCCCCAGTAGATGGTGTTGAGGTAGTTCTCCAGCACCTCCTCCTTGGGCTGCGTCTGCGCCACCTTGAGCGCGATGATCGCCTCGCGTGCCTTGCCCGCGTACGACGTCGTCGTGTCCATGTAGTAGCGCTCCACGTACTGCTGCGTGAGCGTTGAGGCGCCCTGCGTGGAGTTGCTCTTGATGTTGCTGTACAAGGCGCGCGCGATGCCCTTGGGGTCGATGCCGCTGTTGGTCCAGAACGTGGAGTCCTCGGAGGCGACGACGGAGTTGCCCACGTAGGCCGGCAGGTCCTCGAGCGCGACGATCTCGCGCTTCTGCTCGGCGAACGTGCCCATCTCCTTGCCGTTCGCCCAGTAGACGGTGGTGGCCTGGTTGCTGACCTCGTCCAGGCCGCCCGGGATCGTCGTCGTGCTCCACGCGGCCACGAACAGGCCGGCGGCCAGGGCTGCGCCGGTGAGGCAGGTGCCGAGGACGACGCGCCACGAGGGCAGCCATCGCTGCAGCACGCCCTTGTGGGGGCGCGGATAGTTCCAGAAGCGACGTCTCCTCGCCACGTCAAGCCTTTCGTCGTGCGGGACCGGGGGCGCTCACGTGGGCGCACTCCGGCCAGCGGACCACAGGGAACACTAGGCGATCCGGGGCCGCCGACGGGAGCCTCAGGCGCCTCGGGCGACGGTTCTTCCCGACCATCCCCAGCCCCCTGGCCCGCGCTTCGCGGAACCTTCACAACTGACCGGGACGTGCGGCGACGATGCTGCCGTTGCGCGCGGGTGCCGACGGGTCCTATTGTCGCGATGTATCGACTCGATAGGTCGACACGACGGGTCGGCACAGCACGTCGACAGGACGGAAGCATCGAACAGGGAGGGGAACCCTCGTGCGCAGCAGGTCTGTGGTGCTCGAGACGGCCATCCTCGGCCTGCTCAACTCCGCCCCGCTGCACGGGTACGAGCTGCGCAAGCGGCTCAACCTGCTGCTCGGCTCGTTCCGCGCGTTCTCCTACGGCACCCTCTACCCTGCGCTGAAGTCCCTCGTCGCCCGCGGCCTCATCGAGACCGTCGAGCACGAGGCTCCCGCCGCCGGGGCGCGGGTGTCGGGTTCCCGCCAGTCCGCCAAGTCCGCCGGCAGGTCCACCAGCAAGGCGCCCCTCACGGGGCGGCGCGGGCGGATCGTGTACCGGCTGACGGCGGACGGCAAGGAGCACCTGCAGACCGTCCTCGCTTCGTCCGGGCCGGCCGCCTGGGAGGACGAGAACTTCGACGTCCGCTTCGCGTTCTTCGCGCAGACGGACGCCGAGACCCGCATCCGTATCCTCGAGGGTCGGCGTACCCGGCTCACCGAGCGGCTGGAGGCGGTCCGAGAGTCTGCCGCACGCACCCGCGAGCGGCTCGACGAGTACACCCTCGAACTGCAGCGCCACGGGCTCGAACAGGTCGAGCGCGAAGTGCGTTGGCTCGACGGACTCATCACCACGGAACGCGACCGGGCTCTCGGCCGCGACCGCGACCACAGCGCCGGGGTGCACGACACCCCGGCCCAGAGAAACAAGGAGCGAGGATGACCTCCGTCCGCGTTGCCATCGTCGGTGTCGGAAACTGTGCATCGTCCCTGATCCAGGGCGTGCACTACTACCGAGACGCCGACCCGTCCGACACCGTCCCTGGCCTCATGCACGTGCAGCTCGGCGAGTACCACGTGCGTGACCTGGAGTTCGTGGCGGCGTTCGACGTCGACGCGAAGAAGGTCGGCTTCGACCTCGCCGAGGCGATCCACGCCTCGGAGAACAACACGATCAAGATCGCGGACGTGCCGCCCACCGGCGTCATGGTCCAGCGCGGCCCCACGCTCGACGGCCTCGGCGACTACTACCAGGCGACGATCGACGAGTCGGACGCCCAGGCGGTCGACGTCGTGCAGGCGCTCAAGGACGCGAAGGTCGACGTCCTCGTCTCCTACCTCCCGGTGGGCTCCGAGGCAGCCGACAAGTTCTACGCGCAGTGCGCCATCGACGCCAAGGTGGCCTTCGTCAACGCGCTGCCGGTCTTCATCGCCTCCGACCCCGAGTGGGCCAAGAAGTTCGAGGACGCGGGGGTGCCGATCGTCGGCGACGACATCAAGTCGCAGGTCGGCGCCACGATCACGCACCGCGTGCTGGCCAAGCTGTTCGAGGACCGCGGCGTCGTGCTCGACCGCACCTACCAGCTCAACGTCGGCGGCAACATGGACTTCAAGAACATGCTGCAGCGCGACCGCCTCGAGTCGAAGAAGGTCTCCAAGACGCAGGCGGTGACCTCGAACCTCACCGGCGCACTCGGCGGCAAGAAGGAGGACCGCAACGTCCACATCGGCCCGTCGGACTACATCGCGTGGCTCGACGACCGCAAGTGGGCGTACGTCCGCCTCGAGGGCCGCGCGTTCGGCGAGGTGCCCCTGAACCTGGAGTACAAGCTCGAGGTGTGGGACTCCCCCAACTCCGCCGGCATCATCATCGACGCCGTCCGCGCGGCGAAGATCGCCCTGGACCGCGGCGTCGGCGGCCCGATCCTCTCGGCGTCGACCTACTTCATGAAGTCCCCGCCCGTGCAGATGGAGGACACCGCGGGGCGCGCCCAGCTGGAGTCGTTCATCCGCGGCGACATCGAGCGCTGACACCGCTCGCCGGTCGAGCCTGTCGAAACCCCGACGACCGGGTTTCGACAGGCTCTACCGGCGGGGTCAGCCGACCAGCTCGACGGACCCTGTGCGGGTGACCACGTCGTCGAGCGTCACCCACGATGTCGGCCCACTGGGTCGCGTGCGAGCTGCCGTACTGCGCCACGTGGAACCCGTTCGGGTCGGCACTGATGCGCAGCAGCATCCGCAGGGCGGCCTCCCCCATCTCCGCGATGGGCTGGCGCACCGTGGCCAGGGCGGGGCGGGCCCACTGCGAGACCGTCCCGGTCGACATCGACACCCACGTGACGGGCGTGCACCGCCACGAGTCCGGCGCCCTCTCGACGCTCGTGATGAGCTTCGACGCCGCCGCCACCCACGCCTCCCGGATCGAGGTGCACGGCCCGGCGGGCTCGCTCGTCGTGCCCGGCCCGACGCCGCCGTCCCGCCGAGGAAGAGAAGGCAGCCCGCGGGGTCAGGGCGCGAGGTGGATGACGGCACCCCCGGCGGCGACGGACTCCTGGGCCGCGGCGACCACGCGCAAGGTGCGCAGCCCCGTTCGCCCGTCGGGACCGGGGGCGGTGCCGGTACGGAGGCACCCCAGGAAGTGCTCGAGCATCAGGGCGTCGAGGTTCTCGCCGAAGCCGTACCAGGCGGGTCGCGAGCCCCCGTCGACGAGGCCGCCGACGTGCGCACCGAAAGGGGCGATCTCGACGACGCCTCCGGTGCCGACGACCCACAGGGTGAGGCCGCCCCACGTGGGCCCGCCGTCGGGCATCGACCAGGAGCAGTCGACGGTCACCTCGGCGCCGCCGGCGTAGGTGATGCTGACGAGCCCGCCCGTCTCGGCGCGCACCTGCGGGTCGTCGCCGTGCAGGATCCGGTTGGTCACGGCCCGCACGGCGACGGCGTCCTCGCCGAGGAGCGCGTCGAGCAGGTCGGCCACGTGCACCACGTGGTCCACGAGCGCCCCGCCGCCGGCGAGGGCCGGGTCGGTGAACCACGCCCGGCCGGCGGGGACCTTGCCGTTGTTCGTCCCCGTGGCGCCGAGGACAGTGCCGAGCGTGCCCGCGTCCGCCAGCGCGCGCAGGGTCTGGAACTCGGGGCTGAACCGCACCGGGTAGGCGGTCATGAGGACGACGCCGGCGGCGGCGCAGGCCGCGACCATCTCCTCGGCGTCCTCGACCCGCGTGGCGAGCGGCTTCTCGCACAGCACGTGCGCCCCCGTCGCCGCGGAGGCGAGGACGACGTCCCGGTGGCGGGCGTTCTCCGAGCAGACGATCACGGCGTCGGGGCGCCAGGCGAGGGCCTCGTCGTAGGTGTCGACGTACGACGCTCCGAGCCCTTCGGCGAACTCGCGGCCCCGCAGCTCGCCGGCGGGCGCGGTCGCCGCATCGGGGTCTGCGGTGAGGAGCTCGACGTCCGGCCGGTCGCGCAGCAGCGCAAGGTACGACCCGGCGTGCGGGTGCGCGAAGGAGAGCACGGCCACCTTGAGGACGGTCGGGGTGGTGTCGTGGGTCATGCCGGGCTCCCGGTGGTCGTGAGGGCGGGCGCGCCGTGCGGCGGCACCGGCGCGCCCCCGAGCTCGCGCACCCGTGCGGCGGTGTCCAGCGCGACGGGCGCCCCGGACTCGATGGAGGCGAGCGCCGCCTCGGCGATCTCGACCGCGACGACGCCGTCGACGGCGCTCACCCGGGGACGGTCCGGATGATCCGCGGGCAGCGCCGTCGGCGAGGCCGCGAACGCCCGGGCGAACTCCCGGATCTCGGTGAGGTACGGGCTCTCCCCGGCCGCCGGCGCGGGCCGGTCCTGCCCGCCCGTCGGGACGGGCGGCAGGTCGGTGCGCACCCCGCCCGCGCCGGCCGAGTCGAAGCGCAGCACGCCGGCCCCGCCCGCGACGTGGAACGACGTGCGGAACGTGGTGTGCGGGGCGCCCCACAGCCCGCGCGAGTGGGTGATCGCGCCGCCGGCGTGCGTGAGGACGACGTGCGCGAGCGTGTGCGGCGCCCCGTCCTGCTCCAGCGAGCGCCGGGTGGCGAACACCGTCGTGACCTCCCCCGCCACCCACCGGGCGATGTCGAGGTCGTGCAGCATCAGGTCCATCACGACGCCCCCGGACAGCGCGTCGTCGCCGAACCACGCCGACCAGACCGGGAACATCCCGCCGCGGGCGAACCGCAGGACGGCGGGCGCGCCGACGTCCCCGGCGCGCACGGCGGCCCGCAGCGCGGCGTACTCCGGGAAGAACCGCACCACGTGCCCCGGGTAGAGCTGCCGGTCGGCCGCGCGGGCGGCCTCCAGCAGGGCGACGGCGTCCGCCCCGGTGCGGGCCAGGGGCTTCTCGCACAGCACGTGCCTGCCCGCCGCGAGCGCCGTGGCGGCCACCTCGAGGTGTCGCGGCGTCGGGGTGACGACGTCCACGACGTCCACGACGTCGAGCAGCTCGTCGAGCGACCCGGCCACGCGGCCGCCGTGCGCGGCGGCGAGCTCCGCCGCGCCGTCGTGCGAGTGCACGACGAGGTCCGCGCCGAGCGCGCGCCACGCGGGGGCGTGGGCCCGCGCGATGCCGCCGGCGCCGACGAGGCCGACGGTAAGGGGTGGTGCAGACCGTGCTGGCGGTGCTGACATGTGTGCTCCCTACTTGAGTCCGGAGTGGGCGAGGCCGTCGATCACCCGACGCTGCATGACGACGAACAGCAGCAGGATCGGGGCCATGGCGAGCACGCTGGCCGCCATCATCACCGTGTAGTCGGTGGTGGTGCGCCCGGCGAAGGTCGCGATACCGGCCGCGAGCGGCATGCTCTCGGCGCGGGTCGAGACCACGAGCGGCCACAGGAGGTCGTTCCACGACCACAGGACGGTGATGATCGTCAGCGCGCCGAGGCTGGGCCCGGCGAGCGGCAGCATGATGCGCGTGAAGACCTGGAACGGGTTGGCGCCGTCCAGGCGGGCGGCCTCCTCGAGCGAGTCGGGCACGCCCTTGAAGAACTGCATCATGAGGAAGGTGCCGAAGGCGCTGAAGACGCCGGGCGCGGCGATCCCGGCCACGGTGTTCAGCCAGCCGAGCCCGTTGACGATCTGGTACTGCGGGATGAGGTACACCTGCGACGGCACCATGAGGATCGACAGCACGAGGGCGAGCAGCACGCCGCGCAGCGGGAACCGCATGCGCGCGAACGCGTAGCCCGCCATCGAGCACAGCACCAGCTGGCCGACGGTGCGAACCACCGTGATCGACACCGAGACCCAGAACTCCTGGAGGAACGGGAGCTTGGAGAACACCTCGGCGTAGTTGCCCCACTGCAGCTCCCCCGGCCAGAACACCGGGGGCACGCTCATCACCTGGGCGTTCGTGGACAGCGACGTGAGCAGCTGCCACACGAACGGGAACACCATCACCACGCCGCCGGTGGCGAGCAGCACGTGCGCCCAGGCGTTGGACCCGTGGCGCGAGCCGCGCCGTCGGCCGCGGGGCGGTGCTCCGTCGGTGCTGCCTCGGGTCGGGCGTCGCGTCGTCCCGGCGACGGCCGGGGCGGGCACGAGGGTCGCGTCAGGCATAGGTGACCCACCTCCTCTGCATGCGGAACTGAATCAGAGTGACCGCGCCGACGATGAGCAGGATCACCATCGCGATGGCGGCCGCGAAGCCCTTGTCGTTGCGCAGGAACGCCTCGTTGTAGAAGAGGTACACGAGGGACTGTGTCTCCTGGATCGCGGGGTTCCCCTGCCCCATGAGCGCGTACAGCAGGTCGAAGAGCTGGAACCCGTTGATCACGGTGATGACGGTGACGAAGAAGACGCTCGGGGTCAGCAGCGGCACGGTCACGGACCGGAACTGCCGCCAGGCGGTCGCGCCGTCCAGGGACGCCGCCTCGTACAGCTCCGTGGGGATGTTCTTCAGGCCCGCGGACAGGATGATGATGGCGAACCCGAGCGACGTCCACAGCCCCACGACCGACACGGCGACCAGCGCGAAGCCCGGCGTCGACGTCCACGCGGGGCCGTCGATGCCGACCAGCCCGAGCGCCCAGTTGAGGACGCCGAAGTCGCCGTTGTAGATCAGGCGCCACACCATCGCCACCGCCGTCGGCATCGCGACGTACGGCATGAAGAAAAGCACCCGGTAGAACGCGGTGAGCCGCATCCCCGGCCGGCTTAGCAGGCTCGCGACGAACATCGCGATCGGGATGCCCAGCAGCACGATCGCGGTGTAGACGAGCGTGTTGACGATCGAGGTGCCAAGGTCGGGGTCGGCGACGAGGCGTGCGTAGTTCTCGGTGCCCACCCACGTCTGGCCGCCGAACGCGCCCCACTCCGTGAAGCTGAAGTAGCCGGTCTGGACGATGGGCCACAGGTAGAAGAGCACCACCCCGAACATCGTGGGCAGCACGAACAGCACGGGCCACCAGCCGTCGTGCCCCCGCCTGGCCCCCCGCATCGCCCCCTGCCCGGACCCCCGCGCGCGAGCGGTCGTCATTCCTTCGCCAGCTCCTCGTTCATGGCGTCCGCGAGCTCGCGGGCGACCTCCTCGACGGGCCGCTTCCCGGAGAACGCCTGGGGCAGCAGATCGTTCTCGAGCGCGTTCCAGGCCGCCGTGTTCTTCGAGATCGGGTACGGGAACGCCATCTCGTCGGCGGACTCCAGGAAGACGTCGATCCCGAAGCCCGGCTCGGAGTCGACGAACGCCTGCTGCGTCCCGGTGTACGCAGGGTTCGCGACCCCCATCTCCGCCTGCGTGCGCTGCGCCTCCTCGGAGCCGAGGTAGGCGACGAAGGCGTTGGCGGCCTCCTTGCTCTCGCTGTCCGCGGCGACCACGTTCGCGAGGCCGTGGATGACGGTGGCCCGTCGCTCGGGCCCCTCGGGCAGCCGCACGGTGCCGAAGTCGTCCTTGTTCGGCGAGTCCTTCATCTCCGCGACCGACCAGTTGCCGGACCAGAACATGGCGGCCTTGCCCGAGTTGAACCAGACGTTCGGCTTGGTGTCGGACATCTGCTCGAGCTTCGGGGACGCGCCGTCCGCCACGAGGTCGGCCCACAGCTGCAACCCCTCGATCGACGCCGGGTCGTCGTAGCCGGACGTGGTGCCGTCGTCCGAGATGACCTGCCCGCCCGCCTGCAGCATCGTGTCGTAGTAGCTGCTCTGCCCGCCGCTGTTGAGCTCGGTCACGACGCCGTAGATCCCCTGGCCGGACAGCTCGCCGGAGATCGTGTCGGCCGCCTTGGTGAAGTCGTCCCACGTCCAGTCGTCGGTCGGCAGCTCGACGCCGGCCTTCTCGAAGATCGCCTTGTTGTACCAGAGCGCCACGGTGTCGAAGTCCTTGGGGACGCCGTACTGGGCCTCCTCGAACGTGAACAGGTCGTTGAGCGCGTCGGGGTACTTCGACGGGTCCAGGTCGCCGCTGTCCACGAGGCCGTCGATCGGCTCGAGCAGGTCGTTCGCGGCGTAGAGCTGCACGTTGGGGCCGTTCATCCAGAACACGTCGGGCAGGGTCTTCGACTCGCCCTGGGTCTGGAGCTTGGTGAAGTACTGCTGGTACGGCGTGAGGTCCACGGTGACCTTGATGTTCGGGTAGGTGTCGTTGAAGTCCGCGATGTTCTGGTCGATCGCGGGCTTCTGGTTCTCGTCCCAGATCGCGTAGGTGATCTCGCCCTCGGCGTCGGTCGGCGCGGCGGTCGCGGCGCCGTCGGCGGCCTCGCCGCCGCTCGAGCAGGCCGCGAGCGTGAGTGCCACCGCGGCGACGCCCGCGACGGACCCGCTGCGCATGAGGTGCTTCATCAGTGGTGCTCCTCCGATGGTGGTCGTTACCTCTGGTCCCGCGCGACGGTGCCGCGGGTCTCGACGTCCTCGTCGAAGTGGGCCGCGACCTCGGGGGTCACGGGGCGGACACGCTGCGGGGCGGAGCCCGACCGCAGCGAGACGGTGGCGGCGATGCCGGTCGCGACGGCGTCGCGGGCCATCACCGGGGAGGTCGTGATGGGCGCGCCGTCGGCCACGAACCGCAGGAACTCGTCCACGGTGCGCCGGTCGGCGTCCTGGTGGCCCGGGCCGCCCGAGGCGATCGGGTACTCGACGTCGCCGCGCTCGGAGTACGACGTGCGGCGGTTCCACACCCGCACCGAGGCGCCGTCGCCGTCGCCGAAGTTCTCGAGCCGGCCGCGCGTGCCGATCACGGTGTAGTTGCGCCAGTAGTCCGGGGTGAAGTGGCACTGCTCGTAGCTGGCGAGCACGCCGTTCTCGAGCCGCATCAGCATCATCGACGTGTCCTCGACGTCGACCACCGGGTGCAGCCCCTTCTGCTCGAGCGGGGGCCAGTTGTCGGAGGAGAACCAGTCGGTCATGAGCTGGCCGGAGCGGTCCTCGCGGTCGTCGATGCGCCCGTAGACCTGCAGGTCGCCCATCCCGACGACCTCGCGCGTCGTCGAGCCGGCCAGCCAGTGGATGACGTCGATGTCGTGCACGGCCTTCTGCAGCAGCAGGCCCGTGCTGCGGGCCCGGTCGGCGTGCCAGTCCTTGAAGTAGTAGTCGCCGCCGTTGCCCACGAAGTGCCGGCACCACACGGCCTGCACGTCGCCGATCTCGCCGCGCGCGACGATGTCGCGCATCGTGCGGATCGCCGCCATGTGCCGCATGTTGTGGCCCACGTACAGCCGGGTGCCGGTCTCCGCCGCGGCGGCGAGCACGCGGTCGCAGTCGTCGGTGGTGGTGGCGAGCGGCTTCTCGAGGTAGACGGCGACGCCCGCGCGCAGCAGGTCCTCGGCGATGTCGGCGTGCGTGTCGTCCGGGGTGCAGACGATCGCCGCGTCCAGCGCGCGGCCGTCCTCGTCCGGTCGCAGCAGCTCCCCGCGGTCGGTGCTGAACGACGCCTCGGGCCCGAAGAGCTCGCGCGCGCGGCCCCGGCCCGCCGGGTCCACGTCGACGGCGGCGACGATGCGCGCGGGCACGCCGGTGCGCCCCACCCACTGCGCCAGGCGGGCGCGGGCGCCGACGCCCACCACCGCCACGCGCAGCGGCTCCCGCACGGAGACGGTCGCCGGTGCCGGCTCGTCCTCGGCCGCGATCGTCTCCTCGGCGGGAGGGGCCAGTGTCCGGGCGGCCTGGGCGAGCACCTCGGCCAGCGAGGCCGCCGGGTCGGCGGCGTGCAGGGACGGGACGGCGATCTCGTCGCTGGCGAACACCGCCTCCGAGCCCACCTCGAGCGCGCGGACCAGCGCGCCCAGGGCCGCGCCGTCGGACGCGAACGCGGAGCTCACCAGCGGCGCCGCCGCCCGCGGGTGCACCAGGCGGTCGATCTCTGCCTGCAGGGGCGCCCGCAGCACGTCGCCCGCGCGGGACAGGCCGCCGCCGAGCACCACGTACTCGGGGTCCACCACCATGGCGAGCGTCGCGACCCCGGGCGCGACGCGGCGCACGTACTGCTCCAGCAGCGCCACGGCGGCGGGCTCGCCCGCCCTGGCCCGCAGCGCCACCTCCTCCGCTCCCCCGGCCCGCTCGATCTCGCCCAGCAGGCTGCCCTCGCACCACCCGTTCCACCCGGTCCAGGAGAGGTCGCCCACCTCGCCGGCCGCGAACCGGTTGCCGCGGTAGACCCGGCCGCCGAGGACGAGTGCCGAGCCCACGCGGTACCCGAGCTGCACAAGGACGACGTCGTCGGCGAGGCGCGCGGCACCCAGCGCGTGCTCGGCGAGGGCGGCCATGTTGATGTCGTTCTCGACGACCACCGGGTGGTCGCCGCCCGTGGAGAGCCGGGCGGCGAGGTTCACGCCGGTCCAGTCCGCGATCGGCAGGGACAGCCGCACCCGCTCGCCGTCGACGATGCCGGGCACCGCGGCCGCGACGGCGGCGAGGCGCGAGCGCGGCGCGTCGACGTGGTCGAGCAGCTCCCGCTGCACGGCCCGGGCGACCTCGAGCCGCTCCACGCCGTCGATCGGGGCGTCCACCGTGCGGCGCACGACCGAGCGGACCTGGCCCGCGAGGTCCGCGATCATCCCGGTCACCGAGTGCACGCCGAGGTCGAGCCCCACGACGTAGCGCGCGTCGGCCGCGAAGGCGAAGCGGCGCGCGGGGCGGCCCAGCGCGCCCTCCTCGGCGCCGTCCACCTCGAGGGCGAGGCCCTGCTCCACGAGCTCGGAGACGATCGACTCGACCGTGGGACGCGACAGCCCCGTGTCCTTGGCGAGCGCGGTCAGCGTGGTCGCGGGCGTGCCGCGCAGCACCTCGATGCAGCTCAACGTGTTGCGCCGGCGCACGTCCGTGACGCGCCGATCCTGTGCACCGATCCCGTGGCGGACCATGCGCCCTCCCGTCCGTGGGCACGCGGTGTGTTCTGGCGCACACCGTCGAGCAACTTCTGGAAGGTATCTTCATAAATGGCCACCCACAAGACCGTGTCCGAGGTGCCGCAGGTCAGATCCGTGCCACAGCCGCACCACCTCGCGGAATCCCTGCAAGGCAGACCGAACACCCGGAAGCCGGAAATTTACCTAGGCCGGCTTCGAAATCCCCGACGGGACGGTCGCGGGCGCCTCGGGGGCTCTCCCCAGGTCGGCGCGCGTCGCGGACGCCATAGGCTGACCGGGTGGTAGTCATCTCGGAGCTGCGGGCGTTGCTGCGCCTCGAAGGCTTCCGCAAGCTGTTCGCCGTCCGCCTCGTCTCGCAGGCGGGTGACGGCATGTTCCAGGTCGGCCTGGCGTCCCTGCTGTTCTTCTCCCCCGAGTCGCAGGGCACCGCCACCGCGATCGCGGGCGCGTTCGCGGTGATGCTCGCCCCGTTCACCATCGTCGGGCCGTTCGCGGGCGTGCTGCTGGACCGGTGGCAGCGCCGGCAGGTACTCGTCTGGGGCAACGCGGTGCGCGTGGTCCTCACGCTCGGGATGGCGGGTCTGATGCTCGCCGGCGGCGTCAGCGGCGGCATCTACGCCGTCGGGCTCGCCGCCCTGTCGGTCAACCGCTTCCTCCTGGCGGGCCTGTCCGCCGGGCTGCCGCGCGTCGTCGACGGGCCGCTGCTGCTCACGGCCAACTCGCTGTCCCCCACCCTCGGCGCGGGCGCCGCGTTCGTGGGCGGTGGCATCGGCTTCGTGCTCGGGCTCGCGTTCGAGCCCGGCCGCATCAAGGACTCCTCCGCCCTCGTGTGCGCGGCCCTCGTCTTCGCGGTCGCGGCGCTGCTCGCGACGCGCCTCGGCCGCACCCAGCTGGGGCCCGAGGCACCCGCCGAGGCGGACCTGCGCAGCGAGGTCGCCAAGGTGGCGCGCGGGCTGGCCGACGGCGCTCGCTACCTCGTCTCTCGCCGCACCCCCGGCCAGGCGCTGCTCGCCATGGCCGTGCACCGCTTCCTGTACGGCGTCGTCTTCATCGCCTCGATCCTCATCTCGCGCAACCTGCTCGACCCGGGGAGCCAGAACGCCGGGATGGGGACGTTCGCCGTCGTCATCGGCCTCACGGGCGCGGGCGGCGCCGTCGCGATGGTGCTCACGCCGATCCTCTCGCGCCGCACCGGCCCGCAGGGCTGGATCGCGGTGATGCTGCTGCTCGCCGCCGCGAGCCAGCTCCTGCTCGTCACGACGCCGGACCGCGCCGTCGTCTACACCGGCGCCGCGCTGCTCGGGCTGGCGGCGCAGGGCACCAAGATCGCGGTGGACACCATCATCCAGCGCGACACCGAGGACGAGGTCCGCGGCCGGGCGTTCGCGTTCTACGACGTGCTCTACAACGCCGCGTTCGTCGGCGCCGCCGCCCTGGCCGCCTTCACGCTGCCCGACACCGGCTGGTCGCGCGGCGTCTTCGTCGGCCTCGCCGTGGCGTACGTGCTGGCCGCCGTCCTCATGGCCACCCGCGGCGCGCGCACCGCGTCCGCCGCCCCGGCCCGCGTCGCGCGTGGGGGCTCCGAGGACGTCGCCACCCCAGCCTGACCCTCCCGGCCGCACAGAACCCGCACCCTGGGTGCCGACGAGTTCGGTCCGGAAAACAAGTCGTCACGCCAAGCGGGAATATCGCAGGATGGTTCGTGGTCGTACACAGTACGGTCACGCCTTCCGGCGACCGCACCGAGGGTGACCGCCCCCCGGGGTACGACCGACAACGACGACGTGCAGCGCCCGACCGGCGCTCGCCGTCGCCTGCCCTTCGCCGGGCTCCCCCGGCACCGACGCGAGCGGAGCACAAGCGTGCCAGCCCCCCGACCGACAGAGACCACCGTCCCCATCGCGAGCACCCCGGAGGCCACCCTGACGACTCCCGCGACCACCGAGGCCGAGACGACCGCCACCGGTACGCCGCGCGTCACGACCACCACGGCGCCTGCGCCCGAACGCCTGACGCGGCAGCAGTTCACCGTCATCGGACTCCTGCTGACGTCGGCGTTCGTCGTCATCCTCAACGAGACCACCATGGGCGTCGCGCTGCCGGCGGTGATGGACGACTTCGCGATCACCGAGTCGAGCGGGCAGTGGCTGACCACGGGGTTCCTGCTGACGATGGCGGTCGTGATCCCGACGACCGGGTGGCTCCTGCAGCGCCTCGGCACCCGGGGGGCGTTCATCCTGGCGATGTCGTTGTTCAGCGCGGGCACGCTCCTGGCCGCGCTCGCGCCTACGTTCGGCGTGCTCGTCGCGGCACGCGTCGTGCAGGCGACAGGCACCGCGATCATGATGCCGCTGCTCATGACCACCGTCATGAGCACGGTCCCCCACCACCGCCGCGGCCGCGTCATGGGCAACGTCTCGATGGTCATCGCCGTCGCGCCCGCGCTCGGCCCCACCATGTCCGGCACCGTCGTCACGGCCCTCGGCTGGCGCGAGGTGTTCTGGATCGTCCTGCCCATCGCGCTGCTGGCCCTGGCGCTCGGGGCGCTCCTCGTGCGGGACGTGGCCGACCGGGCTCGCAACCGGCTCGATCCGGTGTCCCTGGTGCTCTCGGTGGGCGCGTTCGGCGGCCTGGTCTACGGGCTCTCCGCGCTCGGCGAGTCCGCGGGGCACGCGATGGCGGTGCCGCCGGCGGTGCCGCTCGTCGCCGGCGCGGCGTTCCTCGCACTCTTCGTGTGGCGTCAGCTCGTGCTCCAGCGCACCGGTGCCGCCCTGCTCGACCTCCGCGTCTTCCGGGCGCCGGGCTTCACCGTCGGCCTGGCGGTGATGGCCGTGAGCATGATCGCGATGTTCGGCATGATCATCGGGTTGCCGCTCGTGCTGCAGCGGGCGATGGGTCTGTCGCCCGTGACCAGCGGCCTCCTCATGCTGCCGGGCGGGCTGGCGATGGGCGTGCTCGGCCCGGTGGTCGGGCGCCTCTACGACCGGCTCGGGCCGCGCCCGCTGGTCCTTCCCGGCGTCGCCGCCGTAGGCGTCGCGATGGTGCTCTTCGCGGCCCTGACGCCGACCTCGCCGCTGTGGCTCGTGCTGGTGGGCCACATGGTCCTGAGCATCGGGCTGGCGTTCATCTTCACCCCGACGTTCACGTCGGCGCTCGGTGGCCTCACGCCGTCGATGTACTCGCACGGGTCCGCGGCGGTCGCCACGATCCAGCAGCTCGCGGGCGCCGCCGGCACCGCGCTCTTCGTCGCGCTGCTGACCCTGCGGTCGGTGACGCTGCTCGACGGCGGCGCCTCGCAGGCCGAGGCCACCGCAGGCGGGGCGCAGCTCGCGTTCACGGTCGGCGCGGTCACCGTGGTCGCCGCGCTCCTGGTGGCCACCCGGCTGCGCAGGACGGACGCACCCGAGGGTGCGCCCGTCGGCCACTGACCGCGATCTCGCTGGTTGAGCCTGTCGAAACCCGCTGGTTGAGCCTGTCGAAACCCGCTGGTTGAGCCTGTCGAAACCCGGTTTCGACAGGCTCAACCAGCGAATGGCCGGCTCAACCAGCGGACGGCCGGGTCAACCAGCAGCCGCCGGCTCACGCGAGGCGACCCGGAACGCCGGCGCGAGGGCGACCACGCCCAGCGCCAGGAGCGCCGGCACGGCGAACGCGAGGCGCAGGCTCGTCAGCTCGGCGACGCCGCCGATCAGTCCCGCCCCGACCACGAAGCCCACGTAGTTGAAGAGGTTGACCCGCGCCACGGCCACGCCCGTACCGTCCGGGTCGAGGCGACCGGCCACCGAGAACGACAGCGGCACCACGACGCTCAGCCCCAGGCCGGTCAGCGCGAAGCCCAGCACGGCCACCCACGCGGAGGGGGCGAGCGTCACGGCCGCGAGACCCGCCGTCCCGACGATCCCGCCGGCGGCCACGGGCACCACGGGACCGAATCGGTTGACCTGACGGTCGGCCGCGAGGCGGCCCACGAGTTGGCAGGCCAGGTAGGCCGCCAGGCCGAGCGGCGCGACGTTCGCCGCCCCGCCCAGGGCGTCCTCGATGTACTTGGTCGACCAGTTCGACGTCGCCGAGTCGGCGACGTAGACGATGGTCACCGCGAGGCCCACGAGCACCAGCGGCCCCCAAGGCGGGCGCGCCGCGCCCTTCGTCTCTCCCGCCGTCGGACCCGTTGCCGGACCCGCTGCCGCCCGTGACGCAGCCTCCGTGCCCACGACGAGTGAGGGGCTCCCCGCGGCGACCAGGCCCGGCACGGCCCCGCCGACGCCCGCTGCCGGTGTCCCGCGTCCCGCCAGCGCCGTCGCAGAAAGGTCCACAGCCACGCCGACAGCGGCCACCAGCCCCAGGCCCCCCGCGAGCGACCAGCCCGCCGAGTGGGCCAGCACGGCGGCGAGCGAGCCGAGGATGCCGCCCACGCTCCACGCGCCGTGGAACGAGTTGAGTAAGCTCCGGCCGTACCGCTGCTCGGCCTCGACGCCCTGCATGTTCATGGTGGCGTCCACCAGGCCGAGCAGCAGCCCCACCACCGCGACCGTCGGATACAGGACGGTGACGGTCGGCGCCAGGCCCGCGCCGAGCACGGCCACCGCCACCAGCGGGCCGCACACCCGCAGCAGCCGGGCGCTGCCCACCCGCGGGGCCAGCGCCCCCGCGAGCACGCTGCCGACCCCGGCCACCACCGGCACCACCAGGAGGATCAGGGTCAGGGTGCCGTCGGAGATCCCCAGCTCGTCCTGCAGCGTCGGCACCTGCGCGAGGAGCCCCGCGAAGCACATGCCCTGCACCAGGTAGAACGCGGACACGACGAGGCGCGCCCGCCGGTCGGCCCGGCCGCCCGTCGTGTCGCCCGCCGTGGCGCCCGCACCGGGCGCCCTCGTGGAACCGCTCATGTCCCGCCTCCGCTCAGCGACGCGGCGGGCCCGCCGTCCGGCCGGGGCGTCAGGTCACGCCTGGCGGTCGGCCCACCAGGCTCGCAGCTCCTGCTCCGCGCGCTCCTCGCCGAGCGGGCCGTGCTCCATCCGCAGGGCGAGCAGGTGCTTGTACGCCTGCCCGACGGCGGGTCCCGGCGCGATGCCGAGGATAGCCATGATCTGCGTCCCGTCCAGGTCCGGGCGGATCGCGTCGATCTCCTCCGCCTCTCGCAGCCGCGAGATCCGCTCCTCCAGATCGGTGTACGAGTCCGCAAGCCGCTGCGCCTTGCGCCTGTTGCGGGTGGTGGAGTCGGCGCGCGTCAGTCGGTGCAGCCGCTCCAGCAGCGGCCCAGCGTCGGTGACGTACCGGCGCACCGCGGAGTCGGTCCACTGGGCGTGCTGCCCTGGGCCTGTCGAAGGGTCGCCGTAGCCGTGGAAGCGCAGGTGCAGCTCGACGAGCCGCGCCACGTCCTTGACCACCTGCTTCTCGTACTTCAGCGCGCGCAGCCGCTTCGCCGCGAGCTTGGCCCCGACCACCTCATGGTGGTGGAAGCTCACGCCGCCGCCCGGCTCGAAGCGCCGCGTGGCGGGCTTGCCGATGTCGTGCAGCAGGGAGGCCAGGCGCAGCACCAGGTCAGGCGCGGGCACCGGGCCGTCGGGCCCCGTCTCCTGCGCGATCGCCTGCTCCAGCACCGTGAGGGAGTGCTGGTAGACGTCCTTGTGCCGGTGGTGCTCGTCGATCTCCAGCCGCAGCGCGGGCAGCTCGGGCAGCACGTGGTCGGCCAGGCCCGTGTCGACCAGCACCTCGAGGCCGGCCCGCGGCCGATCGCTCAGCAGCAGCTTGGAGAGCTCGGCCTGCACCCGCTCCGCCGACACGATCTCGATGCGGCCCGCCATGTCGACGATTGCCGCGCGCGTGGCCGGCTCGACGGCGAAGCCGAGCTGGGCGGCGAACCGCGCGGCGCGCATCATCCGCAGCGGGTCGTCGTCGAACGACCGCTCCGGCGCGATCGGGGTGCGCAGCACGCGGCGGGCGAGGTCGCTCAGCCCGTCGAACGGGTCGACGAACGTGAGATCTGGCAGCCGCACCGCCATCGCGTTCACCGTGAGGTCGCGCCGCGACAGGTCGCCGTCGAGCGTGTCCCCGAACGCCACGACGGGCTTCCGGGAGGCGGGGTCGTACTCGTCGCTGCGGTAGGTCGTAACCTCGACGACGACATCCCCGCCGTCGGGACCTCCGCGCCCGGAGCGCGCGAACCGGCGCGCACCGATGGTGCCGAACTCCTTGCCGATGTCCCAGTGCGCGTCACCCCAGCGGGCCAGCAGCGCCTGCGTCTCGTCCGGCGTGGCGGACGTCGCGAAGTCGAGGTCGTTGCTCGGGCGGCCCAGGAAGGCGTCGCGCACGGGACCGCCGACGAGCGCGAGCTCGTGCCCGGCGTCGCGGAACACCTCGCCCAGCTCAACGGCGGCGGGGGCCGTCTCGGTCAGCATGGCGAGGGCGCGGCGCAGCAGTGCTGCGGGGGCCGGGGGCTCAGGGGTCGACACGGCGTCCCATACTCCCAGATCCTGCCCGTCCGCGCGCCGGGGACTGGGCGGGAGGGCGGGCGCTTCTCGGTAGGGTGGGCGCATGTCATACCCGGCACCGGTTCCCGGCCCCCGGCGCGGGCGCCCGGCCGCGGGAGTCCCCGTGCCACCGGGTGGGCACCCGCTCAAGGTCGACCCCGCACGGCTCGCCGGACCGCGCGGTGCGACGAGGCCTGCCGTCGTCGGCGTCGCGCCGTCGGGCACCACCACGCACCTGCCGGTGGTCGAGGAGACCTCGGCGGGCGGGCTCGTGGTGCGGCTCGCCCCGGGCGGCCCGCAGGCCGCCGTCATCGTGCGGCGCAACCGCGGCGGCAGGCTCGAGTGGTGCCTGCCCAAGGGGCACCTCGAGGGCGAGGAGACCCCGGAGCAGGCCGCGGTACGGGAGATCCGCGAGGAGACGGGCATCCTCGGCACCGTCCGCACCCGGCTGGGCGTCATCGACTACTGGTTCAGCGGCGAGGACCACCGCGTGCACAAGGTGGTGCACCACTTCCTGCTACGCGCGGAGGGTGGCACGATCACGGCGGCCGGCGACCCCGACGGGGAGGCGGAGGACGCGCTGTGGATCCCCTTCGAGCAGCTGACCGACCGGCTCTCGTACCCCAACGAGCAGCGGCTCGCGGTCGCCGCCCAGCACGTGCTGCGCCGCACCCCCGGCGTGCTCGGGCACGCACGCGATGACACCGACGACACCGACGGCGGCTCCCGCCCTGGACCCGTCGAGTGAGGCCCGCCGCGTGACCACCTCCCGATCCACGGGTGCCCTCGCCGCACTCGCCGTTCCGTCCGCGCGCCTGGCCCGGCTCCTCGCCGTCGTCGTGCTGCTCGCGGGCGTCCTCACGATGATCGCGCAGGTGGTCGTCCCGGCCGGCCACGCGGCCGCGGCGACCCTCCCGTCCGCGCGCCAGGACGGCGCGGTGACGCTCGAGCTCGTGGGCTCGACACCGTCCGTCGCGCGGCCTGGCGACACGGTGACGCTCACCGTCCAGGTCACCAACGGCACGGACGCGGCCGTCGACGGTGCCCAGCTCGGCCTGGGGGTGTCGTGGCGACCCCTCACGTCGCGGGAGGCCCTTGCCGAGTGGGTCGACGGCGACAGCGGGCCCGCCCCGAACCAGCTCACCGAGCCCGTCGACCGGCTCGCCCCCGGCAGGTCCGAGCGGGTGCGCCTCGACCTCGACGTCGACAACCTCGGGCTCGCGGCGGACGCGCCCTGGGGCCCCCGCGAGATGTCCGTGGCGGTGACGCAGGGCGGCGCGCACCTCGACGTGCTCCACACGTTCCTGCTGTTCGCCCCGGACGACACCGACCCGGAGCCCGTGTCGGTGAGCGCGGTCGCGCCCGTCACCGGCCCGGAGCCCGACCCCCTCGACCCCGACGCGTACGCCGCCCAGCTCGCCACCCGCACCGCGGCCGACGGGCGGCTCGGTCGCCTGCTCGACGCCGCGGCGTCCACCGCCGACTCGCCAGGTCTGTCCCTCGCCGTCGATCCGGCGCTCGTGGTCGCGGCGGAGTCCGCCGAGGACACCGACACGCAGGCCTGGGCCGCGCGGCTCACCGGCCGCCCGGCGGGGTCCCAGGACGCGGACCACGACACGGTCGAGGACGAGGACGCGATCGAGACGATGGGCGCGGCGAGCACCGCCGCGGCCGCCAGACCGGCGGCCGACGTCGCCGTCCTGCCCGGCTTCGACCCCGACCTCGCCGCGGTCGCGCACGCCGACCCGTCGCGAGCGGACGTCGCCGCCGCGACCAGCGGGGAGTCCGCGCTGGGCGCGGCGTGGGAACGCCCGGAGGGCTGGGACCTCACCCTCGGGTGGCCGCAGGGCCTGCCTGACGGCGCGACGATGGCCACCGCCCGGGACGCCTCCGTCGACCAGGTGCTGGTCCCGGAGGGCCTCGCGCCAGAGGACGAGTACGTCCCCACGTCGGCCCGCACCGCCGTCGAGACGTCCTCAGGCAAGGTCTCGGCGCTCGTCGCGGACGCCGGGCTGTCCCGCGCCTTCGCCTCCCTGACGGACGGTGACGACGCACCGACCAGCACCGAGGCGGCGCAGCGCGTGCTCGCCGACACCGCGCTCCTCGCAGCGCAGCAGGAGGCTGCCGGCGGCGAGGGGTTACACGTGCTCGCGGCGCTCTCCCGGAGCTGGTCGCCGGACCCGGAGCTGGTCGCCCAGGTGCTCCGCGCCCTCGACGACGTCCCGTGGGCCGACGTCGTCCCGCTCTCGGAGACGGTCGCCGCCCCCGCGTCGCGGGTCGATCGCGACAGCCTCCCCCGCGACCGCACGGTCGACACCGAGCTCGCCCCCGAGTCCGTGCGCAGGCTGCTGGACGCCCACAGCTCCGTCGCCGCGTTCTCGACCGTGGCGGCCGATCCGGTCGAGCTGAGCGGCGACGTCGACCAGGACCTCCTCGCCCCCCTCGCCGTCGCCGGGCGGGCCGAGCCCGAGGTGCGGGCCGCCGCCGTGGACTTCGCGGTGGAGCAGGCGCGCGAGCTCCGACAGGGGATCACCGTCGCCGACCGCTCCGACGTCACCCTCGTGAGCGACACCGGCAAGCTGCCGGTGATGGTCGGCAACGGGCTCCCGGTCGACGCCACCGTCACCGTGGTGCTGCGCCCCGACGACCCGCGTCTCGTCGTCGAGTCGCGGCCCACCGTCGTCGTCCCGGCCGGCACGTCCACGAACGTGCACGTGCCCGTCCGCGCGATCGGCTCGGGCGACGTCGAGCTCCAGGTCGAGGTGCTCGCGCCCAGCGGCTCGGTCGTGAGCGGGCCCACCAGCTTCGCGGTGCGCGTCCGCGCCGGGTGGGAGACCGTCGGCACCGCCGTGGTCGCCGCGGCGGTCGCCCTGCTCTTCCTCGGGGGGATCTGGCGTACCGTGCGTCGCGGCCGGTCTTCCGCGCGAACCACCGACGAAGGTGTCGCCGAGGCCGTCGACCCGCTCCACCGCGACGACGCCCCTGATCCCCCCGACGAGGCGCCCGACGACGAGCCCGGTGCCGGCACCCCGCCCGACGCCGATCGCACCATCAGTCCGCACCCCGCCAAGGCCACGGAGACCGACGCCCCATGACCTCCGATTTCCCCGCCCCCCCCGACGACGGCGGGCCAGAGCGACCCGTGGGCGGCGCGCCGCACGGCGCCGCCGGTGGCTTGCCCGACGGCTCGCCCGACGGTGCGTCCGCCGCCCCCGCCAGGGACTCTGCCGGTGACTCTGCCGGCGACTCGGAGCCTGTCGGCGGGGTGCGGCGCACGAGCCTCGGCCGCGGCTCGCTGGTCATGACGCTGGGCACCGTCGCGTCGCGCGCCTCCGGCCTGATCCGGGCGATGCTGCTGGTCGCGTGCGTCGGTGCGGTGGGTACGGTCGCGGACGCGTTCGACATCGCGAACAAGCTGCCGAACATGCTGTTCGCGCTCATCTCGGCCGGCGTGCTGCAGGCGGTGCTGATCCCCCAGATCCTCCGCGCGATGAACGCCCGCGACGCGCGCGTGCGGCTCGACAAGCTCCTCACCCTCTCCGGCCTGGGCCTGCTGCTCCTCACCGGCGTGCTCGTCGTCGCGGCCCCGCTCATCATCTGGCTCTCCACCCTCAGCGGGGCCTGGGACGCGGACGAGCGCCATCTCGCCGTCGTGTTCGCGTACTGGTGCATCCCCCAGGTCTTCTTCTACGGCCTGTACATGCTGCTCGGCCAGGTGCTCAATGCCCAGGGTCGCTTCGGCGCGTACGGCGCCGCCCCGGTCGCGAACAACGTCGTGTCGCTCCTCGGCTTCGGTGCCTTCCTCGTCGTCTGGGGCACGGCGCCCGACCGCGGCATCTCCGACCTGTCGAGCTGGTCGACCGGCCAGACGGTTCTGCTCGCCGGCACGGCGACCGTCGGCATCGCGGCGCAGGCGTTCGTGCTGTTCGTCGCGCTGCGCCGCACCGGGTTCCGCTGGCGGTTCCGGCTGGGGCTGCGGGGCATCGGGCTGCGGGCCGCCGGGACGGTCGTCGGCTGGACCATCGGAGCCGTGGCGCTGGAGCAGATGGGGGTCCTCTTCCTCACCAACGTCCTCGGTGCCGCCGGCCAGACCGGCAGCAACCTCGACCAGGTGTTCGCCGGGAACGCCGCGTATACCAACGCGATGACGATCTACCTGCTCCCCCACTCCCTCGTCGTGGTCTCCATCGTCACGGTGCTGTTCCCGCGCATGACGGCGGCCGTGCAGGCCGGCGACATCCCCGGGGTGCGCCGGGACATGTCGCTCGGAATGCGGTCGGCCGGCGTCTTCTCGGTGTTCTCCGCAGCCGTCCTGATCGTCCTCGCCGTCCCCCTGACGGCGTCGCTGCTGCCGACCCTCGGCGCCGACGGGGTCGCCGCCGTCGCGCCGATCATCCAGGCGATGGCGATCGGCATCGTCGCCCTCGGCGCCACCGTGCTGGTGCGACGCATGTACTTCGCCTTCGAGGACGGCCGGAGCATCTTCGGCATCCAGGTCATCGCGACGGTCTCGATGGTGGCCGCGCTGTGGATCGCGATCCAGCTGCTGCCGGCCTCGTGGTGGGCCGTCGCCGCCGGCGGCGCGTACGCGCTGTCCACCTGGATCTCCCTGCTTCTGCGCGTGCGCGGCATGCACCGCAAGCTGCACGGTCTGGACGGTCGGCGCGTCATGCGGCTGTACGTCCGCGCCTCGATCGGCGCGGTCGTGGCCGGCCTGCTCGGGTGGCTGACGATCCGCCTGCTCGACGGCTTCGTGGTCACCTCCTGGGGGCACTCGGTGCTGGTCACGGCCGTCGCGGGCGTCGTCATGCTGCTGGGGTACGTCCTCGCGCTCAAGGTGCTGCACGTCCGCGAGCTCGACGACGCGCTCGCTCCCGTCCTCCGGCGGCTCAAGCGATGATGACGCGCCCGTGCCCGGGTCGGGCGAGTTCGGTGAGGGCCCTGCGGGCGCGCCCTTGCGCCACCGCGTCCAAGGCACCCACCCGCCCGTACCATGGTCCGGTGGACCGGAGGACACCCTCCCCCCGAACCCCCACTGAGGAGTCCAGGTGAGCACCGCCCATCCCGGGACCGTCATGGTCGATCGCTATCGGCTCGTGCAGCCCGCAGCCACCGACCTCGTAGCAGCCGAGGCGTGGGAGGCGCACGACCAGATCCTGGACCGTCCGGTCCGGGTGACGTTCATCGACGGGCCGTACGCCTCGTCCGCGCTCGACGCGGCGCGTCGCGCCGCGCTCGTGGCCGACCCCCGGCTGTCGCGCGTGCTCGACGTCGGCGCCACCGACCTCGGTCAGGGCCCGCGCAGCTACATCATCAGCGAGCCGTTCCGCGGGTCGTCGCTCACGGAGATCGTCTCCGGCGGACTGGTCGACGCCCAGCAGGCGCGCGCCGTCGTCGGCGAGGCCGCGGCTGCCCTCGAGGCCGCCGGGCAGCGCGGCGTCCACCACCTCGCGCTCCGCCCGGAGGCCGTCCGGGTGGACGGGCACCGGGTGGTCGTCACCGGCCTGGGGATCGACGCCGCGCTCGCCGGCGTGGACGGCGACCGGGCGAGCGCCGGCGGTCCGGACGCCGCGGCGGCCGACGCCCGCGACCTCGTGGCGCTGGCCTACTACGCCCTCACGGCGCGGTGGCCGGGCGACAGCCTCGACGAGCCGTGGGTCACCTCCGACACCGTGCGCCCGCTGCCCGCGCAGACCGACGCGAACGGCGTCGTCCCCGTCTCCGCACTCGTGCCGCACGTGGACCAGGAGATCGACACGCTGGTGCGCCGCACCTTCGGCAATGACTCGCCCGACGCCCCGGCCGGGCCGGGCGACGTCGTCGCCGCGCTGGCCCCGTGGGGCGAGGTGTCGGTGGTCGCCGCTCTCCCCCAGTTCGTCCAGCCGTCGACAGAACCGCCGGTGCGCTCCTCCGTGCTGGGCACGGTCGGGGCGGGCGCCGGGCTGCCGGGTACGCCGCCGCCCGCCGCGCCGGTCCGCCGGCCCTCCAGCGGGCGCATCGCCCGGTCCGCCCTGGGCGGGGCGGCCGCGGGAGGCTTCGCCGGAGCCGCCGCCGCAGGTCAGCCCGCCGGTGCTGCTCCCGCGCAGTCCACCCAGGCCACCCCTCCCGTCGCGGCCCCCACGGCCGCACACTCACCGGTCCCGCCGCCCCCGGGCCCCTCCACCTCGGCGATGTCGCCGGTGCCCCAGGGCGCTCAGGCGGCCGGCCAGACGCAGGCGTACGGCGCCCCCGCGCAGGGGTACGGCGCCGCCCCGGCGGGCTACGCCACCCAGCAGTACAACGGTGCGCCGCCCGCAGATCCCCGGACGTCGCACTCGCCCGTCCCTCCGCCCCCGGGCGGCAACGGTGGCGAACCGCGCACCGACACCGGTGGGTTCGCGTCCAGCCCGGCCCCCAAGCGCAAGGGCGTCAACCCGACGCCGATCGTCCTCGGGCTGGTCGTCGTGCTGGTCCTCGCCGGCGCCGTGTGGGCCGTGTCGCGCGCGATCTCGCCGATCGGCACAACCACCGCGGCGACCTCCCCTCCCGCGGAGCAGGCCGGGGGTGGCGGCGGTGGCGAGGAGCCCAGCGACGGCGAGTCCACGCCCGAGGAAACCCCGGAAGTCCGGCCCGTCATCGCGACCGGTGACCAGCTCGACCCCGGGGGCGACGGGCAGCACCCGGAGGCGGTCGACCTCGCCTACGACGGCGACCCGTCGACGTTCTGGTACACGCAGTGGTTCAACGAGCCCAACTTCTCCGGCCTGCGGGAGGGGATCGGGTACGTCATCGAGCTGGAGGAGCCCGCTCCCGTCACCTCGATCACGCTGAACACGAACTCGTCCGGTGGCCACGTCGAGGTGCGAGCCACCTCGCGCGACGAGCCCAGCGGGGGCAAGGTGCTCGCCGAGGGGTCGTTCGACTCCGAGACGACGCTCGACCTGTCGGAGGAGACCGTGGCCGACACGTTCGTCCTGTGGATCACCGAGCTCCCGCGGACCAGCGACAAGAACTACCTCGAGCTCAACGAGATCGTCGTGTCGTGAACGTTCCCGGCCGACCACACCGTGGTCGGCCGGGAACACCAGGCCCCCTCGAGGTGTTGACCGCGATGGCGCCCCAGGACGCAGACGGACCCGCAGACGACCAGGAGAAGACGTGACCGATCAGCCGACCATCACCACAGGTGAGGCCCCCGTGCACGACATCGTCATCGTCGGTTCGGGTCCCGCCGGCTATACCGCGGCCATATACGCCGCGCGCGCCGGCCTGGCACCCGTCGTCGTCGCCGGCTCCGTCACCGCCGGCGGCGCACTGATGAACACCACCGAGGTCGAGAACTTCCCCGGCTTCCCCACCGCCATCCAGGGCCCCGACCTCATGGAAGCCATGCGCGAACAGGCCGAGAACTTCGGCGCCAAGGTGCTGTGGGACGACGCCGAACAGGTCGACCTCACCGGCGACATCAAGACCATCGTCACCGGCAGCGGCGAGACCTACAAGGCCCGCGCCGTCATCCTCGCCACCGGCTCCGCCTACCGCGAACTCGGCCTACCCGAAGAGAAGCAACTCTCCGGGCGCGGCGTCTCCTGGTGCGCCACCTGCGACGGCTTCTTCTTCCGCGACCAACACATCACCGTCATCGGCGGCGGCGACTCCGCGATGGAAGAAGCCACCTTCCTGACCCGCTTCGCGTCCAAGGTCACCGTCGTACACCGCCGCGACTCCCTGCGCGCCTCCAAGATCATGGCCGACCGTGCCCAGGCCAACCCCAAGATCGAGTTCGCCTGGAACAGCGAAGTCGCTGCCATCCACGGCGAAGACAAGGTCACCGGCATCACCCTGCGCGACACCCACACCGCCGCGACGCGCGAGCTCGACGCGACCGGCCTGTTCGTCGCCATCGGGCACGACCCCCGCACCGACCTCGTCAAGGGCCAGATCGACCTTGACGACGAGGGCTACATCCTCGTCGAGGGCCGCACCACCCGCACCAACCAGCCCGGCGTCTTCGCCTGCGGCGACGCCGTCGACCACACCTACCGCCAGGCCATCACCGCCGCCGGCTCCGGCTGCGCCGCCGCCCTCGACGCCCAGGCCTACCTCACCGAGGTCGCCGACGCCGAGGGCAAGCAGGCCCTCGCCGGCACCCCCGCGGCCCCGAACCCGGACGGTCTGCCGGCAGCCCTCGACGGCCCGCTCGACCCCGTCTCCCTCTGACCCACTCCCCCACTTCGACCGAAGGAGCGACACATGGCTACCGTCGCCGTCACCGACGACACGTTCAAGACCGAGGTCCTCGAGTCCGACGTCCCGGTTCTGGTCGACTTCTGGGCGACCTGGTGCGGCCCCTGCCGCATGGTCGCGCCGATCCTCGAGGAGCTCTCGGACGAGTACGAGGGCAAGGTCAAGATCGTCAAGCTCGACACCGACGCCAACCAGGCCACCACCATGGCGTACGGCATCACCTCGATCCCCACGCTCAACGTCTACTCCGGCGGCGAGCTCGTGAAGACGGTCATCGGTGCGCGCCCCAAGAAGGCACTCCAGGAGGAGATCGACGCGGTCCTCGCGCCGAGCGCCTGACACCTCCTGCGCGTCGGCCGGGTCTGTTTCACGTGAAACAGACCCGGCCTTCGAGCTGTGCACGCCCGGACGCAACCGACACCCCGGACGGTCGCCCGCTGGAGCCGTGACGGCGTCCTCCGAGGCGTCGCCCAGGGCCACCGGCGTACGCCGAGGCCAGCTGCCCTCCCCCGTCCGGCACGGCCTCCGCGTAGATTCCGAGATGTCGGAAATAGCCGGCACGGCGTGAATGTCGAGGCCCGCCTCCGGACGTCAGGTCGTGGCGCCGGTTCTGCTCGTGTCACATGACGAACGGCCGAGACGAGATGCTCCGATCTGCCGAGACGACCTGCCGACGACTCGTCCTTCGACAGCGCTCCCCCCGCTCAGCACCGCGTCCTCCTTTGCCAGCGGAGCCCCCGCTTGGAACGATCGTTCGGACTGCAGCCTGTTTCACGTGAAACATGGGCAACCCCGCCCTCGAAGACCGTCGGTGCACAGTCGTCGACACAAGAGTGGGCGCCATCCTCAGGATGGCGCCCGCTCTCGCGGTAGTGCGGGTCGTCAGGAACGCAGCAGGCCCGGGTCCCCCGGAGCCATCACCCCGAGGATGCGGTTGAGGTCCTCGACCGACGCGAACTCGACCGTCATGCGGCCCTTCGTCTTCCCGATGCTCACCTTCACCCGCGTCTCGAAGTGGTCGGCCAACCGCACGGCGAGGTCGTCCATCGCCTCGCTCCGCTGCCCGGCTCGAGGGCCTCTCCGTGCGGGCGCCTCACCATCGCCACTGGTCAGCAGCGTGGCGATCTCCTCAGTCGCACGGACCGAGAGCCCCTCCGACACGATCCGCTGTGCAAGCCGCTCGATCTCGGCGCCATCGGTCAGGGACAGAAGGGCGCGTGCGTGTCCGGCCGAAAGGACCCCCGCGGCCACCCGCCGCTGCACCAGAGGAGGCAGCTTGAGCAGGCGAAGGGTGTTCGAGATCTGCGGCCTCGACCGCGCGATCCGGGTGGCGAGCTCCTCGTGCGTGCAGCCGAAGTCGTCCAGCAGCTGCCGGTATGCCGCCGCCTCTTCGAGCGGGTTCAGGGCGGCGCGGTGCAGGTTCTCCAGCAGCGCATCGCGCAGCATGTCCCCATCGTCGGTCTCGCGCACGATGGCCGGGATCGTGTCGAGGCCAGCCGCCTGCGTCGCACGCCAGCGACGCTCGCCCATGATCAGCTCGTACCGGTCCGCGTCGTCGGCGTCCGGCCGCACGACGATCGGCTGCAGCACGCCGATCTCGCTGATCGAGGCGATCAGCTCATCGAGCTCACCGTCGTCGAACACCGCTCGCGGCTGCCAGTTGTTTGGACGGATCGCCTCGACAGGAATCTCGGCGAAGCGCGCCCCCGGCACCGGCCTGAGCCCCGTTTCACGTGAAACAACGTCGCCGCCGTCCGCGGGTTCACCGGTGCCCACGGTCGAGGTCGCCCCGCGGCCCTCGGTGTCGTCCCCCGTCTGCTGTTCCCGGACCGCCGTCGGGGGGTCGCCGGGCTCCGCCAGGTCTGCCACCTCGATGCTGGTGATCAGGCCCATCGAGAGTCCGTCGGCCCCGAGTGTCTCGGCAGTCGAAGCGTCCTCGATCGTGTCGGCCGGGACGTCGCCCGTCGGGCGCTCGTCCGTAAGGAGCGCCGCGACCACCCCGTTCGACTCGGCGGCGTCCGACCCGTTCGTCTCGCCGTCATCCCTCGCCACGGCGTCGCTTCCGGTGCGAATGCTCAGGCGGCCACCGGCGATCGCCGAGTCCCAGGTCGCCGTCCGTCGGCTGGTGCGACCCGCGGCGTCGTTCGCATCCGACGGACCCGAGCGGTCATCTTCGCTGGTCAGAGCGGCTGACGAGCCGCCCCACGGGCCAGGCTCGCGCGCGTCGCCGGGCGGGAAGAACACATCGACCGGTCGATCGCTCTCCGGTCCTGACGGGATCAGAGCACCGAGACCCCGGCCCAGACCACGCTTCTTCTGACTCATGCTCCTGCCTCCTGCAGCATCGGGCCCCGCGCTCCCCGTGTCGTCGTCACCTTCGCGACCCCGCCGGGGTCGCGGTTAGCATCCCACGGCCAGGCACACTCTTCGGTGGTGCGCCTCGCCGATCCGTGGATACTCGTCGCGCGGCTGTTCCCCGCCTCATCCGGCGCTCTACCCGAGGTCAGCACGTCGAGGAGCTCGCTCCGCGAGCTCTCGCGCGGCCTCGAGATACGCGAGCGACCCGGTGGATCCCGGGTCGTACGTCATGACGGTCTGGGCATGACTTGGCGCCTCGGAGATCCGCACGGATCTGGGCACGCTCGTGCGCAACGTCTGGTCGGGGAAGTGTTCCCGCACCTCCGCGGCCACCTGCTGCGCAAGGTTCGTCCTGCCGTCGTACATGGTCAGCAGGATCGTCGAGACGCGCAGATCCGGATTCAGATGCGCCTTGATCAGCTCGATCGTCTTCAGCAGCTGACTCAGCCCCTCGAGCGCGTAGTACTCGCACTGGATCGGGATGAGCACCTCGCGCCCCACGACGAAGGCGTTCACCGTGAGCAGCCCGAGGCTCGGCGGGCAGTCGACGAAGACGTAGTCGATCCGCTCCTCGCCCTTGGCGTCACGGTCGGCGAGGTAGGCGTCGAGCGCGCGCCGCAACCGTGTTTCACGTGAAACAAGGGAGACGAGCTCGATCTCCGCCCCCGAGAGATCGATCGTGGCCGGAACTCCGAACAAGCCCGGGACCGTCGGGCACTCCTGCACGGTGTTCGCCAGGGGCTCGCCCTCCACGAGGACCTCGTAGATCGAGGGGGTACCCGCGCGATGCTCGATGCCGAGAGCCGTGGAGGCATTGCCCTGCGGGTCGTTGTCGATCACCAGGACCCTGAGCCCGGCCTGCGCTAGGCCCGCCGCCAGGTTGACGGTGGTGGTCGTCTTCCCGACGCCGCCCTTCTGATTGGCCACGGTAATGATCCGCGTGCGCTCCGGCCGGGCGAACTGCCGGCCCTGCAGCTCGATCCGACGACGGGAGTCGATCGCCAGCTGCGCCGCGAGCGGCGTCGACTCGTCCGCGACCGGTACCGAGGCGACGAGCGCGGCGCGGTGTCCGTCGAGTCCGGAAGGGAGGCCGCCGTGCGCCCACGCCAGCTCCGGAGCTGTTTCACGTGAAACGTGCGGTTCGCCCGTCCCGGTCCCGCCGTGCTGGGGGACGTCGTCGACGTGCTCCGTACTCGTGCTCACGTGCCACTCCTCCGGTTCGTCACAAAGACTGTGCACGAGCCCGCGGCATGAACCATGACGCCACGGTCAGGTGCTCCGCGCTCACTCTACGGCCTCGTCTACCCGCGTCGATGTCGAAACTCCGGCCTGCTGGGATCCGGGTCCGCCGGGATCCCGTGTGCCTCTCCCGCCGAACCTTCCGGCAGGTCAGCCGCGCCGAATCCGCAGGATGGTGGTGGGCTCGACGCCCTCGACGGTCCGGCCCTCGAGGATCTCTGGCTCGGCGGTCTTGAAGCTCCGCAGCACCTTGCGCGCCGGCTCGATCTCACGGTCGACGTTGCGTCCCTTCAGCACGATCATGGCCCCGCCCTTGCGGGCCAGAGGCAGACTCATGCGCGCCAGCTTGTTCAGTGCGGCGACCGCACGGGACGTCACGACGTCTACCTCGAACGCGTCGTGGTACTCCTCGGCGCGCCCCCGGTTGATCGTCACGTTGTCGAGGGAGAGGTCGTCGACGATCTCCTGCAGCCACGTGGTGCGCCGCTCCATGGGCTCGATCAGCTGGAACTCGACGTCAGGCTGCTGAATGGCGAGCACCAAGCCGGGCAGCCCTGCCCCGGATCCGATGTCTGCCACGGAGGTAGCCCCGCCGAGGTAGGGGGTGACGGCGGCGGAGTTCAGGAGGTGCCGCTCCCACAGGCGAGACACCTCGCGCGGCCCGATCAGGCCGCGGATCTCACCCTCGGTGCGCAGCCTCTCGGCGAACCGAGAGACGAGTGCGTAGCGCTCGCCGAAGTATGCCCGCACCGACGCATCGCGTCCGAGGGCCTCGTCGTCCGCGCCACCAGCTCCCGGCGCGTCGTCCTGTGCCATCTCGCACACTCCCCTCTCTCAGTCATCTCATGACGAGAGCCCGTTGTTTCACGTGAAACAACGGGCTCTCGGATCCGCCATCAGGAGGCCGGTTCGTCACCCTCGGGCGCCGCCGGCTGCACCACGACGTACCGCGAAGGCTCGACGCCACGGGAGTCGCTGACCAGCCCAGCGGCCGCCACCACATCGTGCACCACCTTGCGCTCGAAGGCGTTCAGCGGGTCGAGCTCCACCTCCCGGCCGGACTCACGAACCTCTCGGACCGCCCGTTCCGCCAGCACGGTCAGCTCATCGCGTCGGCCGGCGCGGAAGCCTCCGATGTCGAGCATCAGGCGGCTCCTCTCACCGGTACGGGCCTGCACGGCGAGCCGCGTCAGCTCTTGGAGGGCCTCGAGGACTTCCCCGTCCCGGCCCACGAGCGAGGAGAGGTCCTCCCCCTCCTCGGCCACGACCTCGACGGCCGCCCGGTCGTGGCGGATGTCCAGGTCGATGTCGCCGTCCAGGTCAGCGATGTCGAGGAACTCCTCCAGGTAGTCGGCCGCGATCTCGCCTTCCTCCTCGAGCCGGGCCGTCCGGTTCTGTCCCTGCTCCAGCGGCGTGTCCGTGGTCATCTGTGGTGACGTCCTCTCGCTACTCAGCCGCGCTTCTGGCGGTTCTTGCGCTTGGGCTGCTCCCGCTGCCCGCGCGGCAACTCCGGCTCCGGGTCAGGAGCGGCCTCGATGGCGCCCTTCGCGGCAGCCTTGCGGGCCTGCCTCTCCTTGAGCATGCGCTCCGCCTCGGAGCCCGGAGCGGGCATCTTCTTGATCGTGTAGAACTGCTGACCCATCGACCACAGGTTCGAGATCACCCAGTAGATCAGCACGCCGACCGGGAAGTTGATGCCCGAGATCAGGAAGATCACCGGGAGGATGTACAGCATCATCTTCTGCGTGCTGGCCATCGGCCCCTCGAGGGCGGCCTTCGGCATGTTCTTCATGGTCAGCTGGCGCTGCGTGAAGAACATCGTGGCGCTCATGACGATGATCAGCGCGATCACGACGACCCGCGCCGTCATGTCGTCCGTCGTGCGGAAGACGTCGGAGAGCTGCGCGCCGAACAAGGACGACGACTCGATGTCCCGGGCGACGTGCTGGTCGATCGGCCCGATCGGGTCATGGGTGCCGTTGGCGATGCCGACCAGGTTGTTGAGCACGCGGAACAGCGCGAAGAAGATCGGCGACTGCAGCAGAATCGGCAGGCAGGACGCCATCGGGTTGGTGCCGTGCTTGCGGTAGAGCTCCATCGTCTCGCGACCCATCGCCTCCCGAGACGCGGGGTCCGTCTTGCCCTTGTACTTCTTCTGGACGGCCTGCAGCTCCGGCTGCATGATCTGCATGCCGCGCGACGCCTTGATCTGCTTGAAGAACAGCGGGATCAGCGCGATACGGATCACGACCGTGAGCGCGACGATCGACAGCACCCACGCGAGGCCGGCCCCGTCCTGCATGCCGAGTGTCGTGAGGACGGTGTGTGACCCGTACATGATCCAGGCCACGACCCACTGAATGGGGAAGAGGATGGTGTCGATCATCCCGATATGTCTCCTTGGTCGGAAAGTCTGAGATCCCGGTGGCGCGGACCGGGAAGATCAGTGGCGAGGGGCGCCGCGGCGCTCGTGCACCGGCACGTCGTCGTCGACATGCTTCACACGAACGGGCGGTACATCGTCAACGCCGCCGAGGCTCCAGGGGTTGCACCGAAGGATGCGCCACAGAGCGAGACCGGTCCCCCGCAAGGTCCCGTGCGTGCGGATCGCGATGATCGCGTACTGCGAGCACGAGGGGTAGTACTTGCAGGAGGGGCCGGTGAGCGGGGAGAGGACAGTCTGGTAGACGCGGATCACGCCGATCATGACGGCCGCGGGAAGGTTGCGCAGCACGTCGCGGCCGTGTCCAAGGTTCGAGGTGCTCATCGGACGCTCCGGGCGTCGCCGGCTGCGCGCGCGACAGCCCGCCCGAGGCTGCTGAGGAGATCGCGGTCGAGCTCCGCGTAGCTGGCGCCGCTCGACGCCGGGAGTGCCCGGACGACGACGTCGGCGCCCGCGGGGAGCAGTGCGAGGTGCGCGGAGGCGGAGTGCCGCAGCCGTCGCTTCACCTTGTTCCGATGCACGGCGTTCCCCACGGCCTTGGATACGACAAGACCGACCTGTGGTGGTTCCGGCATGCTCCCGCTGCCCCTGCCGTCCTCCTGGACGGCCTCGGGGTCGACGAAGAGATGGACCACCACGGTCGATCGACCTGCACGCGTGCCGCGGCGCACCGCCCGTTCGAAATCGACGGAACGGCGCAGTCGGTGCGCCGCGGGCAGCATCCGTCAGGCAGAGAGCTCGGCGCGACCCTTGCGCCGACGCTTCGCCAGGATGGCGCGGCCGGCGCGGGTGCGCATGCGCAGCCGGAAGCCGTGGGTCTTGGCACGGCGACGGTTGTTCGGCTGGAAGGTCCGCTTGCTCACGAGGTACTCCAAGAAACGTCGGGGAGGTACACCGTCAGATCCTCGACGATGCAGGTCTTGTCGCAGGTCAGCGCACGCGTACGAGACGTGGAGGCGTCGACCGGGCCGGCCCGAGGACTGCCTGCCCGTGTGAGGGCGCGCGAAAGGACCTGGAACGGCTGTCTGACGTTACGCCGCCGGGTGGCTCTGGGTCAAACCAGGCCGAGGGGCACCGGACCGCGCTCGGTGACTACGATGACGGGGACCTCACGCACCCTCGGCGCGACGTCGCGCCGGCTGCCCGGTTACGGTCATCACCCACAGCGTTGTCCACAGGTTCCACAGCATGTGGACAACCATGTGGACGGACCGTCGGCGTGGCAGACTCGCGACTTCGCTGCCCGCCGAACGACCGAAGGACGACGCCCGTGGCCCCACCAGACGAGAACATCACCGACGTCTGGGCCCACACGCTCGCCACCCTCGAGGCACGCCCCGACATGACGGCCCGACAGCTCGCGTTCATCAAGCTCGCCAAGCCCATGGCGATCCTCGAGGACACCGTCTTCATCGCGGTGCCGCACGAGCAGACCCGCGCGTACCTGGAGACCAGCGTGCGAGACCAGCTCGTCTCCGCGATGGCCTCCACCCTTGGCCGCGACATCCGCTTCGGCATCACCGTCGATCCCGAGCTCAGCAGCGACACCCTCGCAGGACCCTCCCAGGACTACACGGCTCCCCTGCAGTCCGGGATCCCCGACGAGCCGGAGGCCCCGCCGCTGGCGCCGATCCCCAAGCCGTCGGCCGAGCCCACGCGGCTCAACCCGAAGTACATCTTCGAGACGTTCGTCATCGGTGCGTCCAACCGCTTCGCACACGCCGCGGCGGTCGCCGTTGCCGAGGCGCCGGCGAAGGCGTACAACCCGCTGTTCATCTACGGCGACTCGGGGCTGGGCAAGACGCACCTGCTGCACGCCATCGGGCACTACGCACACAACCTCTATCCCCACGTGCGCGTGCGCTACGTGAACTCCGAGGAGTTCACCAACGACTTCATCAACAGCATCGGCGAGGGGCGTGCCGGGGCGTTCCAGCGCCGGTACCGCGACGTCGACGTCCTCCTCATCGACGACATCCAGTTCCTGCAGGGCAAGGAGCAGACGATGGAGGAGTTCTTCCACACCTTCAACGCGCTGCACAACGCGGACAAGCAGGTCGTGATCACGTCCGACGTCCCGCCCAAACAGCTCAACGGCTTCGAGGACCGCCTCCGCTCACGCTTCGAGTGGGGCCTCATCACCGACGTCCAGCCGCCGGACCTCGAGACCCGTATCGCGATCCTGCGCAAGAAGGCCGCGAGCGAACGTCTCGACGTGTCGGCCGAGGTGCTCAGCTACATCGGTTCGCGCATCTCGTCCAACATCCGTGAGCTCGAGGGCGCGCTCATCCGCGTCACGGCGTTCGCCAACCTCAACCGGCAGCAGGTCGACCTTGCCCTCGCGGAGATCGTCCTGAAGGACCTCATCACGGACGACGACACGGCGGAGATCACGCCGTCGATGGTCATCGCGCAGACGGCCGCCTACTTCGGCCTCACGATCGACGACCTGTGCGGCTCCTCGCGCTCCCGCGTTCTCGTCACGGCACGCCAGATCGCCATGTACCTCTGCCGCGAGCTCACCGACCTGTCCCTGCCGAAGATCGGCCAGCAGTTCGGTGGTCGCGACCACACCACCGTGATGCACGCGAACAGGAAGATCGCCGGGCAGATGGCGGAGCGGCGCTCCACCTACAACCAGGTGACCGAGCTCACCAGCCGCATCAAGCAGCAGCACCGCGGCTGACCTTCCGCTCTCCCGACCCCGCCCCGTGGGGCCGTCTCGCCTGGGTGGGGCCGCCTTCCCCAGGCGCTGGACGGCCGTCTCGATCGTTCTCCACACCGTCGCCCACAACCGCGACGGCGATTTCGCGCGCCTCGTGCCCGATCGTCCCCAACCCTGTGGACCAGATCCGTGGACAACCTCGTCCTTCTCGGCGACATCGAGATGCACACCTGTGGATAACTCTGTGGACGAGTGTGGATTGTGGCCCGCTTTCCGTGGACGAGCAGACCCTGATCGGTGGACACCTGTGGGTACGAATCTCTTCGCCCACAGGCACCACGAGTTACCCACAGCCGCGCCCCCACTGCCTCCACAGCCAGAAGAGTGCTCTGACCTGCGCAAACACACGTCATCCCCAGATTCCACAACCCCGATGACGACGACGAACGTTTGATCTAGAAGGGAAATCCACACGCCTTCATCAGGCCGGCACGCTCCGCTAGGCACACGTCCACCACCAGTCCGGTGACGGCGTGCCGAAGCCGCCCTGTCTCGCGTAGGGTTTGGCTCGGACGACGAGGCCTGTCCGGTCACGTCGGAGGAGCCCGGGCGACTGGGCCACGACGGCCAGGTGCGCCGTCGTCCACATCGATCGACAACTCGAGGAGTGGGATGAAGTTCCGGGTTGAGCGTGACGTCCTGGCCGAGGCCGTGACATGGACGGCGCGCACGCTCCCCACGCGCCCGCCTGCCCCGGTGCTGGCCGGCGTCCGCATCGAGGTGGAGACGGCAGGCACGATCTGGCTGTCCAGCTTCGACTACGAGGTCTCCGCCCGCGCCGAGATCCCGGCCGAGGTGTCCGAGCCCGGGACGGTACTGGTGTCAGGGCGGCTGCTCGCCGAGATCTCCCGAGCCCTGCCGAACAAGCCGGTGGACGTCACGCTCGAGGGCACCAAGGTCGTGCTCACCTGCGGTGCGTCCCGCTTCACCCTGCTCACGATGCCGGTCGAGGACTACCCGACGCTGCCGCAGATGCCGGAACTCACCGGCACGGTCACCGGCGACGCGCTCACGCACGCCGTCGCGCAGGTCAGCGTGGCTGCGAGCCGCGACGACACGCTCCCCCTGCTCACCGGCGTGCGGATGGAGATCGAGGGCGAGCGGATCACGCTCATCGCCACCGACCGGTACCGCCTGGCGCTGCGGGAGCTCACCTGGACCCCGGTCACCCCCGGGTACTCGGCCGTGGCGCTGGTGCGCGCCCGCACGCTCACGGACGTCGCCAAGTCCCTCGGCGGCGGGGGCGGCCTCGTCAACGTCGGGCTCTCGACCGGCCAGGGCATGGACCTCATCGGCTTCGAGGCCGGCGGGCGGCACACCACGTCGCAGCTCGTGGACGGCGACTACCCGCCGGTGCGCCGCCTCTTCCCGGACGCGACCCCGATCCACTCCGTCGTCGCCACCGCCCCGCTCATCGAGGCGGCCAAGCGCGTGTCGCTCGTGGCGGAGCGCAACACTCCGATCCGGCTGTCGTTCACGGACGGCCAGGTGGTGCTCGACGCCGGCCAGGGTGACGACGCGCAGGCCTCCGAGGCGCTCGAGGCGGTGCTCGTGGGCGAGGACATCCAGGTGGCGTTCAACCCGCAGTTCCTGCTGGACGGCCTCGGGGCGCTCGGCACGGACTTCGTGCGGTTGTCCTTCACGCACCCGAACAAGCCGGTCGAGTTTACCGGTCAGGAGTCGCTCGACGGCGAGGACTCGTCCGAGTACCGGTACCTGCTCGTGCCCATCCGGTTCGCCGGCTGACGCACGCTTCCACCGCTCCTCGCTCCGCTCCCGGAAGGAACCCCATGGTCAGCCACATCGGACTCGTCGGTCTGGGCAAGATGGGTAACAACATGCGCGAGCGGCTGCGTCGCGGCGGCATCGAGGTGACGGGTTACGACCCGCGTCCCGAGGTCTCCGACGTGGCCTCGCTGGCCGACCTGGTGGCCGCGCTGCCCGCAGACCGTCGCGTGGTGTGGGTGATGGTCCCGGCCGGCGACCCGACCCGCGGGGTCGTCCAGGAGCTGGGCGGTCTGCTGGGCGAGGGCGACGTGGTCGTCGAGGGCGGCAACTCGCACTACCCGGAGGACCAGGCGCGCGCGGCGGAGCTGGCCGAGCGGGGCATCGGGTACGTCGACGTCGGCGTCTCGGGCGGCGTGTGGGGCCTGGAGAACGGGTACGGGCTGATGTGCGGCGGCGACACCGCGCACGTCCAGACGCTCATGCCCGTCTTCGACGCGCTGCGGCCCGAGGGCCCCCGCGAGGAGGGATTCGTGCACGCCGGCGAGGTGGGCGCCGGGCACTTCGCGAAGATGGTGCACAACGGCATCGAGTACGGCCTCATGCAGGCGTACGCCGAGGGCTACGAGCTCCTGGCCGCCAAGGACATCGTCACCGACGTGCACGGCACGATGAAGGCCTGGAAACGCGGCACCGTCGTGCGGTCCTGGCTGCTCGACCTCATGGTCAAGGCGCTCGAGGAGGACCCGGCGCTGCAGGCGATCGACGACTGGGTGGACGACTCGGGCGAGGGCCGCTGGACGGTGGACGAGGCGATCGACAACGCCGTGCCGCTTCCGGTGATCTCGGCCGCGCTGTTCGCCCGGTTCGCATCCCGGCAGGACGAGTCGCCGGCGATGAAGGCCGTCGCCGCGCTGCGCCAGCAGTTCGGCGGGCACGCCGTCAAGCCCGCGTCGTGACCGACCGGCGGTGACCCACCGAGAAGGCCCATGTACGTCTCGCACCTCTCGCTCCTCGACTTCCGGTCCTACGCCGCGGTCGACGTCGAGCTCGAGCCCGGACCGAACGCGTTCGTCGGTCGCAACGGCCAGGGCAAGACGAACCTCGTCGAGGCGATCGGGTACGTGTCGACCCTCGGCAGCCACCGGGTCGCCACCGACACCCCGCTGATCCGCGCCGGCGCGGAGCGGGCGGTCGTCCGCACCCGCGTCGTGCGGGGCGAACGGGCGTCGACGATCGAGCTCGAGATCACCGCCGGCAAGGCGAATCGCGCGCGGGTCAACCGGGGCCAGCCGGGCCGAGCGCGCGACGTGCTGGGGATCCTGCGTACCGTCCTCTTCGCCCCCGAGGACCTGACCCTGGTCAAGGGGGACCCCGACGGCCGCCGCCGCTTCCTCGATCAGCTGGTGGTGCAGCTCCTCCCCCGCGCTGCGGCCCTGCTGAGCGACTACGAACGCGTGATCCGGCAGCGATCGGCCCTGCTCAAGTCGTTGCGCGGCGTGCGGCGGGCGGGCGGCGGCACGGTGGACACCAGCACCCTCGAGGTGTGGGACGCGCGCGCCGCCCAGCTCGGCGGCCAGATCCTCGCGATGCGCCTGTCGCTCGTGCAGGCGCTGACCCCGCACGTGGCGGCCGCGTACGAGCAGGTCAGCGACGGGGACGGCGATGCGGAGCTTGCTTACCGCTCCGGCGTGCCGGAGGCGGTCGAGGGCGCCGGTGGCGGCCTGCCCGCGGCCGAGGACCTGGAGAAGGCGATCCTCGCTGCGATGGTGGAGGCCCGCAGCCAGGAGGTGGAGCGCGGTGTCAGCCTGGTGGGCCCGCATCGCGACGACCTCGTGCTGACGCTCGGCGGCCTGCCTGCGAAGGGGTACGCGAGCCATGGCGAGTCGTGGTCGTTCGCGCTGGCGCTGCGGCTGGCGTCGTACCGGCTGCTCGGCGGCGGCGCGGAGCCCGCCCACGCGCCGGACACGGCCTTCTGGGACCCGGACCTCGACACCGACGCCGACCCGGTGCTCATCCTGGACGACGTGTTCGCGGAGCTGGACGTCCGGCGTCGGGAGCGACTCGCGGAGCTGGTGGCCCCGGCCCGGCAGGTCCTCGTGACCGCCGCCGTGCCCGAGGACGTCCCGGCGGGACTGCTCGGTGCTCGGTTCGAGGTGACACCGGGCGAGGTGCGACGTGCGGGCTGACGGGGGCGGCGACGTCCCGGGCGCCGGCGATGTCCCGGGCGGCGAGGCAGGGACCGAGGCCGTGGACGACGACGCGAGCGACAGGCCGGCGCGCGACGCGGACGATCCGCGACCGGTGAAGGACCGCACGGAGCTCACGCCGCCCTCCGCGGTGGCGCGCGAGGCGCTCAACCGCGCCAAGGCGGCGGCTCGCGCCAGGGGGCTGCGCCCGGGCTCGCCGGCGCGACGCTCCCCGCTGGCCGAGCCGCGGCTGTCCGGCCAGGGGCCGGGGGCGCGCGACCCGCAGCTGCTCTCGGAGGTGCTCGGGCGCCTGCTCCGGGACAAGGGCTGGACGTCGGACGTCTCCGTGGGCGGCGTCATCGGCCGGTGGCGCGAGGTGGTGGGCAGCCACGTGGCGGACCACTGCCAGCCGGAGACGTTCGAGGAGAAGGTCCTCGTGGTGCGCGCCGACTCGACGGCGTGGGCCACGCAGGTGCGCCTGCTGGTGCCGACGCTGCTTCGCCGGCTCGCCGAGGAGGTCGGGGAGGGCGTGGTGGAGCAGGTCACCGTGCTCGGACCCGCCGGGCCCGGCTTCCGACGCGGACGCAGGACGGTGCGCGGGCCGGGGCCACGCGACACCTTCGGGTGAGCACGCAACCAGTCCGGAGACGAGAAACGCTGGTTGAGCTTGTCGAAACCAGGTTTCGACAAGCTCAACCAGCGTGAGCCCGACCGGCGTGACCGGTCAGCGCGTCAGCGTCAGCGCTGCTGCAGGCGTCGACGCAGCCAGAACAGCGCGCCACCGCCCACCACGAGCAGCGCGGCCAGCCCGGCAGCGATGCCGACCGTGGCACCCGTCTGCGGGAGCTGGTCGCCCTCGGCGGGCGGGCCCGACGCCTCGACGTCCGGGCCGCCCATGCCGGCGGGGTTGGCACAGCCGGACGACGTCGGCGGGTAGTCGACGACCGTCGAGTAGTGCGGGTTCACCTCGAAGAGCACCTGCACGCCGTCACGGGTCCAGGCGTAGTTGCCGTCGGTCTCGACGTACGAGCCGTCGTCCTGCTGCTCCCAGCCCGGCCACTGCTTCGGCTCCTCGGTGGAGGCGCCCGGCCACAGGAGCTCGCCCTCGAGGGGCTGGTCCTCGGCGACGAAGTTCTCGCCGCCGTCCGGGTTGATGAACGTGATCGTCAGCGGGTTGTCGCTGTCGACCTCGATGCCCTCGGGCAGCGAGACGCCGTAGCCGAGGTACGGGACGTCGGACTCGCAGACGGCCGCGATGTCACCCGGGATCAGCGCGCAGTCCTCCTCGGCGGGCACCAGGTCCGCGATCGGGAAGAGCACATCGCCGGCCTCGGTGCGGGTGTAGCCGCCGAGGTCGTCGCCGAACGTGTTGCCGGCGGTCGGCGCGGCGAGGACGCCCTGCTCGGTGCGCAGGTAGGTGACCTGCTCGGTGTCGGTCGGCAGGATGACGTCGGACGCGTCCGAGCCGCAGACCTCGACGGCGGCGGGAGCCTCAGGAACCACGACGACGGGCTCGACGGGCTCGGGGGGCTCCGGCGTGGCGCAGTCCTCGTCGCTCGGGACCTCGATGCCGAGGTCGGAGAGCTCCTGGTGCGTCCAGTCGACGAGGTGGTCGTCCATGGAGGAACCGTCGGGGTACGTGATGCTCTCCGGCACCGTGTACTCGTCCGGACCGCCACGCACCAGGTCCTGCTGGATGCCCCAGCCGGTGCACAGGTCGATGTCGTCGAGCGCGTCCGTCTCCGGCAGCTCGGTGTACCAGTGCTCGCCGCTCAGCAGCTCGTCCTCGGGCAGCGTGAGGGTCGTGGTGCCGAGCAGCTGCTGCTCACCCGAGTTCTCCCAGGCCGCGGGCTTGGTGCTGTCGAGCTTCGGGTACAGGTAGATGCCGACCTGCACCTGGGGCTCAGGTGTGGTCGGCGGGCAGGGCTCGGTGCTGCCGGACTGGGTCCAGTCGTACCGATCGCCCCCCTGTGCGTCGACATCGACGGTCCACTCGTGGGCCTTGGCGCCGTCGAGCTCGAACGTGCGCTCCCAGGCCTGGTCGAATCGCTCCTGGGCGACCGAGGCGCCGTCGACGGTGACCGTCACCTCGGCACCGCTGTACTGGGTCAGGGTCACCGCGAGGCTCGTACAGCTGTCCTCGACACGGGGGGTGTGGGCGGAGGCGGACGCCGCGGTGGCGACGAGCATCCCTCCGACAGCGAGCGTCGTTGCTGCGACGCCCGCCAGGGTCCTCTTCACTGTGGGCATGTCCCTTCGATGGTGACCGGTACTGGTCGGCACCGGTCGACGTGCGAAACGGGGAATCGTGGTGAATTAGACCAGTTTCCGCCGTAAATAGGGAGACCCTGTTGATAACGGTCAGAGTACAAAAGACGGACGAGTCGGGAGGATGGCCGCGGTTCGGGCGCCGGGTGTGGACAACCCTGGGGATAACTCTGTGGACAACCCTGGGGACAACCCGCCGGGGCGCTCCTGTGGACGACGTGTGCCGAACTTCGCACCAACGGCGTCAATCCGCCATTTCCTTGCCCTCGGCAGGTAGACTGGGACCGTCATTCCGGGTCGTGTTCCGACCTCCCGCGCGGCTCGGTCGGTGCGTACCCGGAACCTGTGAGCCGCGCCGCCCGTACTGAGCACGATGCGTCGACGCGTGCACGACGACCGAGGAGCAGTACCGCCTGTGGCAGACCGAACCGACACCCCCCGTCCCAGCACTGCCGCCGCAAGCGGAGCCGCCGGACCGGGGGCCGGG
Organism: Isoptericola sp. Y541; assembly: GCF_059445465.1. NCBI lineage: Bacteria > Bacillati > Actinomycetota > Actinomycetes > Micrococcales > Promicromonosporaceae > Isoptericola > Isoptericola sp. Y541. The sequence goes on along the minus strand of NZ_JCAIUJ010000008.1, from coordinate 95,552 downwards.
TACGACGCCGGCAACATCACCGTCCTGGAGGGCCTCGAGGCCGTCCGCAAGCGCCCCGGCATGTATATCGGCTCCACGGGCGAGCGGGGGCTGCACCACCTGGTCTACGAGATTGTGGACAACTCTGTGGACGAGGCCCTCGCCGGTCACGCCGACACCGTCGACGTGACTCTCCTGGCCGACGGCGGTGTCCGCGTCCAGGACAACGGCCGTGGCATCCCGGTCGCGATGCACCCCACGGAGGGCAAGCCGACCCTCGAGGTCGTCATGACGATCCTGCACGCGGGCGGCAAGTTCGGCGGCGGCGGGTACACCGTCTCCGGCGGCCTGCACGGCGTGGGCATGTCCGTCGTCAACGCACTGTCCAGCCGCTTCGTGGCGGACGTGAAGCGGGACGGGTATCACTGGCGCCAGGAGTACCGCGACGGCGGCGAGCCCGTCACCGGGGTCGACCGCCTGGAGCCGCTCGCCGAGGGCGAGTCGACCGGCACGACGCAGACCTTCTGGGCCGACGGCACGATCTTCGAGACCACCGACTACGACTTCGAGACCCTGCGCTCACGCTTCCAGCAGTACGCGTTCCTCAACAAGGGCCTGCAGATCACGCTGCGGGACGAGCGTGTTGGTCATGGGGCTGTGGACGACGAGGTCGTCGGCATGGAGACCGATGCCGGAACGGACGGCGGCAGCGGCACGGCCGACGACGCCGACCCGGTCCGCACGGTGACCTTCCGCTACGAGAACGGCCTCATCGACTACGTGGCGCACATCAACGCGGCCAAGAAGTCGGAGCTCGTCCATCCGGAGATCATCGACGTCGAGGCGGAGGACGTGGAGCGTCGCATCTCGGTGGAGATCGCGATGCAGTGGACCAGCAGCTACAGCGAGTCGGTGCACACGTTCGCGAACACGATCTCCACGACGGAGGGCGGCACGCACGAGGAGGGCTTCCGTTCGGCGCTCACGACGCTCGTCAACAGCTACGCCCGCGAGAAGTCGATCATCAAGGAGAAGGACGAGAACCTCACGGGTGACGACATCCGCGAGGGCCTCACCGCCGTCCTCTCCGTGAAGCTCGGCGAGCCCCAGTTCGAGGGACAGACCAAGACGAAGCTCGGCAACACCGAGGCCAAGACGTTCGTCCAGCGGGTCGTGCGCGAGAAGCTCACCGACTGGTTCGACGCGCACCCCACCGAGGCGCGCGACGTCATCCGCAAGGCGATCCAGGCGTCGCAGGCGCGCATGGCGGCGCGCAAGGCGCGCGAGGCCACCCGGCGCAAGGGCATCCTCAGCTCGGGCGGCATGCCGGGCAAGCTCAAGGACTGCCAGTCCAACCGCGCTGAGGACTGCGAGGTCTACATCGTGGAGGGCGACTCAGCGGGCGGCTCCGCGGTGCGCGGTCGCAACCCGCACAACCAGGCGATCCTGCCGCTGCGCGGCAAGATCCTCAACGTCGAGCGGGCCCGCCTCGACCGGGCGCTGTCCAACCAGGAGATCCAGTCGCTGATCACCGCCTTCGGGACCGGCGTCGGCGAGGACTTCGACCTCTCCAAGCTCCGGTACCACAAGATCGTGCTCATGGCCGACGCAGACGTCGACGGCCAGCACATCTGCACCCTGCTGCTCACGCTGCTGTTCCGGTACATGCGCCCGCTCATCGAGCACGGCCACGTGTACCTCGCGCAGCCGCCGCTGTACCGGCTCAAGTGGTCGAACGGGCCGCACGACTACGTGTACTCCGACCGGGAGCGGGACGCGTTCCTCAAGGAGGGGATCGCCGCCGGCAAGCGGATCCCCAAGGAGAACGGGATCCAGCGCTACAAGGGCCTCGGCGAGATGGACTACACCGAGCTCTGGGACACCACGATGGACCCCGAGCACCGCACGCTGCTGCAGGTCACCATGGACGACGCGGCCGCGGCCGACGAGATCTTCTCGGTGCTCATGGGCGAGGACGTCGAGTCTCGCCGCAGCTTCATCCAGCGCAACGCCAAGGACGTCCGCTTCCTCGACATCTAGCCGACCCACGGCGTCGTACAAATGGTGCGCACGTCGTTGTACGGCAGTTGACAGCGGTTCGAGGACGACGGTTCCCGCGCCCAGGCGGTGCGGGAAGGAAGAAGGTAGACGGTGACGGACGAGACCCCCGGTCCCGACATGACGGACGGCGTTCCCGGCGACGGAGCGCCCAAGAGCCCGGACGGTGGCGTCGCGGTGCACCACGGCCGCATCGAGCAGGTCGACCTGCAGCTGGAGATGCAGCGCAGCTACCTCGACTACGCGATGAGCGTCATCATCGGGCGCGCGCTGCCCGACGTGCGTGACGGCCTCAAGCCGGTGCACCGCCGCGTGCTGTACGCCATGTACGACGGCGGCTATCGCCCCGACCGGGCGTACTCGAAGTGCTCGCGCGTGGTCGGCGACGTCATGGGCAAGTTCCACCCGCACGGCGACACGGCGATCTACGACGCCCTCGTGCGCCTGGTGCAGGACTGGGTGCTGCGCTACCCGCTCGTCGCCGGCCAGGGCAACTTCGGCTCCCCCGGCAACGACCCCGCCGCGGCACCGCGGTACACCGAGTGCCGCATGGCGCCGCTCGCGCTCGAGATGGTCCGGGACATCGACAAGAACACCGTCGACTTCCAGGACAACTACGACGGCCGCACGCAGGAGCCCATCGTCCTGCCGGCCCGCTTCCCGAACCTGTTGGTCAACGGCTCCGCGGGCATCGCCGTGGGCATGGCCACCAACATCCCGCCGCACAACCTCCGCGAGGTGGCGGACGGCGTGCGCTGGCACCTGGCGCACCCGGACGCGTCCCGCGAGGAGCTCCTGGCCGCGCTCATGCAGCGGATCAAGGGCCCGGACTTCCCGACCGGCGCGCAGATCCTCGGCACCAAGGGCATCGAGGAGGCGTACCGCACCGGCCGCGGCTCCATCACCATGCGCGCGGTCGTCAACGTCGAGGAGATCCAGAACCGGATCTGCCTCGTCATCACCGAGCTGCCGTACCAGGTCAACCCGGACAACCTGGCGGCCAAGGTGGCCGACCTCGTCAACGACGGCAAGATCGCGGGCATCGCCGACATCCGCGACGAGACGTCGGGCCGCACGGGTCAGCGCCTCGTCATCGTGCTGAAGCGTGACGCGATCGCCAAGGTCGTGCTCAACAACCTGTACAAGCACACGCCGCTCCAGTACAGCTTCGGCGCCAACATGGTCGCGCTCGTCGACGAGGTGCCGCGCACGCTCAGCCTCGACGCCTTCGTACGGCACTGGACCACGCACCAGATCGAGGTCGTGCGCCGGCGTACCGAGTACCTGCTGGCCGACGCCGAGCGGCAGATCCACATCCTGCGTGGCTACCTCAAGGCCCTGGACGCCCTGGACGAGGTCATCGCCCTCATCCGCCGGTCCCCGACGGTCGAGGAGGCCCGCACGGGCGTCATGGAGCTGCTCGACGTCGACGAGGAGCAGGCCAACGCCATCCTCGCGTTGCAGCTGCGCCGCCTCGCCGCCATGGAACGGCAGAAGATCATCGACGAGCACGACGGGCTCGAGCGACAGATCACCGACTTCCGCGACATCCTGGCCAGGCCGGAGCGGCAGCGTTCCATCGTGGAGGAGGAGATGGACGGCATCGTCGAGCGCTACGGGGACGAGCGCCGCACCACCGTGCTGCCGTTCGACGGCGACATGTCCGTCGAGGACCTCATCCCGGAGGAGGAGGTCGTCGTCACGATCACGCGCGGCGGGTACGCCAAGCGCACGCGGTCGGACTCATACCGCGCCCAGCGCCGTGGCGGCAAGGGCGTGCGCGGTGCCGCGTTGCGCGAGGACGACATCGTCGACCACTTCTTCGTGACGACCACGCACCACTGGTTGCTGTTCTTCACCAACCTGGGCCGCGTGTACCGGGCCAAGGGCTACGAGCTGCCCGAGGGCGGTCGTGACGCCAAGGGGCAGCACGTGGCGAACATGCTGGCGTTCCAGCCGGGCGAGCACATCGCCCAGGTGCTGGACCTGCCGGACTACGCAGCGGCGGACTACCTGGTGCTCGCCACCCGCCGCGGCCTGGTGAAGAAGACCCGACTGGGCGAGTACAACTCGCCACGCTCGGGTGGCCTCATCGCGATCAACCTGCGCCAGGACGACGACGGCGCCCCGGACGAGCTCGTCGCCGCGCGGCTCGTCAACGCCGACGACCACCTGATCCTCGTGTCCCGCAAGGGCCAGTCGATCCGCTTCCCCGCCGACGACGACACCCTGCGCCCGACGGGGCGCGCCACGTCGGGCGTCACGGGGATGAAGTTCCGCGAGGGGGACGAGCTCCTCAACGCGGACGTCGTGACCCCGGGCACGGACCTGTTCGTCGTGACCGAGGGCGGGTTCGCCAAGCGCACCGCCATCACCGAGTACCGCGTGCAGGGCCGTGCCGGATTCGGCATCAAGGTGGCGAATCTCGTCGAGGCTCGTGGAGACCTTGTGGGGGCGCTCGTCACCGAGCCGGACGACGAGGTGCTGGTCATCATGGAGCGTGGCAAGATCGTGCGCTCCGCGGTGGCCGAGGTGAACCTCACCGGCCGCACCACGCAGGGCGTCACGTTCGCCAAGCCGGATCGCGGCGACCGCATCATCGCCGTCGCTCGCAACGTGGAACGCCGCGTGGACGACGAGTCGCCCAGCGACGAGTCGGTTAGCGTGGACGGACAGGGCGCGGACGAGCAGGAGACGAGCGGGGACGAGGACTGATGACGGAGAACACCGCGTCGACCAGGGCGACGTCTGCGACGCCGGCAGCCGAGCCGGAGATCGACGAGGCGACCCATCGCAGGGGTCCGGCGTCGTCTGCTCCGCGACAGGGTGGCGGGTCCATCCCGGCCGGCGTGGTCGTCGGCGGCGCGGCGGCCGCGCAGCGGGGCAGTACACCACCCGCGCCGCCGCCACCGCCGGCAGGCCCGGCAGAGGCGGCCCCGAGCACCGCTCAGGGGGCGTCGCCGGTCAAGGAGGGCGCGGTGAAGGCGGCCGCGGCGGCCCTCGCGGCCGCTCGGGCCGCGGCGAAGAAGGTGCAGTCGGTGATGCCCGAGGCCTCCGCCCGCGAGAACGAGCGCGCCGCTGCGGGTGCGCGACCGGCGCCGAGCGCGAAGGCCGGTCAGAAGCGCTCCGCGCCGGCCGAGCCGCGCCCGGAGATGCACTACTCCGCGGGCGGCGTGCACCCCGCGCCGGCCGCGGGCACCCCGATGGTCGGCACGATGCCGGGCGGCGCCGGGCCCCGACGTGTCCGGCTGTCGGTCTCGCGGGTCGACCCGTGGTCGATCATGAAGCTCGGTTTCCTCCTCTCCGTCGCGATCGGCTTCATCACCGTGGTCGCCGCGATGGTGGTCTGGTACGTGCTCAACGACATGGGCACGTTCGCCACGGTGCAGACGTTCCTGAGCGACACGATCGGGCCGCAGGCCGTGAACCTCATGCAGTTCGTCGAGTTCGACCGTGTCGTGTCGCTCGCCGTGCTCATCGCCATCGTGAACGTCGTGCTGCTCACCGCGCTGACCACGATCATGGCCATCCTGTACAACATCACGGCCGCGCTCGTCGGCGGCGTGCACCTGACCCTCACCGACGAATGACCCGGTCCCTGACCGGGAACGACGTCACACCGCGTGAGCTCGGGCCCAGTTTGGGTGCGGGCCCGCCGGTGCGGTAATGTTCCGTGCTGCACGCGTTCCCGCGGGGAGCGTGTTCGGGGCTATAGCTCAGACGGTTAGAGCGCTTCCCTGATAAGGAAGAGGTCGGAGGTTCAAGTCCTCCTAGCCCCACTCCAGGCCGCACCAGGCCCGGGCCCGACACGTACGGCCCTCGTGGTCGTGACGAGGAGGCAGAAGATGAAGAAGCTGTTCGTCCTCCTGCTCGCGCTCGGCGCGGGCTACCTGATCTGGCGCCGGCTCAACGAGGACTCCGCCGACCGGGACCTGTGGTCCGAGGTCACCGACACCATCGACTGACCTCGTCGGCAGCCCGACGCACTCCTGGCCCGGCTCGCCGAGGCCGCCAGGGGCCATGGCGCAATTGGTAGCGCACCTGCTTTGCAAGCAGGGGGTTAGGGGTTCGAGTCCCCTTGGCTCCACCGACAGCACACCGCACGGGCGCCTCGGCGTCGGCCGCGCTGACGCGGTCCGGCTTCACGGAGCGACCGGTCCCCTGAAGGGGAGGGTCTGGCCATAGACCACGCTGTTCGCCGTCGAGCCCTCCTGCCGATGAGTGCGCAGGATCGGGAACGACGAGGGCCCCGTCCTGTGGACGGAGCCTTCGTCGGGTGCGGTGCTGCTGCCGGGTGAGGAGCGGGTCAGGCTTTCGCGCCCGAGCCTGTGTCGCCCTTGTCGCCGCTGGTGTCGGTGCTGCTCGTCGTCCCGCCGGCCGTGTCGTCCGCCTTGCGGGTCGTGGTCCGGGCACGGCTGCCGGCCTTCTTCGCCGCGTCGGCGGCCTTGTCCCGAGCCTTGTCCACAGCCTCGGTGACCTTCTCGCCGACGTCCTCGCCCAGCTCGGTCGCCTTCTCCGCGGCCTCGCGGCCCCTGGCGACGGCCTGACCCGCGACCTCGCCCACGGCCTCGGCCGCGTCCCCGACCGCATGGCGGGCGTCGCGTGCGGCGCCGTCGAAGTCGGGGCCGGGCGACTGCTCCCAGGGCTCCGCCCACGGGTCGTTCTGCGGCTGCGCGCGCCGCCAGAAGGCGTAGCCGGCGACGGTGGCGCCGACGAGCGCGAGGATCCAGAAGACGCCCTTGCCCTTGCCGGACGACTTCTCGGCCTCCTTGGCCGCCTTCTCCGCAGCGACCTGGGCCTTCGCAGCCTCCTTGGCCGCCTGCTTCGCGGCCTTCTTGCCCGCTCGGCCCGCCTTCTCGGCGGCGTCCCTCGCCGCGTCTGCGGCGGCGACGCCCGCGGCACCGGCCGCCGCCCCCGCCCGGGTCGCGGCGTCGTTGAACGCGGCGACCACGCGCGGCATGTAGTCGTCGACGATCCGGTCGTGCGCGGTGTCGACCAGCGGCCCGGCCTTGTCGGCCGCCTTCTCGACCCGGGGGGCCGCGGCCAGCACGCTGTCGCGCCAGGCCTTCTCCGCCCGCGGGGTCAGCCACTCCAGGAAGTTGTCCACGCGCGGCTCGGCCCAGTCCTTGGCGCCGCCCGCGGCTCGCGCGCCGACCTCGACCAGCACGGCGGCGGCCTCGGTCGCGGAGTCCTTGAGCTTGTCGGTGTCGAGCTCGTTGATCTTCTCGCTCACCCTCGTGGCGAGCTTCTCGTTGAGGTTGGCACTGTCCTTGACGCTGTCGCCCACGTTCTTTCGCACCATGGACCCACTGTGCCACCCGGCGCCGTGGGATGCAGCGGAACGCGCGCGCCTGTTCCGGACCGGGGCCACGGGGACGGGGTGAGAGGATGGGGCGCATGTTCGCAACCCTCCACACCTCCGCCGGTGACATCCGTATCGAGCTGCTGCCGAACCACGCGCCCAAGACCGTCGCGAACTTCGTCGGCCTGGCCAAGGGCACCACGACGTGGACGGACCCGGCCACGGGCGCCGAGCGCAACGACCCCCTGTACGACGGCGTGATCTTCCACCGTGTGATCGAGAACTTCATGATCCAGGGCGGGGACCCGCTGGGCACCGGGACGGGCGGCCCCGGCTACACCTTCGACGACGAGATCCACCCCGAGCTCACCTTCGACAGCAAGTACATCCTCGCGATGGCGAACGCGGGCAAGCGTCGCAACCCGGTGACGGGCGCCGTCGAGGGCACCAACGGCTCGCAGTTCTTCATCACCACCGGCGCCACGCCGTGGCTCAACGGCAAGCACAGCATCTTCGGCAAGGTGGCGGACGACGAGTCCCGCGCCGTCGTGGACGCCATCGATTCCACCGCGACGCGCCCCGGCGACCGTCCGGTCACCGACATCGTCATCAACAGCGTCACCATCGAGGACTGACCGACACCAGGTCACGCGGTCGGGGTCAAGACTCCCGGCGCGGTCGTCTCCCTCCCGAAGCGCAGCGCCCCCTGGGGCGCGTGAACGCGATCGCCCCGAGAGTCTTGACCCCGACCGCGCTGCCGAACTACGGAGGGCCGACCCATCTCGACACCGCAGCCGCCGGGCCCCGTAGGCCCGCAGCCCGGGCAGCCCGCCGGCGGGCCGCCCGTGTGCCCCCGGCACCCCGACCGCGTCTCGTACGTGCGCTGCCAGCGCTGCGGCAGGCCCGCGTGCCCGGAGTGCCAGCGTCCGGCCCCCGTGGGGATTCAGTGCGTGGACTGCGTGGCGCAGGCCGCGCGTGCGACGCCGTCCACCCGCACGGTCTTCGGTGGGACCGTGCGGCCGGGGCGCCCGGTCGTCACGCTGACGATCGTCGCGCTCTGCGTGGTGAGCTGGGTGCTGCAGCTCGTCACCGGCGGCGAGTGGACGATGCGCTGGGCGTTCGCCCCCTCGGTAGGGCTGGACGAGCCCTGGCGGTTCCTCACCGCGGCGTTCCTGCACTCCGAGAGCCCGCTGCACATCCTGTTCAACATGTACGCGCTGTGGCTCGTGGGCCCGTTCCTCGAGCAGGCGTTCGGGCGGGTGCGCTTCGTGTCGGTGTACGTGCTGTCCGCCATCGGTGGCTCGGTGGGCTACCTGCTGATCGCGAGCCCGACGATCGACGGCGGGTGGAACACCGTCGTCGTGGGCGCCTCAGGGGCCGTCTTCGGACTCTTCGGCGCGATCATCCCGGCCCTGCGGCGCATGGGGCGCAACGCGACGCAGATCGTGGTGCTCATCGTGATCAACATGGCGATCCCGCTGCTGCTGCCGGGGATCGCGTGGCAGGCACACCTCGGCGGGCTCGTCATCGGGCTGGCCATGGGCGCGGCCTTCGCGGCCGCGCCGCGGGAGCGTCAGGCCCTCGTGGGATGGGCGCTCCCGGCGCTGGTGGCCGTCGTCCTGGTGGGCGCGTCCGCATGGAAATACGCCTCCGTCGGCTGGTTCTGAGCCCGTCGTCCACAGGTTTGCTCACAGCTGTGGAACTACACCGGTGAAAGTCTCAGCGCCAGCGCGTCGTCAGTCCGAAGCCGGCGATGATCAGCACGAAGCCGACCGCGAGGTTCCAGCCGCCGAGGGCCGGGATCGGCAGCCCCAGGTTCGGCGCCGTGAGGTAGTAGGTGACGATCCAGGCGAGGCCGACGAGCATGAGCCCGAGCATCGTCGGGACGAGCCAGCGGGGGTTGCCCTGCGGCTTCGCGCGCTTCACAGCGGCGGTCGCCGGCTCGGCCGGGGCGTTCTTCTTCTTGCGGGACTTCGACTCGGGCACGGGTTGGCTCCTGTCCGGGCGGGCTGTGCGGCGGCCGAAGGCCGGATGCCCGCCGCCGCCATGGATTCTGTCGACTAGCGTAGTCGTCAGCAGGCTCGAGATGGACAGCCCGAGAGGGACGAGGTGTGCGGATGAACCGTCGACTGCGCGCGAGCGCGACCGTCGCGTGTGTCCTGGCCGCGTCCGGACTCATGTTCACCGCCAGCGCCCAGCTCGCCGACAGCAAGGACGGGCGCGACCCGCAGGACCTCGCCGAGCTCGTCACCACCGAGTCCGACCGGGTGACCGAGCTGACGGACCAGATGAACTCGCTGGAGTCCGAGATCGACGACCTCGGCGAGCGGGTGGGCACCGACCTCCCCGCCCTGGGCGTGGACCTCGCGGCCCGCGAGTCCGTGGTCACGGGCGCGCGCGCCGTGCGCGGGTCCGGCGTCACCGTGTCGCTCGACGACGCGCCCGCGTCCAGCCAGTCGATCAGCGGCGCACGGCCGGACGACCTCGTGGTGCACCAGCAGGACCTGCAGCACGTGATCAACGCCCTGTGGGCCGGCGGAGCCGAGGCCATGACGCTGCAGGGCGAGCGCGTCACCGCGACGTCGGCGTTCCGCTGCTCCGGCAACATCCTGCTGCTGCACGGCAAGGTCTTCTCGCCGCCCTATGTCATCGAGGCGGTCGGCGACCCGAAGGCGCTCCGCAACTCCCTCGACGCCGACCCCGGCGTCGACATCTACCAGCAGTACGTCGACTGGGTCGCCCTCGGCTGGTCGGTCAAGAACCAGGGCGGGCTCGAGCTGCCCGCGTACACCGGCAGCTCCGAGATGCGGTACGCGAAGGTCCCCGACGGCACGGACGTGTTCTCGTGAGCGGCGCGCAGCTCCGGTCCGTCGGACGCCGGCGATGGCGTGGCAGCAACGCCCCGCAGACCTCCTGACCACCACCCCCGAAGCGAGCCAGCCATGATCTTCCCCGCCACCTCCACGACCGGCGACCGATCGCGCATCCTCGTGGTCGACAACTACGACTCGTTCGTCTACACGATCGTCGGCTACCTCGACCAGCTCGGGGCGAGCACCGTCGTCGTGCGCAACGACGCCGTGCCGGAGCCTGACGCCGCCGGCGTCTTCCACGACGCGGACGGCACCCCGTACGACGGCGTGCTGGTCTCCCCCGGGCCGGGCACGCCCAAGGAGGCGGGAGCGTCGGAGGACGTGATCCGGGCCTGCGCCCGCTCCCGGACGCCGATGCTGGGGGTATGCCTGGGCCACCAGGCCCTGGCCGAGGTGTACGGCGGCACGGTGGCGCACGCGCCGGAGCTCATGCACGGCAAGACGAGCCTGGTGGAGCACGACGGCGCGGGGGTGCTCGACGGCCTGGGCGCGCCGTTCACGGCCACGCGGTACCACTCGCTGGCCGTGCTCCCGGAGAGCGTCCCCGCCGAGCTCGAGGTGACCGCCACGACCGCGACCGGCGTCGTCATGGGCCTGCAGCACCGCGACCTGCCGCTGCACGGCGTCCAGTTCCACCCGGAGTCCGTGCTCACCGAGGGCGGGCACCGGCTGCTGGCGAACTGGCTCGCCGTGTGCGGGGACGCCGGCGCCGTGGAGCGGTCACGCGGGATGGCGCCGCTGGTCCACCAGGGCTGAGCTTCGCTGATCGGACTCGTCGACCCCCGCTGGTCGAGCCTGTCGAGATCCGGGTTTCGACAGGCTCAACCAGCGAAGGCCGACAGGCTCAACCAGCGAAGGCCGACAGGCTCAACCAGCGAAGGCCGACAGGCTCAACCAGCGGGGGTCGACAGGCCCAACGGGCGGGTGCTCAGCCCTCGCCGTCCCCGCCGAGGTCCAGACCCGGGAGCGGGTCCTCGGCGTCGGTCGCCGTCGGGTCCGGGTCGGGGGTCTCGTCGGCCTCCGGCCCGGTGGAGATCACGATCCCGACGTGGGAGTTCACCTCGACCTCGGTGCCCGCCGGCACCTCCTGCGAGATGACGACGCCCGCCGGCACGGTGTCGGAAGGCTCGAACGTGTCGTCCGGGATGAGCTGCGCCCCGCCGAGCTCCGTGTGCGCGTCGTCGGCAGTGAGCCCCTGCACCTGCGGCACCGAGGTCTTCTCGGGGGCCTTCTCCTTGGCGATGACGATCGAGACCTCGCTGCCCTGGGTGACCGGGCCGGCCTGCGGGCTCTGCTTGATGACCGTGCCGGGGTCCTTGTCGCTCTCCTCCGTGCTGGACGACGAGCTGAGTTTAAGGTCCGCGATCTTCGCCTTGGCCTCGTCCTCGGTCATGCCCCTCAGGTCGGGGAGGTCCACCTGGCCGGTGGAGACGATCAGGCCGACCGTGTCGCCCTCGCTGACGGCCTTGCCCTCCTCGGGGCTCGTGCCGATGACGACGTCCTCGGGCACGGACTTGCTGTTCTGCTGCTCCACCTCGCCCACCTGGAGCTTGGCGTCCTCGATGATCTGGCGCGCCTCGTCCTCGGTCTTGCCCGCCACCTCGGGGACGCCGATGGTGTCCGGGCCGGCGGAGAACGTCACGGTGACCGTGGAGCCCTGGTCCACCTCGGTGCCCCCGTCGGGGGTCTGCCCGAGGAACGTGTCCTCGGGCTCCGTGGAGTCGGTGTCCGTCTCCTGCTTGTAGACCAGCCCGGCGTCAGTGATCCGCTTCTCCGCCTCGGCGGGCGTGACGGTGGCGCCGAGCTCCGGCACGGTGGCCTTGGCCATCGTGCCCGAGTTGATGATGAGGAACGTGATGATCGCGGCGAGCGCGATGGCGCCGACGGCGATCAGGGCCCACATGAGCCCCTTGCGGCTCTTGTGCTCCTCCTCGGGCGCCTCTTCGGGATTGGCGGCGGGCCCCCACTGCGACGTCCCCGCGGGGTCCATGACCTGGGTCGCGTTGCCGGCGCCCAGCACCTGGGTGGCGGCCGCCGCGCCCACCAGCGGCGCCGTGACATCACCGCCGCGGATGGCGGACTCGAGGTCGGCGCGGAACTCCGCCGCCGTCGAGTAGCGGGCGTCGCGGTCCTTGGCGAGGGCCTTGAGCACGATGCGGTCGAGCACCTCGGGCACGTCCGAGGCCAGCTCGCTGGGGCGCTGCGGCGCCTGGCCGACGTGCTGGTACGCCACCGCGACCGGGGAGTCGCCGATGAACGGTGGCCGCCCGGTGAGCAGCTCGAACAGCACGCAGCCCGTGGAGTACAGGTCGCTGCGGGTGTCGACGGTCTCGCCGCGGGCCTGCTCGGGCGACAGGTACTGGGCGGTGCCGATGACGGCGTGGGTCTGCGTCATCGTCGCCGCGGAGTCCGCCATCGCGCGCGCGATGCCGAAGTCCATCACCTTGACCGCGCCCGTGGGCGTGATCATCACGTTGGCGGGCTTGATGTCGCGGTGCACGATGCCGGCCTGGTGGGAGTACTCGAGCGCGCTGAGGATGCCCGCCGTGATCTCGACGGCCTCCTCGATGGGCACTGCGGCGCCGTCCTGCAGGATGTCGCGGACGGTGTGACCCTCCACGTACTCCATGACGATGAACGGCACGTGCACGGACGCGCCCTGCGTGTCGGTGTGGGTGTCCTCCCCCGTGTCGTACACCGCGACGATGGAGGGGTGGTTCAGCCCGGCGGCAGACTGCGCCTCGCGTCGGAACCGGGCCAGGAAGGACGGGTCGCGCGCGAGGTCGGACCGCAGCACCTTGATCGCGACGGTGCGACCCAGGCGCGTGTCGTGCCCGATGTGTACCTCGGCCATACCGCCGCGGCCGATGAGCTCACCGACCTCGTACCGGCCCGAGAGTACTCGGGGCGTCTTGTCCACCACTCAGTCGTCCTTCTCGGTCATGGCCGCGCGCGGGGCGCACGGCGTGTCTCGGAGCATCATCCCAGAGTTGGGACGGACGCCCGTGCCGGTGCGGGCGAGGGCGAGCAGGGGGCCCGTGACGAGCATCGCCGCCTCGCCGTCGCCCTCGGCCGCCATCGCCTGCACCATCGTGGCGAGCAGCAGCACGACCAACAGCCCCAGCAGGGCGAGCAGTGGCCAGGAGAGCCGCCCGAGCGGCCCGAAGCGCTGGCCCGTGGACGTCGACGTCCGGCGCGGGCCCTGCTTCGTGTCGGGGGCGGAGCGGCCCCCGGTCGACCTGTTCCGTGACGGCGCAGGGCCCGTCGCGGACTTGCGTATCGCCGGGCGGCGCGCGTCGTGCGTCCTGGCGCGGACCTCCCGGCGCAGCGGGTAGGCGCGGCCCGCGGGCCCACCCACGATGTGCTCCGCGAAGTCGTCGTCGGCGTGCGGGCCGTCGAGCGGCGGCGGGTCGGGGACGGGGACGCCGGCCTCCGGCGTCGCCTCCCCCGCGGCCTGCTGCGGCGTCGCGGGGGTGCGGGTGTCGTCCTTCGGGTTGACCGCCGTCCAGGACACGGGCAGCGCCTGCGGGGTGGCCGGGCTGCCCGGCCGCGCCTGGCCGGGCGCCGCGTGCGCGGGGACGGCCCGCGGCGAGCGCGTGACCGGGCGGGCCCCCGACGCGGCGGCGCGCCGGGCCGACCGGGACCGCGCCCCGAGCGGGTCCTGCGCGATCTCGCGCGCGAGGGCGTCGAGCTCGCCCGCCAGCGCTGCGGCCGACTCCGGCCGGCGCGACGGCTCCTTCTCCAGCATCCGCCCGATGACGTCGGCGAGGCCCGGGTGCACGTGCGTGGGGAGCGGCGGTACCGGCGCGTTGACGTGCGCCACCGCGATGTCCACCGGCGTCGAGCCGGTGAACGGGCGCTTACCCGCCGTCGCCTCGTACGCGACGACCCCGAGCGCGTACAGGTCGGAGGCGGCCGTCGCGGCCTGCCCCACCGCCTGCTCGGGCGACAGGTACTGGGCGGTGCCCATGACCATGCCGGTGGCCGTCATGGGGGCCTGGTTGGCGGCCAGGGAGACCCCGAAGTCGGTGATCTTCACGCTGCCGCCGTGCTCCAGCAGGATGTTGCCGGGCTTGACGTCGCGGTGCACCACCTTGGCCAGGTGCGCGTGGTGCAGGCCCCGGGCGGTGGCCGCCAGGATCGGCAGCAGCTTGCGGGGCGCGACGACGGGCTCGCGCTCGAGCAGGTCGGCCAGGGGTTCGCCGAGCACCAGCTCCATGACGAGGAAGCCGGCGCCGTCCTGCTCCCCGTAGTCGTACATCTGCGCGATGTTCGGGTGCGAGAGGGCGGCGCTGTTGCGCGCCTCCGTGCGCAGGCGGCGCAGGAAGTCCTCGTTGCCGGTGTACTCCTCGCGGAGCACCTTCACCGCGACCTCGCGGCCCAGGAAGCCGTCGTCGGCCACCCAGACCTCGCCCATGCCGCCCACCGCGATCTGCCGGGTGAGGCGGTACCGCTCGCCGAGGGCGAGCCCCGTGGTGGGCCTCATCCGTTCAGCACCGCTTCCATGACGGCCTTGGCGATCGGTGCCGAGACGCTGCCGCCCGTGGCCGAGGACCCCAGCGTGCCGCCGTTCTCGACGACGACCGCGACCGCGACCTGCGGGTCCTCCGCCGGGGCGAACCCGGTGAACCACACGTGCGGCGGCTCGGAGTTGTCGCCGTGCTGGGCGGTGCCCGTCTTGCCGGCGACCGAGACGCCCGAGATCTGCGCGCTCGTGCCCGATCCGGACTCGACGACGCTCTTCATCATGTCCGTGAGCTCGCCGGCGTTCTTCTCCGAGACTGCCCGGCCGAGGCTGGTGGGCGAGCCCTGCCGGACCACCTCGAGCTGCGGGTCCCGGATGGTGTCCACCGAGTACGGCGCCATGACCTCGCCGCCGTTCGCGATCGCCGCGGAGATCATGGCTACCTGCAGGGGCGTCGCGGTCACGCTGCCCTGGCCGATGCCCGACTGCTCCACCTGGTCCGTGGACATCGCGTCCGGGTCCTTGTCGTACGTGCTGGCCGCGGCCTTGAACGGGATATCGAAGGTCTTGCCGAAGCCGAACTTCTCCGCCTGCTCGTCCATGGCGTCCGCGCCGAGCTCGCCGCCCAGGCCGAGGAACGCGGTGTTGCACGAGATCCGCAGCGCGTCGGCCAGCGTCATCTCGCCCACTGACGCGCACGACGTGCCCGCAAAGTTGCCGACCTGGGTGTTCGTGCCGGTGAGGGTGAACGTCGACGGTGCGGGGATCACAGTCGACGGCTTGTAGTCGCCGCTCTCGAGCGCCGCGGCGGTGGTCACCAGCTTGAACGTCGAGCCCGGGGGGTAGCTCCAGGCGGTGGCGCGGCTGATCAGCGGCTTGTCGTCGTCGTGGAGCAGCTTGGTGTATGCCTCGCTCGCCTCCTTGGTGGAGTGCGAGGCCAGGTCGTTCGGGTCGAACGTGGGCTTGGAGACCAGCGCGAGGATCGCGCCCGTCTTCGGGTCGAGGGCGACGACGGCGCCCTGCTGGTCGCCGAGGGCGTCCCACGCGGCCCGCTGCGCATTCGGGTCGATGGTGAGCTCCACGGAGGACCCCTCGGGGTCCTTGCCGGTGAGCAGGTTCTGCAGCCGGTCCACCCACAGGGCGTCGGCCTGCCCGTTGAGGTAGTCGTTCTCCGCGTGCTCGATCCCCGTGGTGCCGTTCGCCAGCGAGAAGAAGCCGGTCAGGGGCGCGTACGTGCGCGGCCTCGTGTACTCGCGCTGGTAGCCGAACTCGTCGTCCACCTGCTTGGACAGGGCCACCGCCTCGCCACCCACGACGATCGGCCCGCGGGCGCGGCCGTACTCGGCGTAGATCGAACGGATGTTGCGGGTGTCGCCGTTCAGCTCGTCGGCGTGGAAGAACTGGATCCACGTGGTCGAGACCATGAGCGCCAGGAACATGACCATGACGACGCTCGCGAGCCGGCGCAGGGTCGTGTTCACAGGTGCTCACCTCCTCTGCTGTCCGGGTTCTGCGGGTCGCGCGGGCGTTGGATGTACTCCGTGGCCTGCCCGCCCCCGCCCCCGGCACCGTCGTCGACCGCCCCGGTCGCCGACCTCCGTACGGGCGTCCCTCGGCCCGGAGTCGTCCCGTCCTGGGCGCCGACGACGATGGGGTCGTGCATGGCACCGCCCTGGGCGATTGTGCCCCGCACCGGCAGGGCGGACGGACGCCGGGCGTTGTCCGAGACGCGGAGCAGCAGTGCGATGACGATCCAGTTGGCCAGCAGCGACGACCCACCCTGCGCGATGAACGGCAGCGTCAGGCCGGTGAGCGGGATGATGCGGGTGATGCCGCCGACCACGACGAAGAGCTGCAGCGCCATGACGAACGCGAGGCCGCCGGCGAGCAGCTTGCCGAACCCGTCGCGCACCGCGATCGCCGTACGCAGGCCGCGCTGCACGATGAGCAGGTACGTCAGGAGGATGGCGAGCAGGCCGGTGAGGCCGAGCTCCTCGCCCAGCGACGAGTAGATGAAGTCGGAGAAGGCGTACGGCACGAGGTACGGGTACCCCTCGCCCCAGCCGGTGCCGAAGAGCCCGCCGGAGGCGAGCGCGAACGTGCCCTGCACGATCTGGTACGACCCCGCGGGGGCGTCGTACAGCTGTTGATCGAACGGGTTCAGCCACACGTCCATGCGCGCGCCGACGTGCGGGAACATGCTCGCGGCGAGCACGGCCCCGGCGGCGAACAGCACGAGGCCGATGAGCACCCAGCTGAACCGCTCCGTGGCGAGGTACAGCATCGCGACGAACAGGCCGAAGAACAGCAGCGACGTGCCGAGGTCGCGCTCGAAGACGAGGACGCCGAGCGAGGCGGCCCACACGATGATGATGGGGCCGAGGTCGCGGATGCGCGGCAGCTGCAGGCCCAGCACCTTCTTGCCCGCCAGGGCGAGGGTGTCCCGGTTGGTCACCAGGTAGCCGGCGAAGAAGATGGCGAACGCGATCTTGGCGAACTCGGCGGGCTGCAGCGAGAAGCCGCCGATGTTGACCCAGATGCGGGCGCCGTTGATCTCGCGCCCGATGACGGGCACGAGCGGCAGGACCACGAGCCCCAGGCCCACGAGCATGGCGGTGTAGGTGAGCCGCCGGATCCAGCGGTGGTCGCGCAGGAACCAGATGAGCAGGACGGCCAGGCCCGCGCCCAGGCCCGTGTACGTCATCTGCGACCACGCGTCGGCGCCGTTCATGTCCGCGAGCTGCAGGCGCAGGATCATCGCCAGGCCCAGGCCGTTGAGCAGCACCACGGCGGGCAGGATCACCTGGTCCGCCCACGGCGCGCGCAGGCGCAGCACCACGTGCGCGGCGAGCCCGATGAGGGTGAGCAGCACGCTCGTGGGCCAGAAGTCCTCCGGCAGCGCGCCCGTGATGCTGTGGCCCACCATCGCGAACGCCGCGATCCCGGCGCCGAGCGCGAGGATCAGCAGGAACAGCTCGGCCAGGCGTGCGGGCCGGCGCTCCGTGGGCTCGACCGTGCGCCCCGCGGGGGCCTCCTCGACGGCGGCGCTCACCCCTTCGACCCCTTGTCGTCCGCAGCGTCCGCGGGCTTGGTGGCCTTGGCCGTGGGCTTGTCGGACGGAGTCGGCTTGTCGGAAGGAGTCGGCGTGGGCTCGGGGGCGGCCTCCGAGATGAGGCGGTCGGCGCGCTCGCGCGCCTCGGCTTCGGACGACGTGCGGATCGAGCCGTCGAGGCGGTCCGCCCAGTAGTCCGGCAGGTCGGACACCGGCGTGCCGGTGAGCTCCACGGGGGTGGAGAGCGTGAGCGGGCCGGCGCTCGCCGGGATGCCCTGGAAGACGGCGACCTCGCCGTCCGCCAC
The DNA here is from genome assembly GCF_059445465.1 of Isoptericola sp. Y541. Lineage (NCBI taxonomy): Bacteria > Bacillati > Actinomycetota > Actinomycetes > Micrococcales > Promicromonosporaceae > Isoptericola > Isoptericola sp. Y541. Next base: position 77,518 of record NZ_JCAIUJ010000008.1, on the reverse strand, counting down.
CCCGACGTAGTACTGCTGCTGCGTCCAGCCGTACGCCCACCACAGCCCGTACCCGACGCCGCCGAGCACGACGAGGACCACGAGGAGGGTGATCCACGGGTGCCGTCGCCGCTCCGGGCGGGCGTCGTCGTCGGGGTCGTCGTCGTCGTCCGGGTCGCCACTCTCCGCCGCGGTCCCGTCCTCGGGGGCGGGATCGGCGCCGTCGGGCGCTTCCTGGGGCGTCGTGAGGACTGCGGGGAGCTCGCCGGTCGCGGCGGCACCCACGATCTGCGCCGCTGCGGCCGACGTCGGCAGAGCGGTCGTCGCGCCGGCCGTGTCGCCCGCGGCCGCGTCGTCGTCCAGGACGTCCGCGACGATCACCGTGATGTTGTCGGTGCTGCCTGCGGTCATGGAGAGCGTGATGAGCAGGTCGGCGGCCTCGTCCGGAGTCGGCGACTCGACCAGCACCTCGGTGATCTGCTCCGGCGAGACGAAGCCGGACAGCCCGTCAGAGCAGAGCATCCACCGGTCGCCGGCGCGCGCCTCGCGCACGGACATGTCGGGAGTCAGGTCGACGTCGAAGTCGCCCAGCACGCGCATGACGACGTTGCGCTGCGGGTGGTGTTCGGCCTCCTCCGGCGAGATCCGGCCCGTGTCGACGAGGTGCTGCACGAAGGTGTGGTCCACCGTGACCTGCGTGAGGCGGGCGTCGCGCAGCAGGTACGCGCGCGAGTCGCCCAGGTGCGCCATCACGAGCGTGGTGCCCGTGTGCAGCAGAGCGGTGACGGTGGTGCCCATGCCGACCAGCTCGGGGTCGGCGTCGCTGACGCGCACGAGGTCCTGGCGGGCGCGCTCGATCGTGTGCTCGAGGTCGGTCAGCGCCTCCTCGGGGCCGTGCTCCGTGCGGTCGAGCGGCGCGAGCGCGGCGATCGCGAGCCGGGACGCGACGTCGCCGCCCGCGTGCCCGCCCATGCCGTCGGCCACGGCGAGCAGGTGCGGGCCGGCGTAGGCCGAGTCCTGGTTGTTGGAGCGCACGAGCCCGACGTCGGACCGCGCGGCGTACCGCAGGGTGAGGGTCACGGAGCGCTCACCCCTGGAGCTCGACGACGGACTGGCCGATCCGGACGCCGACGCCCGGCGCCAGCAGAACCGGCCCGGAGACCTGCGTGTCCCCGATGAAGGTGCCGTTCGTCGATCCCAGGTCCTCGACGTACCACTGGTCGCCCTGCGGGAAGATGCGCGCGTGCCGCGACGACGAGTAGTCGTCGTCGAGCACGAGGGTGCAGCCCGGCGAGCGGCCGATGAGGATCGACGCCGAGGACAGCGGGAGCGTGGTGCCCGTCAGGGGGCCGGTCGTGACGACGAGGCGGGACGGGCCGGAACGGGCGGGCGCCGCCGGCGCCGCGGGCCCGGCGGCAGCGGGGGCGGCCTCGGTGCGCCGTCGCTCCGCGCGGGAGACCCGCGGGGCCCCACGGGGCGCCAGGTCGCGGCGCAGCACCGCGATCGCGGAGAGCACGAACACCCAGAGCAGCACCAGGTAGCCCAGCCGGAGCAGGGTGATCGTCAGCTCACTCATTCTGGGGAGATCACCAGTCCTCGGTCTGTTGGCCGGAGGCATTACCGGTCCAGAACATGATGCGCGTACGGCCGATGGTCAGGGTGTTCCCGTCGAGCAGGGTGGCGGCGGGCACCTGGTGGCCCTCGACGAACAGGCCGTTGGTGGAGCCCAGGTCGGTGGCGACCACGCCCTCCCCCGTCACGCGGATCTCCAGGTGACGGCGCGAGACGCCCGGGTCGTCGACGACGATGTCGGCCTCGGCGTCGCGGCCGATGACCGTGACGGGGCCGGTGAGCAGGTAGCGCTGACCGTCGATGTCGATGAGCGGGTGGCGCGTAGACGGCGCCGCGGACGTGGCTGGGGCGACGTTGCCGCGCACCGTCGCGGAGCGCAGCTCGAAGCGGCCGGCGGCGATGTCCTCGTGCTCCTCGAAGGTCACGCTGACCGGGCCGACGAAGGCATAGTGCTGCGACGCCGCGTACTCCGTGAGGTTGGTCGCGAGCTCGTCGGCCATCGTCTCGGCGCCCCAGGCGTCGATCTGGGAGAAGTCCGCCGTGGACAGCTCGATGGTGAACTCGTTGGGCACGACAGTGCGGTCCCTGCCGACCACCGCTGCGCGGTCGTCGACCTCACGGCGCAGCCGGCTCGCCAGCTCGACCGGTTTGATCTCGCTGTTACGACCCACCTTCGCGAACGCGTTGTTCATCGCGCGTTCCACGCTCTTCTCGAAGCGATCCAAGGCGCCCATGCCACCTCCTCCCGTCGGCCCGACTCGTTCGCGGGCAGACTATCTAGATCGTAGGCAGCGCCGCAGCACCATCCCTCCGCGCGGTGTGGATTTCCTGCGAACGCTCGGCGCAGACTCAGAACCGGCAGGTCACGACCAGGTCACGTCGCACGCGGCCACCACCTGCGTCGGGACGACGGTGCCACACCCCCCGCTCCGGTGCCCGCTCGGGCGCGCCACAGTGATTGGGGAGCACCCTCGCCGCCGTGTTAATCTTCTGCGGCACGCGCGAGTGGCGGAATAGGCAGACGCGCACGGTTCAGGTCCGTGTGCCCGAGAGGGCGTGGGGGTTCAACTCCCCCCTCGCGCACGTGAGGAGGGTTTCGGCTTCAGGGCCGGAACACCTTCGGAAAGTCCCGGTCAGGTTCTCCTGGCCGGGATTTTTGCGTTCCCGGGCCCGCTTCGAGCGTCGGGAGCCAAGTTGTGGCTGGAGATTCGTTGGCGGGGTCGCCAGATGCGGCCTCAGCGGCGCGTCGTGGGCGAGCGAGAGCATGCCGCAGCGAGGTGCACGCGATGTTGAGGCCCTAGTACTACAGCCGTAGATCGTCATCGTGACCTGCGGTGATGCGCCGGTGGTAGTGGGCGGTACGGGCTCTGGCTTGGTGGCGTTGGCGCCAGAGGGACCAGTGGAGGATGTCGTCGGTGCTCCGTGCCACGCTCGCGGCGAGAGCGGTGAACAGGCGTCGGGCTTCGGCGACGGTGATCGCGATCAGCCCGGGCTGTTGTCGGGCGTCGCTGCGCGCGACGGCTGCCAGGACGGTGAGGAACGCGTGAGCGAGCGTCGCCAGGGTGGTCCACCGGTGCCAGGAGTCCCAGCGCCGGACCTGGTGGTGGTCGAGTCCGACGAGGCCCTTGGCGGCTTGGAAGTTCTCCTCGATGCGCCATCGCTGCCCGGCCACGCGCACGAGCGTGCGCATCGGCACGGGCCTGGGGGCGTGGCACAGGTGGTAGGCGAGTTCGCCGGTGGTGTCGTTGCGGCGCACGAGCAGCGTCTGCTCCCCGCCTGGGGCCGAGTTCGTCGTGCTGGCGGGCTCGGGTTCGGGGTCGATGCTGATCAGCGCCCAGGAGTAGTAGCGGTGCCCCGTGGACCCTTCGCCGGCGGAGTAGGTCTGCCACGCCGAGGCGGGCATCCTCGCGGCCAGGTCCCGTACGGGAATCCTCCCGACGGCGGTGGTCACGTGCCGGTTGGCGGCGGTCTGCATGACATACCCCAGCCCGCGGGCACGGATGCGGGCGCGCAGCGTCGCGTCGCCGCCGTAGACCTCGTCGCCGGCGACCCACGACGCCGAAGCTCCGGCCGCCACGGCGCGGTCGATCATCGCCGCGGCCAGTTGCGGCTTGGTCGCGAACCCGACCGCTTCCGGGATGCCGGCACGTGTCCGCCGATCACGGTCGTCGCACCAGGACTTCGGCAGATACAGGGCTCGGTCGATGAACGCGTGCCCGCCCGGGGCCGCGTAGGTCAGGTAGACCGCGACCTGCGCGTTCTCGATCCGGCCCGCGGTGCCGGTGTACTGGCGCTGCACCCCCACGGATCCGGTGCCCTTCTTCAAGTCCCCGGTCTCGTCGATCACCAGCACCGCACCGGGGTCAGCGAGAGGGTCGAGCACGTAGCCGCGCACGTCGCCCCGGGCCCCGTCGGCGCGTCTCACAGCATCACCGCAGGTCACGATCACGATCTACGGCTGTAGTACTAGGGAACAGGAGAGTGAGCTGGGCCGTGGGTCGCACCCTGCTACCCGGTGTGCGGCAGCCAGGTCGGTGTCGCTCATTTCATTGCGTTCTGTCGCGCCCTACCGGCTGACATGACGCGGAATCGCCACCGTGATGAGTTTGTCTGGATTGCGGATGGCATAGAAATTGGTGATCTTTCCGTCGATGATCTCGATCAGGAAGACCCCTTCCAGACAGTCGTCGCTGTAGACGACCATCGCGGGCGCGTTGTTGCAGTTGACGATCTCGATCCGCAGGTTCTGCGTCCTCCTCGCCTTGTGGAACAGGTCGATGACGCAACTGGCTACCTTCTCCGCGCCCACCACTGGCCGACGAGCTGCGGTCGCCTTGCCACCGCTGTCGGCGGTCCAGGTGGCGTCCGAAGCGAGTAGCGAGAGCAGCCCGTCGGTGTCACCGGTGGCCGCGGCCGTCATGAACTGCTCGGTGATCCGCGTGATCTGCGCCCCGTCAGCGGGCTCGAAGCGTTTGCGCCGCGCCTGCACGTGTGAGCGGGCGCGGTGCGCCACTTGGCGCACCGTCATCACGGATTTGCCTACCGCTGCGGCGATGTCGCGGTAGTCGAAGCCGAACACCTCACGCAGAACGAATACTGCTCGCTCGTCGGGAGTAAGGGTTTCCAGCAGCACGAGCATGGCCATGGACACCGATTCGGCGAGCACCATGTCGGCTGAGGCGTCGTGCTCGTCGAGCAGCAGTGGCTCGGGCAGCCACGGGCCGACGTACTCCTCGCGGCGGCGCGCGGCCGCCCGCAACGTGTTGAGTGCCTGCCGGGTTACCAGCCGGGCCAGATATGACTTCGTGTCGCGCACCGTCGCCAGGTTCACATTGGCCCAGCGCAGATAGCTGTCCTGCAACACGTCGTCGGATTCGGTTGCCGAGCCGAGCATTTCGTAGGCAATCGTGAAAAGTAGCGGGCGCAGTATGGTGAACCGCTCGGCATGTTCGTCGGTTGTCATGAAGGCGAAACCACCGGTGCAGCACCAGTCGGATGCTCAGGCCGCGGGCCGCCCTTGGGCCAGTACACAGCACCTGGCTTGCGGGCCTCCCGGTGGATCTTCCCTACCCCCACCTTGCAAGTCGACTCCTTGATTCTGGCGCCCATGCCGCCGCCGATGTAGAGATTCACCGCGGTGTCGTCTCGGCGGGCGAGCTGTCGGATGCCGACGCGACGGCCGAGGCTGATGCACGTCCCAGTGAGGGCCAGGTTGATCACCGCCGGTTCGGTCCCCGCGATGTGGCTCAGAACAGTGTTGGCGGCCTGCGCCCCGAGCGGACCAGCGGCTTGGCCGCTCATCCGCAGTGGCTGCCCCGACGGTGCGGCGGCGTCACCGGCCGCGACGATGCGGGCGTCATCGACACTGGTCAGCGTCTCGTCGGTGAGCAGTCGGCCCAACGCGTCGGTCCGCAGTCCACTCGCGGTCGCCAACTCGGGCACGCCGAAGCCCGTCGTCCAGATGGTGAGGGCGCTCGGACGTACCGTGCCTTCGGCGAAGGCGACCGCATCCGGCCGGACCTCGATCACCCGGTCGGCCTCGAGCACGGTCACACCCTGCCGTGACAGCCACTTGACGACGTACCGGCGACCTGGCGCACTCAGTGACGGCATCAGGGTTGCTCCGCACACCAGCGTGACCGTGCGTCCTTGTTCGGCCAGTTCAGCTGCCGTCTCGATACCGGTCGGCCCGCCACCGACCACGGTGATAGGAGCATCGAGGGGCACCTCATCGAGCCTGGCGCGCAACCGCTGCGCGGCCTCGAATTCAGCGATGGGGAAAGCGAACTCGGCCGCACCGGGCACAGACGGTATTGCCGCGGTGCTGCCGGCCGCATAGATGAGGTGGTCGTAGTTCAGCTCGCGACCCGACTCCAGCCGCACCATACGAGCGGCGGCGTCGATGCGCGTGGCGCTGTCGACAACCAACTCGATCCCCTCGCCGAGCAGCGCGCCGTAGTCGATCGTCGCGTCGCCGGTTCCGGACACGAACTGGTGCAGCCGGACTCGATCGACGAACGTTGGTCGGGGATTGATCAGTGTGACAGCGACATCGGTGCGCATCCGCAGATGATTGGCCGCGAGTGTTCCGGCGTAACCGCCCCCTATGACGACGACCCTGTGGCGTGTGTTGTGTTCAGTCATGCCCTCAAGACACCGCCGATCAGCGAAACGTGACACGGCGCGACGTGACGTGCACCACTTCAATCACCAACGTGGGACGTTGCACCGTCAGCGCCGCCACGCGGCCGCTAGCGCTGTTCGGATCGTGGCAAGCATCAGAACAGCATGTCGCGGAAGGGTCGGGTGATGATGCACGGGTCCACCGCACGGTTGTGGGGGTCAGTGTGGCGGGCGAGGCGAGCGTGTTCTCCTGGCCGGGACACGGGCGGCGTCGCGCGCCTGAAGCGTCCGGTCCTTCAGAAGGGCCTTCTGCTCGGTCCTGTCGGCGTGCGTCGACTCACCAGCGGAGCGGATGACACGACGGGACCTGGGGTCGACGACGTCGACCGGGGCGTCGACGTCGTACCGAGCCGTGGTGCTGGTCGCGTACCCCGCTGCGTACTCCGCCTCGATCCGGCGGTCTGCGATCCACAGCATCGGTGAGAACGGCCCCCGGCCGATCAGGAGGGCGCAGGCCAGGAACGCGAAGATGGAGGGCAGTGCCCACGAGGGCTCCTCCGGGAGGACGAACGCTGTGCAGCCGGCCACGAACAACAGGCCTGCGACGCCGAGCAACGACGCGAAGGCATGCTCCCACCACCTGGCGGACGGTCCAGGGATCAGCTGCCTTGCCATGTGTGGATGCCATCGCATGTCCGGAGCGCGGTCCCTGTCGAGATACTCGAATTCCGCTGCCTGGGGGACGACGCCGAGATCCTCCAGGGCGCGCCGCACGTACTCTTCCCGCTGCGACGAGACCGCGTTCACGGCTCCGTACCGTGGTGCGACCACGATTCTGAACGAGCCATCCGCTACCTGGATCCCGGGCCATGAGGTGCCGCCGGCGACGACAACACGCCTGGTAACTCGCGCGCGCACACGATCGACAGTCCAGCGTGGTTCCGGTTCCGCCCGACCGTTCCACACCTCGACTCGATGCTCCGACACGGACATGACAGTCGGCGATCCTCCGAAGGTGCTCCAGCCCGAGGTGGGGGAACCGAGCGAGCGGGCGATCGCGCGCATCTCCACCCCCGAGAGAGCGGGGATCACGGTGGCGTGTGGGCGGATCTCCGCCATATGGTCGGCGAGCCGGATGAGTCGATCGGTCGAACGCCGGACGACGACCACGGAGTACATGACGAGTCCCACGACGGCAGCGGCAACACCCGACGTGATCGATACCCCTCGCGACTCGACGTTCCAGGTGCCGAGGCCAAGGCTGGCGAGAACGAGTACCGCGAGCGTCCCACCGGCCGCGACGCGACGCGTCGTTGCTGCCCGTGGGTCGCTCGCGCCCAATGCATAGTCGCTGGCCACGGCCCGATCCTAGTGGGCGTCGAATCGCCGAAACGCGCCGGACGGCGTGCGGAAGGGGCTGCCAGTCGGGCGGCTTGGTCCGAGGTTTGAGGGCGGCAGATTCCGAGTTGAGGTAGCGGCAGCTGAGTCGGACGACTACCTCCAGCTCGCACAGAACGGCTCGTCTGCTGTCGTCGGCGAGACACGCCCGTGCACTCCCGATGCTCCCGATCGAGCGACTCTGGACCTGGCTCCGCGACCACGGTGAGGACGCACAACGCGAAGCGTGTGCGCCCGGATGCTCCCACTCAGGTGTGCCTTGGCCGTGGGCACTGTGGCGAGCACGCACTCCCGAGACGCCGTGAGTGCGTCCGGGTCCTTGCGCGGTCGATTCTCCCGGCGGAGCGGCCGAGGGCCACCCCCCGGGGGCGGGTGGGTGTTCGACACCGACTTCGTCCCCGAGGCGTACGCCCTGAAGAGCGAAGAGCTCGAGGAGACGACGGCCCTGCTGTTCGGCCGACGCAGCTACGAGGCGTTCTCCGACGTCTGGCCCGCGTCCGCCGATCACGCGGCATACAAGGACCTTCCGAAGTTCGTCGCGTCTTCGACGCTCGACGACGACGCGCTCGTCGAGGGTTGGGGACCGACGACGATCCTGCGCAGCACCAAGGACGTCGCCGATCTGAAGCAGGCCGACGGGGGGCCGATCTTCATCCACGGCAGCGCGGAGCTCTCATTGGGTCTGGGCGAAGCCGGCCTCATCGACCGCTACAACCTGCTGATGTTCCCGTACCTCCTCCCAGGCGGCAAGACGATCTTCGGCGCGCACGGCGCCGACCGTCGCGCCCTGTCGTTGCGCGAGTCCGCGGCATACGCGAACGGCGTGGTCAAGCTCGTCTACGACGTCCGGCGCTGAAGGATGGCGTCAGGTCCGCGCGCGCATCGCCTGCCGCGCGGCCAGCTCGGTGGTGGCCAGGACCAGCCCGAAGCTGGTGGCGACGACGAGAGCGAGCATGCCGGCGTCGACGGCCGGGAGGATCCGTTCGCCGTTGCTGAGGGCGAACGTGAGCCCGCAGAGCCCGGGGACGGACGCGACCAGCGCGACGAGGCACCCGGTCGCCGCGAGGAACGTCGCCTCCCAGCGCGCCGTCCGTCGTTGCTGGGCCGGCGTGGCCCCGACGACGCGGAGGCAGGCGAGCTCGGCGCGACGCGCGAGCGTCGTGACCACCAGCGAGTTCACGACGGCGATCGCGATGTAGCCCCACAGGATCAGGAGCAGGAGGACGGGGAAGACCGATGAATCGGCCGCCGCCTCGTCGGCTCGATCGGCCGCCGTCGCCCGGGTGACGGCGAGGCCGGGGCGTCCGGCGAGCCGCTCCTCGATCCGGAGCTCGACGTCGGCCACGGTCGCGCCGTCGGCGGCGAAGACGGCCAGCGCGGTCGGCCGCCCGGAGGCCGTCGCCGGCGCCAGGTCGTCGATCGGGACGACCACGTCGCCGAAGCCGAGGCCGCGCAGGTAGGTCCCGGTCACGCGGCGCTCGACCGTGCGTCCGTCCGGGAGCACGACGTCGAGCTCGTCGCCGTCGTCGACGCCCAGCGAGCTCGCGACCTGGCTGCTGAGGGCGACGCCGCCGTCGGCGACGTCGAGCGCGGACGATCCGACTGGCCGCAGGTCGGCGTACGTCTCGATCCGGTCTCCCTCGACGGCGAGCGCGGGCAGCGACTGCCAGGTCGCATCCCCCTGGTTCGCCAGGACCAGGACGTCCGTCGTCACGACCGACGCCACCCCCGCGACGCCGGTCATCGCGACGACGTCGTCCGCGATCTCCTCGCCCACCCCGGTCATCCGTCCCTGGACCAGCACGTCGGCGTGCTGCCCTGCGTCGACCTGGTCGGTCGCGACGGCCTGCTCGGTCACGCCGGTGAAGAGCTGCGTGCAGCTGAGGCTGACCCCGAGCACGAGGGGCGTCAGGACGCCGCCGACGCGCGCGGCCCGTGCGCCGATGCTGGCCAGGGCGAGATATCGGGTCGCCGAACGACCGGCCCGCCGCCGCTGCGTCCGGGCCACCAGCCGCACGACCAGCGGGCTGAGCGGGCCGAGCGAGAGGGCGATCGCCAGCCCCGACAGGCCGGCCAGCGCGGCGGCCGCCTCGCCCGAGACGTAGACCGGCGCACAGGCCATGGCGAGCCCGAGCGCCACGCCCGCGAACCCCGCCAGCGTCCGGGGGGCGCGGGTTCGTCGCTCGTCGGACCCCTCGAGCCCGGCGAGGGGGCTGCCGCCCACGACGTGTCGGGCGGAGACCCGCACGGCGATCTCCGCGGAGGCGACCGCGACGGCGAACGCGGTCACGAAGGGCACCGGGCCGAACACCGGGTCGAGGCTCCGCGGGATGACGTCCCAGGACCGGAGGAGGCCGACCAGCAAGGCGCCGAGGAACGGGCCGACGAGGGCTCCCGTCGTGGAGGCGATGAGAGCCACCCTCCTGATCTCGCCGCGCAGCAGGCGCTTCACCTGCCGCGGGGTGGCGCCGACGACGCGGAGCACGGCCAGCTCTCGCGAGCGTTCCCTGATCTGCAGGGCGGTGAGGGCGATGAGCGTGGACGCGCTGACGATGATCCCCAGCGCGCCGAAGGCGGCCGACGCCGAGACGAGCGCTCCCTTGGCCGGGCCCTGCCGGACCACCTCGATGGCGCCGCGGTCGGCGGCCGGCCACGTGCCTGCGCCGCTGCTCGCGACGGCGGCCAGGGCCACCTCCTTGGTCCCGGTGTCGTCGCCCGCGCCGGGCCAGACGCCGACCGCCGCCACGCGCTGCTCGCCCCGCAGCCGCGCGTGGTCGTCGCTCAGGTAGGCGTCCGCCACGTCGATGCCGGAGTCGTCGGCGGCGAGGACGCCGACGATGGTGAACGGCTCCGCCTCGCCCCCGAACCCGACGTCGACGACCTCGCCGAGGTCCGGCTGCTCGGCGCCGTCGACTCCGCCCGCCAGCACGATCTCGTCCTCGGCCTCCGGTGCGCGCCCAGCCGCGAGGCCGCGGTCGCCCAGCGTGGTCGCCGACCACGGGTGGACGTCCACCGGGTCGTCGCCGGCGGCCAGGACGCCCGGCACGATCCGGTCCACGACGACCCGTGCGCCGGGCAGCGCGCGGGACACCTCCGCGACGACGGAGGGCGGCAGCAGGGCGCGGCCCGGGACCGGCAGGTCGACGTCGTCGCGCACCGGGCGGGTCTGTGGGGCGCCGACCAGGACCGGGGCGGCCGCGTACTCGCCCGTGCCGACCTGCCCACGCACGCCCGTCTCGGTCATCAGGCCGAGCGCACCGATCAGCGCCGCGGAGAACGTCATGGTGACGGCGAGCGCGAGCACGTGCCCCCATCGTCCGCGCAGGCTGAGGCGGACCAGCTCCTTCACGCGTGCCGTCCCAGCTGCGGCAGGGCGCCGGCGATCTGTGCGGCAGTGGCTCCGCGCATCTCGCCCCGCCACTGGCCGTCGGCCATGAAGAGGACGCGGTCGGCCGCGGAGGCGGCGACCGGGTCATGGGTGACCATCAGGACCTGCTGGCCCATGTCCCGCACGATCGAGCGCAGGAGGCCGAGAACTGCCTCGGCCGAGGCGGAGTCGAGGGCGCCCGTGGGTTCGTCCGCGACCACGAGCTCGGGGTCCGAGATCAGCGCACGGGCGAAGGCGACGCGCTGCTGCTGCCCGCCCGAGAGCTGAGCCGGCCGGTGGCCGAGGAAGGCGCCGACTCCCACCGCGTCGGCGAGGCGCTGCACGGCGGCCGTGTCGATCGGCTTGCCCGCCAGCCGGAGGGGGAGCGAGATGTTGTCGGCCGCCGTGAGCGCGGGGATCAGGTTGTAGGCCTGGAACACCACCCCGAGCCGCGACCGCCGCAGCTCCGCCAGTCGGGTCTCGTCGAGACGGGCGATGTCCGTGTCTCCGACGTAGATCGCGCCGGAGTCGGGCTTGTCGAGCCCGAGCAGGCAGTTCAGGAGGGTCGTCTTGCCCGATCCCGACGGACCCATGACCGCCGTGAAGGTCCCCGGCTCGAGCGCGAGGTCGATGTCGACCAGCGCCCACAGCCTGCCCCCGCCACGGCCGTAGCTCTTGCTGACCCCGCGCATCCTGATCATGTCCCCATCGTCCGAGGACGACGACGGCGCCGGAATCCTGCGAGGGGCCGGATCGAGGTAGTGCTGGCACTACCTCCCGGCGACACGGGTCGATCTCGGTAGGGTCGGCCCGTGACTGACGCGGCCGGCAGAGTCCCGCGGCCGGACGCCAGGACAGCAGCTGCCGGGCAGGCGCGTGCCGTGCGCTACCTGGTCGGGGACCTGTTCGCCGGCCTGGTGGCGCTCGTTCTCCTGGCGACCTCGGTCGCCGTCCTCGTGCTGTCCGTCGTGGGGGTGGGGTTGCTCTTCGTCGGTCCCGTGGGCCTCCTGGTGCGCCGGTGGTGCGACCGGGAGCGGACCCGCGTCGGGCGGGTGCTCGGGAGGCCGGTCGACTCGCCCTACGTCGGCGAGCCCGGTGCGCGGTTCGGTGCGCGGTTCGCCGCGGCGCGTGCCCATGCCGCGTCGGGGACCCTGGCCCGCGACGCGGGCACGCTCGCCCTTCGCGTGCTGGCCGGCCTGCCGCTCGGCGCGGCCGCCATCGCGCTGCCCCTGTTCGCGCTGAACTACGGCCTCGTCCCGTTCTACTGGTGGGCGCTCCCCGAGGGGGAGTCCGCCGTCATGTTCGCGGTGACCTCGTGGCCGGCGGCGGCTGCCTCGGCCGCGATCGGCGTCGCCGCCTTCGCCCTCTGGGCGACCGCTCCCGCGGTGGCGAGGGTCGACGCGAAGGTCGCGGCGACGCTGTTGCTGCCGAGCCCGGCGCAGGAGCTGCGCCGCCGCGCGGAGATCGAGAGGGTCCGCCGCGAGTCGGCCGTGTCCGCCCATTCCGCGGAGCTGCGACGGATCGAGCGGGACCTGCACGACGCGGCGCAGAACCGCCTGGTGGCGGTCGCGATGTACGTGGGCATGGCCCAACGCCAGCTCGAGACCGGGTCGGGAGACCCCGGCGCCTCGCTGACCAAGGCCGGCCGCGCCGCGACCGATGCCCTCGCCGAGGTGCGGCGGGTGATCCACGGCATCTATCCGCCCCTCCTCGCCGAGGAGGGGCTGGTCCCCGCCGTGGGGTCTCTCGTGGACCAGAGTCAGATCCCCGCCAGGCTGCACGTGGACGGGCCTGCACCCACCCCCGCCTCCGTCGACGCGGCGCTCTACTTCTCCGTCGCCGAGCTGCTGACCAACGTCGCCAAGCACAGCGGCGCACGAGAGGCGACTGTGGAGCTGCGCTGGAAGCCGGTCGGACAGGTTCCGTGGGTGACGGCGGTGGTCGGCGACGACGGCAGAGGCGGAGCCGACCCGAGCGCAGGCAGCGGCATCGCGGGCGTGGAGAATCGCGTCAGGGCCCTGGGGGGTTCGCTGCACGTGACCAGCCCGCCCGGCGGGCCGACCAGGATCGAGGTGAGCTTGCCGTGCGAGTCGTGATCGCCGAGGACGACGCACTGCTTCGTGAAGGGCTTGCGGCGCTGCTGCGCGCCGAGGGCATCGAGGTCTCCGCGGCGACCGACACGGCGGAGTCCCTCGACGACCTGATCGCCGCGCACGACGCGGACCTGGCCGTCGTCGACGTGCGGATGCCGCCCACCTGGACCGACGAGGGTCTCCGGGCGGCCATCGAGATCAGGCGCAGCCGGCCCGGCTTCCCTGTCGTCGTGCTCTCCGCCCACGTCGAGCCCGCGTCGGCGGGTCAGCTGCTCGCGGAGGGTGCCGGTGCGGTGGGGTACCTCCTGAAGGAGCGGGTCGCGGCCGTCGGGGACTTCATCCACGCGGTGCACCGGGTCGCCGGCGGGCACACCGCGCTGGATCCCGAGGTCGTCAGCATCCTCATGCAGCGCCGCCGCAGCCCGCTGGCGACGCTCACCGCTCGCGAACGGGCCGTCCTCGAGCTCGTGGCCCAGGGCGATCGCAACGGGGAGGTCGCCGCGAAGCTCTTCGTCTCCGAGGCGGCGATCTCCAAGCACATCCGCAGCATCTTCGACAAGCTGGGCCTCCACGCCGAGGATGTCGGTCATCGACGAGTGCTCGCAGTCCTGTCCTACCTCCGGGAGAGGTAGCACCTCGGGCGGCGCCTCGTCAGGCCGGGGGCTTCGCCGTTCCGCCGACGAGGCCGCTCTCGTAGGCGACGATCACGGCCTGCACGCGGTCCCGCACGCCCAGCTTGGCCAGGACGTTGCCGACGTGGGTCTTGACCGTCGTCGCGCCGAGCACGAGGCGCTCGGCGATCTCGGCGTTGGACAGGCCCTCGGCGACGCAGCGCAGCACGTCGAACTCGCGCGGGGTGAGCGTGCGCAGGCGGGGGTCGAGGTCGTCGGCGGGGCGCCCGGCGTCAGCGCCGGTGCCGGTCGGCAGGTGCGGGGCGAACAGGTCGAGCATGCGGCGCACGACGCGCGGCGCGACGACGGAGCTCCCGGCCGCCACGGCGCGGATCGCGTCGACGAGCTCGTCCGGCCGCGCGTTCTTCAGGAGGAACCCGCTGGCCCCCGACCGGAGCGCGGCGAACGCGTACTCGTCGAGGTCGAACGTGGTGAGCACGAGCACGCGCGACGACGGGTGCTGGGCGACGACCCGCCGCGTGGCCTCGATGCCGTCCATGCCCGGCATGCGGATGTCCATGAGCACGACGTCGGGGTCGAGCGACGCCACCTGATCGAGCGCGACCGCCCCGTCCGACGCCTCGCCGACCACCTCGAGGTCCGGCTCGGACTCGATCACGAGGCGGAACCCCATCCGCAGCAGCGCCTGGTCGTCCACGAGCAGCACCGTCGTCATGCGCGGTCTCCTTCTTTCGCGGCATCGTCGTCGGCGTCATCCCACGGCAGGACGACGCGCACGCGCCAGCCGCCCTCGGGGCGGGGTCCCGCCTCGACGTTGCCGCCGAGGATCGCGGCGCGCTCGCGCATGCCGAGGATGCCGCGGCCGGACCCGCCGCCGGTGCCGGGGCGGGTGCCGCCGTCGTCCAAGACCTCTATCTCGACGGCCGAGGCGGTGCGACGGACGACGACCCGGGCCGACGGGGTGCCGGGCGCGTGCCGCAGCACGTTCGTCAGCGCCTCCGGCACGATGCGCGCCACGGCCAGGCGGAGCGACGTGTCCTGCGGCAGCTCGACGTCGAGGCCCGTCGCCGTGACGGGGACGCCCGCGGCGCGGAAGCGTTCGACGACGCTGCCCAGGCCGGTCACCTCCGGCTCCTGGCGACCGTCAGACCCGTCGGCCCCGGCCGCCACGTCGTCGTCCGGGCGGGGTTCGAGGACGCCGAGCACCCGCTGCAGGTCCGACAGCGCCTCGCGGCCGGTCCGCGACAGCTCGCGCAGGGCCTCGCGGGAGCGGTCGGGTACGCGGTCGAACGCCGCGCCGGCGCCGTCGGACAGCGCGACCATCACCGAGACGCTGTTCGCGACGACGTCGTGCATCTCGCGCGCGATGCGGGCGCGCTCCGAGACGCGGGCGAGCGCGGCGCTCTGGTCGCGGTCCTGGGTCATCGTCTGGTAGCGCCCGACGACCTCCTGGGCGTAAAAACGGCGGGCGCGCGCCACCGACCCGGTCGCGAGGCCGAGCGCCACGAGCGCGAGCAGGAGCGCCGCCGAGATCATCCGGCGGCCCGAGGAGAACGGCGGTGCCTCGAGCTGCCGGCCCGGGTCGCGCCCGTTCGGCAGCCCCGTGCTCCACATCAGCATCTCCGCGAGGCCGACCTCCTGCCACCACCACAAGGCGGGCACGACGACCAGGAGGACTGCGCCGGACGCGATCCAGGCGGTGCGTGCCGGCCGGGTGGCCGCGACCGTGTACAGCGCGCAGGCGAGGCACAGCCCGAGGACGCCGAGCACGCCCGCCAGGCCGAGCGAGGCGACGGCCAGCACGGTGAGCGCCGCCGTGGTGCCGAGCGGCCACCGCCGACGGACGGCGAGCAGCCCCGCCCCCAGGACGGCACCGACGAGCCACACGGTCGGGACGGTCCATGCGACGGCATCGCCAGGCCGGTACAGCCCCAGGCTGGTGGACCCCTCCACGGTCTCCAGGCTGATGGCGGCGGTGACGAGCCCGACCAGCAGCACCGCCCCGACGAGGGCGGCGTCCGCGCCCCGGGGATGCGCGGCGACCAGGCGCCCCACCGGCCCCTGCCGCTGCACCTGCCCCGCCGTCAGGGCGTCGGCAGTGCGCGAGGTCGTCACGTGCCCCACTCTCCCACCGCGCGCCGCGACGGCCGACCCGCGCTCAGGTGACGTCATGACGCCGCAGCCGGTACGCGGCCGCGGCGAGGAGGCCGACGACCCACAGCAGGAGGACGAGCCCCGCGCCGCCGGCCCCGACATGGGGGCCGAGGGTCGTCGCGTCGAGGGAAGCGAGCCCCGCGTCGTCGAGGAGCAGCCGCCCCCCGGCACCGGGCAGGAGGGTGCGCACCGTGTCCGTGACCTGCCCGGGGTTGGTCGCGAGCAACTGGTCGACGACGACGAGCAGCAGCACCGCCGCGACGAGCGCGGCGGCCGGACGGCGCAGCAGCGCCCCCAGGCCGAGCCCCAGCAGCGCGACGCCCGTCAGGGAGAGGACGAAGCCGGCCAGGACGCGCGCGGTCTCGCCGTCCGCGAGGTCGACGGCCAGCTCGGCCGTGGCCCGCGGGCCGGCCGTGACCAGGAACGACGCCGCGACGGCGAGCGCCGCGGTGACGAGGGCGACGACGGTCGTGACGACCGCCTGGGCCGCGAGCACCGGCAGCCGCCGCGGGACGGCGGTGAAGGTCGTCGTGGCCGTGCCGGTGCTGTACTCGCCGGTGCCGACCAGCACGCCCAGCACCAGGGACCCGAGCTGGGCGAGCAGGTAGCCGGAGACGACGAGCGAGGCCCCCGACCGGCCGTCCCCTGGCCGCACGAACATGCCGAGCGCGAAGGCGAGCCCCGCCGCCGCGACGACGGTCCCCAGGGCGATCCACAGGCTCGAGCGCAGGCCGGTGAGCTTGGTCCACTCCGCGGCCAGGACGCGGGCGAACGAGACCCGGGTGCCGTTTCGGTCCACGGTGCCGTCCACCGTGCCGTCTACCATGCCGGACCTCACGTCAGGTCACGGGTGCGCAGCCGGAGCGCGGCCGCGGCGAGGGGGACGAGGATCCAGGCGGCGAGGACGAGCCCGCCGCCCCAGGCGCCGAGGTCGGGGGCGCCCTCGACGCCGCCGACCCCCGGCGTCATCGTCAGCAGCGTCCCCGCGCCGAAGGGCAGGAACGTGACGACCGTGTTCACCGCGTCCTGTGCGGGCGTGCTGCCCGACGCCGCCATCTGGCCGGTGGACGCGTCCGCCGCGAGCATCAGCGCGGTCGGCAGCACCAGGACGAGGGCGATCGCGGTGACCAGGGCCGGGACAGCGCGCCGCAGGAGCGCCCCGACCGCCAGGCCGACCAGGGCCAGCCCGACGAGGAAGAGCACCGTGCCGATCAGCACCTGGGGCGTCCCGTCCGCGGCGAGGTCAAGGGCGATCCCCCGCGACCGGGCGGACGGCAGCAGCCCGATCACTGCGGCCGCGACGGTGAGCACGGCGAGGACGAGCGTGAACGCGGCCGTGGCGATGGCCTGACCGGCGAGGACGGGTAGGCGCCGCGGCACCGCCGTGAACGTGGCGCGGAACGTGCCGGTGCTGAACTCCCCGGTCCCCACGAGGACCCCCAGGACCAGCGGGCCGACCTGGGCGAGCGGGAGACCCGCAGTGAGCGAGTCGAGCGGGATGAAACCCGGGTCCACGGACGAGGCGCTCGCGGCCGCGGACGTGAGAACCCCGGACACCACCACGGTCGCGACGGCGATCCAGAACGGGGAGCGCAGGCTCGTGAGCTTGGACCACTCCGACAGGATGAGGTGTGAGAGCGTCATGCCGCGTCACCGCCCCGGTACTGCACGGAACCGGCGGTCAGCTGCAGGTAGGCGTCCTCGAGCGAGCCGCCGCCGGAGCCGTCCACGATCTCCTGCACCGACGCGTCCGCGAGCAGCCGGCCCTGGCCGATGACGACCACCCGGTCGGCGCACAGGGCGAGCTCGTGCATGAGGTGCGAGGAGAGGAGGACGGTGCGCCCCTCGGCGGCGAGGTCGCGCACCAGCCCGCGCACCCACAGGATCCCGTCGGGGTCGAGCCCGTTGACCGGCTCGTCGAGAATCAGCGTCCCCGGGTCGCCGAGCAGCGCCCCCGCGATCCCGAGCCGCTGACCCATGCCGAGGGAGAACGTCCCCGCCCGGCGCCCCGCGACCGACCCGAGGCCCGTCATCGCGATCACCTCGTCGACGCGGGACCGGGGGATGCCGTGGGTCCGGGCCTGCGCCAGCAGGTGGCGGAACGCCGTGCGCCCCGGGTGCACGGAGCGGGCGTCGAGCATGACGCCCACCGAGCGCAGTGGCGCGCGGAGGTCCGCGTACTGCCGGCCGTCGACCGTCGCGGTGCCCGACGTCGGCCGCTCGAGGCCCACGATCATCCGCATGGTCGTCGACTTTCCGGCGCCGTTGGGGCCCAGGAACCCGGTCACCGTCCCCGGCCGTGCGCTGAATGTCAGCCCGTCCACCGCCGTCGTGGACCCGTAGCGCTTCACCAGCGCCTTCACCTCGATCATGCATCCTCCTGACGTCCCTGCTGCGTCGCCGCCCATGCGGCCTTCCGATGCCTACGACGCTAGGGACAGCCCGGGGGTCTGCAGCACCTGCCGGCGGACGAGATCGGCGGTCGGTCGTCCTCCTCCGCAAGGACGAGGACGACCGACCACGGGACGACCGCGGGCCCTCGCTCAGGCGAACATCTCGCCGAGCAGCTCGGGGTCGAGGGGGATGGGCGCGGGCCGATAGGCAGGCGGCTGGGTGCCCAGCAGCTCGCGCACCAGGAAGTCCCAGCAGCGCGTGCGGACGTACGCCAGGGAGTCGATGAACATGTGCTCGGCACCGGGCACGACGAACATCTCGAAGTCCTTGCCCGTCGCGACCAGCCGGTCGGCGAGCCGCAGCGTCTGGTCCGGGTGGACCCGGTCGTCCATCTCGCCGTGGATCAGCAGGAGCCGGCCCTCCAGCCGGTCCGCGATCTCCACGTTGGACGTGCGGGCCCAGGCCTCCGAGGCGTTCGCGCCGTCGTAGGCCTCCACGAAGTCCAGGCTGAAGCACCGGGCGTCGTGAGAGCCGGACAGGGCCACGCCCACCCCGTACACCTCGGGGTGGTCCAGCATCGCCCGGGCGGCGGCGAACCCGCCCCCGGAGTGGCCGAACGCGGCCACCCGGCCGGTGTCCATCCACGGCCGGGTCGCGGCCAGCTGCTGCAGCGCCGCGACGTGGTCGTCCAGGCTGCCCGCGTCGGCCAGGTGGCCGTAGGAGGCGTCGTGGAAGGCCTTGTCGCGCCCGGGGGTGCCGCGCCCGTCCACGGCGACCACCACGAAGCCCAGCGCCGCAAGAGGCTCTGCGTCCAGGCCCATCCCGCCGGGGTCGAAGCACGGGTCCACACGGTTGACCTGCGGGCCCGGGTAGAGGGTGTCCACCACGGGGTAGCGGCGCGCGGGGTCGAATCCCCGCGGCCGGTACAGCACCCCGTAGACGTCGGTGACGCCGTCGGCCGCCTTGACGCGGAACCGCTCCGGCGGCGTCCAGCCCGCGGCCTCGAGCCTCGAGACGTCGGCCCGCTCCAGCTCGACCAGCACCCGACCGGACCAGTCGCGCACGCGGGTGACCGGCGGGGTGTCGACGGCGGACGCGGAGTCGATGAAGTACTCCCCGCGCTCGGGCAGGGTGACGACGTGGTCCAGGTCGTCGTCCGTGACCGCCGCGAACCCGGTGCCGTCCAGACCCACCCGGCACACGGTGCGCCGGTACGGGTCGGACCCGACCAGCCCGGAGGCGGTGAAGTACACCACCCGCTCGGCCTCGTCCACGTGCAGGATCTGCCGCACGGCCCACGGCCCGGACGTGACCTGGCCCAGCAGGTCGCCGGTGCGCAGGTCGTACCGGTACAGGTGGCCCCAGCCGTCCCGCTGCGAATACCACAGCACCTCGTCGGCCAGCACGCGCACGATCGGCAGGTCGTACAGCCACTGGTTCGGCTCCACGCGGGTGGGCCCCGACTCGCTGAGCACCACGGTGACCTCGCCCGTGGCCGGGTCCATCCGGTGCAGGGCGAGCGTGCGGCGGTCGCGAGGCTGGCTCAGGTAGTACACCGCCGAGCCGTCCGCGGCCCACCACGCCCAGCCACCCATGACGGGCGACACCATCGGCGTGAGCAGCGGCTCGGCCTGGGCGTGCACCGCCGTGCCCGCCGCGACGTCCAGCACCACCAGCTCGGACCGCGGCACGGCCTCGTCGCCGGCGTAGGCGTACCGCTGGGCGTGCATGCGCGGCGGCCCGCCGTCGGCCGGCCGGGCCTCCACGAGGTGGGTCTCGCGGACGTCGCGCTCGTCGGTCCGGTGCGTCAGCACCCGCGTCGAGTCGGGCGACCACGCCACCGCGGGCGGTAGGTGCGGCAGCCCGAACTTGCGCAGCAGGGTGCCGTTGCCGAGGGCCTCCGGGCTGGTGCCGTACCCGTAGGCGGGAGCTCCGTCGGTGGTCAGCGCCCACTCGCGGTCGTCCGTGAGGGAGCACGCCCACAGGTCGTGCCCGCGCCGGGACACCGCGAGCTTGCCGTCGGGCGACGACACGTCCAGCGGGTTGCCGGACGGCGGGGTGGCCGCGGTCGATGCCGCGAGGAGCGGTGCGGGGTCGGACACCTCCTCGCGGGTGCCCGCCGCCGGGTCGACCAGCACGAACTGCTTCTCGGCGCCGGTGCTCACGGCGTACCAGAAGCGGGTGCCGTCGTCGATCCACCGCGGCCGGACCTTGTCCCCGACGACGAGCTCGCCGGGGCTGAGCGGTCGGCGCAGGAGCTTCTCGGCGGCCTGGTAGTCGTCGGTGATACTCATGTTTCGAGTCCCTTCGTGGAGCCGGTGGGCGGTGCGAGTGCGGTGCGAGGGGTGGCGCGCGTCAGACGCTGCGGGCGGTGATGTTGCCGTATGCGGTGGTCGCGCGGACGTCGAGGTCGGCGGTGCCGGTGTTCTTCAGCGAGTTGTGGACCCGGCCGTAGGCGGTGCCGGCGTCCAGCGAGGCGGACACCCCGGCGGCGGCCGCGATCGACACGTCGCCGGCGTCGGTGCGCAGCACGACCGTGCCGCGCACCGCCTCGGCGACGCGGATGTCGCCCTTCGACGTGCTGATCTCCGCCGGGCCGCCCAGGCGGCCGACCGTGACGTCGCCGGCGAGGACGGCGAGGCGGGCGCTCGCGGCCTCGTCGAGCGTGATCGCGCCGTGTGCGAGGTCGACGTCGACGTCGCCGAGCCGGCCGACGCCCCGGATCTCGGCGCTGGCGACCTTCGCCTCGACGCGGGACCCGGCGGGCAGCTGGACCGTGACCTCGACGGCCCCGGTGGCGCCGACGGGCCGGTGCTTCACCGGGGTCGTGACCCGCAGGGCACCGTCGGCGTACTCGACGGTGGTCTCCGCCGCGGACTTCACGTCGCGGCTCCTCGACGGGTCCGCCGGGAGCACCTCGACCGTCGTGTCGGCCCGGTCGGCGGCGATGATCTGGACGCGGCCCGCGGGGACGTCGAGGGAGAGGGTGATGGCGGTGGGGGTGTCGAAGGTCTGCATGGTGCTCAGCTCCTGTGGCTCGAGGCTCGGTGTTTCTGATACCGGAAACGCTATGTTGCGTTTCAACTGGATGGCAACAGTGTTGTTGCGTTCGAGCGTTATCTACGCAGGTCAGAGTGCATTAATCATTGCAACCAGCCTGCGCGGAATGCAACAAGCGAGCGTCGTCGCGTTGCAATGAATCGGAAGTGAACGCTAGCCTGGCCGCCCACGGGAGCAACGAGGAGGCACCATGCCCGGAGGCAGGCTCACCCAGCAGGAACGCCGGCAGATCGCGCTGGGCCTCGCCGACGACCTCGCCTACGCCGAGATCGCCCGGCGGCTCGACCGCCCCACGTCGACGATCACGCGCGAGGTCATGCGCAACGGCGGCCCCGGTTCCTACCGTGCCGACCTGGCCCAGCACTCCACGGAACGCCGCGCCCACCGGCGCCGGCAGGCCGTGCCCCGCCGGTCGGCGGCGCCCCTGGCCGCCCACGGGCGCGACCCCGAGGCCGTGCGGGAGCTCGAGGAGACCTTCACCGCCCTCTTCATGCAGTCGGGCCTGCCCCGCATGGCGGCGCGCGTGCTGACCCACCTCTACACGACCGACGCGGGCAGCCTCACCGCGTCCGAGCTCGTCCAGCGCCTGCAGGTCAGCCCGGCGTCCGTCTCCAAGGCGGTCACGTTCCTCGAGGGCCAGGGCCTCGTCCGCAGGGAGCGCGCGGAGGGGCGGCGCGAGCACTACGTCGCCGACAACGACGTCTGGTACCAGTCGATGATCGCCGCGGCCCGGTCCAACGCCCAGCTCGCCGAGACCGCACGGCAGGGCGTCAGCGTCCTCGGGCGTGGCACCCCGGCCGCCGTCCGACTGGAGAACACGGCCCGCTTCATGGACTTCGTCGGCGAGAGCATCGCTCGCGCCGCGGAACAGGCCCGCGAGATCCTCTCCACGGACGTCGAGACGCCGCCGGGGGGTCCGCCGCCGCCGGAGGCCGGGGCCGGCGCGACCGCCGCGAGCTAGGGAAACCGCTGGTGGTCGGGCCCGCGCCGGTCCACGATGGTGCGCATGCCCGACCCGGTGCACGTCGTCGAGATCGCGTGCGACGAGTCGGGGTTCTCCGGGACGAACCTCCTGGACCCCGCCTCGCCGGTGATCACGCACGCCGGTGTCGACCTCACCGTCGAGGAGGCCGCCGAGCTCCTCGCCACGCTGCGGTCGCGGTTCGGCCATCCGCGAGCGCCGGAGCACAAGTCCGCCGCGCTGCTGCGGCCCGGGCAGCAGCGGACCGTCGACTGGTTCCGGGGCGCGCTCCGCGGGAGGTCGCACGTCCACGTCGTCGACAAGCGCTCCTACGTCGCCGCCCGGGTGGTCGAGCTGCTCGTCGACGAGCCGTCGTACGGCGCGGGCACGCGGCTGGGCGACGACCACGCCGACGCCGTGGCCACGCTGCGGGAGCGCACGCCGCTGCTCGCGGCGTTCATCGCGATGACGCACACGAAGCATCGCCGGCGCATCGAACCCGCCGCCGTCGACCGGTTCCTCGCGACCGTGCCCGCCGACGTCCCGGCGCTGCGCGGCGTCACGAGAACGAGGGTCGAGCGCGTCCTCGAGCGGCTGCTCGCCGGCGACCCCGCCATCCCGCCCCCGCTCGAGCCGCTCATCCCCGCGGTCGCGGAGACGGCGCTGTGGTGGAGCGCCGGACGGCGGTCGGTCGCCGTCGTGCACGACGAGCAGAGCGCGCTCACGCCGCAGCGCATGGCGCGCCTCGCGGCCTACCTGGCGCGGGAGGTGTCGCCGGCGCCGCCACCGCTGCTCGGCGTGCGGCAGGTCGACTCTCGGCACGACCCGCGCGTGCAGGTGGCCGACCTCCTGGCCGGTCTCGCCCGGCGGGACGCGACGACCGACCCGGCGGCCGCGCTTCTCGAGAAGCGGTGACGGTTGACCGGGAGGCGGCCGGCAACATCGTCGACAACGTCACCTGGTCCGAGCCCGGCGACGACAACAACCCGGCCGGGCCGGACCCGGAGTGCACGACGTCGAGCTGCAGGTCTCGGACGGGTCGTGCGAGGCGCAGGAGCCGGCCCCGGGGCGGACGCGATCGTCGCGGCGCACCCGCACCCGGTCGGCGCCGCGCGCCGACAAGCCGTCAAATGCCGGGGGCAGCAAGAAGCCCGCGGGCTGGAGGTCGAACCTCCTACCGTGCTGGACGAGGGCACGGCACCCGCGGGCTCCGGTGGTCGCGAGAAACTCGCTACCCGTCCCGCGCGCCCACCGGGCTCGACGACCTGATCGCCGGGTCCGGTAGCGCGAAACGCTCAAGGGCGCGCGCGACTAGCGCGCGACCACCTCATGGGTCCGAAGAGTCTTCACTACTCCGATCACCTCCTTTCTCATGTGCCGATGACGCTACGCCGGGTCCACGGGGGAGGCCAAGGGTTTTCCTCAGGGTGAACGACGGGGCCGTCGAGGGGTGACCGGAGGGCGGTCGGAGGCCCGGTCAGCCGCGCCGCAGGTGCGCCCACTCGCCGGGGTAGTCGTCGAGCCACTGCGCCAAGGAGCGGGCCGGGCGGCCCACGAGGCGGCCGACGTCGTCGGAGACGTGCGCCAGCTCGCCCGCGGCGATGGCGGTGTAGGACGAGATCCACCCGTCCACCTCGAACGGCGCCGCCCCGTACCCGGCGCGGGAGGCGTACGCCTCCTCCTCGGTCTCCGGGTGGTAGGTGATGTCGCGCCCCGCGGCCCGGCCGAGCGTCGCGGCGACCTCGTCCAGCGTGAGGGCCTGCGGCCCGGTGACCTCGTAGGTCGCGCCGTCGTGCCGCGCCGGCCGCTCGTCGAGGATGACGGCGGTCGCGACGTCGGCCACGTCGTCGTGCGAGACCGCCGCGACCCGCCCGTCGCCCGCCGGGCCGCGGATCACGCCGTCGCGCCCGACGAACATGCTCAGCGCGTGGTGGTAGAGGTTGTCGCGCAGCACCGTCCAGCGCAGGGCGGACCGCTCCCCCACCTCGGCCAGGTGCTGCTCGGTGCGCCAGTGGTCGCGGGAGAACGTGAACACGGCGTCCGGCGCCGCGCCCGCGAACGACGTGTAGACGAGCCGCTCGACGCCGGCCGTCACGGCGGCGTCGACCATGGCCGCGTGCTGGGCGACCCGGTCCGGCGCCTCGCGGGCGCTCACCAGGAACAGGGTGCGCACCCCGTCGAACGCCGCCCGCATCGCGTCCGTGTCGCGGTAGCCGTCCGCGACGGCGACCTCGCACTCCGGCAGGGCGCGGCCGTCGCTGAGCCGCGGCGCCCGGGCGGGGTCGCGCACCACCAGCCGCTGCCGCGCGCCCTCCGCGGCGAGGCGGAACGCCAGCCGTGACCCGAGCCGCCCGCTGGCCCCCGTCACGGCGACCAGACCGTCCGCCGCCCATCTCGCCATGGCTCACGGTAGGCACGACCTCGCTGGTTGAGCCTGTCGAAACCGGATGGAGACGGCCGGCCGGCCGGGTCAGAATGGTGCCGTGACTGCCACCCCGTACCGCATCATGACCGTCTGCACCGGCAACATCTGCCGCTCCCCCATGGCCGAGATCGTGCTGCGCGACCGCCTCGGGGCCGCCGGGCTCGGCGACCGGGTGGTCGTCGACTCGTCCGGCGTCAGCGACGAGGAGCACGGCAACCCCGTGGACCCGCGCGCCCGGCGGGTGCTCGCCGCGCGCGGCTACCCCACGGGCGACGGCCACCACGCCCGCCAGACCACCCCCGACGACCTCGCCTCCCACGACCTGCTGCTGCCCATGACCGCGCAGCACGCGCGGCGGCTGCGGCGCCTCGTCACCGGGCGCGAGGACGGGCTCGCGGAGATCCGCATGTACCGGTCGTTCGACCCGGACGCGCCCCTCGTCGAGCCCGGGGGCGACGAGCACCTGCTGGACGTCGAGGACCCCTGGTACGGCGACCAGGACGGGTTCGAGACCTGCCTCGACGAGATCGAGGCAGCCGCCGACGGCGTCGTCGAGCACGTGCGGGCCCGCCTCGACGCGCGGGAGCCCGCGAGCTGACGAAATGGCGGGGTGCGCGGCCCCGGTCGGGTGGAAGGATCCCCGGCATGACGACGAACTCCCCCGGTCCCTCGTCCACGGTGCGGCGCATGCGGGCTGACGAGTGGCGCGAGGGCAGGGAGCTGCGGCTGGCGGCGCTGCTCGACCCGGCGGCGCCGGTGGCATTCCTCGAGACGCACGGGGCGGCGTCCGCGCGGCCGGACGAGTTCTGGCAGGAGCGGGCGCGCGGCAACGCGTCGAGCGACACGGTGGCCGCGTACGTCGCGGTCGACGAGGACGGGCGCTGGGTGGGCACCACGACCGGGCTGGTGGAGGAGCCGGGCGACGAGGACGCGCTCGGCGGCCCGCCGCTGCACCGCCAGGTGCACCTGGTGGGCGTGTTCCTGCGCCCCGAGCACCGGGGCGCCGGCGTGCTGGGGCGGCTGTTCGACGCGGTGCAGGAGTGGGGGCACGACCAGGGGGTCGAGCGCGCCCGGCTGTGCGTGCACGTCGACAACCCGCGCGCGCAGGCCGCCTACCGCAAGCTCGGCTTCACGCCGACCGGCGTGCGCTTCACGCTCGACGCGGGCGAAGAGGTGGAGATGGTGCGTGCGCTCTGACGCCGGCCGAACGTCCGGCGCCACCACGCCGCCAGCCTCCCCGCTCGGGTTCGGCGGCCTGCCGCGCGCCGACGTACGCGCCGAACCAGCGCGTGATCTCGCTCCAGACGACCTCGCGTACCTCGGGGGCCGAGAGGGTCACGTCGTGCATGGCGTCGTGGACCCGCACGAGGGTGACGACGCTGCCCAGCGAGGGCACGCGCCGGGCCACGCCCGCGACGTCGAGCACCGAGTCCGACCGCATCATGTCGGGGCTCCACCGCACGGGCGGCGTGGAGCGCGTCGAGAGCAGCACCAGCACTGGGATGTCGATGGCGAGGCCGCGCGCCACCCGCTCCTGCCCCTGGAAGATGGCGGACAGCCACGCGGGGGTGGCGCGCCACCCGAGGTCGGGGCGCCAGGCCGGGTCGATGTCCCACGCCCCGTCGAAGCGCGACGACACGCTGCGCACGTAGAAGCCCAGGTCCACGTTCGCCAGGTGGCTGCGCGGGGCGAGCGCGGCCTGCGCGCGGACGCCCGGCTCGAGCACCCGCCGTCCCACGCTGCGCGTCTGGAACTCCAGCCACGGGCTGTTCAGCACCAGAGCGGCCGCGCGGTCCGGGCGGTGCGCCACCCACAGGCTGAGCACGAGCCCGCCCGTCGAGTGGCCCATGAGCACCAGCTCGCGGCCCGGCGTCGCGCCGGGCCCGTGGCCGAGGACGGCGAGGGCCGCCTCGATGTCCTCGTCGTAGGTCTCCAGCGACGTGACGAACCCGGGCGTCTGGTACGGGCGCAGGCTGCGCCCGTACTTGCGCAGGTCGAGCGCGTGGAACCGCGCGCCGAGGCGCTCCCAGAACGCGGCGAGGTGGGTCTGGAAGAAGTAGTCCGTCCAGCCGTGCACGTACAGCACGTCCACGCCGGCGTCGGGGACGACGACGCCCGGCTGCGGCGCCCGGCGCACGAGCGTCGCGACGACGTCGCCCTCGAAGTCGGGCGCCAGGTCCAGGGTCGTCTGCTCGAACCCGGGCAGGACGTCGGGCACCCACGAGACGGGTACGCCGGCAGGCGTGCTGGACGGGTCCACGCCCTGAACGTAAGGAACCCCGCGCGCCCCCGCGACTCCACCGCTGGTTGAGCTTGTCGAAACCCTCCCCGCTGGTTGAGCTCGTCGAAGCCGAGGACGGCGTCTCGACAGGCTCGACCAGTGACGGTCTACACGACCAGCCAGAGCAGCCAGGTGAAGAGCAGCCCGAGGACGGCGATGAGGGTCTCCATCACCGTCCACGTCTTGAGGGTCTGACCCACCGTCATCCCGAAGTACTCCTTGACCAGCCAGAAGCCGGCGTCGTTGACGTGGGACAGGATCAGTGAGCCGGCGCCGATGGCGAGGACGACGAGCGCCAGGTGCGTCGGGGACAGGCCCGTGGCGAGGGGCGCGACGATGCCGGACGCGGTGACGATCGCGACGGTCGCGGACCCGGTGGCGATGCGCACCAGCGCCGCGATGAGCCAGCCCAGCAGCAGCACGGACAGGCTCATGGCCACGGCCGCCTTGCCGATCGCGATGCCGGTGCCGCCGTCCACCAGCACGGCCTTGAAGCCGCCGCCGGCGCCGACGATCATCGTGGCGCTCGCGATGGGCTTGAGGCTGTCGGTCATCTTCGACATCAGCGTGGACGGCGAGAACCCGACGCTCGTGCCGAACGTGATCATCGCGAGCAGGACGGCGATGAGCAGGGCCACCAGCGGCTCGCCGATGAAGGATACGAACGGGTAGAACCAGGAGTCCTCGCTGGCCCAGACCTCGACCCCCGCGCGCACCAGCATGAGGACCACCGGGCTGAGGATCGTCACGAGGGTGAGCGTGAACGTGGGGTTGCGCGTCTTGACCGTGCCCGGCTCGCCGGAACCGCCGGTGTCCTCCGCGACCAGACCGCCGCCGCCGCCCTGCGCGCCGATCGGCACCAGCCTCGCAGCGAACCGACCCCACACGGGACCGGCGAGGATCACCGTCGGCACGGAGACGAGCAGGCCGAGGGCCATGGTGACGCCGACGTCGGCGCCGAGGTTGCCGATCGCGGCCAGCGGGCCGGGATGCGGGGGCACGAAGCCGTGCAGCACGGACAGGCCGGCCAGTGCCGGCATGGCCAGCAGCATCGCGGGCAGCCCCGAGCGGCGCACCGCGAGCATGATCACGGGGATCAGCAGCACGAGGCCCACCTCGAAGAACATCGGGATGCCGATGAGGAAGGCGATCAGCGCCATCCGCCAGGGCATGCTGCCCGTGCCGCCGCGGAAGATCTTGTCGACGATCTCGTCGGCGCCCCCCGAATCGGCGAGCAGCTTGCCGAGCATGGCGCCCAGCACGATCAGCACGCCGACGCTTCCCAGCACGTCGCCGACGCCGCTCTCGAACACCCCGGCGACGTCGCCGAGCGGGATGCCGGACCCGATCGCCACGAACAGCGACCCGATCGTGAGGGCGAGGAAGCCGTGCATCTTGAGCAGCGTGATGAGCAGCACGACGATCGCGATGCCGATGGCCGTGACCACCAGCACCTGCGTGTCGTGGTCGGCCCACGGCTGGTTGATCAGTTCGAGGGTGTCGTCGTCCCCGGCTGCCTGAAGCAGTGACCGCATCGGGTGGTCTCCTGTCTCAGCGGGTGCCCTCGCCCGTGCGCCGCAGTGCGCGGCCGGGGAGGGCGTCGGTGCGGGCGCCGTCGTCGATGACGGCGGCGCCCCCGACCAGGACGAGGTCGATGCCCGTCGCCTGCTGGCGCGGGTTCTCGAACGTGGCGGTGTCCTGGACGGTGTCGGGGTCGAGCAGCACGAGGTCCGCGGCGTAGCCGGGGCGCACCAGGCCGCGGTCGACCAGGTTCAGGCGGGCGGCGGGGCGCCCGGTGAGGTGGTGCACGCAGTCCTCGAGGGTGAGGAGGCCGAGCTCACGCACGTACCGCGCGAGGTACCGCGGGAACGTGCCCCAGGCGCGCGGGTGCGGGCGTCCGCCCACGAGGATGGCGTCCGAGCCGCCGCAGTGCGTGCGGTGCGCCATGATCGTGCGCACGTTCTCCTCGTGCCCCACGTGCTGCAGGATCGTGGTGCCGAGCCGGTCGGTGACCAGCAGCTCCACGAAGACGTCGCCGGGCGCGCGGCCCTCGTCGCGGGCGATCGCCGCCATGGTGCGGCCCACGCGGTCCGCCAGCGCGGGGTTCTGCACGCCGCTGATCTCGATGGTGTCCCACTCGGCCACGCAGCCGTGGCAGCCGTCGGTGCCGACGTGCTCCAGCTCGTACAGGATCCGCTCCCGGTCGGCCGGGACCGCCAGCCGCTCCAGCAGCGCGTCCGGGCCGCCGGAGAACGCCCAGCTCGGCAGGATGGCGCTGAGCGTCGTGGAGCCCGGCAGGTAGGGGTACGTGTCCAGGGTGATGTCGACGCCGCCGTCCAGCGCGTCGTCGATCAGCGCGACCAGTTCGCCCGCGCGGCCCTTGTTGGGGCCGAAGTTCATCGTCGCGTGCGTGAGGTGCAGCGCGCAGCCGGCGGCGCGGGCGAGGTCGATCATCTCCGCGTACGCCTCGAGCGCGCCCTTGCCGTACGAGCGGTGGTGCGGGCTGTAGTAGCCGCCGAGCGCCGCGACGGTGCGCAGCAGGGCCGCGAGCTCGTCGTCGTCCGCATACATGCCGGGCGTGTACGTGAGGCCGCTGCTCATCCCGAGCGCGCCCTCACGCATGCCCCGGGCCAGCAGCTCCGCCATCCGCGCCACCTCGGCGTCGGTGGCCGGCCGGTCCTCCGGGCCCACCACCAGGTGGCGCAGCGTGCCCTGCGGCACGAGGTACGCGGCGTGGCAGGCGATGCCGCGGTCGAGGCGGTCCAGGTAGCCCGCCACGGAGTCCCAGTCGTAGTCGAAGCAGGGCGGGTCGTCGTTCCAGCCCGCGATCTGCGCGCGGATCGCGGTGCGGGTGCGCTCGTCCACCGGGGCGTACGAGAGCCCGTCCTGACCCAGCACCTCCAGCGTCACGCCCTGGCTCACCTTCGCGGTGTGGTCCGGGTTCGCCAGGATCTGGATGTCGGAGTGCGCGTGCATGTCGATGAAGCCGGGGGTGAGCGCGCGCCCGTCGGCGTCGACGGTGCGGTGCGCGCCGCCGGTGCGGGCGTCGGAACGGCCCGGGTCGACGGCGGTGATGCGGCCCGCGGTCACCGTGACGTCGGCGACGCCGCCGGGGCGCCGGTGCCGTCCAGCACCAGCGCGTCGCGGATCAACCAGTCGGCGGTCATGCCGCTCCCACTCCCTGGGTGGTCGGAGCCACCGTCAGAACCACGTACGCACGAGGTCGACGACGACCGGGTCCGCCGCGTCGGCGTCGTCGATCACCGGCACGAGGCCCCACTTGTCCATGGCCGTGCACGGGTGCGACAGGCCGAGGCGCAGCTCGTCGCCGATGCGCACCGGCGCCTCACCGGCCCCGGCATCCCACCGCAGGAAGCCGTGCTGGTCGTTGAGCGCCGTGACCTCGACGCCCGACACGGGCGCGGGCGCCTCGCCGTCGGCCCGGGGGCGGCGGAGCTGCACCTCGGGCAGGCCCTCGTCGAAGGGCAGGTCGCGCTTGCCGGCGTCGAAGAGCGCCAGGCCGGGCTCGGGCTGCGAGCTGACGCGCGCCCAGCCGTGCATCGCGGCCCGGAACCCGGGGCCGCCGGTGCGGGGCTCCTCGCCGAGCGGGGAGATGTGCCGGTAGAAGCCGTCGTCGTGCACCACGTACGCGCCGCTGCGCAGCACCACGCGCGCGCCCGTCGCCACCAGCGGCGAGAGCACCTCGTCGACGACGTCGAAGTACGCGCTGCCGCCCGCGGACACCACGGGCGCGTCGACCTCGTAGCGGCCGGCGGCCACCAGGCGCTCGTGCACCTCGACGAGGTCGCGCAGGTAGCCGCGCACCACGTCCTGGCTGTGGGCGTCGGAGTCGTGCGCCAGCGCGCCCTCGTACCCGGCGACGCCGGCCAGGCGCAGGTGCGGAGACGCCGCGACGCGCTCCGCGACGGCGAGCGCCGAGTCGAGGTCGCGGGCGCCGGTGCGGCCGCCCGCGCCGCCGCGCTCGACCAGCACGTCGAGCGGCGGCCGTGCGCCGGCGTCGGCCACGTGGGCGGCGAGCGCGTCGTGCATGAGGTCGACGGCGTCGACCGAGTCCGCCCAGACCAGCACGCGAAGGTCGCGGTGGGTCGCGAGGGCGTCGACCGTCCAGCGCAGCGCGAGCGGTGAGATCACGCTGTTGGCCACCATCACGCGGCTCACGCCGAACTCGAGGGCTACCGCGAGCTGGAACGGGTTGGCCACGGTGATCGCCCACGCGCCGGCGTCGATCTGCTCGGCCCACAGCTGCGGCGCCATCGTCGTCTTGCCGTGCGGGGCGAGGTCGAGGCCGCGCTCGGCGCACCAGTCGGCCAGCACGCGCAGGTTCGTGTCGAGGGCCGGGCGGGACAGGGTCAGCAACGGTGTCGGGAGCTCGGACAGCCGGGGACGGCGCTCGCGGACCTCGGCGACGGTGAGGCCCCACAGCTCCGGCGGGACGGCCTTGTGGCGCCAGCCGACCTGCTCGGCGTCCCGTGCGGCGATCTTCTCGCGGTCGATCCGACAGGCGTCCTCTGCCCCGGTGCGGTCCATCGTCAGACCCTCGCTCCCTGCTCACGTTGCACATAGCGCAACGTTCGTTGCGCAGGATGACGCACCTTGCTAGCATCACGGCGGTCGCGCCGTCAATCCGGCCACCGTCCATCCGGCCATCGATCGAGCGCGTCCCGAGCATGTCCCGGCAGGCCGCGCAGCGCGAGCCGGACGGCGAAGAACGGGCAGGTCAGGAGGGGTCGTGAGCCAGAGCGTGGGGCGCGCGCTGCGGATCGTGGGGCTGCTGGGCCAAGGCCCGCGCACCCTCGACGACCTCGCCCAGGAGCTCGGCGTGCACAAGACCACCGTGCTGCGCCTGCTGCGTGCGTTGGAGAACGAGCGGTTCGTGCGCCGCGACGACCGCCGCCGCTACTCGCTGGGGTCGCGGCTCTTCGAGCTGGGCCGCGGCGCCCTCGAAGGTCACGGCATCCGCGACGTCGCCCTGCCGCACCTGGAGCGCCTCGGGCGCGAGACCGGCGGGCAGGCCGTGCACCTCGCCGTCCTGGAGGGCGCCCGACCCGTCTACGTGGCCAAGGTGGAGAGCACCAGCTCCGTGCGCATGTACTCCGAGCTCGGCCTCCCAGCGCCCCTGCACGCCACCGCCGTCGGCAAGGTCCTCGCCGCCGGCCTGCCGGAGGGGCGGCTCGCCCAGGTGCTGGCCGCCGCCGACTTCCACGCCTTCACGCCCCGGACCCTCACCGACCCCGACGCCTACCGTGCCGAGCTGGCGCGCGTGCGCGAGCAGGGATGGGCCGAGGACGCCGCCGAGCACGAACCGTTCGTCAACTGCGTCGGTGCGCCCGTGCACGACGCGTCCGGCACGGTCGTGGCGGCGGTGTCGATCTCGGTGCCGGACGTGATCCTCGACCTCGACGGCGTGCGCGCCCTCGTGCCGCAGCTGCGCGCGGCGGCCGCCGCGATCGAGGCCGACTGGGCGGGGCGCGCCGCACCACCCCACGACGCATCACCCCGCGACGCATCACCCCGCGACGCACCACCCCACGACGCACCACCCCACGAAAGGACGAGCACATGACCTCGAAGACCGCCGTCAGCACCGACCAGGCCCCCGCCCCGGCCCACACCTTCTCCCAGGGGGTGCGTGCCGGGAACCTGCTGCAGGTCTCCGGGCAGGGCCCCATGGACCCGGCCACCAACGAGTACGTCTACCCGGGCGACGTCGCGGCGCAGACCACGCGCACGCTGCAGAACGTCGAGGCGATCGTCACCGCCGGGGGCGGCAGCATCGCGGACGTCGTCATGCTGCGCGTGTACCTCACCACCCGCGACGACTTCGCCGCGATGAACGACGCCTACGGCGCCTTCCTCGCCGAGCGCCTCGGCCCGGACGCCGTGCTCCCGTCGCGCACCACCGTCATGGTCGGCCTGCCGCGCGAGGAGATGCTCGTCGAGATCGACGCGCTCGCCGTCGTCGAGTGACACCTCCTGCCTAGCGGGCCCCGCTCACCCTGCCGTGCCCGCTGTGGTGCGTGCCGGGTGGGCGAGGTCCTGGGTCGGCACGAACGTGACCGGCACCTCAGGGACGACGTCGCGCAGCCAGTCGGCGAAGAATGCCATGCCGGCCTGCTCGGAGGGGATGTGCCCGACCACGACGAGGCCAGTGCCGCCCGGCGCTCCCTCGCGGGTGCCGAGATGGGCGGCGTCGACGGCGTACGAGCCGGTCTCCCACTCGTGCGCCTCCCCCACCAGCACGGCGTCCACGCCGTCGTGCCGCAGCAGCGCGCGGTTGCCGGCGAAGCCGCGGAATCCCAGGTTGAGGCCCACGCGCCGCACGGGCAGATCCGGGTGGCCCACGAACCGCGCGGTGCGGGCGCCGAGCGCCGCGGCGACGTGCGCGGCCAGCTCGCCCAGCGTCGTCGGGCCGACGTCGCACAGCGACGCGTCCTCCGCCGCGGGGTCGAGCGCCCAGCCCAGCGCGCGCGCCGCGCCCTCGTCCACGCCGTCGGGCCTCCGGTCGTGCCAGGCGTCGTGCGCGCGCCAGACGACGAGCTCGTGCTCGGCGACGAACGCCCGCTTCGCGGCGAGGACGGGGTCGCCCTCGGCCTCCAGATCGGATACCGACGCGCCCGTGTGGTCGTAGTCCATGGGCTCGTGGGAGACGACGACGTTCACGCCCGCCGCGACCGCGGCCTCCAGCACCTCGAGCGTCGCCAGGGTGGTCACGGCGACCCCGCGCACCACGGTGGCCGGGTCGCCCGCGACGATGCCGTCCACCGTCGTGGGCCGGGGCACGACGGCGAGCGCCGTCGCCGCGCGCGACACCAGGCAGGCGGCGGTCAGGGTGGGTCGCTGAGCGTCGTCACAGGACCACGGTACGGGTGGCGCCTGGCCTCAGCGGATCCCGCGGGCGCGCCGGCGTTCGCGCCACCGCTGCACCTCGCGCTCGACGTCGCGCGTGGGGGTCACCACCGGCGGGCCGCCCATGAGCTGGCGACGGGCGTCGATCACGCGTGCGTTGAACTCCTCGACGATCGTGCGCACCCGGGCCTCCTCGGGCTCGCGGTCGAGGGCCTCGTCGAGCTCGGCGGCGTCGCGGCGCAGCTGCGCGGCCGGGAGCACGCCCGTGATCTGCTCGCGCTCCACGAGGTTCTTGAGCCACCAGTCCGGGTCGTGCGTGCCGCCCAGCCCCGGGATCGGCTTGCCCGCCAGCGGCAGGTCGTCGAACTCGCCGCGCCGGATCGCCTGGTCGACGACGGTGTCGACCCACAGGGCGCGGTCGTCCATGCGGCGCGCCGGGCGGCTCTCGCCGGGCGGCTCGTCGCCGCCGGGACTCTCTTGCTCGTCGGCGGCGATCTCGCGTTCCACCTGGTACTGCGCGGCCCGGCGTGCAGGGTCGCTCTCGTGGCCGTGACGGCGTCGGAACATCAGCATTCCCCTCGGTCGACTCGCCCCAGCGTATTCGCGTCCCGCCCCCACCGATCTGGTCAGATCTGGTCTGACCTGGTCTGACTATCGAGGAGGAGGAGGTGACCGCGCACGTGAGCATCTACGAGGCCAAGGCACACACCGAGGTCGCGATCGAGGATTCGCCCGGCAAGCTCCAGTCCCGGAGGGCTTTGCGGACGCGCTCGTCGACGGAGGCCTCATGGCGCTGAGCCTCGAGCCGGAGCACGCCGAGCAGCTGCGCGGTCTGCCCTGGCACCACCGTGACCCGTTCGACCGCATGATCGTCGCGCAGGCGCAGGTCGAGGATCTCGTCGTCGCGACGGTCGATCCGGCCTTCGGTGCCCACGAGGTGCGGACGATCTGAGACCGCTGGGCCGGCGGGCCGACGCGGCATGATGGCGGCATGAAGGTCTCCCGCCGCAGCCACGTCCCCCCGTTCGCCGTCATGCAGGTGCTGGCGTCGGCGAACGAGCGCCGCGCGGCCGGGCACGACGTGCTCAATCTGTGCGCGGGCGAGCCCTCCACCGGAGCGTCCGACGTCGTGCGCGAGCGGGCGGCGGAGCTGTTGCGCACCGCGGACCTCGGCTACACCGAGTCCCTGGGAGTGCCCGCCCTGCGCGCGGAGATCGCCGCGCACTACCGGCGCTGGTACGACGTCGAGGTGGACCCGGCACGGGTCGCGGTGACGACCGGGTCGAGCGGCGGGTTCCTGCTCGCCTTCCTGGCCGCGTTCGACGTCGGGGACCGGGTGGCGCTCGCCCGGCCCGGGTACCCCGCGTACAAGAACATCCTGGCTGCGCTCGGGTGCGAGGTGGTCGAGCTCGACTGCGGCCCGACCACCCGGTACCAGCCCACGATCTCGCAGCTCATGGAGGCGTACTACGGCGGCGGTCTGGACGGCCTCGTCGTCGCCTCCCCCGCCAACCCGACCGGGACGATGCTCCCGCCGGCCGAGCTGGCCGCCCTCGCGCGCTGGTGCGAGGAGCACGACGTCCGCCTGATCAGCGACGAGATCTACCACGGCATCGCCTACACCGAGGACGTACAGCAGGCCACCGCGGCGATGTACACGAACTCCGGCGCGGTGGTGGTGAACTCGTTCTCCAAGTATTGGGCGATGACGGGCTGGCGGCTCGGCTGGCTCGTGCTACCCGACGAGCTGCTGGTCCCGGTGGACGCTCTCGCCGGCAACGTGGCCCTGTCGCCCCCGGCGCTGGCGCAGCACGCGGGCGTCGCCGCCTTCTCCCCCGCCGGCTACGCCGCCGCGGCCGAGAACGTCGCGCGGTACGCGGCGTCCCGCGCCGCCCTGCTCGACCGCATCGACGAGCTCGGTTGGCGCCCGGTCGCCCCTGCGGACGGGGCGTTCTACCTGTACGGAAACATCGCGGGCTTCCGTGACGCCGTCGGCGGCGACTCCGTGACCTACTGCCGCCGCCTCCTGGCCGAGGCCGACGTCGCGATCACGCCCGGCGCCGACTTCGACGCCGTGAACGGCGGCGACTGGGTACGCCTGTCCTTCGCCGCCGCACCCGACGTCGTCTCCCGCGCCGTCGACCGCATCGTCGCCTGGCACCGCACCCTCTGACCGCGAGGTAGTCCGAAATCCCGCGAGGTAGTGCCCCCGAGCGCCGAGGTAGTCCCGCATCTCGCGAGGTAGTTCGAAACCACGCGAGGTAGTACCCCCGAGCGGCGAGGTAGTCCCGGTTTCGGCGAGGTAGTTCGAAATCCGACGAGGTAGTCCCGGTTTCGGCGAGGTAGTTCGAAATCCGANAGGTAGTCCCGCATCTCGCGAGGTAGTTCGAAACCACGCGAGGTAGTACCCCCGAGCGGCGAGGTAGTCCCGGTTTCGGCGAGGTAGTTCGAAATCCGACGAGGTAGTCCCGGTTTCGGCGAGGTAGTTCGAAATCCGACGAGGTAGTCCCGGTTTCGGCGAGGTAGTTCGAAATCCGCCGAGGTAGTTCCTCCTCGGGCGTCGAGGTCGCGGGATCTAGCGCGAGGGACAACGATCGTCGGAGGGCCCGACGGCGGCCGGGCGTCGCACAAGGACTACCCCACCGAAAACGGGACTACCTCGCCGAAAACGGGACTACCTCGCCGAGAATCGCACTACCTCGCGGCATCCGGGGCTACCTCGGCAGGTTTCGTGGTACCTGGCGGATGTGGGAGGCGGATGTGGGAGGGGGCGGATGATCCGGCTCGTGACGGCGAACGTCCAGCACGCGCTCGACGACGACGGGCGCGCGGATCTCGACCGCCTGGGCGAGGCCCTCGGGAGCCTCGACGCTGACGTGATTGCGCTGCAGGAGGTGGATCGCGACCAGGCGCGGTCGGGCAACGCCGACCAGGCGCGCGCGCTCGCGCACGCGTTGGGGATGCCCGAGCACCGGTACGTGCCTGCGCTGAGCGGACCGCTCGAGCGGACGCTCGGCCGCCGCCGGACCGGTGTGGTCACCGCGAGCGTGTCAGGCCCGCCGTCCGACCGCCCGGGCTACGGCGTCGCGCTCCTTTCCCGGCATCCGGTGCGCGCCTGGCACCCGATGCTGCTGCCGGGCCTCAACGTTCCCGGCCTGCCTCCGCTCGGGGTGGATGAGCCGCGGGTCGCGCTCGCCGCGGCGATCGTCACGCCGGCGGGCCCGCTGACCGTCGTCACGACGCACCTCTCCACCGGCGACCCCTGGAAGCGGGTGCAGCTGCGGCGCCTGCGGCAACGACTCCGGCACGCCCCGCGCCCGATCGTGCTGCTGGGCGACCTCAACACCCGCGACGACCTCCCGGCGAGACGGACGGGCTGGCGCGAGCTGGTGCAGGTGCCGACGTATCCGCGGGCGCGCCCGTGGCTCCGGATCGATCACGTGCTGGTCGACGGCCCGGTGGCCGCCGTCACGGCAGCGCGTGCGGTCGACCTGGGACTCAGCGACCATCGCGCGGTCGTGGTCGACCTCGCGCTCGGCGCGGAGGACTGCGCGGAGGGCGGAGCGGGGGGCGACGGCAGGTGAGCGACGAGCTGACGGGTGGCGCGACCGACCGCAGGCGCGGCCGGCCGGAGACCCCGGAACAGCGGTCGGACCGCAACTGGAACGAGCTGCTGCAGGAGCTGCGCGTCATGCAGACCGGCGTGCAGATCCTCACGGGGTTCCTGCTGATCCTGCCGTTCCAGTCGCGCTTCTCCGAGCTGGACGACTACCAGCGCACGGTCTACCTCACGCTGGTGCTGGTGTGCATCGCGACGACGGGCCTGCTCGTGGCGCCGGTCGCACTGCACCGCGCCCTGTTCCGCAAGCACATGAAGCACTCGGTGGTCACGGGCGGGGATCGGATGACGCGGGCCGGTCTGGTGCTGCTCGCCATCGCGCTGTCGGGGACGGCGCTGCTGGTCTTCGACGTCGTCGTGGGACGGGCGACGGGAATAGTCGTCGGGGCGAGCGCCGCGGTGGTGCTGCTCGGCCTGTGGGCCGTGGTGCCCGCCGTCGTGCACCGCCGGGCCTGAACGTGCCGCGCCGCGGGCGGCGCGAGCGCGTCAGGCGGCGAGGTCGACGCGCTCCGCGGTCTCGAGCTTGTGCACGAAGGGCGCGTCGGTGACGGTCGCCTCGATGCCGCCGGTGGTCGGGTCCTGCGACCCGTCGACGACCGCCGCGACGGCGGGGGCGCCGGACACCTGGGCGAGCGCGGCCCGCTCGGACCGGCGGGCGCGGGCGATCGTGCGCATCGCGAGGGCGCCGATGATGACGGCGGCGACGTTCGCCAGCGCGGACGGCCAGATGCCGTTCACGATCGCGATGAGGAGCATCACGAACGCGCCGGCGACGTTGGACAGCTGGAACGGGAGACCGTCGGCCGTCCAGCGGCCCTTGCTCACCATGCCGTAGGCGAGGACGACGGCGATCGCGCCGACCCACCCGAAGGCGGTAATCACGGTCAGAAGGGAGATCGTCATGACGGGCACCTCCGGGGGCCGGCGCGGCACAGGCGTGCCACGGCGAGTGGTTGATCTGAGGGTGTGTGCGCCCTCCCCGAGAACCGGGGAGCTGGCCGGGCCGGCCGGCGCTGTGACCATTCTGAGACACGAATGGCCTTCAGCGCAATCAAATCTTTCTGCTACCGGCAGTTAGTATCGCTACATGGCCACCGACCCACGAAGACTTGCCTTCCTCCTTGCCGTGCACCGCGCCGGGGGCGTGCTCGCGGCAGCAGATCTTCTGCATGTCACCCCGTCCGCCGTCTCCCAGCAGATCGCCCGTTTGGAGTCCGAGGAGGGCATCGCCGTGCTTGATCGCGGCCCGCGCGGCGTCACGCTCACCCCGGCGGGCCGCGTGCTGGCCGAGGCCGGGGAACGCATCGAGGCCGAGCTGCTCGAGGCCCGCCAGGCGATCGCCGCCCTCGGCGAGGGCGTGAGCGGCAAGGTCGTGCTCGGGGCATTCCAGTCGGCCATCCGTGCCGTCGTGGCACCGATGCTGGTCGACCTCGCCGAGCAGTACCCGGGCGTCGAGGTCGACGTGCGCGAGCAGGAACCCGCCGAGGCCGTCCGGATGCTGCGCGCCGGCGACCTCGACGTCATCCTGCTCGAACGCGACGTGGACATGGACGCCCCCGCCCCCCGCGGCGTGCACGACGTGCCGCTGCTCGACGAGCCGTGGTGCGTCGTCGTCCCGGCCGCGATGCCGATGCCCGAGCGCCTCGACGACCTCGGCAACTTCCAATGGATCGGTGCCGAGCCCGGCACCGCGTCCGACCGCGCGCTGCGGCGCCTGGCGCGCACCCTGGGCACGTCGTTCACCACCCGGCACGCCTTCTTCGACTTCGACACGGCGCTCTCCCTCGTCGCCGCGAACCAGGGCGTGGCGATGCTCCCCGCGCTCGCGCTCGAGGGCGGGGACGTGCCGGAGGGCATCGAGGTGGCGCGCCTCGCCGGGCTCGGCACCCGGCGCATCGTGGCCCGGCACCGCGCCACCCGGCACGAGCCCGGCCCCGCCGTGCGGGCCGTGGTGGACGCGATGGTCGAGGTGACCCGCGACCTCGAGCTGGGCTGACCCGGCCTGTTGCGGCCCGTCGCGGCCGCGGCTTCCTGGCGCGCGGCGCGGCCGCTGCGCTCCTAGCATCGCCAGCATGAGCGACTCAACGTCCGGCACGACCAGCGGGGACGCGCCGCTGTCGGAACGCGCGCTGGGCACGGCCCGGCGGTTGTGGGGGCTCGTGTACGTGCGGGCCCTCGCCTACCTCGTGGCCGGCGTCGTCCTGTTCGCCAACCCGGACGAGGGCCTGACCTGGCTGCGCTGGCTGATCGGCATCGTCATCCTGGTGCAGGGGATCCTGCTGACGGTCGAGGGCCTGCCGTCCCGGCGCGCGGGCGGGCAGCAGTCCGACGGCGACGAGGTGAGCTGGCGGCTCATCGCCGGCGTCGTGAGCATCGCGGCGGCCCTGGTCATCGTGCTCTGGCCGTCCATGAGCGGGCCCGTGATGTACCTGGTCGTCGGGATCTGGGCGTGCGCGGCCGGCGTCGCGGGGATCATCGGGGCGCTGCGGGGCCGGGCGGTGCGGGCGGTGGCCTGGGACTGGCAGCTCGCGAACGCGGTCCTGTGGATCCTGCTGGGGGTCGTCGTGCTCGTGCGCCGCACCGACGACGCCCGGACCATGGCCCTGCTCCTCGCCGTGTACCTGCTGTTCTCCGGGGCCGTGCTGCTGGTCGGCGGCCTCGCCACGGGCACCCGCCACCGTGACGCTCGCAAGGCGCGCGAGGGGGCGGGAGCGCCGGCCTCGATGTCGGCGTCGGCGAAACGGCCGTCGCGGGCGGACCGTCGCGCCGCGAAGAAGGCGGGACCCGGCACGGGACTGCCGGGCGGGGACGACCGGCTCCCCGGGTAGGATCGGCCGCACAACGCAACACGCTGTTCGAACCGCGTCGGGAGAGCTCGCGCCGTGACGTCGGACCGGTCCACCGGTCCGCGCTGCGGCCGGCGCCGAAGGAGCAATCCCTCCCCGGGAATCTCTCAGGCACCCCGTACCGTCGCGGTAAGGCAACTCTGGAAAGCGGTCCGCAGCCGCCGACGGCCCCGGCCGGCGACGACGAACGACCCACCGACGGTGCAAGTCGGCGCCCCGTCGTCGTCCTGGCCTGCTGTGACGCAGGCCGGGCCGATGCCAGGTGGACCGGCAAAACTCTCAGGTCGATGTGCGACCGGGCAGCAGCCCGGCGCGGTCAGATGACAGAGCGGGGAGGGACTCGACCGTCCCCGTCCGCCTGCCCGACCGACCTCCCGGAGCGTTCGACGTGACCACCTCCCCCGGCTCCCCCGCGTACGACCCCGACGTCTTCGCCGACCGCCACCTGGGCCCCCGCGGCCAGGAGGTCGCGACGATGCTGGACCAGCTCGGCCACGACAGCCTGGACGCGCTCGTCGACGCCGCCGTCCCGAAGGCGATCCGCACCGACCGCCCGCTCGCCCTGCCCGCCGCCCGCTCCGAGGCCGAGGTGCTCGCGCACCTGCGCGACCTCGCGGGGAAGAACCAGGTCAAGCGCCAGATGATCGGCCTGGGCTACTACGGCACCGCCACTCCCCCGGTGATCCGCCGCAACGTGCTCGAGTCCCCCGCCTGGTACACGGCCTACACCCCGTACCAGCCGGAGATCTCGCAGGGCCGGCTGGAGGCGCTGCTGAACTTCCAGCAGGCGGTGGAGGACCTCACGGGGCTCGGCATCGCGGGCGCGTCCCTGCTCGACGAGGCGACGGCGGTCGCGGAGGCCGTCGCACTCATGTGGCGGGTGTCGCGGGCGAAGAGCGGCTACGTGGTGCTCGACGCCGACCTGTTCCCGCAGAGCCTGTCCGTGACGCGCGGGCGTGCGGAGGCGATCGGCCTGCCGGTCGTGGTGGCGGGGCTCGACGGCGGCCTCGCCGCGGGCCTCGACGGGTACGTCGCCGCAGGTGGTGACCTTCCCGAGGGCGACCTGGTCGGCGTGGTCGTGCAGCAGGCGGGCGCGTCGGGGCGCGTGCTCGACGCGCGCGACCTGGTCGCCGAGGCCAAGGAGCGCGGAGCGCTCGTCACGATGGCGACGGACCTCCTGGCGCTCACGATGCTGGTCTCCCCCGGCGAGCTCGGCGCGGACGTCTCGGTCGGCTCGGCCCAGCGCTTCGGCGTCCCGCTGTTCTACGGCGGCCCGCACGCCGCGTTCATGGCGGTCCGCAAGGGCCTGGAGCGTCAGCTCCCCGGTCGGCTCGTGGGTGTCTCGACGGACGTCGACGGCGCCACGGGCCTGCGCCTGGCGCTCGCCACCCGCGAGCAGCACATCCGCCGTGAGAAGGCCACGAGCAACATCTGCACCGCCCAGGCCCTGCTGGCCATCGTGGCCTCGATGTACGCGGTCTACCACGGCCCCGAGGGCCTCCGCGCGATCGCCGAGCGCACCCACGCCCGCGCGGTCGCCGTCGCGGACGGCCTGCGCGCCGCGAACATCGACGTCGAGCACGACGTCTTCTTCGACACCGTCCGCGCCGTCTTCCCGGGCCGCGCCCAGCAGGTCGTCGAGACCGCAGCGGCAGCGGGCTACAACCTGTACAAGGCTGACGCCGACCATGTACAGATCGCCTGCGACGAGACGACGACGGCTTCCGACGTCGCGGCCCTCCTGTCGGCCATCTCCACTGCGGTGGCCGGCGGTGCCGGTGAGCCGAACGCCAAGGGGTCGGGCGCCGCCGCCCTGCCCGCGGAGGTGACACGAACGACGCCCTATCTCCAGCACCCCATCTTCCACATGCACCGCTCCGAGACCTCGATGCTCCGGTACCTGCGGTCGCTGAGCGACAAGGACCTGGCGCTGGACCGCACGATGATCCCGCTGGGCTCGTGCACGATGAAGCTCAACGCGACGGCGGAGATGGAGGCCATCAGCTGGCCGGGCTTCGCCGACATCCACCCGTACGTGCCGGCTGACCAGGCACGGGGCTATGCGGAGCTCATCTCCTTGCTGGAGGCGCAGCTCGCGGAGATCACGGGGTACGCGGCGGTGTCGGTGCAGCCGAATGCGGGGTCGCAGGGGGAGTTCGCGGGCCTGCTGGCGATCCAGGGGTACCACCGGTCGCGGGGGGAGTCGCACCGCGACATCGTGCTGATCCCGGCGTCGGCGCACGGGACGAACGCGGCGTCGGCGGCTCTCGCGGGGCTGCGCGTGGCGGTGGTGGCGACGGCGGACGACGGCGAGATCCTGCTGGACGACCTGCGCGCGAAGCTGGCCCAGCACGGCGAACAGGTGGCCGGGATCATGATCACGTACCCGTCGACGCACGGGGTGTACGAGGAGCACGTCCGCGAGGTCTGCGATCTCGTACATGAAGCCGGTGGGCAGGTGTACATCGACGGTGCGAACCTGAACGCGCTGGTCGGGCTGGCGCGGCCGGGGGAGTTCGGCGGCGACGTGTCGCACCTCAACCTGCACAAGACGTTCTGCATCCCCCACGGCGGCGGCGGCCCGGGCGTGGGCCCGGTCGCGGTGGCGGAGCACCTGGTGCCGTTCCTGCCGGGGAACCCGCTGGCCTCGCTGGTCGAGCCTGTCGAAACCGGGGTATCGAAGAGCTCAGCGAACGGCGGCGTCCCGGTGAGCGCCGCCCCGCACGGGTCGGCGGGCATCCTGCCGATCTCGTACGCGTACCTCGCGCTGATGGGCCCGGACGGGCTCACGGAGGCGTCGAAGGCTGCCGTCCTCACCGCGAACTACGTGGCGTCGCGCCTGGACCCGTACTTCCCGGTGCTCTATACCGGCGCGACCGGCCTGGTGGCGCACGAGTGCATCCTCGACCTGCGCCCGATGACCGCAGAGACCGGCGTGACGGCTGAGGACGTGGCCAAGCGCCTCATCGACTACGGCTTCCACGCGCCCACGATGTCGTTCCCGGTGGCGGGCACGCTGATGGTGGAGCCCACCGAGAGCGAGGACCTGGCCGAGCTGGACCGCTTCGTCGACGCGATGATCGCGATCAAGGGCGAGATCGACCGGGTGGCGGCGGGGGAGTGGACGTCCGACGACTCCCCGCTGCGCCACGCCCCGCACACCGCCGCGAGCGTGATGACCGACGAGTGGGCGCACCCCTACTCCCGCGAGCTGGCGGGGTTCCCCCTGCCGAGCCTTCGGGCCGGGAAGTACTGGCCGCCGGTGCGGCGCGTCGACGGGGCGAAGGGCGACCGGAACCTCGTGTGCGCCTGCCCCCCGATCGAGTCCTACGCCGTCTGATCGCCAGTGATCGCCGGTCGAGCCTGTCGAGACCTGGTTTCGACAGGCTCGACCGGCGGGTTTCGACACGCTCAACCATCGAAGGGAGCCTCGATGACCGAGGACAAGCAGGACAAGACCACGCCCCTGCACGACGAGCACGTCGCGCTGGGCGCGAGCCTCACCGGCTTCGGCGGCTGGCTGATGCCGCTGCGCTACACGTCCGACCTGGCCGAGCACCGCGCGGTGCGGGAGGCGGCCGGGCTGTTCGACCTGTCGCACATGGGG
This sequence comes from Isoptericola sp. Y541, assembly GCF_059445465.1. Classification (NCBI taxonomy): domain Bacteria; kingdom Bacillati; phylum Actinomycetota; class Actinomycetes; order Micrococcales; family Promicromonosporaceae; genus Isoptericola; species Isoptericola sp. Y541. The sequence goes on along the minus strand of NZ_JCAIUJ010000008.1, from coordinate 33,640 downwards.
GAGATCCACCTCGAGGGCCCGCAGGCGGGCGCCGCGCTCGACCGGGCGCTGGTCGGCAACGCGAGCGCGATCGGCGTCGGCCGCGCGCGCTATTCGATGATCTGCGCCGAGGACGGCGCCGTGCTCGACGACCTGATCGTGTACCGGCTGGCCGACCAGCACTTCCTCGTGGTGGCCAACGCCGGCAACGCGCAGCGCGTGTTCGCCGAGCTCGTGGCGCGCGCGGCCGGGTTCGACACCGTCGTCACCGATCGCTCCGCCGAGACCGCGCTCGTCGCGGTGCAGGGACCGCAGGCGGAGGACATCGTCGCCTCGCTCATGGCGCCGGAGCACGTGGACGCCGTCCGGTCGATGAAGTACTACGCGTCGGCGCCCGCCACGGTGGCCGGCATCGAAGTGCTGATGGCCCGCACGGGATACACCGGGGAGGACGGCTTCGAGCTGTTCGTGCCCGCGGACCGCGCCGTCGAGCTCTGGCGTGCGCTGCTCGCCGCGGGCCGGGACCGCGGCCTCGTCCCCGCGGGCCTGTCGGCGCGCGACTCGCTCCGGCTCGAGGCCGGGATGCCGCTCTACGGGCACGAGCTCGACGAGACCACCACGCCGTACGAGGCCGGCATGGGCCGGGTCGTGAAGCTCGAGAAGACGGGCGACGACGGCGAGCCGCTGCCGTTCGTCGGGCGTGCGGCCCTGGCGGCGCGCGCGCAGAGCGCGCCGGCGCGGGTGCTCGTGGGCCTGCGCGGCGAGGGCCGGCGCCCGGCGCGGGAGGGTTACGACGTCGTGCAGCGCGGCCCCGACGGGGCCGTGGGCGCCGTCGTCGGACGCGTGACGTCCGGGGCGCCGTCGCCCACGCTCGGCTACCCCGTGGCGATGGCGTACGTGACGCCGGAGGTCTCGGGGGAGGGCACCGAGCTGGCGGTCGACGTGCGCGGCCGCGCCGAGCCGTTCGTCGTCGTGCCCCTGCCGTTTTACAAGCGCCCGTAGGACGATCGTCCTCATCACCAGCATCACCAGCATCACCAGCATCACCAGCATCACCAGCATCACCGACCCCGAAGGAGCAGTCCCCATGGCCGACTTCCCCGAGAACCTCCGGTACTCCGCCGAGCACGAGTGGCTGGACGACGCGTCGCCCGCCACGGTGGGCATCACGTCCGTCGCCGCCGACGCGCTGGGCGACGTCGTGTACCTCGAGCTGCCGGAGGTGGGCGCCACGATCGAGGCGGGCGCCGTCGTCGGCGAGATCGAGTCCACCAAGTCCGTCTCGGAGCTCTACTCGCCGGTGAGCGGCACCGTGGCGGAGGTCAACCAGGCCGCCGTGGACGACCCGGCCGTGGTGAGCTCCGACCCGTTCGGCGCCGGGTGGCTCTTCAAGGTCGACGTGACCTCCCGCGGGGAGCTGCTCACCGCGGAGGAGTATGCCGCCCAGGCGGGCTGACGCGCCTCGCGCAGGTCGTGACCGAATCGTGATAAAGGCGCGGGATCCGGTTGGTTGCTTGAGATCACCGCGCTGACCAGTGTCAACACGGCCGGCTTCACCCCGCAAGTGGGTGAGGCCGGCCGTTTCGTGTGCGGGGGCAGCATCTGATCGCTGTGTTCCGCGTCATGACCCCCCTGGATCGGCCTCTTCATCCATGACGGCTTCCCCAGGTCGACCCATCGGTCGGCGGCCGTTGAGGAGGAAGAACGATGAGCACGATCGAGCTGACCTACCCCCTGACGACGAGCCGCCTGCTGACGCGTCGTGAGCGCGTGATCCTGTCCAACCTGTCCGAGGATGTCACCCTCGAGCAGATCGCGACCAAGCTGTTCGTCACCCGCAACACGGTGAAGTCGCAGGTGCGCAGCGTGTACAGGAAGCTGGGCGTGTCGAGCCGGGCCGAGGCCGTCGCGTGGGCGCGACAGTCCGGCTTCGGGGTCATCTGAAGGCCGGTTGTTGCGGGCCCCGCACGGCGGCAGGGGAGGTCGCCGGGGCGGGGCTCTCGCACGTCCGGGGCCGGATGGCAGACTTTCGGGTATGACCGCACGCCGCCTCGTCGTCGCCGCCGCGATCGTCGACGAACTCGACCGCCCGGGCCGCCTCCTGGCTGCCCGGCGAAGTCGGCCGGCGCACCTGGCCGGGCGGTGGGAGTTCCCGGGCGGCAAGGTCGACCCGGGGGAGTCGCCGGTCGAGGCGCTGCACCGCGAGCTCGACGAGGAGCTCGGCGTGCGCGTGGACCTCGGGGAGGAGTTCGCCGGGCCCGACGACGGCGCCTGGATCATCACCGACCGGCACGTGATGCGGCTGTGGCTCGCGGTCGTGGCCGACGGCACCCCGCAGCCCCTGGTGGAGCACGACGAGCTGCGCTGGCTGGACCGCGACGCCCTGCTCACCGTCGACTGGCTGGACGGCGACGTCCGGATCGTCGAGGCGCTGGAGCCGGTCCTCGCCGACCCGGTGGACGCCGCCTACTGAACGTCCGGGGCTGCGGACGTCGACGACCCCGCCCTGGGGCCGCGCGCCAGTGCTGCGCCGTGCATATAGGCCGCACGGCGGTTCATCGTGACGTACGCGAACACGTTCTCGGAGACGGCGCTGTCCACGAAGCCCTCAGGGCGAAGATCTTCACCTTCCCCGACTCGACGTCCTCGTTCGCCGCGCCAACGTCGAGGAAGTCTGGCACCTTCGGACCCAAGCCCGCGCGATGACCTGCGCGGGCGTGCCATATTCCGGAGTGGGGGCATCGGTGGTTGTGAGTCACAGCTCGGCAGGTCGGAGCGCGCGTCGTCCGGGGGGCGGGCGGGTCCGGCGGGGGTGGTCCGTGCTCGCTGTGGTCGCACTCGGGCTGGCTGGCGCCATCATTCCTGCGACGTCGGCGTCTGCGGCGACATGGTCCATCGGCAAGGAGGTGGAGACCCCGGGACCGTACGTACCGGGCCAGCAGGTGACGTACGAGGTGCAGATCTCCTGCTCCGACCCATCCAGCCCGTGTCGGAATGCCGTGCTCACCGACGAGCTGCCCGAGGGGCTCGAGCTGGTCTCGGCGGCCATCGCGGGTGAGCCGTCCGGGATGAACGGCGATCTGACGGTCGATACCGACGGCGACGTCGTCACCGTGACGTGGCCCTCCTTCACGAACGGCGAGCAGGCGGCGATCGAGATCACCGTGCGAATCGACCCGGACCTGCCGTACAGCGGGAGCGGCGTCCCGATCGTCAACGCGGCGACCGTCGTCGCGGACAACGCGCCGGAGAACTCGGCGGACGCGCCCATCACGCCGGTGGTCGAGCTGCTCCTCGACTCGGAGACGACGAAGTCGATCGCCCCGGAGGGCGCCCTCGCGGCCCCTGGCACGGCCGCGACCATGACCCTCGGGTCGACGAACACGACGAACGACCCGGTGGACACCCTGGTGATCCAGGACCCGGTGGACCCGACCGCCGACCCCAACCCCTTCACGTACCTCGAGTACGCCGGCACTGGCGACATCACGATGCCGCCGAACGCGACCGAGGTGACCCAGGAGTACTGGGACAGCGCCTCGTGGGAGCCCCTCGACGACTCCGTGGACCCCACCACCGTGCAGGGCGTGCGGTACACGTTCAGCGGCGACATCCAGCCCGGGGCGACGGCGGCCGTGCCCGTCGAGGTCCGGCAGAGCGAGGCTGTCAGTGAGCTCACCGACCCCCTCACCGTCACCAACGTGGCGTCGTCGTCCGTGACGGACGGCGACCAGGAGTCGGAGCCGACGACGGCGGACGACACGTACGTCGTCACTCCTCCCAACAACAGCGTCACGGCGAGCAAGAGCTTCGACCCGGCGACCGTGAGCGCGGGCGACCCGACCACGGTGACCATCGGTGCCACCAACACCGGCACGTCCGTGGCCGAGATGACGATCACGGAGCCGGCGCCGGACACGGCCAACCCGTTCACGGGCGACGACCCGCTCACGTTCACCGGATTCGGCCCGGAGGGCGACGGCACGGGCGTGCAGTGGCCCGACGGTGCCAGCGGGGCGAGCGTGACGTTCACCTGCGCCGACGGGTCCGCCCCGGCGCTCGACGCGACGGCGCCGGGCTCGTTGCCGAACCCGCCCGAGGGCTGCGTGGTCCACGGGTTCACGGTGACGTTCACGGGCGACCTGGCGACGGGGGCGGAGGCGTCGGTCCCGTTCACGGCGGACACCGACCCCGACCAGGACGCCGATGACGTCACGCACTCCAACACGGTCCGGGCGGCGGTGCCGAACGGCGAGCCCGCCGACGCCTCGGCCGACCTCGTGACGCTGGTGGACCGGCTCGCGACCGAGACGAGCAAGAACGTCTCCCCGTCCACGATCCCCGCGGTGCCGGGGCAGGGCGTCGTCGTGCAGCTCCCGACGCGGCTGCTCCCGTTCGGGCCGGACGGCTCGACGACGAACGCCGACCAGATGGTGATCCAGGACCCGGCCGACACCGCCGCCCCGACGGACTTCTGGGACCACTTCGCCGCCACGTCCGTGCGCTCCACCGACGTGCCCGCGAGCTCGACCCTGACGGTCAACTACTGGGACGGTGCGCAGTGGGTGGCCGCCCCCGGCTGCGGCCCCACCACGGGGCCGGCCACCGTGAGCTGCGACCTGCCCGAGGGTGCCCAGGGGGTGCAGTTCGTCTACGACTCCACCGGCGACGGGTTCCCGCCGGGCACCCAGTTCCAGCCCAACTTCGGCGCCGAGTTCACCGGCCCGGACGGATGGGACGACCCGCTGACGAACTGCGGCGCCTCCACCGCCTCCGCGGACACGGTGGAGCCGACGGAGCCGGCGGAGGGCTGCGACACCGTCGACCCGTTCCCCGTGGACGGCGACGGGCCGGGCGACTTCATCGCCAAGGACTTCCTGGGCGGGGACCCGCCCGACGTGCTGGCCCGCTCCGACGACCGGGTGACCGCGCAGATCACCTGGTCCACCGGAGGCTTCTCCGGCGTCGACCCCCTGGTCCTGTCGGACATCGCCGACCCCGAGGGCACGGCGGTCGCGGACTCGTTCTACGAGGCGTTCGACCTGGTCCGCGTCGAGGCGATCGACGCCCGCATGGACCCGTTCATGAGGTACGACCAGGTCGAGTCCGTGGAGCTCTTCGTCGACGGCACCTGGGTGGAGGCGTCGGGCGACCCGTGCCCGCAGGCCTGCGACGGGACCTTCCCCGGCTACACGCTGACCGCCGCGGAGCGGGCGTCGGCCACGTCGGTGCGGCTCACGTACACGGAGTCGCCGTCCCGCGACGACGCCGACCCGACCGCGCCCCAGACCGGTGACGGGGTGGCCCGGTCGACGCTCGAGAGCGGCCGGCACCTGAACCTCACCTTCCAGGTGCGGGACGACCGGCGCAGCAACGGCGACCCGGTGCTCGGCTCCACGAACGAGACGATCTACAACCTCCCCGACGACGCGGGCATGGTCCGCGACACCGCCGCGGGCACGGCCACCTACGACGGCCGGGAGCACACCGACACCGACGCCGACGACGTGCTGATCATCGACCAGCCGCTCAACGTGTCCGTGACCAAGGACTGGACGGGCGGCCCGATCTCGGTGCCGCCGGCCGCGACGCCGGACGCGTACTACCCCAGCACCCACGTGGTCATCGAAGGCACCAACGAGTCGGCGGCCAAGGTGGAGCAGCTGCGCCTGGCCGACCCGGTGGCGCAGGGCTCGGGCGACGTGGTGACGGCGGACGGCACGAAGCCGTTCGACGCCTTCACCCTGCGGGCGATCGACCTCACCCCGCCCCGGGGCGCCACGAGCACCACCGTGACGGTGCACCACGACGACGACACCACCGCGACGTTCGACGAGGCGGCAGCGGAGGCTCTCACGGCCGCCGACCTCGCGGACGTGGTGGGCGTCGAGGCCGCGTACGACGGGCTGGTGGAGCCGGGCGCGGCGGGCACGATGGACCTCACGCTCCAGCTGCGCAAGACCGACCGGTACACCGGCGGCCCGGTCGACGTGGCGGGGTACGACCCGGTTCCCAACCGCGCGGCCGCGACGATCGACGACCCGGGCGGCGTCGCCGGCGGCGACGTCCGCGAGGCCGACGACGACGCGTCGATCCAGCTCCAGGACGCCGCCATCGACCTCGAGGTGGGCAAGTCGTTCAGCCCCGACACGATCGTCGAGCCCCGCACGGGCCCCGTCACGATGGTGCTCACGGGGAAGCCGGTGGGACCGTCGCGCACCGTGGAGATGGTGCTCACGGACGACGACCCGCAGTTCTGGAACCAGTACGGCTTCGTCGGCTTCGACGGCGCCAGGTTGACGGCCCCGATCCAGCGGGTGCAGGTGGACGCCTTCGTGGGCGCCAGCTTCTCCGGCGACCCGGGATCGTCGGACCCGGTCACCGTGACCGGCGGGGGCTGGGTCGAGGGCGAGGCGGCGTCCACGTTCGCGCTGCCCGACGGCGTGGCCCCCGGCGACGTCCAGGGCCTGAGGTTCACGTTCACCCGCACCGACGGGTCCGTCTGGGAGAACCCGGCCACGCCCTCGCAGCGCGTGCCGATCTCCGTGGAGCGGCGCGACGAGATGCGGTCGGGCGGTCCGGTCCTGCCGGACCTCGCGGCGAACCCGCCCGCGCCGGGCGAGGCTGCCCCGGGCGTCGCGAGCAACTCGGTGCAGGGCAGCGTCACCGGCGCCGACCTCGTCGTCGACCCGGACACCGGCGACACCGTTCCGGTGAGCGCGGACGACGAGGCCGCGGCGCCGATCCTGTACGAGCACTCGACCAACGGCGTGAAGATCGTCAAGGACTTCGACGGCGTGGTCTCCGGCGGGGCGAAGTCGCCCAACGCCGTCTTCCCGATGAACATCAGGGTGACCAACACCGGCGACCGCGCGGTCACCGACCCGGTGATCCTCGACGACCCGATGCCGTCGGACGACCGGGGGCCGCAGCTGCGGCTGGCCAATGTGGCCGAGCCCTTCTCCTATGCGCTGAGCGGCACGGACCCCGACCCCGCGACGCCTGATCTCCCCACGAGCGCGACGCAGGTGACGGTGGCGCAGGCGGGCGACATCGACAGGCTGCGGTTCACGTTCCCCGAGGGCTCGGTGCTCGAGCCGAACCAGACGTACACCGTCACGGTGATGGTGAGGTTCCGGGTCGGGCTGGAGCCGCAGGCCACGGTGCAGAACACCGCCGGCGTCACCGGCGACCGGCCCTGGGACGAGTGCGTCACCCGGTTGGACACGGAGACCGGCGCCTGCGAGGCGGACGCCGACGTCCACCCCACGGAGACGGCGGCCCTCGCGCAGTCGAAGCGCGTCAAGGCGACGGAGAACGACGAGCTGGGCGTCTTCGTCGACCCTGCCGCCGACCCCGACACCACGTGCGTCCCCGACGCGGCCGGCTTCTACGGGTACCCGTGCACGCCGATCGTGGCCCCGGGCCACGACGAGACGTGGCGCATCCGGATCGACAACGTCGGCAACGACCCGATCACCAAGCTCGTCGCGTACGACCGCATCCCCGCGCCGGGCGACACGGGCTCCTACGACACGACGCCGCGCGGCTCGCAGTGGCGGCCGTTCCTCTCCAACGAAAGGCCCCCGGTATTCCAGGACCTGCCGGCCGGCGCTCGCGGCACCGTCTACTACTCGGCGGCGACCGACTACTGCATGGACGACATCGAGGACCCGCTGGGCGAGCCGGTCTGCCCGACCGACGACCCGGCCACGGGCTGGGTGCCGCTGAGGAACGACATGACGGACGAAGAGTTCGCCGCGATCCGGGCGCTGAAGATCGTGGTGACCTTCTCCGACGACCACCCGATGGCGCCCGGTGAGTTCGTCACGCTGGACAAGACGACGACCACGCCGGCGCGCGTTCCGGCGGCGGCGGACCGGTCGATCGCGTACGACTCGGCGGCGGCGGCGGCGGCGTACATCCGCCGGGACGGGTCGGTGCGCAACCTCCTGCCCACCGAGGGGCAGAAGGTCGGCGTCGCCACGGCGTCCGGCCCGTTGCAGGTGGACAAGATGGCGATCGGTGCGGGGCGGGAGTACGCGCCGGACTCGTTCGACCTCGAGGTGCGGTGCACGTCCGCCCCGGGTACGTGGGTGGAACGCGAGCTCGACCCGATCCCCATCACCGTCGTCCCTGGCGAACCGGTCACGGTGCCGAACCTGCCGTACGGCGCCGAGTGCACGATCACCGAAGGTGACAACGGCCAGACGGACCTCATCGTCGGCACGGTGACGATCGGTGAGGAGCCCGACCTCACGACCATCGTCGCGGTCAACGTCTACGAGCTCGCCGGCCTCGAGCTGTCCAAGACGGTGGAGAGCGACGCGGTCGACCAGGATGGCAACCCGATCGCCTACGGGCCGTTCGAGGCCACCGTGGAGTGCACGTTCCTCGGCGAGGAGGTGTACGCGGAGGGGTACGGGCCCGACACGCCGATGGTCGTGGAGCTGGCCGGCGACGGCACTCCGGTCGAGCTGACCGGCCTGCCCGCGAACGCCGAGTGCACGATCACCGAGACCGGCACTGCGGGCGCGCCCGGCACGTCGATGGCCGTGACGCAGGGAGACGACGACCCGGTCACCACGGACGGGACGTCGACGACCGTGACCCTCTTGCCGGACACCCCGGTGACCGGCGCGATCACCAACGAGGACGCCATCACGAACATCTTCGCCGTCGGTGCGATCAACCTCCAGAAGGTGGTCGAGGGCGAAGGCGGGGAGGCCTACGGATCCGGCCCGTTCCACCTGCAGGTGGTCTGCACCTACGACGCCGACGGCGACGGGCCGGGGGAGCCGGGCACCGTGTACGACGGCGAGGTGGTGCTCGGCGGCGCCGGTCCGCTCGAGATGCAGATCTCGAACCTGCCGGTGGGCGCGGAGTGCTCCGTCACGGAGACCGACGGTGGCGGCGCCACAGGGTCCGTCGTCGTGCCGGACACGGTGACGGTCGACGCCGACGAGGTCGCCCAGGTGGTCATCACCAACACGTTCGACGTCGGGACGATCGAGGTGGACAAGAACCTCGACGGCCTCGGCGCGCTCTACGGACCCGGACCGTTCGAGGTGACCCTCGCGTGCACCTACGGGGAGGACGCCGAGGGAGACCCGGTGACGATCGCCATCCCGGGCGGCGCCGTGCGGACCTTCGTGCCCGGCCAGCCGGCCGTGTACCAGGGCCTTCCGGTCGGGTCCGAGTGCACCGTCACCGAGACGGAGGACTTCGGCGCCACCGAAGTCACCATGAGCGTGGACGGTGGCGACCCGGTGGCCGGCACTTCGGTGGATGTCGTCGTGCCGCCCGCGAACGAGGACGGCTCGCCGGCCACCGCGAGGGTGACGGTGACCAACACGTTCCTCACCGCGCCCCTGCTGCTGGCGAAGGTGGTGGACGGCGACGCCGCGGACTTCGCACCAGGGATGCCGGACATCCCGCCACTCCCGGAGATGCCCGACGAGCCGGTGACGCCGGAGGAGCTCGCCGACCTGATCGCGCAGGTCGACGACTTCTACGCGCAGTTCCCGCTCGGGGGCATCCCGTACCAGGCCTCCCTCGAGTGCACCGTCCAAGGCGGAGACGTCCCGATCCCGGGCGGTCCGACGCGGCCCTTCGGGCCGGGCCTTCCGGGCGTGTACTTCGGCCTGCCGGTCGGGGCCGTGTGCTCCGTGACGGAGACCGAGGCCGGCGGCGCCACCTCGACGACCGTGCAGCCGGACCCGGTGCAGATCGATGAGCGTGTGCTGCCGGCCGACCCCCAGGTGGTCACGGCCACGAACACCTTCGACGCTGGCGCGATCCAGGTGGAGAAGGTCGTGGACGGCGACGGCGCGGAGTTCGTCACCGCACCGTTCGAGGTCTCCCTGGCCTGCACGTTCGAGGGGCAGGACATCGACATCCCCGACGGCGCGGCGCGCGAGCTCCACCCGGGCGACCCGGTCGGCTACGACGGCCTCCCGGTCGGCGCGGAGTGCGTCGTGACGGAGACCGATGACGGCGGTGCGGCCTCTTCGACCGTCTCGAGCGTCGACCCTTCGACAGGCTCAGGGGAGTCAGGCGGCCACCCGGGTGCGGTGACGGTCGCGGCGGGCGACGCCGTGCAGATCACGGTGACCAACACCTTCGACCCGCCGCCGCCGAACGACGGCGGCGACCCGGGTGGTGGCCAGGGCGGGGACGACGGCTGGTCGCCGGGCTGGCTGCCGCGCACCGGTGCCGACGTCATGTGGCTCATCGGGATCGCGTTGTTCGTCACGGCTGCGGGCGTGGTGCTCGTGTCGGTCCGACGGCGTCACCAGCCCTGACAGGCGCCGTCGGATGCATGGATCCGCGAGCGGCCCGGGAGCTCCTCACCGGGCAGGATCTTGGCGCTGCACCTACCTTCGACATAGGTCGTGGCACGCGCAGAACGGCATGGCGCGGGCCTGCCTGCTCAAGTACCGCAGTCCGAGAAGAAGGAGCATGACATGGCGACTCTGACCGTCTGGAAGTTCGACTCCCCGACCGGTGCGCAGCAGGCCGAGGAAGCTCTGATGGCCCTGCAGAAGCAGGAGCTCGCCCAGGTCCTGGATGCCGCCGTCGTCTCCTGGGAGCCGGGCGCAAAGAAGCCCAAGACCCGCCAGCTGCATCACACGACCGGTTTCGGCGCCCTGGGTGGTGGCTTCTGGGGCCTGCTCTTCGGCCTGATCTTCTTCGTGCCGCTCCTTGGCGTGGCCGTCGGCGCAGCGGCGGGCGCGCTCGCGGGCTCGCTGACCGACGTCGGCATCGACGACGACTTCATCGACACGGTGCGCGGCCAGGTCACCGAGGGCACCTCGGCCCTGTTCGTGATGACGCAGGGCGTCGTCGTCGACCGGGTGAAGTCCGCGCTCGAGTCCCAGGGGATCAGGGGCCAGCTCATCGAGACCAACCTCTCGGCCGACGAGGAGGCCAAGCTCCGCGAGGTCTTCAACGAGGCCTGAGCACGGGTCGCCCGAAGGATCGGAGAGGACCCACGATGGCCACGTTCACCGTCTGGAAGTTCGACACCCCCGAGGCCGCAGGAGAAGCCGCGTCGATCCTCAAGCATGCGGAGTCCGAGGGACTGATCACCGTGGTCGACCACGCGGTGGTGTCGTGGCCCGTCGGCCAGGCCACGCCGACGACGAAGCACAGCCACGACGACGAGCGGCGCGGCACCGGCTGGGGAGCCTTCTGGGGGCTGCTGCTGGGCGTGCTGTTCTTCATGCCGCTCATCGGCGCCGCGGCGGGCGCGGCGCTCGGCGCCCTCGCGAAGCACACCGAGGCCGTGGGGATCGACCGGACCCAGCTCGAGACCATCCGCGAGCAGGTCACCACGGGCACGTCGGCGCTGTTCGCCGTCACGCAGGACGGGGACACCGACCGCGTCGGCGAGCGGTTTCACGGCCTGCACGGCGCCCTGATCGCCACCAACCTCACGGACGCGGAGCGCGCCGTGCTGCTGGAGACGTTCGGCTCCTGACCGGGAGGGTGCGGCAACGGTGCCGCACCCCCGAGACGACCGAGAGGGAGTACCGATGCGCCCCGGTCCCACGCCCCGGAACGCAGCCCTCGTGGGGTCCCGCGGATGGTGGTGGAAGACCCTGCTCGGGGGGATCCTCCTGTGGATCGTCACCGCGGGGGTCACGTACTCGACGCAGAACACGAACCTGGTGCCGACGGTCATCCTGCTGGGCAGCTTCCTCGTGCCGTTGGCCGTGGTGTTGTTCGTCGCCGAGCGGTCCCGCGGGATGCTCGACCCCGTGCTGCTGCTCATGGCGTTCTTCGTGGGCGGGATCTTCGGCGTGCTGGGCGCCTCGCTCCTCGAGTCGCACCTGTCGCCGGCGTGGTGGATGTACCTGGGCGTCGGGGCGATCGAGGAGCTGGTCAAGGCGGTCGTGTTCCTCGTCGTGGGTGCGCGCGTCGCGCAGAAGACTGGCCTCACGGGCGCGTGGCTCGGCGCGACCGTCGGCGCCGGCTTCGCCGCCTTCGAGTCCGCCGGGTACGCCTTCAACGCCGGGCTGACCACGCTCGGCAGGATCGACCTCGACTCGATGCTGCAGACCGAGGCGGTGCGCGGACTGCTGACGCCCGTGGGACACGTGCTGTGGACGGCCGTCCTCGGCGCCGCGATCTTCGGCGCGGCGTCCGCCGCGGGCCGGTACCGCCTCACCGGCAAGGTGGTCCTCGCGTACGTCGCGGTGGTGCTCCTGCACTCGCTGTGGGACTCGATGGGCTTCCTGGCCGCGTTCCTCGCACTCGAGGTCACGGGCGGGCTGCACCAGGCCCTCGACTACGGCCAGCTGTTGCCGGCCACCGCCGACGCGGCCTCGACGTACTCGACGATCTTCTACGTCCTCGGGCTGGCCGTGATCTCGGTCGTCGGGGTACTGCTCCTGCGCCGGTGGGCGCGCGCCCGCCCCGTGGCGTCCGCCGCTCGTGCCGGCGCCGCGATGTCGTAAGCAGGGCGAGCTCCTGGGTTTCGACAGGCTCAACCAGCGGGTTGCGACGAGCTCAGCCAGCGGTCGGCGTCGGCGTGGCTGTGCAGCCGCACGACCTGCAGGTGCGGGGCGTCGACGGCCAGCCGCTGGTCGAGTCCCCGCAGCTTGTGCCGGGTGTCCCACGCCCAGCGCACGATGTGGTCCCGGCTCGTGAAGAACGTGGCCAGCGGCGGCTCGACGTTGCCGTTCCACAGCTCGACGCGGTGCCGGCGCCGGTGCAGCGTGCGCCGCACCACCTGCGTCATGACGACGCGCACGGGCAGGTCGAGCCACACCAGCATCTCGGCGCGCTCCAGCAGCAGGGGTCGCACCTGGCGGTACTGCCACTCCGTCACCCACGCGTCGCCGGCGGCGAGCGCCCGCGCGTCGGCCTCGAACTCCGGCCGTGGCGTCCACGCGGGGCCGTGATGCAAAGCGTCGAGCTCGGTGTGCGGCACGCCGAGGGCCGCGGAGATCCGCCCGGCCAGCGTCGTCTTGCCCGCGCCCGACGTGCCGGCAACGAGGATCCGCCGGGGGTTCCGGACTGGCTGGGGAACCGGGGCGTGGTGGGGCATCCGCGGGAGCCTACGTGATCCGGGCGGCCAGCCGCGGGCCGCCGGCGTCATCGTGAAGACTCTTGCCATGCTGCTAGTACGGTATGGAGAAATCTGCCAACCGATCTGCCAACCCAGGGTCGTCGTCGACCCGGACGGACGGAGAGCTCATGCCGACCTCCTCGCACCCGCCGCACGCCCGGCCGCCGGAGCCGGCGGAGGCAGGGCTGCTCGAGGGGCGCGCCGACGACGAGGGCTGGTCGTCCGCCGCGGCCCTCCTCACCACGCCGGCGGGGTCGGTGCGCGAGTTCGCCGACGGGCCAGATGCCGCCGGCCGGACGGGCGCCGCGAGCCTGTTCGACCTCGCGTCCGTGACCAAGGCGTTCGTCGCCGTCGCCGCGGCGACCGCCGTCGACGACGGGCTGCTCGACCTCGACGCGCCAGCCCGCGAGATGCTGGACGTCCCCGCGACGGCGAGCGGCGCGACGGCGCGCCAGCTGCTCACGCACTGCGCCGGCCTGCGCGACAGCTCGCTCGTCTGGCGCACGTCGTCCGACCCCGCCGCCGTGCTGGACGACGCCCTCGGCCCTCCCATCGAGGCGCCCGGGTCCGTACACCGGTACTCGTGCCTCAGCTTCATCGTCCTCGGCCGGCTCCTGGAGGAGCTCACGGGCGAGCGGCTCGACCGCCTGGTCGCCGGAAGGGTCGCGGAGCCGATCGGTGCCACGGGGCTCCGGTGGTCGCCCGTGGGAGGCGACGGCGGCCCCGCCGACCCCACTGACCTCGTCCCGACCGAGCCGGGGACGCCGACCGGGCGGGTGCACGACGAGCTGGCCGCGGCGATCGGCCGCCCCGTGGGCAACGCAGGGCTGTTCGGCACGCTGGACGACGTCGCCCGGCTCGCGGGCCTGGTCGCGTCGCGCGGCGTCGCGGGCGGCCGCCGCGTCGTGAGCGAGGAGTCGTGGCGCGCGCTGGTCGAGCCGGACGCCGGCGCGCGACGTGCGGGGGCACCCTGGGGTCAGGCGCTCGGGCTGCGGCGGGGCGACCCGGGGTTCATGGTGACAGAGGACCAGGTGGGCCACACGGGGTTCACGGGGACGTCGTTCGTCGTCGACCTCGCGACGGGCGCGTCCGCCGTGCTGCTGACGAACCGGGTGCACGCCGGCCGAGGGGCGAGCGTGCAGCGGCGCCGTCGGCGGCTGGCGGCCGTCGCCGCTCGCGGGGCATCGCTGCCGGACAGGAACACGGAGGTGCGGGGATGACGGGGCGGACCACGACCGGCGACGGGCACGGCTTCGAGCTGCGCACGGACCTGCTGAGCCGGGTGGCGCACGCCCACGACGCCTCCCACTACCTGCTGCGCCCGGAGGCGGTGGTGCGCGCGCACGACCGCGACGGCGTGGTCGCGGCGATGCGCGAGGCCGACCGGCGCGGCCTGCCGGTGACGTTCCGCTCGGGCGGCACGAGCCTGTCGGGCCAGGCGTCGGGTGCGGGCATGCTGATCGACACGCGCACCCGGTTCACGCGGGTGCGGGTGCTGGACGGCGGGGAGCGGGTGCGCTGCGAGCCCGGCGCCACGCTGCGGCTGGTGAACGCCCACCTGGCCCGGCACGGCCGGCGCCTGGGCCCCGACCCGGCGAGCGAGATCGCGTGCACCGTCGGGGGAGTGGTCGCGAACAACTCCAGCGGCATGTCGTCGGGCATCACGCGTACCGCCTATCGGACCGTGGAGTCGATGACGGTGGTGCTGCCCAGCGGCACGGTCGTGGACACCGGCACCCCGGACGCCGACGTGCGCCTCTCCGCCGTCGAGCCCGCCCTCTACCGCGGCCTGTCCGAGCTGCGCGACCGCGTGCGCGGCAGCGCGACGATGCGCGCCGAGGTGGAGCGCCAGTTCGCGATGAAGAACACGATGGGCTACTCGGTCAACGCGCTGCTCGACCACGACACGCCGGCGAAGATCCTCGAGCACCTCATGGTCGGGTCGGAGGGCACTCTGGGCTGGGTCGCGGAGGTCACCTTCCGCACCGTCCCGCTGCTGACGAAGGTCGCGACCACGTTGCTCGTCTTCGACTCTCTCGAGCGGGCCACCGACGCGCTGGTGCCGCTGGGAGCCTCCGGGCCGGAGGCGATCGAGCTCATGGACGCCGCGTCGCTGCGCGTGGCGGCGCCCGACCCGAAGGCGGACGCGTCGATGCGGGCCCTCGCCCGGGGCGCGGGCATCACCGGCCAGACGGCGCTGCTCGTGGAGTACCGGGCCGCGACCGACGACGCGCTCGCCCCGCTGCAGGACGCCGCCCGCGCCGTCGTCGACGGCCTCGCGCTCGAGGTGCCCGCCACCCTCACGACCGACCCGGACACCCGCGCGCGCCTGTGGCGCGTGCGCAAGGGCCTGTACACGGCGGTCGCGGGCGCGCGCCCGGCGGGGGCAACGGCGCTGCTGGAGGACGTCGTCGTGCCGGTGCCGGACCTCACCGCGACCGTGCGCGACCTGGGCGGCCTGTTCGCCCGGCACGGGTACGACGGGACCCTCAACGACGAGGCCGTGACGTTCGGGCACGCCAAGGACGGCAACCTGCACTTCATGATCACGCCGCGGCTGGGCGACGCGGCCGAGCTGGACCGGTACGCGGCGTTCAGCGACGACCTCGTCGACCTGGTCCTCGGGCACCGGGGTTCGCTCAAGGCGGAGCACGGCACCGGCCGCATCATGGCGCCGTTCGTGCGCCGCCAGTACGGCGACGACCTGTACGCCGTGATGCGCGAGATCAAACGCCTGCTCGACCCCCGCGGTCGCCTCAGCCCGGGCGTGATCATCACCGACGACCCGCGCGAGCACCTGCGCGACCTCAAGATCGAGGCGTCCGCCGGCGGCGAGGACGCGCCGTTGGTGGACCGCTGCGTGGAGTGCGGGTACTGCGAGCCCGGCTGCCCGTCGCGGACGGTGACCACCACGCCGCGGCAGCGCATCGCGCTGCTCAAGGAGCTGGCGGTGGCGCCCGAGGCCGAGCGTGAGGAGCTGCAGCGCGCCTACCAGTACTGGGGCGTGGAGACCTGCGCGGCGGACTCCATGTGCGTGGAGGCGTGCCCGGTGGGCATCGACACGGGCATCGTGATGAAGGGGCACCGCGCGCGGTCCCAGCCCGCGCTCGTGCGCAAGGGCGGCGAGGCGCTGGCGGGCAGCTGGGGGCCCGTCGTGGACGTGCTGCGCGGCGCGCTCGGCGTGGTGCAGGCGGTACCGACGCCGGTGGTGCGGGTGGTGTCGGAGGTCGCGCGGGGTGTCGTGGGCACCGACGTCGTGCCGCGGGTGGACGACGACCTGCCCGGCCCGGGCCCGCAGCGCGACGAGCGCGACCTGTCGGTGCCGGGGGCGGCGCCCAGCGCGGTGCTGTTCGCCTCCTGCATGGGGGAGCTGTTCGCCCCGGCCTCGCCGGTGGTTGAGCCTGTCGGAACCCCGCTGGTCGAGCCTGTCGAAACCCCGCCGGTTGAGCCTGTCGAAACCCCGCCGGTTGAGCCTGTCGAAACCCGACGGCCGGGGCTGGGTGCCGAGGCGGCGCTGCGCGAGCTGTGCGAGCGGGCCGGCGTCGGCCTCGTCGTCCCGGAGGGCATCGGTGGCCTGTGCTGCGGCACCCCGTGGGTGAGCAAGGGCCTGCCCGACGGCGCGGCGAGGATGGCGCGCCAGGTGCTCGACGCCCTGTGGACGGCCACGCGCGGGGGCGAGCTGCCCGTGGTGTGCGACGCGTCGAGCTGCACGCACGGGCTGGTCGAGACGCCGCACCACCTGTCGCCCGAGGACGCCGAGCGGTTCGCGAAGCTGCGCATCGTCGACGCCGTGACGTTCGCGCGCACGGACGTGCTGCCGGCGCTCGCGGCCAAGGGCGTCGACGTCGACCGGCTGCCGAGCGTCGTCGTGCATCCCACGTGCGCCACCGTGCACCTGGGCGCGGTGGACGACCTGCGCGCCGTCGCGGCCGCCGTCGCAGACGACGCCGTGGTACCCGCCGCCTGGGGCTGCTGCGGCTTCGCCGGCGACCGCGGCATGCTGCACCCGGAGCTCACCGCGGCGGCGACACACGCCGAGGCGGCGGACGTCGCGGCGGGCGAGCGCGGGCTGCCGGGGGGCCGGTACGACGCGTACGTCTCCTCCAACCGCACCTGCGAGATGGGCATGTCGCGCGCCACGGGCAGGGACTACGTGCACGTGCTGGAGCTGCTGGAGGCGGCGACGCGCTGAGACCCACCCGTCGAGGAGTCTCAACCCTCGAGGTCGAGCACGGCCTCCAGTTCGGCCACGCTCGGGAGCGCGGCGCGCGCGTCGTCGGGCAGGCCTGGTAGCGCAGCCGTTCGGTAGAGAGGACTACCCGGACCCACCGGAAGGCTGTGCTCTCCTCATCTGCGCGGCTGCCCTCCGCGCCGATGTCCACGACGTCCACGACATGCGCCGATCCTGCGGCGACCACCCTGCAGCGACGTCCCTCGACGACACACCAAGGGTCGGGCCAGAGTGAGAGGTCACCCATGCCGCGGGCGATGCTGGTGTGCCGCAATCAGCCGGCGGCGCTCACGCGGAGATCCCGTTGAGTTCGACCTCAGCACTGGATGCGACTTGTGTCGTGGCAAGGAAATTCGTCATGACTTCCACGCTAAGAGGACTATTCACGGTGACCGTCCCAGGCGGTCGAGCTCGAGGTTCGTGACGATGCGGATCGCGCGGGGTGGTTCGGCGAGTCGTCCGCGGTATCCGGTGGCGAGCCCGGCGCTGCGATCACGCAGCCGTGGACGTGGTGGGGGTGTCGGAGCGGTAGGAGTGCCCGAGTTGGGTGCTGAGTCCGAAGTAGTGACGGAAGCTGTAGATCAGCGGCTCCCATACCCCGGGATCCACATGGCCGGTGCCCGGCACCACGATCTGCTCAGCGGCGTGGACCCGGCTCACGGCCACCTCGATGATCATGAACCCGCCCGCTGCCCCAGGGATCACGTTCACGGCTTCACCTTCGAGCTGGAACGGGCACTCCGCCACCCGCGGTGGCCGGACCGTCGCGGACGGGGCGGGGGTCAACCCCGCGGCACCGAATTTGTCCGGTTCGAACCTCATTCCAGCGGGTTTGCTCGCCGGGACCGGGAACCGCCCCGTCAACGACGCCAGCCGTTCAATGTTCGCCCACGACCCCGCGGACGGCACACTTACGACCAGCTCAGGTCGTTCGAGAAGATTCGCGACGGTCTGACCGGCTGAGCCGATCCCGAGAACCAGGGTGTGGCCCAGCGCCCATGCCGAGGAGATCGGCGCGAGGTTGAACGTCCCGTCGGAGTTCTCGGTCGTGACCAACACCACCGGGGTTCCGAAATACAGAATGTTCGGCTCGATCACGACAAAGCCGTCAGCACCAACCTGTGATTCGACGTCAACAGCACTACTCATGCCGTCCAGCGTAAATGCTGGACACTTCGGTCAGAGGCGAACTATGCCGCACGACGTGCTCCGCGCTTCGACGGGACTGGTGCACGGAGAGGTGACGCCCCACGTGTGGTGCCGTGAGGCGCTGCTGGAGGGATGTGTCCCGTGCCCAGACAGACCCCGTCCCAACGAGTTCCGCGACGACGTCGTCGCGATCGCTCGGCAGGGCGATACCCGGGTCGCGCAGGTCGCGAAGGGCTTCGGCATCAGCGAGTCGTGCTGGCGTAGCTGGCTGCAGGCCGCCGATGTCGAGGACGGCGCCAAGCCGGGGCGCGACCGCGTCGGAGTCGGCGGTCGAGCCCGTCGTGGTCTCGACAGGCTCGACCGACGATGACGGGCTCAGCGGACGGGGCGCACCACCATGGCCGCGCCGCCGCCGCGGCGGCGCGGCTCGGACACGGCGGTCAGCAGGCCGTCGTCCCCGATCTGCACGGCGGTGGCGGCGCCGATCTCGGCGGCCGACGTGAACTGGTCGCCCGCCGCCACGAGCGTGTGCCCGTACGCCTCGAGCGCGGGGCCGTACGCCTCGATGAACTCGGGCTCGGCGGTGACCGACGCGGTGTTGCGCTGCGCGGCGCGCGGGGCGGCGAGGGCTTCGCCGATCGGCATGCCGCGGTCGAGGTGGTTGGTGAGCGTCTGCAGCACCGTCGTGATGATGGTGGAGCCGCCGGGGGAGCCGAGCGCGAGCACGGGCTCGCCGTCGCGCAGCACGATCGTGGGCGCCATGGACGACCGGGGCCGCTTGCCGGGCTGGATGCGGTTCGGGTCGGCGGCGTCCCACACGGGGGAGAAGTCGGTGAGCTCGTTGTTGAGCAGGAAGCCGCGGCCCGGCACCACCATGCCTGACCCGCCTGTCTGCTCGATCGTCAGGGTGTACTCGACGACGTTGCCGCGCTTGTCCACGACGGTGAGGTTGGTCGTCGAGACGTTCTCCGTGTCGGTCTCGACGGGGGCGACGGTCTCGCCGCACTCGGCGTCGTCGGCGTCGACGTCGCCCGGCGCGACCGGCTTCATCGCCGCCGTCTCCGGGTCGAGGAGGCAGGCCCGCTCGGCCGCGAAGTCGTCCGACAGCAGGGTGTCCAGCGGGACGTCGACGAAGGCGGGGTCACCCACGTACTTGCCGCGGTCGGCGAACGCGATCGCGCTGGCCTCCAGGTAGTGGTGCAGGTACGCGGCGTCGTCCATGGCGGCCAGGTCGAAGGTCTCGAGGAGGTTCAGCGACTCGCCGACGGTCGAGCCGCCGCTGGACGACGGGGCCATGCCGTAGACGTCGTAGTCGCGGTAGTCGGAGCGGGTCGGGTCCTGGAGCAGCGCCTCGTACCCGGCGAGGTCGTCGAGGTCGAGATGGCCGGGCGGGACCGGCAGGTCGGTGCCCGGGGTGGTCCGCGGGTGCTGGACGACGCCGACCATCTCGGCGGCGAGCCGGCCGCCGTAGAAGGCGCCCGTGCCGCGCCTGGCGAGCAGGTCGTACGTGTGCGCGAGGTCCCGGTTGCGGAACGTGCTCCCGACCGCGGGCGGCTCGCCGCCCGGCAGGAACAGCTCGGCCGTGGCGGGGAAGGCGGCGAAGCGCTCGGCGTTGTCCGCCGTCTGGTCGTGGAACGTCTGGTCGACGACGAACCCGCGCCGCGCGAGCTGGGTGGCGGGCTTGAGCGCCTTCCGCAGCGAGTACGTGCCCCACTCGTCGAGCGCCGCATCCCACGTGGCGGGCGTGCCCGGTGTGCCGACCGACACTCCGCTGGTGACGAGCTCCGGCGTGAACGGGTACGGCTCGCCTGTGGCCGGGTCGATGAACGCGTCGTTCGGCATGTCAGCCGGGGCGGTCTCGCGGCCGTCGATGGTGTGCACCTCGCCGCTGCGGGCGTCGTAGTAGACGAAGTACCCGCCGCCGCCGACGCCCGCGCTGTACGGCTCCGTCACGCCGAGCGCGGCCGCGGCGGCCACTGCCGCGTCGACGGCGTTGCCGCCCTTGCGCAGCACGTCCAGCCCGACGCGGCTTGCCTCCGGGTCCACGGTGCTGATCGCGCCCCCGTACCCGACGGCGGTGGGCACCTTCTCGTCGTCGCGGGGGTGGGCGCCCGCCGCGGTGGACCCGACGAGGGCGGTGGTGGCCGCCAGGGTGAGGGCGGCGAGGCCGGCGGCGGGTCTCGACAGGCCCGACCGCCCTGGCCGGAGCGGGCGAGCGGAACGACGGTGGTCCATGACGCCTCCTGGCAGGGGTGGGTAGGGGCCTCCGGACCACCGTGCCGCGTCCCGGCCCAACTCGCGCGCGGGGGCGTGAGGTCGGCCGGGACGGAGCGCCCCTCGGTCAGAGGCGCCACTCCGTGCGGTACTCCGGGTGTCGCGCGTACGGGAGCGCGAGCGACCGGAGGATGCGGTCGCCGACGAAGGCGATCCCGCTTTCCGTGCGGGCCGTCACGGCCCGGTCGAGGTCCACGGTCATGTCGAGCCCGGTGGCCTCGTAGGCCAGCTCCACGACGCGCCGCTTCGACTCGCACTCGGCCGCCGCCCGAGTGGACCACCGGTCGTCGACGTCCGCAGCCGCGGCCTCGTCGTCAGCGATCCGAGCGAGCAGGAACTCCGTGAGCGTCATGGGGCCATCTTCCCCCGGGGCGGGTCATCGTGGTGTGACATCCGCGCTACCGCGGGCCGGGCACCACCGGCAGGTGCAGAGCCTGCTCGGCGGGACCGGACGTGACGGTGGCATGGTTCGCGAACGAGCACCGTGACGAACAGCACGAGCTGGCCGCGGGCGCCGAGGCGCTGGGTCGGGAGCGGCGGAGGACCGTGGTCCGGCTTGGTCACAGCCGTTTCGCCAGGAACAGCGAGTCCCCGTGCGCCTCGTCCCGCTCCACGCGGCCGGTCTCGACGAACCCCACCTTGGTCAGCACCCGGCGGGACGCGGCGTTCCAGTCACGGACCGTGGCCCACAGACGCCGGTACCCCGACTCCCGCGCCCGGTCGAGCACCGCCCGGGCCGCCTCGGTCGCGTACCCCTGACCCCAGGCCCTCTGCAGGAACTCGAACGCCAGCTCCGGCTCGTCGGCCGGGCCGTGGGTGTTGGCGATCAGCCCGCAGTAGCCGATGGCGTCGCCGGAGCCCTTCCGTTCCGCCGCCAGCAGCTCGAGCGACCGGGAGGGCGAGCCCTGGCGGATCCAGCCCTCGACGTCCGCGAGGGACGGGCGCCCCGCGGCGTCGATCCGGCGGTGCGCGGGGACGCGCGGGTCGCGCTCGGCCCACATCTCGCGCTGGATCGCGGCCTCGGACACGTGCCAGGGCCGGAGCAGCAGCCGTTCGGTCTCGAGCACGGTCTCGGGCTCGGGAACGGGAACGGTCGACGCACCCGCTCGGCGGAGGATCTCGTCGACGACCCGATCCTGGGGCCGGGTGGCGTCGACGACGATGCCGTCCGGCGGGATGTCTTCCTTCGTCCGGTGCAGGCGCACCGCCACGTCCCGTTCCGCCTGCTTCCCGCCCCACTCGTCCTCCGGCCGCCGCTCGAGGCGTCGGAGCAGCGTCTCGAGGTCGACCTCGAGGACGAAGACACCGTCGAACAGGTCGATGAACCGGGAGGAGTTCCGGGAGCCGCCGCAGAAGAACGTCACCTCGTCCTCCTGGTCGGCGACCAGGGCCCGCACCGCGTCGACGCGCCACACGTGGTGCTCGTGCGCGAAGCCGCCCGTGGGTTCGCCGGTCTCCGGGTCGCCCTGATAGGCCAGCTCTCGGTCACCGTGGACGGCGCGGAACCCGCGCCGCTGCAGCTCGGTGGCGACCGACGTCTTGCCGGTGCCGGAAACGCCCTCGACCAGGTAGTTCCGCACGCCCATCGCCCGACCCTACAAGGGCGCGCGAGGCCGCCGGCGGGGCCGCCACCGCACTCCCGCTCGCTACCGTTGCCCCTGCAGCTCGCAGGTGCGCGAGCGAACGAGGCCAGGCGCGTAGGGGGGCACGGCGTTGGTAACGCTACCAGGGACGGTCACCGCGGTCGACATCGGCGGGACGCACGTGTCGTCCGCGATCGTCGACCCGGCGCTCGGCATCCACGAGGAGCGGCGGGTGCCGCTCGACGCCGACGGCGGCGTGGACGACCTCCTGGACCGCATCGCGGAGTGCGCGAGCGACCACAGCCGAGGGACCGACGGCGTCGCCGTGGCTATCCCGGGGCCGTTCGACTACGCCCGTGGCGTCGGCGACTTCCGGGGAGTCGCGAAGTTCGGCCTGCTCAGCGGCGTCGACGTCCGCGCCGCGCTCGCGGAGCGCTGGGGCCGCCCCCCGGACAAGCTGCGCTTCCTCAACGACGCCGAGGCGTTCGGCCTGGGGGAGTGGGTGGCCGGAGCCGGTGAGCGCGCGGGGCGCTGCGTCGCGCTGACCCTCGGCACGGGTGTCGGCAGCGCCTTCATCGACCACGGGCGGTGCGTGAGCTCCGGGTCGGAGGTGCCGACCGACGGGAATCTCCACACGGTCGAGGTCGACGGCGTACCGCTGGAGGAGCGCGTCTCCCGCCGCGCGCTGATGCAGTCCTACCGGGACCGCACCGGTCGCGACGCGGACGTGGCGGACATCGCCGGGCGCGCTCGGGTGGGCGACCGGCACGCCTCCGACGTCCTCGCGTCCGGCATGCGGACGCTCGGCCGGGCCCTCGCCCCGTGGCTCGTGCGCTTCGGGGTGGACCGGCTGGTCGTCGGCGGCTCCATGGCGGAGTCCGCCGATCTGCTGTTCCCGCCGCTGCGCAGCCAGCTCACGGCGTCGACGGGCACCGCGGCCCGCATCCGGCGAGGCGTCCTGCCGGCAGAACGGGCCAGCATGATCGGCGCGGTGGTCGGGACGTCGAGCCCGTAGCGAGCGCTCGGTGCGTCTGCGCGGTCCTTGCGCCGCTCGCGTTGGTAACGTTACCGTGACGCCGACCCGCTCCGCGTGGCGCCTCCTTGTCCTGCTGCCGGGGGTGCCACCACCCCGAGAGGAGACCTGGTGTCAGAGACGACACGGATTCCGAACGCGATCAGCAGGCGTGCACTTCTTCGCACCACGGGAGTCGCGGGCGCACTCGCGCTGCTGCAGGGGTGCGCACGCGGGTCCCTCACCCGGGCCGCGCCGGGCCCCGACGTGACGTTGACGAGCGACAACCCCAGCTGGACCCCCGGCTTCACGAGCGCGGCCGAGGTGCTGAGCGCCAAGGTCGGCCACGGGATCGCCGTGCGCGCCAATCCCGACACCAGCAGCTACCAGCAGATCGTGCGGACGGCTGCGCGCACGGACTCCACCACGGACCTCGTGAAGTGGTGGAACGGGTATCGGCTGCGCGACGTGGCACGCAGCGGGGTCTTCGTCGACCTGTCTCAAGCCTGGGACAAGGCGGAGTCGCACGGTTGGGTCAGCCCGAGCATGCGCGAGAGCTTCAGCCACGAGGGCAGGCCCTATGCGGTCCCGCTCTACCAGTCCTACTACGCGATGTACTACAGCAGGCCCGCGTTCGAGAAGCTCGGCCTGCGGGAGCCGCAGACCTGGGACGAGCTCATCGCCGTCGCCGAGGAGCTCCGGGACGCGGGGATCACCCCGATCATCAGCGGCGGGATCAACACCTGGGAATCGCTCATCTGGTTCCAGCAGCTGGTCAACGGCATCGATCCCGAGTTCTACACGGAGCTGACCGAGGGCCGCGCGTCGTACCTGGACGACGTCGCCGTGGAGGCGATGGAGACGTGGGTCGAGATGTACGACCGCGGCCTGTTCTCGTCCCCCGACACCGGAGGGACGGAGAACCCCGGGCGCTTCCAGGAGGCGTCTGCCGGGATGCACCTGTACGGCACCTGGGACGCCAACTCCTACGTCCGGGCAGGCCTCGGTGACGTCTTCGGCCTGTTCATGGTGCCGCCGAAGAACCCGTCGGCGCCGCTCACCCTCCTCACCGAGAGCGGCGCCCTCGCCGTCGCGGAGAACGCGCACAAGCGGGACGAGGCGCTCGCGGTGGCGGGATCGTGGTTGGACACCGACGTGCAGCACGCCTGGGTCGATTTCCTGGGCGACCTGTCGGCGAACCCCGCGGCGCTGCCGTCGATCCCGGCGGTGCGCGAGTTCGGCGCGACCGTCGCCGACGCCGAGCCCCTCCTGGCCACCCGCTACTGGGAGGCGTCCCCTCCGGTGATGGTCGAGGGCAACGTCCAGGAGCTCGGAGCATTCATGGCCGAGCCGACGTCGGGCATGGCCCGCTCCGCGTTGCGGCGCATGCAGGACCGCGCCGAGGCCGAGTGGAAGAGGTGGGAGCTGTGACCCGGTACCGCAAGGGCGTCCGCGGCCGCCCCGGCGCGGCTGCCCCCGCGAGACCCGGAACCGCCACCCGCGTGCAGCTCGCGCTGTTCCTCGCCCCGGCGGTCCTCCTGGTGACCGTGCTGCTCTTCCTGCCGTTCGCGTTCACCGCGTACCGGAGCTTCTTCAACGACGACGGCCTGCAACGCAGCTGGGTCGGGCTCGAGAACTACATCTCCCTGATCACCGACGAGTCGTTCACGCGTGCCCTGCTGAACACCGCGATCTGGACGGTCGGCACGCTGCTGCTGCCGGTGCTGCTGGGACTGCTGATCGCCGTCGGCACCAACAACATGAGCTGGGGGCGCATCGCACGCTTCGCGGTCGTGCTGCCGTACGCGCTGTCCGGCGCGACGACGGCCATCCTGTGGAACTTCATGCTCCAGTCGGACGGTGCCGTCAACGACATGCTCGCCCTGCTCGGGCTCTCGGGCTTGCAGCAGGAGTGGCTGCTCGACTGGCCGATGAACACCATCGTCATGATCATCGCGACCACCTGGCAGGCCACCGGGGCGAACATGATCCTCTTCCTGGTCGGGCTCCAGTCCATCCCCACGGAGACGATCGAGGCCGGCCGGCTGGACGGGGCCAGCGGACTGCGGCTGCTGGGCAGCGTGATCCTGCCGCAGCTGAAGCCCATCACCATCGTCGTGATCGGGATGTCCCTGGTCGCGAGCCTCAAGACCTTCGACATCGTCTGGCTGCTGACCAAGGGCGGGCCGGGGACGGCCTCGGAGACGCTCGCTCTGACGATGTTCCGGCAGACGTTCACGCTCAGCCGGTACGGCTACGGGGCCGCGGTCGCCGTGGTGCTCACGGTGATCGTGCTCGCCGCCTCCTGGGTCTACCTGAGCCGCCAGCTGCGGACCAACCGTTGAGGAAAGGGGCGTAGCGATGAGACGAGGACTGCACGGTGCCTTGCTCGCAGTCGTAGCTTTTGTCTGGCTGATCCCCTCCTATCTGGCGGTGGTGAACGCCTTCACCTCCCCCGCCGACTATGCGGGGCCGCGATGGTGGTTCACGTCCTTCTCGTTCTTGGACAACCTCCGCGTCGCTTTCGAGGCCTCCGCCATCGGCCAGGCGATGTGGAACACCTTGCTGTACGCCACGGGCGCGGGGGTGCTTTCCGTCGGTATCGCCGCGCTGGCATCTTTCGCCGTGGTGATCATGCCGGTGAAGCGGCCCGCGCTGTGGTTCTGGATCGTCTACGTCGGGACACTCCTGCCGCTGCAGGTCTTCCTCTCGCCGCTGTTCAACGGCTATGCCGCGTCGTCCCTCTACGACACGCAGTACGGCATGCTGCTGATCTACACGGCCGTCGCCATTCCGTTCGCCTTCTTCGTCATTCGCAACTACATGACGACGGCGCCGAAGGAGATGATGGAGGCCGCCCAGCTCGACGGCGCGAGCTGGATCATGATGTTCTTCCGCATCCACCTGCCGCTGGCACGAGGCGCCCTGCTGGCCGCCTTCCTCTTCCAGTTCCTCGCCACCTGGAACGACCTGCTGTTCGGCATCACCCTGTCGACCAGCCCGAACGTGCGCCCGCTGATGGCCGCGCTGGCCGAGCTCAACGGCCAGTACGCGGGCCTGGGCCCGCCCGTCATCCTGGCCGCCGGCATCGTCGCCTCCGTGCCGACGGCGCTCCTCTTCCTCACCTTCCAGAGGTTCTTCGTGAGCGCCCTGCGCCTCGCGCCCTGACCCCGACGACCGACTCGACCGACCCTGACCGACCTCGACCCGCACCTTCACCTTGATGGGGATTCCTGGATGACAACCGCACTGGTCAAGAACCGACCCTGGTCCCTCGAGCGAGCTCGTTCCGGGCTCGTCGACCGCGCCGTCGCCGCCGAAGGCGTGTTCGGCGGCCGGCGCCTCCGCGTGATCCCCGAACCGCTGTTGCGCCGGGGCGACGACGGCCTGCTCCAGTCGATCCGCCTCGAGGTCGACGCGCCCGTCGACCTCGGCCAGATCCTGGTGCGCAGCAGCGCGGGGACGTCGGGCCCCGCGTCGACGCTGCCCGGCCCGGGCGGCAGCGCCCGCGCGCTGCTGCCGGCCGTCGACGAGACCACCAAGGTCACGCTCGAGCTGCCGGGGCTGGGCACGGACGCCGCGCTCACCTTCGCCCAGGAGCCGGTCCGGGAGTGGTCCATCCACCTCGTCCAGCACTCGCACTACGACATCGGGTACACCGACCCGCAGGGCCGGGTGCTGCGCGAGCAGCTCGCCTTCCTCGACTCCTGTCTCGACCTCGCGCGTGCCTCCCGGGACCGGCCCGAGGACGCGAGGTTCCGGTGGTCGCTGGAGGCGCTCTACCCGCTCGCGGCGTGGATCGACGCGCGTCCGCGCGCCCAGGTCGAGGAGTTCTTCGACCTGGTCCGGGCCGGGGAGATCGAGCTGACCGCCCTGCCGTACAACCTGCACCTGGACACGTGCTCTACCGACGAGCTGCACGAGCTCCTGCGCTTCTCGCGTGAGCTGCGCCAGCAGCACGGCGTCGAGATCGCCGCCGCCATGCAGACCGACGTCCCCGGCCAACCGGTGGGCCTGCCCGCCGCGCTCGCGCAGCAGGGCGTCTCCTACCTCTCCGTGGCGCACAACTGGGCCGGGCGTTCGGTGCCGCACCTGATCGGCGGCCAGCACCTGCCGCGGCTGTTCCGGTGGCGCGCGCCGTCGGGGGAGAGCGTGCTGGTGTGGATGACCGACTCCCCGCACGGCCTGGCGTACAACGAGGGGGCGACGGTCGGGTTCACCACGGACTACCAGACGGTCGACGACCTGCTGCCCGCCTACCTGACCTCCTTGGTCGCCAACTCCTATCCCTACGGGCCCGGGGCGTTCGGGTGGCACGGCCCCGCCGTCACGGACCGCGAGCCGTACCCGCACGACGTGCTGCACCTGCGGGTGCTGGGCCGCTCCGGCGATAACGCGCCGCCCACGCTGCTGCACGCGGACATCGCGCGGCAGTGGAACGAGACCTGGGAGTTCCCGCGGCTGCGGACGTCCACGAACACCGAGTTCTTCCGCGAGGCCGAGCAGCGCGTAGGGGAGGAGATCCCGACCCTCACCGGCGACTGGGGGGACTGGTGGGTCGAGGGCGTCGGGAGCGCGGCCCACCCCCAGGCCCTGGTCCGTCGGGCGCAGTCGCTGGTGACCGACGCCCAGATGGTCAACGCCGTCGGCCGCGAGCTCGCCGGCAGCTCCATCCCGGACGAGGCCGCGCGGTCCCGCGAGGTGTACGGCGCGATCTCGATGTTCAACGAGCACACCTGGGGCGCCATGGACCCGTGGCAGGCCTCGGACTCGGGAGGCAGGGCCGGCCAGGAGCAGTGGCACTGGAAGTACGCCCGGTCGCTCGAGGCCTACGACGGCGCCGAGCTGCTGCTGGACACCGCCGTGGCCTATGCCGGGGCGGGCCTGACCGAGGAGCCCGACGCCCTCGCCACCTATCAGGTGGTCAACCCCACCGGACTCGAACGCACGAGCACGGTCACCCTGTTCGTCCGCGAAAGCCGGGCCGCCCTCGACGCGGCGCTGGAGGTCCGCGACGGCCGCACCGGGGAGGTGCTGCCGAGCGAGCAGGTCCCGCAGTCGAACCCCGTGCACCGGGCCGCCGGCCAGTTCCTGCGCCTGCGCGTGCCGGGCGTGCCGGCCGCCGGGGCGGTCCGGCTCACCGTCCACCCGGCGACGGAGGGCGGGGAGCCCCGTGGGGAGCTGCGGCCCGAGAGCGCGTCGGCGTCCGGCCCGGTGATCCTCGAGAATGCGCACCTGCGGGTCGAGGTCGACCTGCGCCGCAGCTGCATCGCCTCGATCCACGACAAGGCGACCGGCCGCGAGATCGTCGACCAGGACGCCGTGGTCGGCATGAACGCCTACCTCTATGACACGTACACGTCGGCCCCCGGGTTCAACCACCAGTCGAACAAGACGTCCGTGTCCGAGGAGCTCGAGCTGCTCGGCCACCGTTCGCTCGCCAAGCCCGCGGTGCTGCTGGAGCACACCAGCACCCCGCTCGAGCAGCGCGTGACGTACGAGTTCCCGGCCGACGGCGTGGACTGGGCACGCGTCACGCTGCGCCTGCCGCACGACGCCGCACACCTGGAGATCGAGAACCGGCTGGCGAAGCCCGCGACGATGGCGAAGGAGAGCGCCTTCTTCGCCTTCCCGTTCGACGTGCACGAGCCGCGGACGCGCTACGAGATCACCGGCGGGCTCACGGGCCCGGACATGGCCGAGCTGCCGGGGGCGCCGCAGCACATGAAGGCGATCCGCCACTGGGTCACCGTCGAGGACACGGAGCAGGCCATCGCCTGGGCGACGGCGGACGCCCCGCTGATCCACCCCGAGGTGGTCGCGCTGCCCTACGCGCCGTTCCCCGAGAGCATGTCGCCCAGACAGCCCGGCACCGTCTACTCCTGGGTGCACAACAACGTGTGGGACACGAACTTCCCGGCCGAGCAGGCCTTCGAGACCACCTTCCGCTACGCCATCGGCGTGCGCCGCGCGGGCGAGGAGGTGTCCACGCCCGCCCTGGCGAACCGGACGGCCGCGGAGATCACCCACCCGCTGGTCGGCGTCCTCGCCACGGGTGGCACGAGTGGTTCGGGTGCCGGGCACGGGCCGACGCCGGCGCAGTGGCAGCTGCTGGACCTGGACGACGACCGGGTCCGCCTGGTCGCCGTCACGGTGCCGGACGACGGGCCGGCCGGCGCGCGCCTGGTCAAGCTGCAGTCGTACGCCGAGGAGCCGGTCGTCGTCCGCGTGCGGCCGCGGTTCGCGGTCGCTGCCGCCGCCCGGGCGACCTATCTGGGCGACCGGGTCGCAGACCTGCCGGTGACGGACGACCAGGTCGCCGTGGAGCTGGCACCGCTGGAGACGGCCGCGGTCCTGCTCTTCGGGAACGATCGATAGAAATGGCCCTCGCCGGACCCGCGGGCACCGCGGGTCCGGCGTCGCCTATCCGCGCAACGGTTGCCGACGACGGCGGGTGCGGATCCTCGTGGGGAGCTCGATGGTGCGGGTCGGGCGGTCGGTCCGCTTGCCCTGCAGCCGCATGAGCAGCAGCTCGGCCGCGGTGCGGCCGAGCTCGCGGGCGTCGTGCGTGACGATCGAGATGTCGCCCGGCACGAGCTCCTCGAGGTCGAAGTCGTCGAAACCGGCGAGCCGCACCGCGGCGAAGAGGTCGACGCCACGCTCGATGCCCGCGGCGTGCACCGCCTTCACCACCCCGACCATGTTGCGGTTGTTGGCGCTGAAGAACGCCGTCGGGGGCTCGTCGAGCGCGAGCAGGTCCTGGGCGGCGATCTCGGCGGAGCGCACGTCCTGCTGGGCGCGTCGCACCAGCTCCGGCAGCACCGGGACGCCGGCGAGGCGGTGGGCGCGCTCGAAACCCTCGAACCGTCGGTGACCGGTGAACACCGACAGGGCGTTGCCGATGAAGGCGATGCGGCGGTGCCCCTCGGCCAGCAGCTGCGCCGTCACCTCCTCCGCACCCCGGACGTCGTCGACGAGGACGGAGTCGACGTCCACCCCCTCCAGTCGGCGGGAGGCAAAGACCAGCGGAACCCCCTGTCGTTGCTCGGACCGCAGATGGTCGGTGCCTCCGCCGGCCGGGACCACGATGAGGCCCTCTGCCTGCCGCCCCACGAAGTCGGCCACCAGCTTCGCCTCCTGCTCCACGTCCTCGTGGGAGGCGCCGACGACCACCTGGCGGTTCTCCTCGGCGAAGATCTCGCCGATTCCGTCCAGGACCCCTGCGTAGTAGGGGTTCGACAGGTTCGTGATCACGACCCCCACCAACCCGCTCTTGTGCCCGGGCCGCAGGCTGCGCGCATTCTCGTTCCGCCGATATCCCAGGGCTTTGGCAGCTGCCTCCACCTTGCGACGCATCCCCGGGCTGACGTTCTCCGTCCCGGAAAGGGCCCGCGACACCGTCATCGGACTCACCCCGGCATGGCGCGCGACGTCGCTGATGGTCGGGTTCGATCGGGACACCCCGGCGCCCTGCGATTCGTCCGGAGAAGTCATGAGGTCACCTTATGGCGGCAGCTCGCCGAGTGGCTCACTTCAGATGGCGTGTGGCTCGGGGGTCAGCCGATCAGCCGCATGCCCTTCGGTTCCCAGCTGCCACATCTCATCGTTCCCGCATTCCGCCGTGATCTCTGCCGTCTCCCGAGCCGCGGTGAAGAAGCCGCCGGCCATCGGCGAGGTGCGCGCTGCCGCCATCGCGAGGTGCACCTGGTCGGGCGCCAGGTCCGGGACGGGCACGTAGCTGATGCAGCAGCGTGCGCGTCTTCGTCGCTGGCGGGACCGGCCGTTCCGGTTCGTACATCATCCCGGAGCCCATCGCCGCCGGGCGCGAGTGCCCGCGGCTATCGCAACCGAGACAATTGCCGGCTACGGATGCTCCTCGCTGCCGGAGGGCTCACGACCTGATCCCCCGCCGGATCGGCGAAGAGCCGGGAACTCGATCGTCACCGCCGGGTGCGCGACGAAGCCAGCTTCGCGCGAACCGTACGGTGACCAGCGTCGGTGGTGCTGGGGCCCGCCTGCGTTCGTCGTTCGCCGCCCGCCTACCGACGTGCCGTGGTGGGTTGCTTGGTCGAGCAAGCTATGGTTTTGCTCATGCAAGCAACAGGTTCGACGGGAGTCTCACGAAGGACGCAGATCGTCAGTGCGGCGATCGAGGCCATCGCGGCCGAAGGGTATGCGGGCGCGTCCTTCGCGAAGATCGCAGCGCGCGCCGGTCTGTCCAGCACCGGGTTGATCTCGTACCACTTCGCGAGCAAGCGCGAACTCGTCGAGCAGGTCGTGGTCACGGTGTACTCGCACCTGCAGGGGTTTATGACCGCGCGGCTCGAGGGGCAGTCGACCGCGGCAGCCGCAATGCGCACCTATATCGAGAGCAACGTTCGGTTCTCCGCGACGCACCGTACGCAGATGCAGGCGTTGATGAATATCTTCGTGAGCGGCGGCCTCGACTATGACGAGGACGCCGAACGGGAGGCGGCCTCGGCGATCGAGCACATCCTGGGCTGGGGGCAGAAGACCGGGGAGTTCCGCGAGTTCAATATCCGGGTGATGGCTACCAGCCTCCAACGCTCGGTCGAGGGCCCCGTCTTCCTGTTCGCCCATCAACCCGAGCTGGATCTAGATGGCTATATCCACGAGCTGGTGACGCTGTTCGACCTCGCGACCCGGAACGTTGGCGACCGGAATGAGTGACTCCGCGCGGGGCCGGCCAACCGGTATGGGCGGCATGCTCAGCACCCTGCTCATGGACCTCGTGGTCCCCGTCGCGGGGTTCTATCTGCTGCGCGCTGCGGGGCTCGACCCGGTACCGGCGTTGATTATCGCAGGCGTGCCCACGACCCTGGCCATAGGTTACCGCGCGATCCGACAGCGCAAGGTGGACGCAATCGGCATCTTCGTGCTGACGGTCCTGGCCGGCAGCGTCGTCCTGACCTTCGTCACTGGAAGCGCACGCTTCTTGCTGGCGAAAGAGGCCTGGTTCACCGCGGCGATCGGCGCGGCGTTTCTGGTGAGCTTGCGGTTTGCACGACCACTGGCCTTCACTATTGCCTGGGCGATGCTGCGGAACTCCACGATGGGCGCCACGCTGGCCGTGGGCACCTGGGGCGAGTACTGGCAGAGCGATCCTCGATTTCGTCATACGTGGCGGGTGGCCACCGTCTTCTGGGGAGTCGGGCTCATCGCCGACGCGGCCGTGCGTGTAATCATGGCCTACACGTTGCCGGTCGATATCGTCCCAGGGCTTGGCGGAGCGCTGTGGGCTGGCACGTTCGTCATCCTGCAGATCATTCAGCACCTCTACTTCACTCGTGTCGGCCTGTGGAGCGGGCTGAGTGCCCGAGCGGCCGACCCCGCAAGCAACGCCACCGAACCGAAGACACCCACATGAGACAACCGCTACCTCGCGGGCGTTGGGCTGCGAAAGCACTTCTGGCCGCGATGACCAGCATCTCCGCGGTACCGCCCGAAGACCCGGCGGTGCGGCTCGACTCCAGCCCCTTCGCGAGCATGTCTTCGGAGGGCTGCCTGTTCCTCCACGTGACCACCCCGAAAAGACGCGCCCGCGAACCGCTTCCGGTGATGGGGTGGCTGCACGCCATACACACAGCTGATTGCCACGCGGAACATCGCTGTGACTTTTGGCAGCAGCTGCACGAGCACCACACATCTACACTCCACAGGAGAGGTGTCGATCGCATTGAAGTTTCAACACGATCCGCGCGGTGATCAGTTCTTCGCGCTGAGAACCTTCCGTGAGGACGGATCGGCCGTCACGACCCCAATCTGGCTCGCACCATCCGACGGACACTGGTACGGCTACACACCGAGCAGATCGTGGAAGATCAGGCGCATAGGCCGCAACGACCACGTACAGATCGCACAATCTACCTTCCAGGGCGAGCCCACCGGAGACTGGCACGCTGGCCGGGCCAGGGTACTTCCGCCCTCGCAGCTACGCGTGGCCAAACGTGTACTGACAGCGAAATACGGCGACCGGTTCCGCCTATTCATGATCGTGACGTTCATAGGACGGCTACGCAAGCACGGCGGCCGTGCCGTCGGAATCGAAATCCTCCGCACCGCCCCGCAGGACACCGACCAAAGACAGCCGGCCCCGAGGAGCGACCCGTGACCTACCCCGATCGAGCGCATCTCACAAGGCGGACGAATATCGGGCAGCGGGTCAAGCCGTCGTGGAAATGCACTCGAGCCTGCGTTTCGGCCGGATGGGGTGCCCGCAGTGGAACATGGACTCCGAGAGGTTTTCTCACCAGCGTGATCGCCGGGTCCCGCGTTGAAGGTTGAGTAGCACGAGTGCTGCGGCGGTGATCTCGGTG
>NZ_JCAIUJ010000007.1:0-299520 GCF_059445465.1 Isoptericola sp. Y541 | reverse complement strand
TCAAACAACCGACGCACACCCACAAGACCAGGACCTTCGTCCTGACCCCGCCGGGGGCAACTCCTCAAACTTACCAGACCCGATTCTCTCTTCCAAATCCGTCCGATCTGCTGATCGGAGAGATTTCAGAGAATCACGACCTCGTTCCCACCGGCAGGAATGCGCGAAGCATCCCGTCCGTGAAGGTGTGGGTTTCAGTCCCGGCCCGGCCATCGGTACCCAGCCTCTCGGCTGTCTCCTCGATGTCCGTCGGCCTGTCGGGCTGACGTTGCAGAACATTACCCGGGACAGGCCATCGGTGCAACGTGGCCGGACGTGGCGCGCGCCACGTCCGGTCACGACGCCCCGGCGAGCCCCGGGATCGTGCGTCGCGGTCAGCCCGCGACGCCCTCAGGAGGCGACGGCCTCGGTCTCCGGGGCGTCTCCGCGCGCCAGTCGGCGGGCGGCCTCGAACTCCTCGAGCACCGCGCCGTCCGGGCGCGCTGTCAGGAGGCTGACGACGACCGCGACCACGAGCCCGAGCGCGAAGCCCGGGATGATCTCGTAGAGGGAGTCCGCGAGGGACGACCGCCCCCAGACGAAGGCGACGACCGCCCCGGCGACCATCCCGGAGAGGGCGCCCCACCGCGAGAGCCGGCGCCAGTAGAGGCTCAGGATCACGATCGGCCCGAAGGCCGAGCCGAACCCGGCCCACGCGAACCCGACCAGGTCGAGGATCGACGACGTGCGGTCGAGGGCGATCAGAGCGGCGACGAGCGCGACCAGGAGGACGCCCGCCCGGCCCAGCATGACCTCGGCCCGCGTGCTCATGCGCAGGCCGGTCATCCTCACCAGGTCCTCCACGAGGGCGGACGACGAGACGATGAGCTGCGACGAGATCGTGGACATGATCGCCGCCAGCACGGCCGCCAGGACCAGGCCGGCCACCAGCGGGTGGAAGAGCAGCTGGGCGAGGACCAGGAAGACGGTCTCCGGGTTGTCGAGGGTGAGGCCGTCGGCGTTGGCGTACGCGACGCCCACGAGCCCGGTCAACACGGCGCCGAGGGCGGTCACGAACATCCAGCTGATCCCGATCCGTCGCCCGGCGCGAGCATCCTGGGGGCTGCGGATCGCCATGAATCGCACGATGATGTGCGGCTGACCGAAGTAGCCCAGGCCCCACGCGAGGGCGGAGATCACCCCGGTCGCGGACGCACCCGCGAAGAAGGACAGGTGATCGGTGCCGTCCTGCACGTCGACGGCGCGGATCCCTTCGAGCACCGCGCCCCAGCCGCCCAGGTCCACGATCGCCATCACCGGGACGGCGACGAGCGCCGCCAGCATGAGCAGGCCCTGGGCGACGTCGGTCCACGTCGCTCCGAGGAACCCGCCGAAGAGCGTGTAGGCGAGGGTCACGCCGCCGACGACGAGGAGCCCCGTCAGGTAGTCGAGACCGAACGAACTCTCGAAGAACGTGCCGCCGGCCACCATGCCCGACGAGACGTAGAAGGTGAAGAAGACCAGCACGATCACGCCGGCCGCGATGCGCAGCAGGTGCGCGGGGTCGCGCAGACGGTTGTCGAAGAAGCTGGGGATGGTGATCGAGTTCTTCGCGACCTCCGTGTATGCCCGGAGGCGCGGCGCGACGAACTTCCAGTTGAGCCAGGCCCCGACCGTGAGGCCGATCGCGATCCAGGCCTCGACGAGACCGGTCGCGTAGATGGCACCGGGCAGGCCCATGAGGAGCCAACCAGACATGTCGGACGCCCCGGCGCTCAGCGCCGCCACGCCCGGAGGCAGCTTCCGACCGCCGAGCATGTAGTCGTCCAGGTCGTCGGTCCTGCGGTAGGCGGCGTAGCCGATGGCCAGCATCGCCAGCATGTACGCGACGATCGCGATCGTCTGCCAGGTCTGATCGCTCATGCGATCGATCACCCTCTCGGTCGTGTAGTGCAGCGTCTGGCGCTGGGAGCGTCGACCGCCACCAGCTGCGCGACGGACCGGGGCCAGGTCAGGACGCGGTCGGCGCTGACCTCGCTGCTGTACCACCCCATAGGAGCCGAAAACACCAACGGCCCGATCCTGGGTGAGGATCGAGCCGTTGTGCATTTCGGTGCGCCCGAAGGGATTCGAACCCCCAACCTTCTGATCCGTAGTCAGATGCTCTATCCGTTGAGCTACGGGCGCATTCGTGACCGGTGCTCACGCACCGACCGACCAGAACATTACAGGCCCCGGGCCGGTTCCCCAAACCGAAGGGACCCACCGTGATGCAGGACACCGGCCGGTATGGCGCGGGCCCGGCGAAGCAGGGCAACAGAAAAGGCCCCGGGCGTTGAGCAGCCGGAGCCTTCCTGGCGGAGACGGCGGGATTTGAACCCGCGAACGAGTTGCCCCGTTACCACCTTAGCAGGGTGGCGCACTAGACCAGACTATGCGACGTCTCCTCGCGGAAGCACAGCACCACCGCGGCGCCCACACTAGCCGTCGAGCCTGCCCGGGGGCAAAGCCGCGCGCCGTCGACCGCACCACACCCTGGGCCGCGCTACGGTCTCGCGCATGCTGGACGACGACGACCAGAACCACGACCAGGACCACGACCAGGGCCGGGACCGCCACCAGGACCACGACGACGGCCGAACGCGGCCCGACGACTACGACGTCCTCGTGATCGGCTCGGGATTCGGCGGCAGCGTCGCCGCCCTCCGGCTGACCGAGAAGGGCTACCGCGTCGGCGTGCTCGAGGCGGGGCGCCGATTCGCCGACAACGAGCTACCGCGCACCTCCTGGGACCTGCGACGCTTCCTATGGGCGCCCGCCCTGGGCTGCTTCGGGATCCAGCGTATCCACCGGCTCCGGGACGTGCTCGTCCTCGCGGGCGCAGGCGTCGGCGGCGGTTCGCTCGTCTACGCCAACACCCTCTACCGGCCGCTCGACCCCTTCTGGTCCGACCCTGCCTGGGCGCACGTCACCGACTGGAAGGCGGAGCTCGGGCCCTACTACGACCAGGCGGAGCGGATGCTCGGCGTGGTGGACTACGACCGCACCACCCCGGCCGACGAGCTGGTGCGCGACGTCGCCGAGGAGCTCGGGGTCGGCCAGACGTTCCGCAAGGCACGCGTGGGCGTCTACCTCGGCGACGACGCCGAGCGGCCGCGCGGCGCGGGTGCGCCGGCCGTCCCGGACCCGTTCTTCGGCGGCGCCGGGCCGGACCGCAACCCGTGCCTGCACTGCGGCGAGTGCATGACCGGCTGCCGCCACAACGCCAAGAACACTCTGGTGAAGAACTACCTGCACCTCGCGGAGCGGGCCTCGGCCCAGGTGCACCCGCTCACCTCGGCGACGGCGGTCGTGCCCCGAGCCGACGGCGGGTACGACGTGCGCACGCACCGCACCGGCCGGGCATGGGCCGGCCGGCGCACCTATCGGGCCCGGCAGGTCGTGCTCGCCGCCGGGACCCTCGGCACCCAACGGCTGCTGCACGCGATGCGGGACAGCGGCGAGCTGCCGCGCCTCTCCGACCGGCTGGGGCACCTGACGCGGACCAACTCCGAGGCCCTGCTGGGCGCGATGCGGCCCACCCGGCGCGGGCAGGTGGGCGAGCCCGACTACTCCGAGGGCGTGGCTATCACGTCGTCCTTCTACCCGGACGAGCAGACGCACGTGGAGCCGGTCCGGTACGGGCGCGGGTCCAACGCGATGGGCCTGCTGCAGACCGTGCTCGTCGACGGCGTGGAACCGGGCGAGGGCCCTCGCTGGCGCCGCTGGCTCGGGGAGCTCTGGCGCCAGCGGCGCCACGTTCCCGCGCTCTACGACCTGCGCGGCTGGTCGCAGCGCACCGTCATCGCGCTGGTGATGCAGAGCCGCGACAACTCCCTGACCACGTTCACCCGGCGCGGGCCGCTCGGACGACGCCTCACCTCCCGCCAGGGCACCGGTGCCCCCAACCCGACCTGGATCCCGGTGGCCCACGACGCGGTGCGCGCGATGGCGGACCGCATGCGCGGCCTTGCCGGCGGCAGCGCGGGCGACCCGTTCGACGTGCCGATGACCGCGCACATCCTGGGCGGCTGCACGATCGGGGAGACGCCCGAGACCGGCGTCGTCGACCCCTACCAGCGCGTGCACGGGCACCCCGGCCTGCACGTGCTCGACGGGTCGGCCGTCACGGCGAACCTCGGCGTCAACCCGTCGCTGACCATCACCGCGCAGGCGGAGCGGGCGTGCGCCCTGTGGCCCAACGCCGGCGAGGAGGACGCCCGGCCACCCCTCGGGTCCGACTACGTCGTCGTCCCGCCCGTCACCCCGCGCCGGCCCGTGGTGCCGGCCACCGCACCCGCGGCGCTGCGCCTGCCGGTCGACCTCCCGCTCCCCCGCGTGCGGCCCGTCACCGAGCCCGCCTGATCTCCCGGCGAGCACAGGCGGACTACGAGCGGGCACGGGACAGGCCCGGCCCCGGCTGCTGCCGGGACCGGGCCTGCGTGCGCACCGCTGGCGCGGAGGGCGAGGGATTCGAACCCCCGGTGCATTGCTGCACAACGGTTTTCAAGACCGTCACATTAGGCCGCTCTGTCAGCCCTCCCCGCGGGCGTGGCCGAGCCCTCCCGCGCGGGTCCCCAGTGTAGTGGGGCGAACGTCAGGAGCTGGCGCCCGAGCGCAGCTGGCGCATCGCCAGCTGCACGAGTGAGATGAGCGTCTGCTTCGTGGCCGCGCGCGAGCGGGCGTCCGTGTAGAGCATCGGCACGTGCGCGGGAATCTGCAGCGCCTCGCGCACGTCCTCGATCCGGTGCTTGGCGACGCCGTCGAAGCAGTTGACGCCGACGACGAAGGGCACGCCCCGCGACTCGAAGTAGTCGATCGCGGGGAAGCACTGCTCCAGCCGGTCGGTGTCGACGAGCACGACGGCGCCGATGGCGCCGCGGATCAGGTCGTCCCACATGAAGAGGAAGCGGTCCTGACCCGGTGTGCCGAACAGGTAGAGCCACAGGTTGCCCGGCAGCGCCACCCGCCCGAAGTCCATCGCCACGGTGGTGGTGGTCTTGCGGTCGGACACGCCGCCCGCGTCGTCGACCCCCACCGAGTGCTCCGTCATCGCGGCCTCGGTGTTCAGCGGCTCGACGTCCGAGATGGAACCGATGAACGTCGTCTTGCCGACCGCGAAGCCTCCCGCGACGACGATCTTCGTGACGGTCGGCGCGGTGGTCGGCTGCGACGTGGCCGGCGCGGGGGCCGCACCGGCAGGCGCCTGCGCGGCTGCCTGCTGCGGCGCCGTGGTGGGCTGGGCCGGCACCTGCTGCGCCACCGGGCGCGGCGCCGGCTGGGCCGACGCCGGCACCCCGGTGATCGGGCCCGGGGCCGCGGCCGCCGGGGCCTGTGTGGCCACGCCGCCGTCCGCCCGGCCCGTCGCCGGGGCACCGCCGAGCACGCTCTGCCGCACCGGCGCACCGCCCGCCAGCGGGGCGCCACCGCCGGCCGCCGGCGGGTTCACCGCGCCGGCGGTCTGCGAGACCGGCGCCCACGCCGGGGAGATCCCCCCGGACGCACCGGGCGTCGGGCTGTCAGAGGGTGGAAATGCCATTGAGAACACTCTCCAAGACGCTCAGGGACAGGCCCGAGTGGGAACTGCCGTGACCCGTGTGGACGTTGACCGGGGTCGAGGTGTGCACGGTGATGTGCCCCTCCTCCTGCATGTCCGCGACCAGGATTCGGACGACACCGAGGGGCATGCGCAGCAGCGCGGAGAGCTCGGCGATCGAGACGTAGGTGTGCGCGGCGTGCTGCAGGATCGCCCGCTTCTCCGGGGTGAGGCCGACGCTGGTGACCCCACCCGGCATCACCTCGACCAGCGCCTCGAGGGGTAGGTCGGACAGGGCGGAACGAACGCGGCCACCGGTGACCGCGTAGGGGCGCACCGTGGAGGCTTCGTAGCCGTCCGCCGCGTGCGCACCCAGAGAGCCGAACGATGCGTGCGTCATGGTCGCGACCTCATCCCACCCGCGCGGAGCGTGTCGAGCCGTCCACCGGAAGGGTGCCGCGCATCTCCGAGATCAGCTGCGGGGTGAGCGTGGCTTCCGTGCGCGACACGAGCAGCGCCATCTCGTAGCCGATGAGCCCGATGTCGCAGGAGGACTCGGCAACCACGGCCAGGACGGAACCGTTCGAGACGTTCATCAGGAACAGGAACCCGTTGTCCATCTCGACGACGGCCTGCCGCACGTTGCCGCCGTCGAGCTGGCGGGCCGCGCCGCGCGTCAGGCTCGACATCCCCGAGACGATCGCCGCGAGCTGGTCACCGCTGGTGCGGTCGAGCTGGTCGGTCATCGCCATGAGCAGACCGTCGGCCGAGACGACGAGCGTGTGACGGCTGCCTGGGACGGTCCGCACGAAGTTGTCGAGAAGCCACCCGAAGTTGGTCGCTTCAGTACTGAGGGTCACGCTTCCTCCTCATCAGGTACGCCGAAGGCGCAGGTCACCGCGAATACGGCGCGGATCCAGGGACATCATTCACGGTAGGGGCGGGTGTCGTCGAGGCCCCGAGGGCTCCGGCGTCGGACCGACCGCGGCTCGTCGCCGACTGGAAGGCCGAGAGGCGGGATCGAAGCTGCTCGGGATCCCGGTCGATCCGCGCGGTGAACCGGTCCGCCGACGACGTCGCCTCACCCGTCCGCTGGCGGCGTGCAAGCCCCCCGGCCGCGTTCGCGACCGTCGTCGGGCGGTACGTCTGCTCGTTCGTCGAAGTCACGTTCCCTTCCTGGAAGACGCCGCGCTGCAGCATCGTGGACATCTCCTCGTAGAGGACGGCCGACGCCATCCACTCCGAGCGCGCCTCGACGGTGTCGGGCACGAAGTGCGGGTCCAGCGGGTCGCTCGCCGCCGGCTCCGTGGGGCGCAGCGGGAGCACCGACCCGCCGTAGCCCGTCGGTGCGGGTGCCGGCTCGTCACGCGCGACCGGACGGGGCTCCGCCGCCGGCGGTGCTGCCGGTGCGACAGGTGCCGGAGGCTCCTCGAACCGCGGAGCCGGCTCCTGCGGCCAGACCGGCTCCGGTGCTGCGGCCTGGGTGGGGTCGAAGCCGGTGGGGTCGAACCCGCCCGCCTCGACCGCCGCGGGAGCGGGTGCCTGTCCCGCCGTCTCCTCGGCCGAGGGCTTGCGCCCGAACAGGCCGCGCTTGCGCCCCTGGGGCGCCGCGCTCTCCCGCGCGGCACGCCGCGTCGGCAGGTCGGAGATGAGGTCCTCGAACGCGGGAAGCTCCTGGAACGCGTCCTGACCGACCGACGACGCGGCCGGGGCCGGGGTGACAGGTTCGAACGAACCGATGCCGGGCTCGTACGCGTCGTACGACGGCCGCGCGGCGCGCTCGTGCACCTCTCGGACGACCGGGTCGAACGACGACGTGACGGGCTCCGGGTAAGCAGACGGCGCGGGCGCCGGCGGCACCGGCTCCGGGCGGATCGGCTCGACCGGGTCGACGTCGCGCGTCGGCAACGCGGCCACCGGGGCCTGCTCGGTGGCAGGCCGGTAGGGCGCGGGTCGCGACGGCTCCACTGCCTCGGCCGGGAACTCGACGGCGCCGGCCGCCGGGGCGACCGGCCGCACGGCGGCGTGCCCCGCCGCAGGAACGTCCTGGACAGGCTGCAGCGGCGCGAGCTGGTCGGGAAGCGCCGCGGGGTCCTCCGTGACCGCATCGAGCCGGAGCGTGCTCTCGGTGTCGTGGGCGTCGATCGACCCCATCGACCGGAAGCTCGAGAACATCCCCGCGCGCTGGTCGACCCCGAGCACCGGCGCGGTCATCGGCTCCGGCTCGGCCACCACCCGCTCGGGCTGCGCCCGGTGCCGGCTCGGCAGGGAGGACGACGGCTCGACGCCGGTCGGCGGACGCCACGTGTCCGTCGTGGTCTCGTCCACGAGGTCCGGCAGCTCTGGCGTGGCGAGCGGGGGCAGCACGATCGGGCCCGTGTCGGGCCGCGCGCCCGCACCGGCCGACGCGTTTTCGGTCGCAGTGTCGGTCCGCCGGCGACGGGGCATACCGACCGATGTCGTGCCGTCCGTGAGGGCGTCGAGGTCGACCGGCAACGCCGCCGGAGGCTCCGGGGTGGCCGGAAGGTCCGGGGCGAGCCATGCCGACGCGGATGCCACCGCAGGGGTCGGCGTGGTGAGGGCGTCCTCCGCGATATGCGCCGCCGGTGCTGGCGCCGGTGCCGGTGCCGGTGCCGGTGCCGGTGCCGGCTCGACCGTCGGTACCGAGGTGGTGCCGACGGCCGCCCGTCCGACGTCCGGCCCGCCCAGGCTCGCGGCGGCGCTCTGCGTCCCCGCCTCCAGCGGGTCCGTCGGCTGCGGCAGCGGCAGCGCGTCGTCGGGCAGGAAGAGGTCCGCGGGGAAGGACACGGTGACCTCGGTGCCCGCGCCGGCCCCACCGATGCCGTAACGGACGCGCGCCTTGAGGCGGTCCGCCAGTCGGCCGACCACGAAGAGTCCGAGGCGCTGGGCGCCCACCGCGTCCGACGCGGCCCGGCTCGACACCTTGATGTTGGCGTCGGCGATCTCCTCGGGGCTCATCCCGAGGCCGCGGTCACGGACCGTGACGACGACTCCGCGCTCGTCGCGCGAGGTCGAGACCTCGACCGGCGTGTGCGGCTCGGAGAACATCGTGGCGTTCTCGAGGAGCTCCGCCAGCAGGTGCGCAGCGCTCAGCGCGTTGTGGCCCAGCATGTGCGGGTCGACCTGCAGGTTGAGCCGCACCCGGTCGTAGAGCTCGATCTCGGAGGACGCCGTACGGACCACGTCGGAGATCGGCATCGGGTTGCGCACCCGCCGGCCCGAGTCGATGCCCGCGAGGACCAGCAGCGA
The DNA here is from genome assembly GCF_059445465.1 of Isoptericola sp. Y541. NCBI lineage: Bacteria > Bacillati > Actinomycetota > Actinomycetes > Micrococcales > Promicromonosporaceae > Isoptericola > Isoptericola sp. Y541. Next base: position 290,696 of record NZ_JCAIUJ010000007.1, on the reverse strand, counting down.
CTCCGCGTTGCGTCGCATACGGGTGGCCAGGTGGTCGAGCCGGAAGAGGTTCGACAGCGTGCTCGGGTCCTCCTCGGACCGCTCCAGCTCGTCGAGGAACGAGAGCTGGCGGTTGAGCAGCACCTGGTCGCGCCGGGCAACGTTGACGAACATCTCGGCGATCGCGCCGCGCAGCGCCGCCTGCTCGCGCGCGACGACCATCGTCACCTCGTTCACCTCGTTGAACGCGGCGGCGAGGCGCCCGATCTCGTCGGCCGACTCGACCGGGACCTGCACGAGGTCGATCGCGGGCGCCTGGCCGGGCACGGCCATCTGCTCCACCATGCGGGGCAGGCGGTCACGGACCTCCGCCGTCGCCGCCGTCAGGCGGGCCAGCGGCCGCACGATGCCGCGGGCGATCACCAGCGCGAGCAGGAACGACAGGAGGACGACGCCGAACGCCGCGGCGCCGGTGAGCAGCGCCGCCGTCCGCGCGTCGTCCGCCAGACCGTCCGAGTAGACGGCGGTCGCGTCGCGCACCTCGTCGCGCACCGGCTGGGCGGCGTCCACCCAGCCCTGCGAGATCTCGTTCCACTCCGCGACGGCCTCCTTGTCGAGGCCCGAGAGGTTCAGGTAGCGCAGCTGGAGCCGCAGCTGGTCCAGGTCCTTGTCGTAGGCCGGCAACTCGAGCTTGCCCGGGATCCGGTCGAGCTGTTCCTGCGCCTCGGCGCGCAGCGAGTCCGTGGCCTGCAGCGCCGTGACCATCCGGCCGTTCATGTCGGCGCTCGGCGTGTTGCCCTTCCCGACGGCGGCGAGCACGCCTCCCGCGATCGGCCGCTCCAGCGTGTTGGACAGCATCGCCTGGTCCAGCGCGACGTACGCCTCGATGTGCCGCGCAAGCCCGGCGTCGACGCTGCTCTGCGCTACCGAGCGGGGCAGGTCCAGCGCGTTCTCGCTCAGCGCCGTGTACTGCTCGGTCGCCCGAGACTCCGTGATCTGTCCGGAGATGACGTGGCGCTGCAGCTCGTCGAGGACCGTCCGGTCACGGAGGGTGCGCGAAACCGCGTCCTGCACGTTGGCCGTCAGCGTGCTGACGTCGAGGGCCTCGAGCGCCTGGTCGCGCGCGTCGAGCGCCCGGTCGGTCTCTTCCTGCGCCTTGACGAGGGCCTTCTTGGCGTGAGGGATCCCCACCTCCGCCGCGATGTTCGCCGCGCGCTCTGCCGCGACGGCCGAGCCCGCGGCGTCCTGCAGCTCGAGGGAGGCCATCAGCGCCGCCGTCTGCTCGGCCTGGCGGTTCTCCTGTAGGGACTGCCAGGTGATCCAGCTCGCCGTCAGGGCCAGGACGAAGATCGGCACGGCGAGTGTCGCAAGGATTTTCCCGCGAACGCCCAACCTGCGGAGCATCTGAACCTCTCTCCATCACTGTCGTCGAGGAGCGGACCGGCACGTCGCCGTCCGCACCCCAGGTGGGTGCCATCACGTCCGGCACCACTCCGCGCGCCCGGGTGGGCTGATGAGCGCGGGGGTAGGCTCCATCGGTGTGCGAGCGGTCACGATATCTGCACCCGGCGGTCCAGGGAAACTCGCCCTATCCCATATCAACCTAGACAAACCAGGCATTGGCGAGGTTCTGATCGAGGTTGCCGCCGCGGGCGTCAACCGCGCTGACCTGCTTCAACGTGCTGGACACTACCCTCCCCCGGCGGGTGTTCCCGAGTGGCCGGGGCTCGAGGTCTCGGGTACGGTCCGCGAACTCGGGCCCGGAATCACGGACTGGGCACCCGGTGATCGCGTCGTCGCGCTGCTCGAGGGCGGCGGGTATGCGGACCAGGTCGTGGCCCGGTCCGCCCAGGTGCTGCCCCTGCCGGACGGCGTGGACCTCGTGGATGCCGCAGGCCTCCCCGAGGCCGTGTGCACGGCATGGACCAACCTCGTGGACACCGGCCGGCTGCGCGCCGGCGAGAGCGTGCTGGTGCAAGGCGGGTCCGGCGGCGTGGGCAGCATCGCGATCCAGCTCGCCGCCGCGCTCGGCGCCCGGGTGATCGCCACGGCCGGCGGCCCGGAACGCGCGGCCCGGTGCGTCGAGCTCGGCGCCGAGGTCGGCGTCGACCACCGGGCACAGGACGTCGTGGCGGCTGTGCGCGAGGCGACGGACGGCCGGGGCGTCGACATCGTGCTCGACGTCCTCGGCGCGGGCGGCCTGCGGGACAACGTGCGGGCTCTCGCCCCCGGCGGGCGCCTGGTCGTCATCGGGCTCCAGCAGGGCCGCCGCGGCGAGCTGGACCTGAACGCCCTCATGGCCAAGCACGCCTGGGTCACCGGCACGCTGCTGCGTCCGCGCTCCCCCGAGGAGAAGGCCGCGCTCGTCGCGGCGGTGCGCGAACACGTGTGGCCCATGATCGAGGACGGGCGCGTGCGGCCCGTCGTACACGCCCGCGTGCCGTTCGACGAGGCACCCGTGGCGCACGAGCTGATGGAGTCCGGAGTGCCGTTCGGCAAGGTGCTGCTGGTCCCCTGACCTCCCCCGTCACGACCCGCGCCCGGCCGACCGGCCGCCGTCGGCCACCTGGGCCACACTGGGAGGCATGACCGAGAGCGACGCGAGCAGTCGAGACCAGTCCGATCCGCAGCCCGACGCGCAGCCCGACGAGCCCCGCCCCCGCGTGGTCAACCCCGACGGCGAGGCCCCCGAACCCGGGGGCGCGGCCGGGGACCCGGAGGCCGCCGGCGGGCCCGACGAGATTTCGCGCATCGAGGAACCCGCGAAGGTCATGCGCATCGGCGGCATGATCAAACGGCTGCTCGACGAGGTGCGCGACGCCCCGCTCGACGACGCGGCCCGCACCCGCCTGGCCGAGATCCACGAGCGCTCCCTCACCGAGCTGGAGGAGGGCCTCTCCCCCGACCTCGTCGAGGAGCTGCACCGGATCACGCTGCCGTTCACCGACGACGGCGTGCCGTCCGACGCCGAGCTGCGCGTGGCCCAGGCACAGCTCGTGGGCTGGCTCGAGGGGCTCTTCCACGGCATCCAGACGGCGCTCGTCGCGCAGCAGATGGCCGCGCAGGCCCAGCTCTCCCAGATGCGCCGGGCCCTGCCGCCAGGGGCACACCCCGCCCCGTTCGGACCCGGCGGCCCCGGAGGAGCCGGCAGCCCGGACGCCGGGCCTGGTCGGCCGGGTCCGGACGACCGTCGTCCCTCCCCCGGCCAGTACCTCTAGCGGCCGTACTCCGCCGAGGCGCGTCTGAACTACCTCGCGCGATTTCGAACTACCTCGGCGTCAGGTGCGCGCAGTCATGGCGATGGCGCCGGACACGAGCGCGAGCCCCGCAAGCTCGGGCCAGGTGGGGATCTGCCGCAGGGCGACGGCACCGACGAGCACGGCGGTGGCGGGCAGCAGGGCGAGCAGCACCGAGAAGGTCGCCGTCCCCACGCGGCGGAGCACCACCTGGTCGAGCACGTACGGCACGACCGACGAACCGACGGCCACCACCAGCAGAAAGAGGAGCAGGCGGGCGTCCGTCACGACGGTCGGGGCCGACGACGCGAAGAACGGGGCGAACACGATCGCCCCCGCGGCCATCCCGACGGCGAGCCCGTCGAGACCGGAGCCCGCCCCGGCGACCCGCTTGCCCAGCACGATGTACCCGGCCCAGCAGGCCCCCGCGGCGAGCGCCGCCGCCAGCCCGATCAGGACGTCCTCGCGCGGGAGCCCGGAGCCGAGCGTGACGCCCGCGAGGAGCACCACCCCCGCCGCCGCGACGGCGATCGCCGCGCGCTCTCGCCAGCCGCGCCCGGTGACCGCCGCGACCGCCACGGGGCCGAGGAACTCGATCGCCACGGCGGTACCGAGCGGCAGGTGGTCCACCGCCACGTAGAAGACCACGTTCATCGCCGCGAGAACGACACCGAAGATCCCGGCCGCGACGAGGTCGCGCCTCGTCCAGCGCCGCCGCCAGGGGCGGCGCCACGCCAGGAGCACGACCGCGGCCAGCACCACGCGCCACCAGCTCACGACGGGCGGCCCCAGCAGCGCGAACAGCCCCACCGCGACGGCCGCCCCGGCGTACTGCGTGAGGCCGGAGGCCACGAACAGCAGGGGCGCCGGCGCACGGTCCGGCCCGAGGCGGGGAGGATGGGCGGGGGTCGGCACCCCGGGAGCATATGGCGGCCCGGCGGCGCCGCGCCTTTGGGGCATGGGGAGTTCTCCCCAGATAGGATGTGGACAAAATGTGGCAGATCCCTGGACGCACGGTGTACGCGCGCCCTACGCTCACGGGGCTGCGAGCGGCATCGGCGATGCCGGGCGCCTCGCGCCGCACTCCCCCCTTTCACCGACCCAGTGAGGCCGTCATGTCCTTCTCGGACGCGATCAAATCCGTCTTCTCGCAGTACGCCAACTTCTCGGGCCGCGCGCGCCGCTCCGAGTTCTGGTTCTGGTACCTCTTCTTGGTGATCGTCGTCGTCGCGGTGGGCATCATCACCGGGATCACCGCCGGCGCCTCGTACGACGACGCCGCCCAGAGCTTCGGCGGCGGGTTCTACGGCGTCACGACGTTGTCCGGGCTGGTCTGGCTGGCCCTGGTGCTTCCGACGCTCGCCGTCTCCGTGCGCCGCCTGCACGACCAGGACCGTTCCGGCTTCTTCTGGTTCCTCAGCCTGATCCCGGGCGTCGGCGGGATCATCATGATCGTGCTCTACGTCCAGCCCGGCACCGTGGGGCCCAACCGCTTCGGCGCGGACCCGAAGGGCGCACTGCTTCCCGCCCCGCCGTACGGCGCCCCGGTGGGTGGCCCCGCGGCCCCGCCCGCGGCCTGACACACCCCGCACGATGACGGCGGCCCGGGCACTGGTCTCGAGACCAGTGCCCGGGCCGCGGTCGTCGTTCCTGACGGTCTGGTCTGCTCAGCCCTTGACGGCGCCCGCGAGCATGCCGCGCACGAAGAACCGCTGGAGCGCGATGAACACGACCAGCGGCACGATCATGGAGATGAACGCGCCGGCGGTGAGGAGATACCAGTCGCCGCCGCGGGTGCCGGCCAGCTCGGCGATCTTGACCGTGAGCGGCTGGTACTCCGGGCTGGCGAAGGTCAGGCCGACGAGGAGGTCGTTCCACACCCACAGGAACTGGAAGATCCCGAACGACGCGATCGCGGGGATCAGCAGCGGGAAGAGCACCCGGAAGAAGATCTTGACGTGCCCGGCCCCGTCGACCCGCGCGGCCTCCACCAGCGACGCCGGGATGTCCTTCATGAAGTTGTGCAGCAGGAAGATCGCCAGCGGCAGCGCGAAGATCGAGTGCGACAGCCACACCGTCCAGTAGCTGCCGTTGACGTCCCAGTTGACGTAGTCCGACAGCAGCGGCACCAGCGCGATCTGCAGCGGCACCACCTGCAGCGAGAACACCGCGACGAACAGGAAGTTGCGTCCCGGGAACTTGATCCACGCGAACGCGTACGCGGCCAGCAGCGAGAGCGAGATCGGGATGAGGACCGCGGGGATCGTGATGACGAACGAGTTGATGAAGAACGTCGACAGGTCGTTGCTGTTCCCGTAGAGCGCCTCGTTGTAGTTGTCCATCGTGAACTCGGCGGTCCCGTTGAACAGGCCGCCGAACACCGTCCACCAACCGCTGCTCCGGATGTCGTCCTGCGGCCGGAACGACGTGATCAACAACCCGAGCGAGGGGATCGTCCACAGGATGGCGATGATGATCGCGATGCCCGAGGCCCACGGGGAGCTCAGCTTTCCCCGGGTGGCGATCGCGCGCTTCTCCAGCCGCGAGAGCTTGCGCATCCGCTGCTGCGGCACGTCCGCGTCGAGGAGGGAGCCCGCGGCCGTCTGGCCGGGCGTGGGGGTCGAGGTCATCGGATCTCCTCCGACTTGCGCATCTGCCGCACGTTGTACGCGATGATCGGGATCACCAGGATGAACAGGACCACGGCGAGCGCCGCTGCGAGCCCCTGGTTCCCCTGCCGGAACGCCTGCGTGTAGAACTCGTTCGCCACGACCTGGGTGCCGAACTGGCCGCCCGTCATCGTGCGGACGATGTCGAACGCCTTGAGCGTGCCCATCGCGATCGTGGTGAGCACGACGACGAGGGCCGGGCGGATGCTGGGCACCGTGATGTAGCGGAACATCCCCATGCCATGCAGCCCGTCGAGGCGCGCGGCCTCGACGATGTCGTCCGGGATCGCCTTGATGGCCGCGGAGAGCACCGTCATCGCGAACCCGGTCTGGATCCAGATCATCACCACGATGAGGAACCAGGTGTTCCAGGGCTGCCCGATGAGGAACTGCTGCGGGGGCAGGCCGACCCACACCAGGACCTGGTTGAGCAGGCCGATCTGATCGATTCCGGGCTGGTCGGGCCGGAACTCGTAGACGAACTTCCATACGATCGACGCGCCCACCATCGAGATCGCCATCGGCAGGAACACGAGCGCCTTGGCGAGCTTCTCGAACCGGGTGCGGTCGACCAACACCGCATACGCCAGGCCGATGAAGGCGCTCAACAGAGGCGCGAGGATCACCCAGGCCGCGGTGACCACGAGCACGTGCTGGAACTGGCCCTCGGTGAAGGCACGCACGTAGTTGTCGAACCCGATGAACTCGGTGCCGTTGCGGTTGAAGAACGACTGCCACAGGGTGATCAACCCGGGGCGCACCAGACCGTAGGCGAGGAAGAGCAGGGGTACGCCGACGAAACCCAGCGCCACCACCCACGACGGGATCCGCTTGGGTCGGTCCACCAGGAACAGGATGATGCCCATCACGGCGGCGAACAGGGCCACGGCGACCACCATGAGCAGGAGCTTCTGCCCGGTGGTGTCGGGCTCGAGCAGCCAGGTCATCGACGACCTCCTCGAGGAGTGGGAACGAGAGGCAGGGCGCACGATCCGGGCACATCGCCAGCGATGTGCCCGGATCGTGCGGACGAGCGGGGCTCAGACGTCCGCGTCGACGGGTCTCAGCTGGGCCAGGACGCCTCGATCTGGTCGACGACCTCCTGGGTGCTCGACCCCGTGAGCCAGTCCACGATGCCGGTCCAGAACGTGCCGGCACCGACCTCGCCGGGCATGAGGTCGGACGCGTCGAACGCGACGACCGTGTCCGGGTCCGACAGGACGCCGGCGACGTACTGGTCGAACTCCGTGGAGAGGTTCTCCGGGTCGAGCCCGCTGTTGGCGCTCACCCAGCCGCCGTCGGGCGTCGAGAGCGCCTTCTGGTTGGCCCAGTCCGCGCTCGAGAGGTAGGTCTGGAAGGCCTGCACCTCGGGGCGGTCGTTGAACGCCGCCACGAACTCGCCGCCGCCGAGCATCGGCTTGGCGTCGGTCTGGTCGGTCGGCAGGTAGAACGCGAAGACGTCGCCGTCCTCCGACACCTCGGTGCCCTCCGGCCACTGCGTCTGGTAGAAGTTCGCGGCACGGTGCAGCCAGCAGTTGCCGTCGAGGATGCCGTTGCCGGCGTCGGTCCACGACTGCGTGGCGATCGAGTCGACCTCGCCCAGCCCGGCGTTGACGTAGTCGGGGTTCTTGAGGATCTCCCCCGCCGTGTCCCAGGCCTCGACGACCTGCGGGTCGTTGAACGGGATCTCGTGCGTGTACCACTGCTCGTAGGCGTCGACCCCGGCGGTACGGAGCATCACGTCCTCGATGAAGTCGGTGCCCGGCCAGCCGGTGCCGTCACCGGACTCGACGCCCGCGCACCAGACCTTGGCGCCGTCGTTGTCGTCGCTGATCTGCTGGGTGAGGTCCATCATCTCGGTCCACGTCTGCGGCACCTCATACCCCGCGTCCGCGAACATCGACGGCGAGTACCAGACGAACGACTTGGCGTTCGCGCCGAGCGGCGCCGCGTAGAACGTGCCGTCGACCGTGCCGTACCCCTTCCACGTCTCGTTGAAGAACTCGTCGACGTTGGCGGCCGTCGCGTCGGGCGCGGGCTGGATGGCGTCGGGGTAGTCCGTGACGATCGTGTTGAGCAGGCCCGGCTGCGGCAGGTACGCGATGTCGGGCGCGTTGCCCGCCTTGATGCGCACCTGGAGCTGCGCCTCGAACTCACGTGAGGGCTCGTACTCGACGGTGACCCCCGTGCACTCCTCGAAGGCGTCGTAGGAGGCCTGCTGGGTGGCGCCCTCGGGGTCGACGATGGAGGTGTAGACCTTCACCGTCTTGCCGTCGATGTCGCCGAACTCCTCGTAGGCCGAGCAGTCGATCGAGGCGGCGGACGCGCTGCCGCCGTCGCCGCCGTCACCACCACCGCCGTCGCCGTCCGGGTCGCTGCAGGCCGCGAGCACGAGCGCGAGGCCCGCACCGCCGGCCGCCAGCGCCAGAGCGCGTCGCCGCGCCGTCGTCATTCGTGTGGTCATGCCAAGCTCCTCCACTGCGTCGTGGTCCACGGAAGTTGCCCACCGGTGGCGGCCCGTGATCCTCAAGGTCCCCTGACCGGGATACTGCCTCCCCCTGGAGTCGATCGCACCTGCACCCCCTGGTGCAAGTTCTCGCAACGCGTTTCACGGTCACGACTCGGTGACGATTCGTGACACCCTGAGACTCCACCGACCCCACCACCGCGTCACAGCACTGCGAGAGGACCGTCATGATCGAGCTCAGGAGCCCGCGAGAGATCGACCAGATGCGCCCCGCGGGCCGCTTCGTGGCCGAGGTACTCACCGCGGTGCGGGACGCCGCCGACGTCGGGGTGAACCTGCTCGAGCTCGACGCTCTCGCGCACCGCATGATCCGCGACCGCGGCGCCGAGTCCTGCTACATCGACTACCACCCGTCGTTCGGCGCGATGCCGTTCGGCAAGGTGATCTGCACGTCGGTGAACGACGCGGTGCTGCACGGGCTGCCCCACGACTACGCGCTGCGCGACGGCGACCTGCTGAGCATCGACTTCGCCGCGGCGGTGGACGGCTGGGTGTCCGACTCGGCCGTGTCGTTCGTCGTCGGCTCCCCGCCCACGCCGCAGCGCGCGGCGGCGGACGCGAAGCTCATCGAGACCACCGAGCTGGCGCTGGAGGCGGGCATCGCCGCCGCCACCGTCGGCCACAAGGTCGGCGACATCTCTGCCGCCATCGCCAAGGTCGCCCGCGGCGCCGGCTACGAGATCAACACCGACTTCGGCGGCCACGGCGTCGGCCGCACCATGCACGGCGACCCGCACGTGCCCAACGACGGCCGCGCCGGCCGCGGCTTCCCGCTCAAGGCGGGCCTCGTCATCGCCATCGAGCCGTGGTTCCTCGAGACCACCGACGAGATCTTCACCGACCCCGACGGCTGGACCCTCCGCGCCGCCGACGGGTCGCGCGGCGCCCACAGCGAGCACACCATCGCCATCACCGACGACGGCCCGATCGTCCTCACCGCCCGCGGCTGACACCGCCGAGATAGAGAACCCAGTTCGCCGAGATAGAGAAGCTCGGGGAACTGGGTTCTCTATCTCGGCGTCAGGGAGAGCAGCACGGGGACGACGCCGTCCTCGTCGACGGTGCCGGTGACCTCGTCGGCCGCCCCGCGCACGAGGTCGTCCGCGTGCCCCATCGCGACGCCGCGCGCGGCCCAGCCCAGCATGTCGACGTCGTTGTGCCCGTCGCCGACGGCGACGGTCGCGCGCGGGTCCACGCCGAGGCTGCCGCGCAGCCGTTCCAGAGCGGACGCCTTGGTGACGCCGCGGGGCGCCACGTCCATCCACGCCGTCCAGCCGACGGCGTAGGTGACGTCGCCGAGGCCGATCCGCGCCGCCATCTGGCTGAACTCCTCGGGGGTGCGCTCGGGGTCGCGAATGATGACACGCGTCACCTCGCGGGCCCAGAGCTGCTCGAAATCCACGATCTGATGCTCCCCTTCGAGCTCGCCGTCGGGCAGCAGCGCGTTCATGCGAAATCCCACGCCGATGTCCTCGACCGCGTACCGGGCGTCGGGCAGCTCCTCGCGCAGCAGGCGCAGCGCGGGCTCGGGGTCGAACGTCACGACCTGGTCCACCGCCCAGCCGTGCGGGGTGCCCGGGTCGAGGCGCACCGTCACCGCGCCGTTGGAGGACACCATCCACCCGGTGGTGATGCCCAGCAGCTCGGCCACCGGCATCATCGCGATAAGCGACCGGCCGGAGGCCAGCACCACGTGGTGCCCGGCCGCCTGGACCTCCGCAACCGCCTCGTGCACCGCGGGCGACAGCCCGCCGTCGTACCCGAGCAGCGTGCCGTCGATGTCGAGGGCGACCAGGTGCGGCGCCCCCGCCGGGACGTCCGCCATCAGCGCGCGACCGGTTCGAGGACCTCGAGGCCGCCCAGGTAGGGCCGGAGGCCCTCGGGGACGCGGACCGAGCCGTCCGGCTGCTGGTGGTTCTCCAGGATGGCGACGATCCACCGGGTGGTGCCGAGCGTGCCGTTGAGCGTGGCGACGGGGCGCGTGGAGCCGTCGGGCGTGCGCTCGCGCACCCCCAGGCGGCGGGCCTGGAACGTGGTGCAGTTCGACGTCGAGGTGAGCTCGAGGAACCGCTCCTGCGTGGGCAGCCACGCCTCGCAGTCGAACTTGCGGGCGGCCGACGTGCCGAGGTCGCCGGCGGCGGTGTCGATGACGCGGTAGGGAAGCTCGACCTTGGCGAGCATGGCCTCCTCCCACGCGAGCAGGCGCTGGTGCTCGACGGCGGCCTCCTCCGGCGGGCAGTAGCTGAACATCTCCACCTTGTGGAACTGGTGCACGCGGATGATGCCGCGGGTGTCGCGGCCCGCGGCGCCGGCTTCGCGCCGGTAGCACGCGCTCCAGCCGGCGTACCGTTTCGGGCCCGCCGACAGGTCGAGGATCTCGTCCGCGTGGTAGCCCGCGAGCGCCACCTCGCTGGTGCCGACCAGGTACAGGTCGTCCTTCTCGAGGTGGTACACCTCGTCCGCGTGGCTGCCGAGGAAGCCGGTGCCGCGCATCGTCTCGGGCTTGACCAGGGTCGGGGTGATCATCGGCGTGAAGCCCGCGCTCACCGCCTGGTCGATCGCGGCGTTGAGGATCGCGAGCTCGAGGCGGGCGCCGATGCCGGTGAGGAAGTAGAACCGCGACCCCGAGACCTTCGCCCCGCGGGCGGTGTCGATCGCGGCCAGGCCCTCGCCCAGCTCCAGGTGGTCACGCGGCGTGAAGCCCTCGGCCGCGAAGTCGCGCGGGCTGCCGACCTGCTTGACGACGTCGAAGTCCTCCTCGCCGCCGGGAGGCGCGCCCTCGACCACGTTGGCGATGCGGTAGAGCAGCTCGTCGACGTGCTTCTCCGCGCTCGACGCCTCCGCCTGCCGCGCCTTGACCTGCTCAGCCAGGTGCTTCGTGCGCGTCAGCAGCTCCGCCTTCTCGTCGCCCTGCGCCTTCGCCACCTGCTTGCCGAGCGCCTTCTGCTCCGCGCGCATCGACTCGAACTCGGTCAGGGACGAGCGACGGCGCGCGTCGGCGTCGAGCGCCGCGTCCACGAGGGCGGGGTCGTCGCCACGGGCCAGCTGGCTGGCGCGGACGACGTCAGGGTTGTCGCGGAGGAGTCGGAGGTCGATCACGCCCGCCAGCCTAACCGGCCGGCGTCGTGCGGCCCGGGGAGACCACCCGGAACTACCTCGCGCCATTTCGAACTACCTCGCGGGGTTCCGAACTACCTCGCGGGGTTCCGAACTACCTCGCGGGGTTCCGAACTACCTCGCGGGGTGGCGGACGTCTCGTCTGGCTCAGCGGGTCGCGGGGTGGGAAACGTCGTAGGTTGCGCTCATGGCGCTCATGCCGGGAGAACTCGTGGTGGGGATCGTCGTGCTGGCGATCGCGCTCGTCGCGCTCACGGTGATGCTCGTGGGGTGGCGGCGGGCGCGGGGGCGCGAGCGCGCCCTCGACGAGCGGGACGCGCAGCGCGCGCAGGAGGACGGGTCGCAGGGCATGCGGCTCGCGGTGGTCATCAACCCGTCCAAGGAAGGCTCCGCGGAGGTGCGCGCCGTCGTCGAGCGCATGTGCGGGGACGCGGCCCTGCCGGCGCCCCTCTTCTACGAGACCACCGTGGAGGACCCGGGCACGGGCCAGGCGCGGCAGGCGCTCGCCGACGGGGCGGACGTGGTGGTCGCCGTGGGCGGCGACGGCACGGTGCGGGCAGTCGCCGAGGCGCTCACCGGGACCGGGCACGCCATGGGGCTCATCCCCGTCGGGACCGGCAACCTGCTGGCCCGCAACCTCGACCTACCGCTGGCGTCGGTCACCGAGGCGCTCGCCGTCGTGCTCGGCGGCAGCGACCGGGCCATCGACGTCGGCAGGGCGCGCGTGGCCGAGTACGCCCCGGACGAGGAGCCGCCGGACGACCCGGACCGGGCGCACATCTTCCTCGTCATCGCCGGGCTCGGTTTCGATGCCGCGATGGTCGCGGACACGGACGACCAGCTCAAGGCCCGGGTCGGCTGGGTGGCGTACTTCCTCGCGGGGGCGCGGCACCTGCACGGGCGCAGGATGCACGCCACGATCCGCCTCGACGACGGCGACGCGGTGGAGGCCCGGCTGCGCAGCTTCATGGTCGGCAACTGCGGCCGGCTGCCGGGCGGCCTCACCCTGCTCCCGGACGCCATCATCGACGACGGCGAGCTCGACGTGGCCGCGATCGATACGCGCGGCGGTCTGGCGGGGTGGGCGCAGCTCCTGGGCGAGGTCGTGGCGCAGGGCATCGGCGTCCGCAACGACCTGCCGGGCAAGATCGGCCGTATCGACCACACACGGGCGCGCCGTGCCGTCATCCGCGTGGACGAGGGCGAGCAGGCGCAGGCCGACGGCGACCCGCTCGGGCGCGCCGTCGAGTTCGAGACCTGGGTGGAGCCCGGGGCTCTCGTGGTGCGCACCCCCTGACGCCGGAGGTGCAGCGGAGGGTGGGGCCGAGGCACGAGGACCCGCCCGCAGCGCAACCGCAGGCGTCCGGCGCACAAGACGGGATGATCGCGTGAACGTCCCGGTCGGGCCGGGACCCCGAGGAGGCCACGAGGACCGCCCCGCATAGGGTGGCCAGCGTGATCAGCCCCGCCCGCCCGCCCGTGGCCGCCCGAGCCCCCCGCGTCGTCCTGGTCGTGGCGGCCGTGGCGGCCGTGCTGCTCCTGCTGCTCACGACGCTCGCCGGCGCCGCACGGGCCTCGGCGGCGCCCGCGGACGGGGACGGGGCCGACCAGCCCGACACCCCGCTGGTCCTCGCCGGCGTGTCCGGGCTGCAGTGGTCCGACGTGGACGTCGCCCGCACCCCGAACCTGTGGCGCCTCATCGGCGGCGGCTCGGTGGCGTCGGTCGCGGTGCGGACGCTGACCCCGACGTGCCCCCTCGACGCGTGGCTGTCGGTGTCCGCCGGCGGCAAGGTCGCGGCGGAGAACGACACCCCCGACGCCGACGCCGACGCGCCAGCGGACGAGTCCGCCGACGAGTCGGCCGGCCAGGAGGACGCCGAGGACGCCGCCGCGCTGGGCTGCTCCCCGCTGCCCGTACCCGCGAGCACCGCCGGCACGGCCGAGCGGGTGTCGGTGCCCGGCTGGTCCGCCCTCACCGTCACCGACCCGGTGGTGCCCCCGACCGCCGAGCCGGGCGCGCTCGGCGACCTCGTCGACCTCAGCGGCACGTGCGCCACCGCGGTCGGCCCCGGCGCCGCCGTCGCCCTCGCCGACTCCGCCGGCGAGGTGCCGCGCTACCTGTCGGACGCCGGGCAGCTCACCGCCGAGCAGCTCACCTCCTGCCCCGCCACCGTCGTCGACCTGGGGGTACTGCCCGACGCCGCCGGCGAGCGGAGCGCCGCCGTCGAGGAGCTCGACGCCCAGCTGGGCCGCCTCGCGGACCTGCTGCCGACCGGGGGCAGGCTCGTCGTCGCGGGCGTCTCGGACACGCCGCTCGGGCCGTCCGACCTGCAGGTCGTGGTCGACTGGACGCGCCCGGGCGGCTCCGCGACCTGGCTCTCCTCCACGTCGTCGCGGTGGGTGGGCGTCGTCGTGCTGGCCGACCTGTCCGCGACCGTCGCCGACACCGTCACGGGCGGCGCGCTCTCCGGCACGGCGCCCGTCCCGTCCGACGAGGACGACGTCGGGGACGCGGAGGAGGCCGGCGACCCGCTCGCCGAGGCGCTCGCGCCGTTCACCGGCTCTCCGCTGGAACGCGGCGACGACCGGCGCATCCCCGTGGCCCGCACGGTGGAGAACCGCCAGTACCTGAGCGTGCTCACCGACACCGTGCCACGCCTGTCCCCCCTGCTGATCGGCCTCGTCGCGCTGTCCGGCATCGCGGTGGTCGGCGCCCTGCTCCTCGCTCACCGGCGGGGCCGGGCGAAGCCGGGCCTCACCCCGTCGGGCCGCCGCATCGCGCTTGCCGTCCTGGTGATCGCGTCCAGCCTTCCGGTCGCGGCGACGCTCGCGACGCTCTCGCGCTGGTGGGCATGGCCCTCGCCCGTGATGACGCTCGTGCTGTCCCTGGCGGTGGCCGCCCTCGTCGCGGCGCTGATCGCGTGGGCCGCGCGCCGGCTCCTGCCGCCGTCCCCCTGGCGTCTCACGACGTGCCTCGCGGGCGTCACCTGGCTGGTGCTGACCGTCGACGGCCTCACGGGCACCACCCTGCAGCAGGGGTCGCTGCTGGGCCCGGCCCCCTCGCTCGGCGCCCGCTTCTACGGCTTCTCCAACACCGTGTTCGCCGTGTACGCGGTGGCCGGGATCGTGCTCGCCGCCGGGCTGACGGCAATCCTGCGGGCCCGCGGCGCGGCGCCGTCGCGCGCGGCGTGGGTGGCGGGCGCGGTGGGCGTCGTGACGGTCCTCGTGGACGGCCTCCCCCCGTTCGGCGCCGACCTCGGCGGGATCCTGGCGCTCGTGCCCGGCTTCGCGGTGCTGGTGCTGGGCATCGCCGGCGTGCGGGTGACGTGGCGGCGGGCGGTGCTGGTGGGCGCGGGGACGGTCCTCGTCGTCGCGCTGATCGCCGCCGTGGACTGGCTCGTCGGGGGCGGCAGCAGCCACCTGGGCGGATTCGTGCAATCGGTGGTGGACGGTCGCGCGCTGGGCGTGCTGGCCGGCAAGGCCGCGGGCGCCTGGGCCACCGTCGCGAACCCGGCCGGGGCCGCCGCGCTCCTCGCGTGCCTCGCCGCGGCGTGGGCGGCGCTCCACCCGGACCGCGCGCGCCTCGGCGGCCTCGCCGCCGCCTACCGCCGCGACCCCCTGCTGCGCCGCCTCGTCGTCGCGCTCGTCGTGACCGGCACCGTCGGCACCCTGCTCAACGACTCCGGGATCGCCATCGCGTTCCTCGTGCTCGTCCTGTCCGTCCCCGTGATCCTGGCAGGCCACCTGGAGCTCGCGGCACAGTCGGGCGCGCAGCCGGGGTCGGTCGAGGGACCCGAGTCCCGCGAGCCCGGCATCCGTCGGATGCCGACCATGCTCCTGACGGCGAGCGGCACGCTGCTCGTGGTGCTCCTGCTCGCCTCCACGGTGATCTCCGCGGCCGGGCTGCGCCCGGCGTCGGACACCGCGAACGCGGGCTCGCAGGTCACGCCCACGCGGGAAGACACCGTCGCGTCCGAGGGCCCGCTCGTCGTGGTCGGCACCACCGGGGTGCAGTGGGACGACGTCGCCGAGGGCCGCGCGCCCACCCTGAACGGGCTCCTCGCCGACGGTGCGGGCGCCGGCGGCGTGTCCCAGCCCACGGGCGCCGCCGCCCGGTGCGTGGTGGGCGGCTGGCTCGCGCTCTCGGCCGGCACGCTTGCCGACGTGGCCGACCAGCGGGCAGCCGACGGGTCGTGGGAGTGCCCGACGGCGGAGCCCGCCACCGCCGGGGACGGCGCCACGGTGGACGGCTGGGACAGGCTGGTCGACCTCCAGCGGGGCTCCACCTACCAGGCCCGCCTCGGGACGCTCGGCGCCCAGCTCGCGCCGGCCGGGTGCGCCACGGCCGTCGGCCCCGGCGCCGCCGTCGCCCTCGCCGACCCGAGCGGCGACGTCGCCCGCTACCGCGACCTCGACGCCGCCCTCGCCCCGGGCTCCGACGCGTTCGCCTGCCCGGTCACGGTGGTCGACGCCGGGGACGCGACGCCCTCGGGCGTCGACCCCGGGCTGTCCGGCGCCGAGGCCCGCGCGGCGCGGGAGGAGGTGCACGCGGACCGCCTGGCCGACGTCGACGACGTCGTCGGGCGCGTGCTCGACGCGGCCCCGCCCACTGCGACGGTACTGGTCGTCGACCTCGCCGGCACGCCCGGCACCCGGCCCGTGCTCGGCGTCGCGCTCGCGCGGCCGACCGCCCACGCGCCGGAACAGCCCCGGTACCTCACCAGCGCCGCCACCCGCACGGACGGCGTGGCGCGCATGCTCGACCTGCCCGCCACCGTGCTGGGCGCGGCGGGGATCACCCCGGCGGCACCGATCCAGGACACCCCGTTCGCGTGGGGGTCCCCGCGCCCGCAGGACGCCACGTCGTCCGCCGAGGCGCTCGCCGGCCTCACGTCGCTCGACCTCGTGCGCCGCACCGTGTACACGTCGTTCGTCGACGTCCCTCTGTACGCCGGGCTCGCCCTCGCCGCGGCCTGCCTGCTGCTCGGCGCGCGGGCGGCACGGACTGGGCGGACGCTGACGGCGCGCGCCCGCGCCCGTCGCCCGATGCTCTGGGCCTGGGCGCGCGGCGCCGCCCTGGTGCTCGCCGCGCTTCCCGCGGCGGCGTTCCTCGTCTCGCTCAGCGGCTGGTGGCGGTTCGACCAGCCCTTGCTCGCGTTCGTCGCGTCCACCCTGGGCGCCACGGCCGTGGTGGCGGCGCTCGGCGCGCTCGCGCCCCGACGGCCCGTGTGGCTCGGGCCGGGAATCGTCGCCGGCATCACGTTCGGCGTCCTGACGCTGGACGCCTTCATCGGCACGCCCCTCAACCGGGCGAGCCCGCTGGGCTCGGCGCCGACGTTCGGGGCGCGCTTCTACGGCTTCGGCAACCCCACCTTCTCCGTGTACGCGGTGGCCGCGCTCGTGGTCGCCGCCGCGATCGCGCAGGCGCTGGTGCGGCGCGGGCGGCGCGGCGCGGCCGCCGCGGCGGTGGGCGTGATCGGCGTGGTGACGATGGCGGTCGACGTCTGGCCCACCCTCGGCGCCGACCTCGGGGGCGGCCTGGTACTCGTGCCGGCGTTCGCCGTGCTGGGGCTCGCGGCGTCCGGCGCCCGGCTGACGTGGCGCCGGTTCTTCCTCGTGGCCGCCGCGGGCGTGGCCGCGGTCGCCGTCGTCGGGGTGCTCGACTGGCTGCGGCCCGCCGACGAGCGCTCGCACCTGGGCCGGTTCGTCGCCCAGGTGGTCGAGGGCGAGGCCTGGGAGACGCTGGCGCGCAAGGCCGGCTACGCCGCGCGCTCCGTCCTCGGCGGCGTCCCGGTCTGGCTGACGCTCCTGGTGCTGGTGGCGTGCGCGCTCCTGCTGTTCGCGCCGGGCCGGTTCACCCCACGCTGGTTCGCGCGGACCGAGGACGCGTGGCCCCTGCTGCGCCCCACCGTGCTCGCGATCTGGATCGTCTGCGTGGCCGGCTCCGCGGTGAACGACTTCGGCGCCCGCATCGCGGTGATCGCGCTCGTGCCCACCGTCCCGCTCGTCACGGTGGCGGCGCTGCACGCGCTGTGGCCCTCAGGCCCGCTGGTCGAGCCCGTCGAAACCGAACCCGGCGGTTGAGCCCGTCGGGAGGTGTCGTGGTCAGTGACCGGCGCCGAGGTGGCCGGCGAGCCGCGACAGCCGGGCAGTGCTGTCGGCGTCGAGGCCGCGGAAGGTCACGGTCTTGCCGTGGGCGGCGTACTTGTGCTGGACGGCGTCCAGGGCAGCGACGGTCGAGGCGTCCCACACGTGTGCTTTCGACATGTCGATGACGATGCGGTGCGGGTCTGCCGTGTAGTCGAACTGGTAGACGAGGTCGTTGGACGAGGCGAAGAAGAGCTCACCGTCGACGGCGTAGACGCGCTCGTCGTCGGCGTCGTCCGCATCGAGGCGCGTGACCGTCGTCAGGTGCGACACGCGCCGCACGAACAGGATCGCCGCCACCACGACACCGACGAGCACGCCGTAGGCCAGGTTGTGGGTGGCGACGGTGACGACGACGGTCGCCAGCATGACCGCTGTCTCGGATCTCGGCATCCGCCGCAGCGTGGACGGGCGGATCGAGTGCCAGTCGAACGTCCCGACCGACACCATGACCATCACCGCGACGAGCGCCGCCATCGGGATGATCGCGACCACGTCCCCGAGCCCGACCACGAGGATCAGCAGGAAGACGCCGGCCAGGAACGTCGAGAGCCGCGTGCGGGCGCCGGACGCCTTCACGTTGATCATCGTCTGGCCGATCATGGCACAGCCGCCCATGCCGCCGAACAGGCCGGTGACGACGTTGGCGACGCCCTGCCCCCAGGACTCGCGGGTCTTGTTCGAGTGGGTGTCCGTGATGTCGTCGACCAGCTTGGCCGTGAGCAGCGACTCGATGAGGCCGACCAGCGCCATCGCGAGGGCGTACGGCGCGATGATCTGCAGCGTCTCGAGGTTCAGCGGCACGTCGGGGAAGAAGAGCGTGGGCAGCGACTCGGGCAGCGCGCCCTCGTCACCCACCGTCGGGACGGCGATCGCGGCCGTGACGGTGACCACCGTGAGCAGCACGATCGCGACCAGCGGTGCCGGCACGACCTTCGTCAGGCGCGGGAAGAACACCATGATCGCGATGCCCGCGACCACCATCGGGTACACCGCGAACGGCACGCCCCGCAGGTGCGGCAGCTGCGAGCTGAAGACGAGGATCGCCAGCGCGTTGACGAAGCCGACCATCACCGACCGCGGGATGAACCGCATGAGCCGGGCCACGCCCAGCAGCCCCAGGACCACCTGGATCACGCCGCCCAGGATGACCGTGACGACGAGGTAGTCGAGCCCGTGCTCGCGCGCGACGGGCGCGATGACCAGGGCGATCGCTCCGGTGGCGGCGGAGATCATCGCGGGTCGGCCGCCGACGAACGAGATCGTCACCGCCATCGTGAACGCCGCGAACAGCCCGATACGCGGGTCGACACCCGCGATGATCGAGAAGGCGATCGCCTCCGGGATGAGGGCGAGCCCGACCACGAGGCCGGCGAGGACCTCGGTGCGCAGGGTCCGCGCCGAGGCGAACGCGGCCCGGAACGACCCTGGGGCGGCGGCCTCGGGCGCGCCGGTCACGCGCAGGGGCTCGGGGGCGGGGTCGGGCAGCGAGGCACGCAGGTCGTCCGACACGCGGAGTCTCCGATCGGTCCGGGGCGGAGGCGCGTCGTCGCGCGGAGGGGGTCGTGGGCGCCGCATCGCCACGCGGCACGGCGGCGCACGCATCGACGTCGGGGGCGCCGGGCACTCTACCCGTCGTCGGCTCGCCCGAGGTCAGGCTCCCGGGTCAGGCCTCAGCGGCGGCGGGCAGGCCCCGGTCGAGGGCGCGCGCGCGGAGGTGGTCGACGGCCATGCGGACGGCGCCGGTCCGCACGACGTCCGGGCCGAGGTCGGAGACCACGATCTCGACGGCCGGGTGGTGCAGGTGCACGGGGAGCAGCGCGCGGGCGCGCTCGACGACGGGCCCCAGCGCCGGCGCCATGGCGCCGGTGACGATGACGCGGTCGAGGTCCAGCAGCCCCGACAGGACGGCGCAGACCCGGGCCAGCCGGTCCGCGAGGTGGTCGCAGAGGCGCAGGGCGACGGTGTCCCCCTCGGCGGCGGCCGCGAGCACGTGCTCCGCGTCCAGCTGCTCGGGGGCGACGCGGGCGAGCGCGCTCCCGGCGGCCTCCCCGGAGGTGACCGCGCGGCGGGCCTCGTCCCGGGCGAGCGCGCCGAGCCCGTCGCTCGACCCGACGCCCTGAACCAGGTCGAGGATCCGCATCTCCCCGATCGCGCCGCGCGGCCCGCGCAGCAGCGCGCCGTCGAGCACGATGCCCGCCCCCAGCCGCTCCCCGACCAGGAGCGCGGCGTAGGCCGCCGCCCCGTCCCCGTGCTCCGACTCGGCGACGGCGGCGAGGTTCGCGTCGTTCTCGACGACGACGTCCCAGCCGCGGGAGGCGAACAGGTCGCCCAGCCCCGGGTTCATGAGCGCCCAGAAGGGGTTGCGCTCCCCCGCCGGCATGCCCGTCGTCCCCACGGGCGCGGGCACGCCGACCACGACGGTCATGACCGTGCCCTCGCCGCGGCCGGCACGCGCGACGGCCGCGTCGACGGCCCCGAGGACGGCGGCCCGACGACCCCCGGCGTCGCTGTCCGGGTCCAGGTGCACGGCTTCCTCGGCGACCACGTGCCCGTGCAGGTCGGCGACCGCGGCCGAGACCCGGTGCTGCCCGGCGTCCACCCCGACGACCAGCGCCGCGTCCGGGCGGAACGCGTACCGCAGCGCCGGGCGGCCCTTGGTGTAGGCGCCGGCGGCGCGGGCGTCGTCGAGCTCGACGAGCCAGCCGCGGTCGGTGAGCTCCCGGCACAGGGCGAGGACGGTGGAGCGGGCCAGCCCGGTGGCGGCCATGAGGGCGCTGGCCGTGACGGGCTCTCCGCCCCAGACCTCCTGCAGCACGCGCTCGGCGTTGAGCCGTCGCAGCAGGTGCGTCGAGGGCATGGCCTCCTGACCGTGGGTCATTACGCTCCGGTTCGTCGTCGCCGTACCCCGGATGCCGCCGGGGGCAGTTCGGGATCAGTTCGGGTTCAGTATGGTCGAGCAGTTGATTCTAGTGTTAGATTTTCTGCGCCAACAAAGTAGCGGCTTCACCTCCAGTCCGCCACACCGGGAGAGGAACCACCCCATGACCGACCTGCTCGACGTCCCTGCCGTCGCCGCCTCCGACGCGACCTGGTGGCGTCAGGCCGCCGTCTACCAGATCTACCCGCGCAGCTTCGCCGACTCGGACGGCGACGGCATCGGCAACCTGCGCGGCATCACCTCGCGCGTGGACTACCTCGCCGCGCTGGGGATCGACGCCGTGTGGCTCAGCCCCTTTTACCCGTCCGCGCTCGCCGACGGCGGGTACGACGTCGCCGACTACCGCGACGTGGACCCGAGGATCGGCACCCTCGCCGACTTCGACGAGATGGTGGCGGCGCTGCACGGCGCCGGGATCCGCGTCGTCGTCGACATCGTGCCGAACCACTCGTCGGACCTGCACGCGTGGTTCCGCGAGGCCCTCGCCGCGCCGAAGGGGTCGCCCGCGCGCGACCGCTACATCTTCCGCGACGGCCTCGGCCAGGACGGCGAGCTGCCGCCCGCGGACTGGACGTCCGCCTTCGGCGGCCCGGCCTGGGAGCCCGTCGGCGACGGGCAGTGGTACTACCACCACTTCGCGACCGAGCAGCCGGACCTCAACTGGGACAACCCGGAGGTGCGGGCCGACTTCCTGGCCACCCTGCGGTTCTGGTCCGACCGCGGCGTCGACGGGTTCCGCATCGACGTGGCGCACATGCTCACCAAGGATCTCCCCGCGCCCGGCGAGCCCCTGCCGTCCCAGGCCGACCTGGAGGCGCTGCCCCAGGACGGCAACCACCCCCTGTTCGACCGCGACGACGTGCACGACGTCTACGCCGAATGGCGCGAGGTCTTCGACTCCTACGACCCGCCCCGCACGGCGGTCGCCGAGGCATGGGTCGCCGCGGAGCGCCGCGCCCGCTACGCGAGCCGGGCGGGCCTCGGGCAGGCGTTCAACTTCGACCTGCTCGAGGCCGACTTCGACGCCGACCAGTTCCGCCGCATCATCACGGCCAACCTGGAGCTCGCGGCCGTGTCCGGGTCGTCGACCACCTGGGTGTTCTCCAACCACGACGTCGTGCGGCACGCCACGCGCTACGGCCTGGCGGCCCGCGGCGACAAGCCCGGCAAGGGCGGCGCCGACTGGCTGCTCGCGGGCGGCCCCGAGGCGGAGCTCGACCGCGAGGCCGGGCTGACGAAGGCCCGGGCGGCGACGCTGCTCGAGCTCGCCCTGCCCGGCTCGTCCTACCTCTACCAGGGCGAGGAGCTGGGCCTGCACGAGGTCGCGGACATCCCGGACGCCGAGCGGCAGGACCCGGCGTTCTTCCGCAACCCGGGGGTAGACCTGGGCCGCGACGGTTGCCGCGTCCCGCTTCCCTGGTCCGCCGACGGGCCCTCGCTGGGCTTCGGGGAGGGCCCGGCGCACCTGCCCCAGCCGGCCTGGTTCGCCGAGCACGCGGCGTCGACCCAGGACGGCGTCGACGGCTCGACCCTGGAGCTGTACCGCACGGCCCTCGGTCTGCGGCGTCGGCTGCAGACCCGCGAGGAGCTCGAGTGGCTCGACACCGACTCGGCCGTCGTGCTCGCCTTCCGGCGCCCGAACGGGTGGACCAGCGTGACGAACTTCGGCAGCGCGGCGGTGCCGCTGCCCGAGGGCGAGGTGCTGCTGAGCAGCGGTCCGCTCGCAGACGGCGAGCTGCCCGGCGCGACGACGGTGTGGCTCCTCGCTGGTTGAGCCTGCGCCGTCCTGAGCCTGTCGAAGGGTCGAACCCCGATGGTCGGGCCTGTCGAAACCCTCGCCGGGTTTCGACAGGCTCAACCAGCGGCCACGACAGGCTCGGCCGGCGCCGCGGCGCGCAGGGGGTAGAACCAGAAGCAGACGAACGCCAGGGCGGCCAGCACCACCGGCACCCCGCCGATCAGCAGGCGGATGCCGGTCGCGACCGCCGGCAGCTGCACGTCCGCGCCCTCCACGTACCCGCTGGCGCCAAGCACCACCGCCAGCACCACCGCCTGCACCACCACCGACCCGCGCACCACGAAGCCGTTGGCGCCGAAGTACATGCCCTCGCGGCGCAGGCCCGTACGGCTCTCGTCGTCGTCGATCACCTGGCCCAGGGCCACCTCGAGCACCTGCATGAGCCCGGCCACGCCGAGGCCCACCGCGAGGCCGGCCGCCGCGCCGCCGAGTACCGTCGTCGGGACGAGGTACAGGCAGGTCGCGAGGCCGTACACGGCCACGACGAGGAGCATCGTGGTACGCGGGCCGACCCGCCGCACCACCCACGACCAGCCCCAGATCGCGGGGATCGCGACCACGAAAATGGGCGCCAGGAGCAGGGTGGCATCGGCCTCGCCACCGCCCACGGTGTACCGCACGTAGAACGGCACGCCCGCGAGCAGGATCGCCGTCGTGCTCTGCAGCATCAGCGAGCCGAGCACGTAGGTGACGAAGGCGCGGTTGGCGAAGGTGTACCGGAGCTGGTCGCGCAGGCCGACGGTGGACTCGCGGGCCCGGACCGTCTCGTCGGCGTCCCGCTCGACCATCCCCACCAGCGACCAGGCGAAGAAGCCCGCGCACACCACCGCGAGCACGAGGGCCATCGCGGCCCAGCCGATCGAGTCGTACAACAGCGGCGCCCCGGCGGTGCCGAGGATCATCCCCACCAGCGCGAACAGCTGCCGCGGGGAGTTGCCGCGCGCCCGCTCCGCCGTGGTGCGGAAGATCTCCGGGAAGAGCGCGGAGACGTTCAGCACCACCGCGACGTACGCGACGTCGTACACCGCGACGACCACGAGGAACCACACGACCAGCCCGGCCGGGGGCAGCGACGGCGGCATCCAGACCAGCGCGAACGCGACGATCAGCGGCACGATCCCCAGGCCGATCCACGGCACGCGCCGGCCCCAGCGGGTGCGGCGCCGGTCGGACGCGGCGCCGACCAACGGGTTGAGCAGCGCGTTGAGGATGCCGTGCGCCACCATCGCCCCCGCGACCCACCCCGCGGGCACGCCGAGGTGGTCCACGTAGAAGTAGACGACGAAGGCGGAGAACGTCTGCAGCAGCAGGTTGGCGGGGAACGCCGACGCCCCGTACGCGATGGTCTGCGCGCGCGTCGGCGCGCCCACCAGCCGCCGGTCGCGCACCCCGGCGAGGCGCGTCATCGCTCGCCCCGCTGCACGGCGCGCAGGTCGCGCCATCCGACGCGGACCAGCCCTTCAGCCTCGATCGTCGCCGCGACCTCGGGGTCCCGCAGCAGCCGGAGCTCGTATCCGCGCTTGGGCGCCGCGTAGTCGACGGTGTCGGTGAGCTCGTCCCCGGGCAGCATCGGGTGCAGGAAGATCTCCGTGACCCCCGGGCGCGCCCGGCGCAGCAGGTCGAGGAAGCCCGCCTTCACCGCGTCGTAGCCCTCTTCGTCGGGGGTACCCTCCCCCGCGAGCTGGAACGGGTGCGTCCAGAGCTGGTCGAGGATCACGACGCCGGCCGCGTCGGCCGCCGACGTCGCGGCGTCCAGGATCTTCTGCGAGCCCGGTGCCTCCGGGTCGGCGCCGGTCGCCGCGAGGCCGTCCAGGGAGCGTGGCAGCCGGAACGGCAGCCCCCGGGACGCGGCGAGCGCTAACACCTGCGGCAGGAACGAGCGCCCCGTCGCGAGCCCGTAGACGGACCCCATGTGGTTGTCGAGGTGGCTGACGTCCACCCCCGCCGCGAGCGCGGCGTCGAGCTGCGCCGCGAGCTCCGCCGCGACGTCCTCGTCGCGCGCCCCGCGCTCGACCGCGTCCACGGCGGCCGGGAAGTACCCCGCGCCGTCCACCAGCGACGTGCCCAGGCCGGTGAGGGGGCGCCACCGGTAGCGGGTCCACTCGCTCGTCAGGACCAGGTGGACGCCGACGTCGAGGTTTGGGTCGGCCGCAGCCTGGGCCAGGGCGTCCGGCGCCCACGAGCACGGCACCATGACCGTCGTCGAGTCCAGGTGGCCCGCCGCCAGCAGCGGCAGGATCGCGCGGTTGGCCGCGCGGCACATGCCCAGGTCGTCGGCGTTGAGGATGATCGCCCGAGCGTCGCGGCCGAGCCCGAGGCGGTCCGTGAGGTCGGATGGCGGCGCCGCCGGTGCGCTCACCGCGGCGCCCCGTCGCCGGCCGGCGCGCCGTCGTCCGTCCCTGCGTCGGGGCCTGCGGCCCCGCCCTCGCGCAGCGCCTGGCTCGCCGCCCACGCGGCGCCGAGCACGACGCCGTCCGCGCCGAGCGGCGACGGCTCGATCCGCGCGGGCAGCACGGCCACCCGGTCCCGCATAAAGGTGACGACCCGGTCCGCGATGGGCGCGCGCGCGGCCTGGTCGACGAGCACGAAGACCTCCGGGTCGAGCACGATCGCCAGCGTCGCGACCACCACGGCGATGCGGCGTGCCATCTCCGCGGCGACCTCGTCCGCCACGGCGTCCCCCGCCACGGCCCGGTCGACGACGTCGCGCACCGTGATGTCCTCCGGCAGGCCGTGCTCCTTGGCCAGGGCGGCGAGGGCGGCGTCGCCCAGCACCTGCTCGCCCAGCGCGTGGCCCGGTTGCGGCAGGAACGCGACCTCGCCCGCGATCCCCGTCGCCCCGCGGTAGAGGCGCCCGTCGAGCACGATCCCGGCGCCGAAGCCCTCGCCGAACGCGACCGTCACGAACGACGCCCGGCCCCGCCCCGCCCCGAGGTGCTGCTCGGCCACGGCCGCCAGGTTGACGTCGTTGTCCAGCGACACCGGGCAGGCGAGGGCGTCCACGAGCGCGTCGTGCAGGGCGGTGCCGCCCTTCTCGTAGCCCGGCACGTGCAGCACCGTGGCGAAGTCGGCGCCGACGACGGCCGGGAACGCGGCCACCGCCTGGCGCACCTGGACGGGATTCCCGGGGCCGAGTCGCGCCTCCACGTCCTCGCGGCACGAGCTCGCCAGGACGGCGGCCGCTCGCGCGCGGGCCACGGGCGTGCGCTGCACGTCGCGGCGCTCGGCCCGGGCCCGGACCGTGCCGGCGGCGTCGACCAGGGCGACCCGCACCCGGTCTCGGGCCACCTCCACTCCCAGTCCTAGGAGCAGGTATGCACCGGCCGACGACGTGGCGCCGTCCGGTGCGGGCGAAGCGGCAGCTGGCGTGTCCATTGAGCCTCCGTCGAGCGGTAGGACGTCGGGGCCGGCGTGGGCGCGGTCGCGCCCTCGCCGGCTCTCCGAGCCTAGTCACGCCCAGGGACGGTGTCGACGCACCGGGCCCGTCGGACCACCCCTCGTGGCGCGCCGCAGCGCCGGTCGGAGGCGTGCGTGCGCCCTGCTCAGGAGCGGTGTGGTCAGGATCCGGCGTGGTCGTGCGAACGGCCGATGCCGCGCACGGCGTCCACCGCGCCCCGCACCCGCCGCGCGTTCACGGCGAGGACGACGTCGCGGTACTGGGCGGCGCGGTGCATCTGGCCCTTGAGGTCGTTGGACGACGCGCGGTGCTTGAGGTCGCACGGCACCTCGACGGCGACGTACCCCCGGCGCAGCAGGTCGATCGTCATCCCGGTCTCCACGCCCCAGCCGTGCGCGAGCGGCGTCGCCGACTCGAACGCCTCGCGGGTGAGGCAGCGCATGCCGGACAGCGGCTGGCTGGGGCTCCACCCGGTGAGGTGCTGGATGGCGCGGCGTGCCGTGCCGACGACGATGCCGCGGCCGCCGGCACCGGTCTGCTTCGGCAGCAGGGCGATCGCGAGGTCCGCGACGCCCTCACGCACCGGGGAGACGAGCGGGGCGGTGTTCACGGCGGTGTCGCCGAGGTCGCCGTCCACGAAGAGCAGGAGGCGCGGGGCGCGCCCGTCGGCGTCGCGCATCGCGACCACGGCCGCACCGGTCTCCATCGCGGCGGCCTTGCCGCGGTTGTGCGAGTGCCGTACGACGACGGCACCGGCGTCGCGCGCCACGTGCTGCGTGTCGTCCGTGGACCCGTCGTCGACGACGAGCACCAGGTCGACGTGCGGGATGGCACGGGCCGAGCGGACCGTCGCCGCGATGCGCGCCGACTCGTCCTTGGCGGGGATGATCACGGCGACCCGCTGGGGGTTGCGCCGGCCCTGGGCCGCTGGTGGTCGCGGCGTCTTGGCGACCGGCAGCGCCCCCGCCCTCGTGGCGACGGAAGCTCCGTCGCCCCGTCCGGCGACGCTGTTCGCCTCGCCGGTCTCGTCCTGACTGGTGGACACCGCGTCGGCGCCCGTTCGGGTCGCCCCCTGGTCCGTGTTCACGACTCCCTGCCTGTTGTCCTAGCCCGTGTCCTGCCGGACGGTGGTTGGTCCGCCGGCGCTCAAGTGCGGTGATCTTTGGTGGAATCACCGGGTATCAGAAGAGCAAACTTTTCCTGAAGAACTGTACTCCCCCGGAAGGCCCGATCTCGGGTCAAGAAACGGTGTCGGGCGGGACGGGTCGTGAAGATCGTGCGGAGCACTGCGCCGGCGCGAGCGATCCTGGGCGGATCCTGGGTGGGAGCTTGCCGGGGTGTGTGCCGGGTGGTGCGGTGCCGCCGCGTCAGCGCAGCGTCACCTGTCGGGAGACGATACCGGCGCGGGCGCGGCGCTCGTTCGCGTCGAGCGGGTCCGTGACTGCGAGCGCCTCGTCGATCTTGCGGGCCAGCTCGGCCACCGGCTCCTCGAGCTCCGCGGCCTGCGTGCCGCGCGGCAGCTCCCAGACCGGCACGACCAGCCCGCAGGCGCGGAACATGCCGAGGAACTTGCCGCCCGCGAGGCCGGACTCCCGGCGCGCGTGCAGGCGGGCGATGGCGTCCACGACGCGGTCCTCGTCCTCCGTGCGCGCCCAGCGCAGGAACTCCCGCGACATCTGGCACCAGTACGCCGCCGGGACCGACGCGAGCTTGACCGTGGGGATCGAGGCCTCGGCCGCCTCTTCGAGGGAGGCGCGGATCTCGTCCGTCATGTCCGTGCCCGCGTCGACCCAGTAGTCGTAACCCTCGTGCACGGTCACCTCGAACGGCGCGTCGAGGTCGAGCACGTCCTGCAGGCGGGGGTCGCCGTCCTGCGCGGCCGGCA
Organism: Isoptericola sp. Y541; assembly: GCF_059445465.1. Classification (NCBI taxonomy): domain Bacteria; kingdom Bacillati; phylum Actinomycetota; class Actinomycetes; order Micrococcales; family Promicromonosporaceae; genus Isoptericola; species Isoptericola sp. Y541. The sequence goes on along the minus strand of NZ_JCAIUJ010000007.1, from coordinate 263,000 downwards.
GCTCCTCCGGGAGCACGCCGGTGCCGGGCTCCGCCGCGATCGCGGCGAGCAGGGCGGTGGCGAGATCGCGGCTCAGGTCGTCCGAGCTGCCCATGCCGTGCAGCGCCAGCAGCACCGTTCCGTCCTCGCGGTGCAGCGCACACCAGCCCCCGGGCAGGACGGTCGTGATGACGACGTCGCGGCCGCCGTGGTCCGCCGTGGTCCGCGCGGTCGCCGTCGCCGACGGCACGACCTCCCGCAACGCCACCCAGTCGGCCTCCCCCGGGAGGCCTTCGAACGGACGCAGGACAGGGGTGGACGCAGAGCTCTTGGCCATGCCCGCGATCCTAGCGGCCCGCAGCCGTCGCCCCTCCGCGAGGTAGTGCCCCATCGGGCCGAGGTAGTCCGAAAATCCGCGAGGTAGTTCCAAATCTGCCGAGGTAGTTCGATCTTCTGCGAGGTAGCGCCTTCCTCGTTCGGACTCGAACTACCTCGGCAGATTTGGAACTACCTCGCGGATTTTGGAACTACCTCGCGGGATGCGGGACTACCTCGACGGGACGGCGTGGGTACCGTGGCGGGATGGAGTCGTGGCGCCGCCTGGTGGCGGACTACGAGTCGGGGGTCGGCGACGGCGGCACGTCGCCCGGCCGGGCCGGCGGCGAGCCGGGCACGCTCGACGGCGAGCGCGAGGCGTGGCTCGCAGCGACGCTGCCGGTGCTGGACCTCGCGCTCGGGTCGGTGGCCGCCCTGAGCGCGGCCGCGGGGCGGGCGGGGGCTACCGGGCCCCTGGTTCGCCACGGGCCGTCGCCCGCGCGGGTCGCGGCGTCGTTCGGCTCGGACCGGCTGCTGCGGCTCGACGGGCGGCCGGTGGAGTCTTTCGCGGCGCTGTCCGGCTTCTTCCGCACGGGTGACGGCTGGGTGCGCACGCACGCGAACTACCCCCACCACCGCGCACGGCTGCTGCAGCTGCTGGCCCTGCCCGACGGCGCGGGCCGCGACGACCTGGCCGCGCGCCTCGCGGACGCGTCCGCCGCCGCCCTCGAGGACGACGCCGCGGCGGCCGGGGCCATCGCCGTCCGCGTGCGCGACGAGGCCCAGTGGCGCGACTCCGCACCGGGCCGGGCGGCGCACGCCGGGCCGCTCGTCCGCGTCGAGCCGCGCACCGGCCCCGTTGCGGTACCGCGCCCGCCCGCCGGTGGCGCCGCGCCGCTCGCCGGGGTGCGGGTGCTCGACCTGACCCGCGTCATCGCCGGCCCGGTCGCCACCCGCGCGCTCGCGGCGCTCGGCGCCGACGTGCTGCGCGTGGACCCGCCCGTGCCGGCGGAGATCCGGCACCAGCACCTCGACGTCGGGCAGGGCAAGCGCACCACCCTGCTCGACCTGCACGACGCCGGCGACCTCTCCCGAGCGCAGGCGTTGCTGGACGACGCGGACGTGCTCGTGACCGGCTACCGCCCGGGCGCACTCGACCGGTACGGGCTCCGCCCGCCGCCCGGGGCCGTGGCCGCGCGCGTCTGCGCGTGGGGCGACGACGGCCCGTGGGCGCACCGGCGCGGCTTCGACTCGATCGTGCAGGCGGCGTCGGGCATCGCGATGACCGAGTCGCCGGACGGCGACACACCGGGCGCGCTCCCCGCGCAGGCGCTGGACCACGCGACGGGCTACCTCCTCGCGGCCGGGATCGTGGACGCGCTCGCCGCCCGTGGCCGTGACGGGCAGGGCCGGGACGTCTCGGCGGCGCTGGCCCGCACCGCGGCGTGGCTGCTCGACGCCGGCGGCCGCGACCACGCCCACCCGGCGCCGGCGGCGCCGGGCGGCGACGCCGTCGTGAGCCACGGGCGCCGGCCCTGCGTCACCTCCGCTCGTCCCGCCCTCCCGGGCGTCGACGACTACGCGTTCCCGGCCCGCCCGTGGGGCACGGACCACGCTTCGTGGTGATTCCTCCTGTCGCCGGCCGAGCTTGTCGAGACCACGTCCCCGGTTTCGACAAGCTCAACCGGCGAGGGTTCTACATCCGGTCGAGCCGCTGCAGCACCGCGCCCTCGCGCAGCGCCCACGGGCAGATCTCGACCTCGTCGACGCCGAGCGCCCGCATGGTCTCCTCGGCCACGACCGCCCCGCCCACGATCTGGTAGGTGCGCTCGGGCGTGACACCGGGCAGCGCGGTGCGCCCGTCGGCGGGGATACGGGCGAGGCGCGGCACCCAGTCGGCGAGCTGCGCCAGGCGCATCCGCCAGCGGTCGTCCGGGCCCACCGCCTCCACCTGCATGCCGGCGAGCCGCGCCAACGACCGGAAGGTCTTGGACGTCGCCACCACGTGGTCGGGCGGCGGCAGGGTGGCGAGGCGTTCGACGACGGGTCCCAGCGTGGCCCGGGTGTGCTCGCGCAGCGCCTGCACCTGCGCGGGGGCGGGCGGGTCGTCGGGCAGGAAGACGCGCGTGCTGCGTCCGGCGCCGAGGGGGACGGACGTGGCGAGGTCGGGTGTCTCGTCGACGCCGGTGGCGATCTCCAGCGACCCGCCGCCGATGTCGAGCACAAGCAGCCGGCCGGCGGCCCAGCCGTGCCAGCGCCGGGCGGCGAGGAACGTCAGCCGGGCCTCGTCCTCGCCGGACAGCACCTGCACCTCGCGCCCCACGCGCTGCGAGATCGCGGCCAGCACCTCGGCGCCGTTGGAGGCGTCGCGCAGCGCGGACGTGGCCATGGGGAGCAGCTCGTCGACGGCGGACTCCCGGGCGAGCGTCATCACGTCGTCGACCGCCGTGAGCAGTGCCAGCCGTCCCTCGGGCACCACCGCGCCGTCGGCGTCGAGGTAGCGCATCAGCCGCACCGCGATCTTGCGCGACGCGTGCGGCACGGGCCGCACCCCGTGGCGGGGATCCATGATCAGCAGGTGCACCGTGTTGGAGCCGATGTCGATCACGCCGAGGCGCGTGGCCCGGGTCGTGGGGGCGAGCGTCGCGCCGCCCGAGGTCGCGCCGCCCGAGGTCGCGCCGCCCGAGGTCGCGCCGTCCGAGGTCGCGCCGTCCGAGGTCGCGCCGTCCGAGGTCGCGCCGTCCGAGGTCATGGCTGCCGAGCGTAGCGACCGCGATCCGCCGGGGTCAGGAGAGGGCCTTGGCCTTCAGCCGCTCGTACTCCTCGGGCGTGATCGTGCCCTCGTCGAGCAGCTTCTTGGCCGACGCGATGTGGTCGGCCGGGGACCCTGCGACCGACTGGATGTACGCGTCCGTGCTCTGCTTCGCAGCCTTCACCGCCTCGAGCTGGCGCTCCGACATGCCCCGCCCGCGGGCGATCAGGTACACCAGCGACGTGAGCAGCGGCACGAAGATCAGGAAGATCACCCACAGCGCCTTCCACCAGCCGGACAGCTCCCGATCCCGGAACAGGTCCGTCAGGATCTGGAAGAGCACGATGAGGTAGGCGACGAACAGGAAGATCCAGACGAGGTACCAGAAGAAGTCCCAGAACGTATCCATCTCACGCGTCCTTTCGAGGCGGGCCCAACCGTCGACGGCCGGCTTGTGGCGGGCCGTTGGCCCCGTTCGGCACGTTAGTGCCGACATGCCGGACGCGCGCGTCGAAACGGGGTGATCTGGGCCTGCATCCGGCGAACCGGTCCCCGTGGGAGGTTCGCGACAGCCGGGCGGTCCTCGCGGTCCGCGCCGCGGCGGGACGGGGGCGACGCCGGTCAGCGCCCGGCGACCTGCTCCACGTCCGTGACCAGGCCCTCGGCGCCCGCCACGACCGCAGCCTCCTGTGCCCGGGCCCGGGCCAGCGCGTCGGCGCGCACGGCAACGATCCGCTCGTGCAGGGCGGAGTGCACCCGCTTGCGGACGCCGCGCGCGATGGCGTCGACGTCGGACTCGTCGGGCGCCTCGCCCCGCGAGGCCAGCTCGGTGGCCAGCCGATCCACGGCGGCGTCCACCTCCCGGCGCACCCGCACCTCCGCGGCGTCGAAGAGCGCTACGACCGCGGCGTCCGCCGCCCGGCCCAGGCGCGTCTCCTCGAAGTCGGCGGCCGCGTTGTCCACGATGCGCCGCGCTCGGTCGACGACGTCCGCGGCGGTGGCGGGGGCGTGCGCCTTCAGCGTGCTCAGGTCGTACAGCAGCACGCCCTCGACGTCCGCCACGCCGGGGTCGACGTCGCGGTGCAGCGCCAGGTCGAGCACGACCAGGGGCGCCATCTCCTCGCGCCGTCCTGAGCCTGTCGAAGGGTCGCCTGCGGCGGCCGCGGCACGCTCGCGGGCGCGCACCACGGCGGCGGCGTCGAGCACGTACTCCAGGGAGGCCTCGGCCGAGGTCCCGACGGGCTCGGCCACCGCCGGGGCGGGGCCGCGGCGTCCGCGCGCGCCCGAGCACGACACCACGAGGTCGGCGTCCGCGAGCGCCGTCACCAGGTCGTCCACCGGCTCGACGTCGTGCCCCCGGGCGAAGTCCTCCGCGCGGCCGGACTGTGAGTAGACCCGCACGTCGTCGCACCCGCGGGCCCGCAGGGCCGCCACCGACGCCCCCGCGTACGAGCCCGTGCCGATGAGGACCACGCGGACATCGCGCCACGACGCGCCGGGCGTGGAGTCGCCGCGGGCGGGCGGGAGATCGCGACGGGCGAGGTCGAGGCCGAGGGCGACGACGGAGCGCCCCGCCGCGCCGAGCGCCGTCCGCGTGCCCACCCGCTTGGACGTGCGCGACGCCGTCTGGAACAGCAGCTCGAGGGTCTTGGACGTGGTGCCGTCGGTGCGCGCCTCGGCGAGCGCCCGCTTCACCTGGCCCGCGATCTCCCGCTCGCCCACGACCATGGAGTCCAGCCCCGCGGCGACGGTGAAGAGGTGCTCGGTGACCTCGGAGCCGGTGCGGACCGTGAACGAGTCCGCCGCGACGTCTTGCGTCACCCCCGAGCTCTGCGCCACCAGCGCGGCCACGTGGCCGGTGGCGTGCCGGACGGAGTCGCCGTGCACCGGCGCGTCGACGTCCAGGTAGAGCTCGAACCGGTTGCAGGTGGAGATGACCACCGAGCCCTGCACGGGGCCGCAGGCCCCGACGACGGCACGCCCGAGGGAGCCCGCGCCGGTGGACAGCCGCTCGAGCGCATCGAGGTCCAGCTCGCGGTGCGAGGCGGTGAGAGAGAGGAGAACCACAGTGCTCCCACTTTAAGAGGATGGGCGGGGCGGGGCAGAATCATTGACCGTGACATCCCCCACGATCCCGTCCGAGCCGAGCCTCCTACCCGCCGACCACCCGCTGGTCGACGGCCGGACCCTCCGCTCCCCGTTGGTGCAGGCCCTGCAGGGCGAACGTCCGGACGTGACCCCCGTGTGGTTCATGCGGCAGGCCGGCCGGTCGCTGCCGGAGTACCGCGAGGTCCGTCAGGGGGTAGGGATGCTCGAGTCCTGCCTCCGGCCACAGCTCGCGGCAGAAATCACCCTCCAGCCCGTGCGCCGCCACCACGTGGACGCCGCCGTCTTCTTCAGCGACATCGTGGTGCCGCTGAAGCTGGCGGGCGTCGATGTCGACATCAAGTCCGGCGTCGGGCCGGTCATGGACCAGCCGTACCGCACGGCCGAGGACGTCGCCCGGCTCACGGAGCGCACGCTCGACGACGCCGCGCTCGCGCCGATCGCCGAGGCCGTGCGGCTCACCGTGGCTGAGCTCGGCGACGTGCCGCTGCTCGGCTTCGGCGGCGCGCCGTTCACGCTCGCGGCCTACCTGGTGGAGGGCCGCCCGTCGCGCGACCACCTCGCCGCCCGCACGCTCATGCACGCCGACCCCGAGACGTGGGCCCGGCTCACGGCGTGGACCGCCGACCTCACGGGCCGGTTCCTACGGGCGCAGGTGCTGGCGGGCGCGTCGGCCGTGCAGCTCTTCGACTCCTGGGCCGGGTCGCTGGCGCTCGCGGACTACGTGGCGCACGTGGCGCCGTCGTCCACCCGGGCGCTGGCGCGCGTCGCCGACCTGCGCACGGCCGCCGACGACGGCACTCCCTCCCGCATCGGGGTGCCGGGCATCCACTTCGGCACCGGCACCGCGCACCTGCTGCCCGCCATGCGAGACGTGCTGGAGGACGCCGGCATCACGCACCCGACCGTCGGCGTCGACTACCGCACCCCGCTCGACGAGGCCGCCGCGCTGCTGGCCGGCGGCCCCCGTGGCCCCGTCCCCGTGCAGGGCAACATCGACCCCGCGCTGCTCGGCGCCCCGTGGCCGGTCCTCGAGGCGCACGTGCGCGACGTCGTCGCCCGGGGCGCTGCGGCGCCAGGGCACGTCGTGAACCTCGGCCACGGCGTCCCGCCCGACACCGATCCCACCGTGCTGACCCGCGTCGTCGAGCTGGTGCACTCGCTGTGACCCCGCTCCCGCCGCTCGGCGCCCCGGCGACCGACGCACCGGCGGCCCGTGCGGCGGAGCGCGTCGACGCGGTGGTCGTGGGCGGCGGTGTCGGCGGGCTCGTCGCGGCGCGCACGCTCGCCCAGCGCGGGCTGCAGGTGGTGCTGCTCGAGGCGGCGGACCGCGTGGGCGGCCCCGTGCGCGGCGGCGCCTTCCCGTCGCTCCCCCGGCTGCGGCTCGACCTCGGCGCGGAGTCGTTCGCGGCGCGCGGCACGGCGGTCACCGACCTGGCGGACGAGCTGGGGCTGGACGTCGTGAGCCCGGCGCCGCTGTCCGCCTGGGGGTACGCGGCGGGGCGCGCCTTCCCGCTGCCCGCCGCGGGCGTGCTCGGCATCCCGTCCGTGCCGTGGGCGCCCGACGTGCGTCGCGCGATCGGGTGGCCCGGCGTCGCGCGTGCCGCGCTCGACCGGGTGCTGCCGCGGTTCGTGGCGGACCCGTCCGACCTGGGCTCGCTGGTGCACTCCCGCCTCGGGCGCCGGGTGACCGAGCGGCTGGTGGGGCCCGTCGCCGCTGGCGTGCACTCCGCCCCGCTGGACCGGCTCGACGTCGACGCCGTCGCACCAGGCCTGCTCGACGCGTTCGCCCGCACCGGGTCGCTCTCGCTCGCCGTGGGAGCGCTGCGGGCGGCCGCGCCCGCCGGCTCCGCCGTGCGCGGCATCGACGGCGGCATGCACGCGCTGGTCGAGGCCCTCGCCGGCGAGATCGCCGCGAGCGCCGAGGAGTTCACCGACTCGCCCCTGAGCGACGCGACCGGGCCCATCCACGCCGCCGTCCGCGTGGGGCAGCGGGTGGTCGGCGTGGTGCGCACGGGTCGCTCCGGTAGCCCCGGGGGCGAATGGCAGGTGACGACGGACTCCGGCGCGACGGTGCGCGCGCCGAGGCTGGTCGTGACGACGCCGACGGTCGCGCCCCTGCTCGTGCCGTGGGTCGCCTCCCCCAACGGTCCGCGCGACGCCGGCGGCCCGGTGGTGCCGACGCCCGAGCGCGGCGCCGACATCTGGCTCGCGACCCTGCTGCTCGAGGCGCCCGAGCTCGACGACGCACCCCGCGGCTCGGGGCTGCTCGTGGCCCCCGACACGGACGACGGTGGCGCCGGCGACGTGCGGGCCAAGGCGCTCACGCACTCCACGGCCAAGTGGCCGTGGCTCGCCGACCGCGTCCGCGCCGCCGTGGGGCCCGGGGTCCACGTCGTGCGCCTCTCGTACGGCCGCATCGGCACCCCGACCGACCAGCCCACGGCCGACGAGGCCGCCCGCGACGCGACCGCGCTTCTCGGCGTCGACGTCACCGACCGCGTGCGCGACCACCTGCTGCAACGCTGGGACGGCTCCCTCCCCCCGCCCACGCCCGCCTACCGCGCCGACGTCGCGGCGTTCGGCGCCGCCGTCGGGCACACCCCCGGCCTCGCCGTCGCCGGTGGCTGGGTGGCCGGCACCGGCCTCGCGGCGATCGTCACGCACGCCCAGGCCGCCGTCGCCGCCCTTTGACGGCGAGGTAGTCCCGAATTCCGCGAGGTAGTTCAAAATCTGCCGAGGTAGTTCGAACTTCCGCGAGGTAGTGCGCTACCTCGCGCAGAATCGAACTACCTCGGCAGATTTTGAAATACCTCGCGGAATTTGGGACTACCTCGCGGAATTCGGGACTACCTCGGCGGGTGATGACGCACTGTCATGACCTCGCGTCAGGACGTCGGGCAGAACGGTGTGAGATCGGCCCCCGTGGCGGCCCGGGGTTGTCCACGGGGCGGGCCGCTGCGCGACACTGGAGGGGTGAGCACCCCCCGTCCCGACCCCGCCCCGCTGCGTCTCGGCACCCGCGGCAGCGCCCTCGCCACGACGCAGTCCGGCCGGGTGGCACGCCGCCTGGAGGAGCTGCTCGGGCGGCCGGTGGAGCTCGAGCGCGTGCGCACCGAGGGGGACGTGAAGACCGGCTCCCTGGCGTCCCTCGGCGGCACGGGCGTGTTCGTGACCGCGTTGCGCGAGGCGCTGCTCGACGGGCGTTGCGACGTCGCCGTGCACTCCCTCAAGGACCTGCCCACCGCGCAGCCGGCGGAGCTCACCGTCGTCACCCCGGAGCGCGAGGACCCGCGCGACGCCCTGTGCGCGCGCGACGGGCTCACGCTCGACACCCTGCCCCGCGGCGCCCGCGTCGGCACCGGCTCCCCGCGCCGGGCCGCACAGATCAAGGCCGCGCGCCTCGACCTCGAGCTCGTGGACATCCGCGGCAACGTCGAGACCCGCCTGGCGCGCGCCCTCGGGCCGGACGCCGACCTCGACGCCGTCGTCCTCGCGTTCGCCGGGCTGTCCCGCCTGGGCCGAACGTCGGTGGTGTCTCAGCTGCTCGACCCGATGGTCGTCGCCCCCGCCCCCGGGCAGGGCGCGCTGGCCATCGAGGCACGCACCGCCGACCTGGCCGCCGGGTCGGCGCTGGGCGACGCGTTCGCCGCGCTCGACCACCGCCCCACCCGGCTGTGCGTGCTGGCCGAGCGGGCCGTGCTCGCGCGGCTCGAGGCCGGCTGCGCCGCGCCCGTCGGCGCGTACGCCCGGATCGAGGCCGGCGAGCTGCAGCTCACCGCGGTGGTCGCGCGCGTGGACGGCACGGAGCAGGTGACCCACAGCGCCGCGGCGGCACTCGCCGCAGACGCGGGCGGACCGCACGACGCAACGGCGCAGGACGAGGCCGCGACGGGCCTGGGCGTCCGCGTCGCCGAGGCGCTGCTCGCCGACGGCGCGGCGCGGCTCGCCCCCCTCGTCGGCGGCGAGGACGCCCCACACGCGCCGGAGGACGTCGCCTCGCGCGCCGACGTCGCCCCGCTGCGCGCCCCCACCGGCACCGACGACCCGGAGGGCTCGTGACCGCAGAGCCTCGCCCGACGGCGGTGCTGGTGGCGCGGGCGCCCGAGCGCGCGGCCGGGCTGGTCGCGCGCCTACGCGCCGCCGGACACGACGTCGTGGTGGCCCCGGTGATCGAGCGGGCCCCGGCGCACGACCTCGCCCCGCTGGACGACGCCGTCCGACGCGCCTCCCGGGGCGAGCACGCGTGGGTCGTCGTGACCAGCGTCAACGCGGTCGACGCGCTGACCGACGCCGCCGCCCGCGCCGGCGTCGACCTCTCGGCTGCCCCGGCCCGGTGGGCCGCCGTCGGGCCCGCGACGCGCCAGGCCCTGGAGTCGGCCGGCGTGCGCGTCGACCTCCTCCCCGCGGCGGACGACGCGACGGCGGCCGGGATCGTCGCCGCCTTCCCGGATGCCGACCTCGCGCCGGCGCCCGCCCGGGCGCCGGGCGTGCTGCTCCCCCTCGGCGACCTCGCCCGCCCGACGCTTGCCGACGGGCTCGCCGCCCGCGGCTGGGCGCCGGACGTCGTGACGGCGTACCGCACGGTGCGCCACGATCTGCCCGAAGACGTCGCGACCCGCGCCCGGACCGGCGGCTTCGACCTCGTGGTGGTCGCCTCCGGTTCCGTCGCGCGGGAGATCGCCGCCCAGGCGGGCACCGGGACGGCGATGGTCGCCATCGGAGCGCCGTCCGCCGCCGCCGCCCGCGCCGCCGGCCTGCGCGTCGCCGCCGTCGCCGCCCGCCCCACCGACGACGCGCTCGCCGCGGCCGTCGCCACCGCCCTCCAGAACCCCGCATCGACCGTCACCAAGGAGACCCCGTGAGCACCTCGGGCATCGTCTACCGACCCCGCCGCCTGCGCACCACGCCGCGCATGCGGCGGCTGGCCGCCGAGACCCGCCTGCACGCGGCCGACCTCGTGCTGCCGCTCTTCGTCAAGGAGGGTCTCGACGCGCCCGCGCCGATCCCGTCCATGCCTGGCCAGGTGCAGCACACCGAGGCCTCGCTGCGCGACGCCGTGGCGGACGCGGCCCGCGCCAGGCTGGGCGGCGTCATGCTCTTCGGCATCCCCGCCGAGCGCAACGCGACCGGCACGCAGGCCGACGCCCCCGACGGTGTGCTGCAGCGCGGCATCCGGATCGCCCGGGAGGCCGTCGCGGAGGTCGAGGCCGCGGTGGTTGAGCCTGTCGAAACCTCCGGACGGGGCCCGACGAGACCGACCGTCGGCCCCGTCGTCATGGCCGACACGTGCCTGGACGAGTTCACGGACCACGGGCACTGCGGGGTCCTCACGGCCGGCCCGGCCGGCGAGCAGATCGTGGACAACGACGCGACGCTCGACCGGTACGCGTCGACGGCCGTCGCGCAGGCCCGGGCGGGCGCGGAGGTCGTGGCGCCGAGCGGCATGATGGACGGGCAGGTCGCCGTCATCCGGGACGCGCTCGACGACGCCGGCTTCGAGCAGGTGAGCATCCTCGCCTACAGCGCCAAGTACGCGAGCGCGTTCTACGGCCCGTTCCGCGACGCCGTCGACAGCGCCCTGCAGGGCGACCGCCGCACGTACCAGATGGACGCGGCCAACTCCCGCGAGGGGCTGCGCGAGGCCGACCTCGACCTGGCCGAGGGCGCCGACATGGTGATGGTCAAGCCGGCCGGCACGTCGCTCGACGTGCTGCGCGGCGTCGCAGATCGTTCCGACGTGCCGGTGGCGGCGTACCAGGTCAGCGGCGAGTACGCGATGATCGAGGCGGCCGCCGCGAACGGCTGGATCGACCGCAAGGGGGCCGTGCTCGAGTCGGTCACCGCGATCAAGCGGGCCGGGGCCGACGTCGTGCTGACGTACTGGGCCACCGAGATCGCCGGCTGGCTGCGCTGAGCGCGCTGGCCCGCCCACGACACACTCTTTCGGAAGGACCACGATGACGGACACGGCAGGCTTCGGCCAGATCGAGACGGCGATGGTGGACGCCACGCCCCAGGCCGACACTTCGACAGGCTCAGCACGGAGCAACCACGCGGCATTCCTGCGCGCGCAGACGGCGATCCCCGGCGGCGTGAACTCCCCGGTGCGGGCGTACGGGGCGGTGGGCGGCGACCCGCGGTTCCTCGCCTCGGCGCGCGGCCCGTACGTCACGGACGTGGCCGGCCGCGAGTACGTGGACCTGGTGTGCTCGTGGGGCCCGGCGCTGCTGGGGCACGCGCACCCCGAGGTGGTCGCCGCGGTGCAGGACGCCGCGGCGCGCGGCCTGTCGTTCGGGGCACCGACGGTGGCCGAGGTGGAGCTCGCGGAGGAGATCCGCCGGCGGGTGCCCGTCGCGGAGCGCGTGCGCCTGGTGTCCACGGGCACCGAGGCGACGATGACGGCGGTGCGGCTCGCGCGCGGCGTCACCGGGCGGCCGCTGATCGTGAAGTTCGCCGGCTGCTACCACGGGCACGTCGACGCGCTGCTGGCCGAGGCCGGGTCGGGCGTCGCGACGCTCGCCATGCCGGGCACCGCCGGGGTCACGGAGGCGTCCGCGGCCGAGACGCTCGTGCTGCCGTACAACGACCTGGCCGCCGTCGAGGCCGCGTTCGCGCAGCACGGCCCGCGCATCGCCGCCGTCATCACCGAGGCGAGCCCCGCCAACATGGGCGTGGTGCCGCCGGCCGAGGGCTTCAACGCGGGCCTGCGTCGCATCACCCGCGAGCACGGCGCGCTTTTCGTCATGGACGAGGTGCTCACCGGCTTCCGCGTCGGTCCGTCCGGCTGGTGGGGGCTGGAGAACGAGTCGATCCGCACGGGCAGCACGGCTGGCGGCGAGGGCTACGAGCCCGACCTGCTGACCTTCGGCAAGGTCGTGGGAGGCGGGATGCCGGTGGCCGCGCTGGGCGGACCGGCGTCGATCATGGACCAGCTCGCCCCGACGGGGCCGGTGTACCAGGCGGGCACGCTGTCCGGGAACCCGGTGGCGGTGGCGGCCGGCCTGACCACGCTGCGCCTGGCGGACGACGCCGTGTACGCCCGCGTCGACGCCGTCGCGGACACGCTGGCGTCGGCGCTCGGCGACGCGCTGTCGGCCGAGGGCGTGCCGCATCGCGTCCAGCGGGCGGGCTCGCTGTTCTCGGCGTTCTTCGGGCCGGACGCGGCCGAGCACGGCGTGCGGGACTATGCCCGGGCGCAGGCCCAGGAGATCTTCCGCTACCGCGCCCTGTTCCACGCCCTGCTCGACGCGGGCGTGAACCTGCCGCCGTCGGTCTTCGAGGCCTGGTTCGTCTCCGCCGCGCACGACGACGACGCCGTGAACCGCATCCTCGATGCCCTGCCCGCCGGAGCGAAGGCGGCCGCCGCGGCGACCGCGTGAGGTAGCGCCGCCCCTGGGTACGGCCGCGTGGGGTGAGGACGCCTTCGGACTCAGGGGGCGATGGCCTTGCCGACCGTGCGCATCAGCTGCTGGACGACGTCGTGTCGCGACTCCTGCCCCTCACGGAGGGTCTCCCACGCCAGGTAGAGCTGCGACCAGAGGGTGCCGACCACCCAGTGCGCGCTGAGCTCGGGGTCGATGCTCCCGTCGGCGTGCCCCCGCGCGACGAGCGCCGCGAGCGGATCCTCGCCGTCGCTCCCACCGTCGCCCTCGAGCGCCGAGTCCGGGACGACCTCCGTGAACAGCAGCGTGAGCAGGTCGCCCAGCTGGAGGTATTCCGGGCACAGCCGGCGCAGCGCCTCGCGGGCGGTGCCGTCCTCGAGCCGCGCGCGCACGTAAACCTCGTCCAGGCGGACGGCGGTCTCCGTCGCGACGGCCTCGAGCAGGTCGGACCGCTCGGGGAAGTACCGGTGCAGGGTGGTGCGGCCCACCCCCGCGGCGTCGGCGATCTGGCCGAGCGACACACCGGCGTCGCGGGCGAGCTGCGCCACCGCCGCCTCGACGATGGCCCGCCGGGTCCGCGCCCGGGCCCCGGTCTCCGTGTCCTGCACCTCCGTCATGGCGGGAACGCTACACCCGAATTCTGGATGAATGCTTGACCATGTTGGAACAGTCGTGTTCCACTCTGGGGAGCATTAGGCCCCCACTCATCCGTCAACAAGGGTTGACGAACCGAGGAGCGTCAACCATGGTTGACAGCGTGACCGCCACCGACCCCGCGACCTCTCCCCCGGCCTCCGGCACGCCGGGCGACACCCCCGCCACCAGGGCACCCGAGAAGACCGGCCGCGAGCGCCTGCGCATCCTGCTCGGGTTCGTGCGCCCGCACCGCCGCACCCTGGCGCTCGGCCTCGCGCTCGGCCTGCTGGCCACCGCGATGAGCCTCGCCACCCCGATGGTCACCAAGTGGGTGCTCGACACGCTGTCCACGGGCACCTCGATGGGCGGGCCGGTCGCCTGGCTCGTCGTCCTGATGATCGTCGGGTCGGTGGTGGCGCTGTTCCAGTGGATCCTGCTCGGCCGCCTCGCCGAGGACGTCGTCTACGAGGCCCGCGAGTCGATCGTGCGGCGCTACCTGCGGGCCCGGGTGGGCGCCGTCACCTCGAAGCCGGCCGGAGAGCTGGTCACGCGGGTCACGTCCGACACGCTGCTGCTGCGCGAGGCGACGTCGAACAGCCTGGTCAGCCTCGTGAACGGGTTCATCTCCCTGGTCGGCACGCTCGTCCTCATGGCGGTGCTCGACCTCACGCTGCTCGGCTCCACCGTCGTGGCGATCGTGGTCGTCGCGGTCGCGATGGGTCTCCTGCTGCCCGGCATCGGCAAGGCGCAGCACCGCACCCAGGAGGCGGTCGGCCGCCTCGGTGGCGCCGTCGAAGGCGCGGTGCGCGCCGTGCGCACGGTGAAGGCGAGCGGCGCCGAGGAGCGACAAGGGCGCAAGATCCTCGACGACGCCCGGGAGGCACGGAAGCACGCCGTGGCGGCGGTGCGCATCGAGGCCGTCGCGTGGACGGTCTCCTGGGGCGGGATCCAGCTCGCGATCATCGTCATCCTGGGCCTGGGCGCGTGGCGGGTGTCGGAGGACCTGCTCGCGGTCTCGAGCCTGGTCGCCTTCCTGCTCTACGCCTTCAACATCGTGGGCCCGATCTCCGAGCTGACCCAGGCGTTCACCACCCTCCAGTCCGGCCTGGCCGCCGCGGAGCGCATCCGCGAGGTCGAGACGATGGAGCTCGAGGAGCCGGACGACGTCGCGCGCCCCGCCGCCCCGGAGCGGCCCGCGCCGGCCGACGCCACCGGGCCCGTCCTCGTGCTCGACAGCGTCACCGCCGGCTACGCGGACGACATACCGGTGGTGCACGACGTCTCGCTCGAGGTGCCGCGCCGCGGGCACGTCGCGCTCGTCGGGCCGTCGGGCGCAGGCAAGACGACCCTGCTGTCGCTGCTGCTGCGGTTCATCGAGCCGTCCGGGGGCGAGATCCGGCTGGACGGCGTGCCGTACCGGGACCTGGGCCACGCGGACGTCCGGGCCCGGTTCGCGTACGTGGAGCAGGAGACGCCCGTGGTGCCCGGCACCATCCGGGAGAACCTGCTGTTCAGCCGCCCGGACGCCACCCCGGAGCGGGTGCAGGAGGTGCTGCGGGCCGTGCGACTCGCCGACGACCTGGAGGCGCTGCCCGACGGGCTGGACACGTCCCTCGTGTCGTCCGCCGTCTCGGGCGGGCAGCGGCAGCGGATCGCCCTCGCCCGCGCGTTGCTCAAGGAGCCGGAGGTGCTGCTGCTGGACGAGGCGACGTCGCAGGTGGACGGCCTGACGGAGGCCGCGATCCACGACGCGATCCGCGCCCACACCCGGCACGGCGCGGTCGTCACGGTGGCCCACCGGCTGTCCACCGTGCTCGACGCGGACCGGATCCTCGTCATGGAGGGCGGGCGCATCCGTGCGGGCGGCACCCACGAGGAGCTCCACGCCTCGGACGAGCTGTACCGCGACCTGGTCGCGGCGCTGCGCATCGCCGTCGACGCCGAGCCCGTTCCGTCCGAGCCCGCGCATGACCGCGCCCGCGCCTGACCGAGCATGCGGTCTCGACGGCCGGGTCGCGCCCTTCCGCATCACCTGATCCCCCCGGCCACCCGGTCAGTCGAGGACGGCGTACGCCTCGATCTCGACGAGCACGTCGGACTCGAAGAGCACGTCGGACTCGAAGAGCACGTCGGACTCGAAGAGCACGTCGGACTCGAAGAGGATGTCGACGCGATGAGCGAGACGTGCCCTGCGAGGTCGCCGGGGCCCCGGCATCGCTTGACACCTTACCCCCTAGGGGTATCGTGGAGCTCATGACCGACACCACCGCACCCGCCGACGCCCCGGCGCACAGCTCGCACCAGCACGACGGGCCGCACGGTTATGCCTCCGACAAGGAGGCCTACCTCAAGCGCATGCGTCGCATCGAGGGCCAGGTCCGCGGGATCGCGCGCATGATCGACGAGGACGTCTACTGCATCGACATCCTCACCCAGGTGTCCGCGGTGACCAAGGCCCTGCAGGCCGTCTCCATCGGCCTCGTCGAGGACCACCTGAGCCACTGCGTCGTCGACGCCGCCCGCTCGTCCGAGGCGGAGGGCGCCGCCAAGGTCAAGGAGGCCGCCGACGCCATCGGCCGCCTCGTGCGTAGCTGATCCGCTCGACCCACTCGATCCACTCATTGCGAAGGAGCACCATGAGCACCGTCACCACCCTGGGCATCACCGGCATGACCTGCGGCAACTGCGTCGCGCACGTCACCAAGGACCTCTCGGCCGTCGCAGGCGTCGAGGACGTCAGCGTCGAGCTGCACGCCGGCGGCACCTCCGACGTCGCCGTCTTCTCCGACGCCCCCCTCGACGAGGCCGCGCTGCGCGAGGCCGTCGACGAGGCCGGGTACGCCGTCGCGTCGGTCGCCGTGCAGAACGACGCGCTCGCCGCGCAGCAGGCCGCCCAGGCCCCCGCGCGCCAGGAGGCGCACGACTGCGCGTGCGGCTGCGGCACCGGCGCGGCCTCCGCCGAGCCCGCCAGGACGCCCGCCACGAAGACGTACGACCTGTCCGTCCCGCCCCGCGCCTGAGCGCACCGCCCCGCGGACCGCCTGCCGAACCGTCGCCCGCGCTCGTGCGAGCGCCCGCGACCCAGGCCCTCCGCGCCGCGCCGACGTCCACCCGACCGGCGCCCCCACCGCGACCCCGCCACCCCGGGCCGTCGCGGGTGACCTCCGACCCGGAATCCCCAGGAGTCACCCATGACCACCCCCACTGAGACGTCCCGCCCGGACGCCGCCGATACTCCCCCGGCATCGATCCTCGAGGTCGACCTCGCGATCGAGGGCATGACCTGCGCGTCGTGCGTGGCCCGCGTCGAGAAGCGGCTCAACCGCGTCGACGGCGTCACGGCCACCGTGAACCTGCCGCTGGAGAGCGCGCACGTCGAGCTCACCGCCCCCGTCGACGACGACGCGCTCGTCGAGGCCGTCGAGAAGGCCGGCTACGGCGCCAGCGTCACCGCGCGGCGCGACGTCGCCCCGAAGCGCACCCCGTCGGTCGAGACCACCCCGTCGGTCGAGCCGACCCCGTCGGTCGAGCCTGTCGAGACCACGGTTCCGACGAGCTCGACCCGCGGGGACGCCCGCGGCACGGACCTGCTGCGCCGGCTGCGCGCGTCGGCCGTGCTCACCGTGCCCGTCGTGGCGCTGTCGATGATCCCCGCGCTGCAGTTCACGGGCTGGCAGTGGGTGGTCGCGGCGCTGGCGCTGCCGGTGGTGGCGTGGGGCGCATGGCCGTTCCACACGGCGGCGGCGCGCGCCGCCCGGCACGGCGCGTCGACGATGGACACGCTGGTCTCGCTCGGCGTGATCGCCGCATCCCTGTGGTCGCTGTGGGCGCTGACGCTTGGGGGCACCGGCGAGTTGGGGATGCGGATGCGGCCGTCGCTGCTGCCGTCGGCGGCCGAGGGCGCGCCCGAGCTGTACTTCGAGGTCGCGGCCGTCGTCACGACGTTCCTCCTCGCCGGCCGGTACGCCGAGCACCGCTCCCGCCGCCGCGCGGGCGACGCGCTGCGCGCGCTGCTGGAGCTCGGCGCCAAGGACGCCGAGCGGGTGCGCCTGGCCGCGGACGGCACGCCCGCCGTCGGGCCGGACGGCGCCCGCCTCACCGAGCGCGTACCGGTGGCCGAGCTGGCCGTCGGCGACGTGTTCGTGGTGCGTCCGGGCGAGAAGGTCGCCACCGACGGCGAGGTGGTCGAGGGCGCGAGCGCGCTCGACACGTCGCTGCTCACGGGCGAGCCCGTGCCCGCGGACGTCGGCCCCGGGGACGCCGTGACCGGCGCGACCGTCAACACGTCGGGTCACCTGCTGGTGCGCGCCACCCGCGTGGGCGAGGAGACGACGCTCGCCCAGATCGGCCGGCTCGTCACGCGGGCGCAGACGGGCAAGGCACCGGTCGCGCGACTGGCGGACCGGATCTCGGCCGTCTTCGTGCCGGTCGTGCTGGGGCTGTCGGTGCTCACGCTGGTGGTCTGGCTGCTCGCGGGCGCCGACGCCCAGTTCGCCTTCACCGCCGCCGTGGCCGTGCTCATCATCGCGTGCCCGTGCGCCCTCGGGCTGGCGACCCCGACTGCCCTCCTGGTCGGCACCGGCCGGGGCGCACAGCTCGGCATCCTCATCAAGGGGCCGGAGATCCTGGAGTCCACGCGCCGCGTCGACACGGTGGTGCTCGACAAGACCGGCACCGTCACCGAGGGCCGCATGGCGGTGGAGCGCGTCGTCACCCCGGAGTTGTCAGGGCCAGGCGCACGCATTCATGGTCCTGGCCCTGACAACTCGCGGGAGCGGGAGGTGCTGGCCTACGCCGGTGCCGTCGAGTCGCTGAGCGAGCACCCCATCGCCCGCGCGATCGCCGACGCCGCCTCCGAGCTGTCAGGACCACACGCAGGTTCCGGTGCTCCTGGCCCTGACAACTCGTCGGGCGGGGGCGACGTCGGCGCGGACGGCGTGACGATCGGGTCGCTGCAGGCGTTCGACTTCGAGTCCGCGCCGGGCGGCGGCGTCCGGGCCGTGGTGCGCCGCGCGCACTCGGGGCTGGCCGGCCTCGCCGCCGACGGCGGCCTGAACGCGCGGCGCGTGCTGGTCGGACAGCCGTCGTGGCTCGCCGGCCAGGGCGTCACGCTGGGAGACGACCTCGCCGCGGCGTTCGACGAGGCCGAGGTGACCGGGGCGAGCGCGGTCGTCGTCGCCTGGGACGGCGCCGCCCGCGGCGTGGTCGTGCTGCGCGACCCGGTCAAGGCGACGTCTGCCCGCGCGGTGGCCGAGCTGCGCGACCTCGGCCTGCGGCCCATGCTCCTCACCGGCGACGGCGCGGGCGCGGCCCGGGTCGCAGCCCACGAGGTCGGGATCGCGCCCGACGACGTGATCGCCCGCGTGCTGCCGCAGGACAAGGCGGCCGTCGTGGCCCGGCTGCAGGGCGAGGGCCGCGTGGTCGCAATGGTCGGCGACGGCGTGAACGACGCCGCCGCCCTCGCCACCGCCGACCTGGGGCTGGCCATGGGCACGGGCACCGACGTCGCGATCGAGGCGAGCGACATCACGCTGGTCCGCGGCGACCTGCGCTCCGCCCCGGCCGCCGTCCGCCTGTCCCGGCACACGCTGCGCGTGATCAAGCAGAACCTGTTCTGGGCGTTCGCGTACAACGTGGCGGCGATCCCGCTCGCCGCGACGGGCCTGCTCAACCCGATGATCGCTGGGGCGGCCATGGCCGCGTCGTCCGTCATCGTGGTCGGCAACTCGCTCCGCCTCCGCCGCGCCGCCTGACCTCCGTCGGACGTTGTGGGCGTGGGGGGGGGGGATGGCCAAAGGGCGGGGGGTCCAGATATTGCGGCCACAACGCACAGAACGGGGCGCATGNTGGGCGTGAGATCGGGGACTATCCGAGGTCCGATAGTCCCCGATCTCACGCCCACAACGCACAGGTCAGAACGCCCAGCGTGCTCCTCCGGCGTCAGCCGGCCGCCGTGCTCGAGGACGTTCGTGAGCCCGAAGACGCCGGTGTGCACGCCGCGCTTCCCCGGCGTGGGCGACTGGAACCGAACGAGCATGTCGCCGTCCCACAGCACAGCGTCGGGGTCAGCGGAAGCGGCGCCCCTCGTCGCGGCGGTAGGCCCACACGGCGAGTGCGGCGAACAGCGCCGTCCAGCCGAGCAGCACGAGCCACGCCAACGGGTAGGCGGGCTCCCCGGTGAGGGCCTGCACCAGCAGGTCACGACCGGCCCTGGTCGGCGTGGCCTGCGAGATCGCGTCGAGCCACGGCGGGAACATCTGCGGCGGCAGGAACAGCCCGCCCGCGAACGACAGCGGGAACAGGATCACCTGCACCACCGGCAGCGCCGCCTTGGCGGACAGCGAGTACCCCACCGCCATGCCCAACAGAACGAACGGCACGGAGACCAGAAGTGTGGTGCCGACCCCGGCCAGCAGCTGCCCCCACGTGACGGTCGCGGCGGTGAACAGCCAGCCGATGAGGATCAGGGGCACCAGGCCGAACAGCGCGAAGATCGCGCCGTTGCCGATCCGCGCCACCATCCGCGGCCCCGGGCCGGCGGGCAGGGAGCGCAGGAACGGATCGAAAGGGAGCTGCCGATCCTCGGCCACGCCGAGCCCGTAGGTGAACAGGCTCGCGGAGCAGACAGCGAACAGCCCGAGGCTCGCGACGGACATCGTGGCCCACAGCGGGTTCTGCGCCACGTCGCGCTGCGGCACGACGAAGAAGAACATCGCCAGCGCCGGGAAGAGCATGTTGCCGAGCACCGCGATCGGCACCCGCACGGTCTCGAGGAACTGGTAGCGCAGGTGCAGCCACGTCAGCTGCAGCACGCCCGGCCCACCCGTGGGCGCCGGCGTCGTGCTCCTGGTCGCGCGAGTCGTGGTGCTCATCGGTCCGCCCCCATTGCCACCATCTCCTCGAAGGCCTCCTCGAGGCTCGCGCCCCGGATCTGGAGGTCGGCGAACTCGACGTCCGCCCGGACGATGTCGCGCACCAGCGCGTCCGCGTCCGCGGTATACAGCTCCTGCTGCCCGTCGTCGAGCCGCTCGGCCCGCACGACGCCCGGCCACCCGGCGAGCTCCACCGACGAGCGCACCAGGACCCGCCGCAGCCCCACGCGGCTCAGGATGGCGTCGAGGCTGTCGTCGGCCCGCACCACGCCGCGGTCGATGACGACGACGCGCTGCGCGAGCGCCTGCACCTCCTCGAGGTAGTGGCTGGTGAGCAGCACCGTGCCGCCGCCGGCGTGGTAGACGCGGATCGCGTCCCACAGGGCCTGACGGGCGCCGACGTCGAGGCCGGTGGTCGGCTCGTCGAGCAGCACGACCTTCGGCCGCCCGACCAGGGACAGCGCGACGGCCAGGCGCCGCTTCTGCCCCCCGGACAGCGCGCCCGTCTGGCGCCGGGCCAGGTCGGCGAGGCCGAACTGCTCCAGCAGCTCGCCGGTCGGCACAGGGTCGGCGAAGTGGCCGCCGACGAAGTCGACCACCTCCCGGACCCGCAGGGTCGCAGGTAGCCCCGTCTCCTGCGGGGTGATGCCGAGGCCACGCCGGCTGGCCGCGTCGCGCGGGTCGCCGCCCAGCAGGCGCACCGTCCCGGAGTCGGGCCGCCGTTGGCCGCTGATCAGCGACAGCAGCGTGGACTTCCCGGCGCCGTTGGGCCCGAGCAGCCCCACGAGCTCGCCGGGCCCGACGTCGAGGCTCACGTCGTCGAGCGCGACGACGTCGCCGAAGCGGCGGCTCGCACGGTCCACGGCGACGACGGCGGGCGCGCGCTCCAGGCTCCGCGCGCCCGCCGGGGCGGGGACGCGTTCAGGTGGTCGGGTGCGGGTCATGATCCGGCTCCTCTCAGGAGGCCGGTGAGGGCCTCGGTGTAGTCCTCGAACGCGCGCCGCCCGTGGGGGGTGAGCGCGAGGTACGTCGCTGGGGTGCGGCCCTCGTGGGTCTTGGTGACGCGGACGTAGCCGGCGTCCTCGAGCTTGCGCAGGTGGGTGGACAGGTTGCCGGCGGTCATGTCGAGCAGCTTCTGCAGCTTGGGGAAGCTCAGCTCGTCGCCGGCGCCGAGCGCCGCGAGCGTCGCGACGACGCGCAACCGCGCGGGGGCGTGGATGACTGGGTCGAGGGCGTCAGGCACGGCGCGCCTCCTCACCGGAGCGGCGCCGCCGGCGGGCGAGGCGCAGGTGCTCGATGCCCGCCATCACGAGGAACCCGCCGCCGCCCGCGAGCGCCATCACGAGGTAGGTGCCGGGCAGGCCGACGAGCGTCGCGGCCCCCGCGACGAGGAGGATCCACGCGCCGAGCACGAACAGGCTCCGGTCGCCGAACGCCGCGCCCCCGCCCAGGTAGAGCAGCCCGACGACGAGGCAGGCCCCGCCGTTGCTGGCCAGTGCCATGACCTCCGCGTCCGCGCCGGCCCGGGCCAGCCCGCCGAGGAAGACACTGAAGGTGAGGAAGCCGAGCATCCACGACCAGCCGTACATCGCCCCGGCGCGGGCCGAGACGCCGCGCACGCCCGCCGTCCGGCTGATGGTGTGCACCATCGTGAAGACGACGGCGGCCGCGATGGCGCCCGCGAAGACCCAGTACGCCCATGCCTCGGGCTGCTCGCGCCCCCGCGCGCTGGTCCACAGCACCAGGTAGCCCGCGAGCCACGCGGCGCCCCACGCGCCGTAGAGCGCACGGCCGTCCGGCTCGAGGGCCGAGCGGGCGCGGTCCTGCTGCTCGCGGATGAGGCGGAGCGAGTCGGCCGCGGCCAGCTCGGCGTCGTCGGGTCGGTCGGGGATAGCGGTCATCGATACCTCGCAAAGGAGTTTGTGTGGCAAACCTGTTTGCGATCTTGGCACGTTGCGAGGCGTCCGGCAAGACCCCGGTGCGCCTGGCGCACGGCGAGATTAATGTGATATCACTTTGATATCGCATCAACCGGACCGACCCAGGAGCACACGATGACGGACGCACCTCCCCCGACGCAGGCCACCACCGGAGGCGCGCCCGCCGGCCGACCCGTCGGCCACGACGGCACCCGGGTCGACGTCGAGGAGCGCGCGGCCTGGTCGCTCGGCGCCGGCGGCGCACTTCTCGCCGTGCTCCTGACGGTGGTGCTCGTGCTCGGCGGCATCCTCACGATGACGACGGGAAGCCCTGCGGGGGTCGTCCTCGGCATCGTCGCCATCCTGGTCGGCATCCTGCTGCTCACCGGGGTGGGCGTCATCAGCCCCGGCCGGACACTCGTCGTGCAGCTCTTCGGCCGCTACCTGGGCACGATCCGGCGTACGGGACTCGTCGTCACCGTGCCGCTGACCACCAGCCGCCGGGTGTCCGTGCGCGTGCGCAACTTCGAGACCAGCGAGCTCAAGGTCAACGACGCGGACGGCAACCCGATCAACATCGCCGCCATCGTCGTCTGGCAGGTGGCCGACACAGCCAGGGCAAGCTTCGCCGTGGAGGACTACGACGACTTCGTCTCGGTGCAGGCGGAGTCCGCGCTGCGCCACGTCGCCATGTCCCACCCGTACGACGGCGGCGACGACGTCGAGTCACTGCGCGGGGCCACGGAGCTCGTGTCCGAGGAGATCGCAGCGGAGGTCGCGGCGCGGGTCACCGTCGCCGGCGTCGAGGTCGTCGAGGCCCGCATCTCCAACCTCGCCTACGCCCCCGAGATCGCCCAGGCCATGCTGCAGCGCCAGCAGGCGGGCGCGATCATCGCGGCCCGGTCCCGCATCGTCGACGGCGCGGTGTCGATGGTCGAGGACGCGCTCGGCCGGCTCGAGGCGGACGGCATCGTCACGCTCGACGACGAGCGGCGAGCCACGATGGTCTCCAACCTGCTGGTGGTGCTGTGCGGCGAGAGCCGGGCGACGCCCGTCGTCAACGCGGGCTCGCTGTACCAGTGACGCCCGCCGGCACCGGACCCGGTGACGAGACGGCGCCCCCGGGTTCCGGGCGCACCGCCCGGCCCACCCGCAAGCAGGTGCTGCTGCGGCTCGACCCGGCGATCCACGACGCGCTCGCCCGGTGGGCGGCCGACGACCTGCGCAGCGTCAACGCGCAGATCGACCTGCTGCTGCGCCGGGCGTTGAAGGACGCCGGGCGGCTGCCGCGCGACGCGGCCCCCACGCGGCGTCCGGGTCGCCCGCCCCGTCAGGACGGATGATCCCTGCCCGGCACCACCTCGGGGCCACCTGCGCCCCGCCCGGTGACCGCCTCGAGGTGGTGCCTAGGTTGCCGTTCCCAGGGCGCGGCGCGGCCTACGCTGGGGCGCGTGACCGTGCCGCACCCCGCGCTCCCCGCCCCCGTCGCGCCTGCGACCACGCCCGCCGCCCGCCGCCGCACCACGGCGGAGATCTGGATCGTGCTGGGCCTGAGCCTGGGCCAGAGCGGCGTGTACGCGCTGGTCAACATCGTCGCGCGGCTCACGGCGGACACCCCGCTGGCGGAGCAGTCCGCCACCCTCAACGCCAGCCAGTCCGAGCGCTCGCTGCTCGACCTCGTGTACCAACTGCTGAGCATCGGCTTCGCCCTCGTGCCCGTCGCGCTGGCCCTGTACCTGCTCAGCGGACGCGCGACGGCCACGTGGACCGGCACGCGCCGGCGGATCGGCCTCGACTGGGGGCTGGCCGGCGCCCGGCCCGGGCGCGACGTCGCGTGGGGGTTCGGCCTCGCCGCCGCCATCGGCATCCCCGGGCTGGCGTTCTACCTGCTCGGGCGGGCGCTCGGGATCACCGTGTCCGTGCAGGCCAGCGCGCTCGCCGAGCACTGGTGGACGGTGCCCGTGCTGATCCTCGCCGCCCTGCAGAACGGGCTGCTCGAGGAGGTGATCGCGGTCGCCTACCTGCACGAGCGCACGCGCGACCTCGGCTGGTCCCGGCTGTGGTTCATCGTCGCCAGCTCGCTGCTGCGCGGCTCGTACCACCTGTACCAGGGCATCGGCCCGTTCCTCGGCAACGTCGTGATGGGCGTCGTCTTCTCGTGGTTCTACACCAGCAGGTGGGGGCGGCACCGGGTGGTGCCGCTCGTCATCGCGCACACCCTGCTCGACGTCGTCGCGTTCGTCGGCTACGCCCTCCTCCCGGAGGCGTGGAAGGCCGCCCTCGGTCTCTGATCGTGTTGTGGGCGTGATTTCGGGGACTATTCGGTCGCGAATAGTCCCCGAAATCACGCCCACAACACGATCATGCAGGGCGCGCTCAGCGAATCTTGGCGCGGTAGCGGGCGATCGCGACGCCGTACGCCACCGCCAGGATCCCGACGAGCCACGCCAGGGCGACCCAGATGTCGTCGCCCACCGGCTGCTGGGCGAACAGGGCGCGGACGGTGTCCACGATGGACGTCACGGGCTGGTTCTCGGCGAACCAGGCGACCGGGCCGGGCATCGTCTCGGTGGGCACGAACGCCGAGCTGATGAACGGCAGGAAGATCAGCGGGTAGCTGAATGCGCTCGCGCCGTCGACCGACTTCGCCGAGAGCCCGGCGATCACCGCGAGCCAGGTGAGCGTGAGGGTGAACAGGACCAGGATCCCGGCCACCGCGAGCCAGCCGCCCACGGACGCCCCGGTGCGGAAGCCCATGACCAGCGCGACGCCGACCACGATCGCGACCGAGACCAGGTTTGCGACCAGCGACGTGAGCACGTGCGCCCACAGGGCGCTCGACCTCGCGATCGGCATGGACTGGAAGCGCTCGAAGATGCCACCCTGCACGTCGAGGAACAGCCGGTAGGACGTGTACGACGTGCCCATCGCGATCGTGATGAGCAGGATGCCGGGCAGCATGTAGTTGACGTACGACTCGCTGGACCCGGTGTTGATCGCGCCCCCCAGCACGTAGACGAACAGCAGCATCAGGGCGATCGGGGTGATCGCGGTGGTGATGATCGTGTCGGGGCTACGCAGGATGTGGCGCAGCGAGCGACCGGTGAGGACGCGGGTGTCGCTGAGGACGGCGGTGGTCATCGGGATTCCTTTCCAGCCGGGACGACGCCGCCGGTGCGGTCGTCGTCAGAGATGCCCGTCTCGCCGACGAGCGCGAGGAAGACGTCCTCGAGAGACGGCTGCTTCTCGACGTACTCGACCTTGGCGGGCGGCAGGAGCTGCTTGAGCTCGGCGAGGGTGCCGTTCTGGATGATCGTGCCCCGGTGCAGGATCGCGATCCGGTCGGCGAGCTGCTCGGCCTCGTCGAGGTATTGGGTGGTCAGCAGCACCGTGGTGCCACCCTGGGCGAGCCGCTTGACGGTCTGCCACACCTCGATCCGCGCCTGCGGGTCCAGCCCGGTGGTGGGCTCGTCGAGGAAGATGACCGGCGGGTCGCCGATCAAGCTCATCGCGATATCCAGCCGGCGGCGCATGCCGCCCGAGTACGTCGCCGCCCTGCGGCCCCCCGCCTCAGTGAGCGAGAAGCGCGCGAGCAGGTCGTCGGCGATCTTGCCCGGGTCCTTCAGGTGCCGCAGCCGGGCGATGAGAACAAGGTTCTCCCTGCCCGTGAGGACCTCGTCGACCGCAGCGAACTGGCCCGTGAGGCTGATCGACTCACGCACGTCGCCGGGCTTCGCGGCCACGTCGAAACCGTGCACCGTGGCGGTGCCCGCGTCGGGCTTCAGCAGCGTCGACAGGATCTTCACCAGGGTGGTCTTGCCCGCTCCGTTCGAGCCGAGCAGCGCGAAGATGCTCCCGGCCTTCACCTCGAGGTCGACCCCCCGCAGCACATGCAGGTCGTCGAAAGACTTCTCGATGCCCTGCACCCGGATCGCGGGTTCGAGGGCCTTGTCGGTGGTCATGGCGATTCTCCGTTTCATCAGTGCGGTTCAGGGACGGCGGACGATGACGTCGCCGTAGCCGGTGCTGGCGTGGATCTCGGCGGTGGCCTCGTCCTCGACCGGCCCCTCGGTGGGGGTCAGCCGGTTGCGGACGGTGCCGTGCTCCGACGCGACGTCGAGGTAGGCGGCGGTGCCCACGGGCACGCCCACCTCGATCGAGCCGAAGGAGGTCGTGAGGGTGGCGCTGCCGGACTCGAGGTTGTTGACCCGGATCCCGGCATGGGCGGACTTCACGGTGAGGGTGCCGCGCACGCGGCTCACGGCGATGTCGGCGTGCGCCCCATGCACCTCGAGGGACCCGGTGACGGAGCCGACGGTGGTGGTGCCGTTGCTCGCCCGGACCGTGCCGCTGCCGGCCACCTCGTCGATGACCACCGAGCCGGCGCTCACCTTCACGTCCAGGGCCCCCGCCACCCGGCGCGCGGCGACAGAGCCGGCGGAGACCTTGAGGTCGAGCCGGTCGACGTCCTCGACCCGCACGTTCCCGGCGGAGAGCGTCATGTCGACGGCGCCGAGCGGCCCCTCGGTGTAGAGCGAGCCGGACTTGCCGCGGAGGTCGGACCCCGCGGGCAGCTCGACGGTGATGTTGGCGGTGCCTGCGGCGAACGGGAGGACCCACTGCTTCCAGGATCCCGGGTAGGTGATCGTGACCGCGTCGCCGTCCCGCTCGACGCGGACCTCCTCGGCGGCCCGGACGCTGCCGGACTTCCCGGGTTCGGTGGGCAGCACGGTGACGACGACGTCGTCACGCTCCCCGGCGACGACCTGCAGGTTGGCGAAGGGCACGTCCACGACGACCGGGACGGGACGGGGTGCGGGGAAAGTGGGCATGGCGGGGCTCCATCAGTGGTGTCGGACTGGTGTCGGGGGGGGTTCGGTTCGCCGGTCGAGCGTGCCGAGACCTGGTTTCGACAAGCTCCACCGACGGTGGTCAGCGCACCCAGCCGGTAACGCGGCCGGTGCCGTGCTGCTCAGGGCGGGACTGCGCGACCGGGCGGCCCGCGGGCTGCTCGAGCGCCGCGGCGACCGCCCGCACGAGCCAGGTGTTGACCGAGACGCCGTCTCGCGCGGCGGCGACCTCGGCCTGCGTCTTGAGGTGGTCGGGCAGGCGCAGTGTGGTGCGGGTGGTGGCGCCCCCCTCGGCGTCCAGGCCGGACGAGGCCTGCGGCTCCGCCGTGGCCGGCGCCGCGGCGGGCACGACGGGCTCCTCCCGCAGGGCAGGGGCGGCGGGGGCACGGGGCAGAGCGACGACGAACTCGGGGGCGCCGCCGCGCAGGCGCACGTCCACGGACCCGGGAGCCAGGTCGGCGGTGATCTCCCCCGCCGCGTCGGAGAGCGCGTCGAGGAGGACGAGGCGGGCTGCGGCATCGAGCGGGGCGGTCAGACGTTCGGCAAGCTCGCGGGCGTCGTCACCGCCCGCAGCGGCGGCGGTGGCGAGCTGGCGGTGCAGCTCGTCGACGTATCGGGTCAGGTCCATGACGCCACTATGACACCATCATGGTGTCACCGCAAGAGGTGCGGCGTCATTCTGGTGTCACCGTGGCGTCGTTGCTGGTCGCAGGCTCACATTGGTCCCGGACGCACCACAGGCCGGCCCACCCGTGAGGGCAGGCCGGCCTGAGGCGCTCAGATCCGGGAGGTCAGAACGGGGAGGTCAGAACGGGGAGGTCAGAACGGGGAGGTCAGAACGGGGAGGTCAGAACGGGGAGGTCAGAACGGGGAGGCGCTGAACATACTCTGCGATAACGCCACGAACCCGGCCACGAACGCGAGGAACACGAGCGCGAACACGATGCGCCCGAACGCCGCGCCGGTGCCCATCCGCGGGCCCTTCGGCGCGATGAAGCGCTCGGGCCGCTCGGGGTCGTAGAGCACGCGCACGTCCATGTCGGCGCGGTCGAGCATCCCGACGTCCGAGTAGGCGGGCACCGCGCGGACCCGACGCCCGTCGAGCGTGGGAACTCGACCGTCTCGACCAGCCGGGAGCTGACCGACCGGCTGTTCCCCGAACCGTTGCTCGAGTGCTTGACGTGGCTCGCGATCACCCGGCCCCTGGTCTCCTGGCCGGACCGTTCGAGCGAGCGCACGCCCGCGACCTCACGGATCGCGCCCACCACCATCAGCACCCCGACCAGGGCCAGAACGGCGGGCACGAGGATGAACAGCGCCTCCACCACTCAGCCCACCCGCAACGCCCGCAGCGCTTCCCGGTGCTCGGCCTGCGCCGCCGGGTCGGGCACCGGGAGGGAGGCCAGGAGCTGCTGGGTGTACTCCTCGCGGGGGTTGCCCAGCACCTGCTCGCCGGTGCCCTCCTCCACGAGCCGCCCGCGGTAGAGCACCGCGATCCGGTCCGCGAGCCGGTCCACGACGGCCAGGTCGTGCGAGACGAACAGGCACGCGAATCCGAGCTCCTTCTGCAGCTCGGCGAACAGCTCCAGCACGCGGGCCTGCACCGACACGTCGAGGGCCGACGTCGGCTCGTCCGCGATGAGCAGCTCCGGGTCGAGCGCCAGGCCGCGCGCCAGCGACGCACGCTGCCGCTGCCCGCCGGACAGCTCGTGGGGGAAGCGGTCGCCGTAGCTGCGCGGCAGCTGCACCGCCTCGAGCAGCTCGTCGACCCGCCCGCGCGCGGCCTCGGGGTTGCGGAACCGCCCGTGCACCACCAGGGGCTCGGCCACGCACTCGGCGATGGTCAGCAGCGGGTTGAACGATGTGGCCGGATCCTGGAAGACGAACCCCAGCCGCGGGCGCATCACCTTGAGACCCCGCTCCTTGGCGCCGCGCATCTCGGTGCCGAGCACCCGCAGCGAGCCGTCGTTCACCGGCGTCAGGCCCGCGATCGCCCGGGCGATCGTCGTCTTGCCGGAGCCGGACTCCCCCACGAGCCCCAGCACCTCGCCGGGTCGGATCGCGAGGGTCACGCCGTCCACCGCGGTGAACGCCGGCTGCCGGAACCGGCCGGGGTAGGTGATCGTGAGCCCCTCGGCGCGCACCACCGGCTCGGTGGACTCCCATCCCTCGGGCCGGGCGGCCGCGCGCTCGGCGGCGCGGGCGGTGCCCTCCCCGACGCGCGGCACGGCCTTGAGCAGCGCCTTCGTGTACTCGGCCTGCGGGTCCGCGAACAGATCGCCGACGGTCGCCTGCTCCACGAGCTCGCCCTGATACATCACGGCGACCCGGTCGGCCAGGTCGGCCACGACGCCCATGTTGTGCGTGATGAGCACGATGGCCGCGCCCGTCTCGTCGCGCAGGCGGCGCAACAGGTCGAGGATCTCGGCCTGGACGGTGACGTCGAGAGCCGTGGTGGGCTCGTCGGCGACGATGAGGTTCGGCCCCAGGACCAGTGCCATCGCGATGACGATGCGCTGCTTCTGCCCGCCCGAGAACTGGTGCGGGTAGTGGTCCACACGGTGCTCGGGGTCGGGGATGCCCACGGTGCCGAGCACCTCGATCGCCCGCCGGCGCGCCTCCCTGCGGGAGACCTCGCCGTGGGCGCGGATGCCCTCGGCGATCTGCCAGCCCACCGTGTACACAGGGTTGAGCACGCTCGACGGCTCCTGGAACACCATCGCCACGTCGCGTCCGCGCACCTGGCGCAGCCGGGCCGCCGACACCGAGATCACGTCCGTGGTCGCGCCGTCCCTGCCGGTGAGCACGACGGCACCGCTGGTCGTCGCCGTCTCGGGCAGGAGCCCGAGGATCGTCTTGGCGGTGACGGTCTTGCCCGAGCCCGACTCGCCGACCACGGCGAGCACCTCACCCGGCTGGACCTCGAGGCTCACGCCTGCGACCGCCCGGACCGGGCCGGCGTCCGTGGCGAACGAGACCTCGAGGTCCCTGATCGATGCAACGGCGCTGATCGATGCGACGGCGCTCATGCGTCGTCTCCCTTCGAGTTCTCCTCGGAGTGCTCGGCGGACGCGGGGTTCTCCGGGTCGGAGGGGTCCGCCTCGACCGACTGCTCGACCGCCGTGGCCGCCACCGCGCCGGACACCTGGCCCGAGCGGGCACGCGAGCGCAGCCGCGGGTCGGCGAGATCGTTGAGCGACTCGCCCATGAGGGTCATGCCCATCGCCGCGAGGACGATGGCGACGCCCGGGAACAGCGCGGTCCACCAGATGCCGGACGTGACGTCGGCGACGGCGCGCTGCAGGTCGTAACCCCACTCGGCGGCCGCGGTCGGTTCGATGCCGAAGCCGAGGAAGCCGAGCCCGGCGAGCGTGAGGATCGCCTCCGACGCGTTGAGCGTGACGATGAGCGGCAGCGTGCGCGTGGAGTTGCGCAGCACGTGACGCGTCATGATGCGCCAGTTCCCGGTGCCGAGCACGCGCGCCGAGTCGACGAACGCCTCCCCCTTGATGCGCACCACCTCGGCGCGCACCACGCGGAAGTACTGCGGGATGAACACCACGGTGATGGACAGGGCGGCGGCAAAGATGCCGGCCCACATGCCGGATCTGCCGCCGGAGATGACGATGGCGAGCAGGATCGCGAGCAGCAGCGACGGGAACGCGTAGATCGCGTCCGCCACGACCACGAGCACGCGGTCGAGCCAGCCGCCGAAGTACCCGGACACGAGTCCCAGCAGCACGCCCACGACGATCGACGCCAGCACGGCCACCAGCACGACGAGCAACGCCGTGCGCGCGCCCCACACGACGCGGGAAAAGACGTCGTAGCCACCTACGGTGGTGCCGAACCAGTGCTCGGCCGACGGCGGCTGCTGGGCGCCGAACGCGCCCTCGAGGTCGCGCAGCTGCGACCAGCCGAACGGCGCCAGCAGCGGCGCGAACACCGCGACCAGCACGAACACGGCGGTGAGCACGAGGCCGGCGATGAGCATCCCGCGCTGCAGCCCGACGCTCTGGCGTAGCTGGCGCACCACGGGCAGCTTCCGGAGCCACGCGCCCCGGCCGCCGAGGTGCTCGGGGGCGGCGCCGGCAATGCCGACGCCGGTGATCTCTCCCGCGGTCATCAGTACCTCACCCTCGGGTCGACCAGTGCGGCGATGATGTCGACGAGGAAGTTCGTCACCGCCACGACCACCGCCATGAGGACGACGATCCCCTGCACGGCCACGAAGTCGCGCGCCTGCAGGTACTCCGAGAGCTGGAAGCCCAGCCCCCGCCACTCGAAGGTCGTCTCGGTCAGCACGGCACCCACGAGCAGCATCGCGACCTGCATGCCGGCCACGGTGATGATCGGGATGAGCGCCGGACGCCACGCGTGCTTGCGCACGAGCCGGCTCTCCTTCACGCCCCGCGAGCGGGCCGCGTCGATGTAGCCGGCGCCGAGCGTGCCGATCATGTTGGTGCGCACCAGC
Organism: Isoptericola sp. Y541; assembly: GCF_059445465.1. Classification (NCBI taxonomy): domain Bacteria; kingdom Bacillati; phylum Actinomycetota; class Actinomycetes; order Micrococcales; family Promicromonosporaceae; genus Isoptericola; species Isoptericola sp. Y541. The sequence goes on along the minus strand of NZ_JCAIUJ010000007.1, from coordinate 231,712 downwards.
CGCAGGAACACGCCGGCCGTGAGCAGGCCGAGCGCGAGGGCCGGCAGCGCAGCGTGCGACAGCACGTCGAGGATGACCTCGGGGTCGCCGGTCCGGAACGCGTCGACCAGCATGAAGCCGGAGTCCGCCCCGGCGAGCTGCATGGCGATCTCCCCGTCGGTGGAGACGCGCCCGGCCACCGGGAACCAGCCCAGCCAGACGGAGAACACGAGCTTGAGGAGGAGGCCGGCGAAGAAGACCGGGGTCGCATACGCGAGGATCGCGAGGATACGCAGCACCGCGTCAGGCAGCCGGTCGCGGAAGTAGCCGCTGATCATGCCGAACGGGACGCCGAGGACGAGCGCCACGAGGATCGCGTAGAGCGAGAGCTCCAGGGTCGCGGTGCCGTAGGTCGTGAGGACCTCGGTGACCGGCCGCCCGTCGCTGATCGTCGTGCCGAAGTCGCCGGTGAAGATGCCGGTGAGGTAGTCCCAGTACTGCACGAGGACGGGCCGGTCGTAGCCGGCCGCATGGATCCGCTCGGCGAGCTGGTCGGGCGTCAGGCGCCCGCCCTGCGCGGCGGTGATGGGGTCACCGGTCGCGCGCATGAGCACGAAGACCGTGGTGACCAGGATGAACACAGTGGGGATGATGAGCAGGAAGCGCACCAGGACGTAGCGTCCCAGTGCGCTTCCCGTCGCACTACGCGTAGCCACGGAGCTGGATCAGCCCTTCGCCAGCGCGCCGTAGCGGAACTTGAACGACGCGTCGAGGGTGTCCTCGACGCCGGTGACGTCCTTGCCCGCGATGGCGACCTGGTCGCCCTGCAGGTACGGGACGGTCGACAGGTCCTTCGCCTCCTCCTCCTGGATCTGCTCGATGAGCGCCGTGCGCTCGTCGGCGTCCGGCGTCGACGTCTGCTGCTTGATCAGCTTGTCGACGGCGGGGTTCAGGTAGTTGTTGTCGAGGAAGTTGCCCTCCGCGAAGAACGGCGTCAGGTAGTTGTCCGCGTCGGAGTAGTCCGGGAACCAGCCGAGCTGGTAGGCCGGGTAGACGTCCTCCGTGCGGTCCTTGGAGTACTGCACCCACTCGGTGGTCTGCAGGTTGACCTTGAACAGGCCGCTCTCCTCGAGCTGGTCCTTGATCAGCGCGTACTCGTCGCCCGACGACGGGCCGTAGTGGTCGTTCGAGTACTGCAGGTTCAGCTCGACCGGCTCGGTGACGTCCGCGTCCGCGAGCTTCTTCTTCGCGGCGTCAGCGTCGGGGCCGCCCTCGCCGTCGCCGTACATCTCCTTGAGGGGCTGCGTGGCGCCCGTCAGGCCCTCGGGCACGAAGGAGTACAGCGGGCTGTAGGTGCCCTTGTAGACCTGCTCGGCCAGCGCCTGCCGGTCGATGAGGTCGGCCACCGCCTGGCGCACCGCGAGCGCCTTCGCCTCGTCGGCGTCGGGCTGCTTGGCGCCGAAGGGCTGCGTGTCGAAGTTGAACGTGATGTAGCGGATCTCGCCGCCCGGGCCCTTGACGACGTTGACGCTGTCCTCGCTGCCCAGGTCCTCGATGTCGGTGGGCGACAGCGAGCGGAAGGCGACGTCGACCGACCCGTCCTGCACCTCGAGCTTGAGGTTGGAGGCGTCGGTGAAGTACTTGACGTTGACCTTGGGCGTCTTGGCCGCGCCGTTGAGGCCCTCATAGCCGTCGTACGCCTCGTAGCTCACGAGCTCGTTCGGCTTGTACGCCGCGATGGAGTACTGACCGGCGAAGGCCTTGCCGTCCACGATCTCCTGGTCCGGGGTGAGCTCGTCGGGCGAGAACACCTCCTCGTCCACGATCGGGCCCGCGCTGGTCGACAGGACCTGCGGGAAGGTCTGGTCGTCCGGGTTCTTGAGGTGGAAGACGGCGGTGGTCTCGTCCGGCGTCTCCACGCTGTCCAGGTTGGCCAGCAGCGACCACGGGCCGTTGTCGTCCTTGATCTTGAGCTGGCGGTCGAACGTGAACTTCACGTCGGACGACGTGAGGTCGTGCCCGTTGGCCCACTTCAGCCCCGGCTTGAGCTTCACCGTGTACTCGGTGGGCGCCGTGAACTCCGCCGACTCGGCGAGGTCGGGCTCCACGTCCGAGCTGCCATACGGGTTGTTCATGAGGAACGGGTAGACCTGGAGCATCACCGCGAGCGAGCCGTTGTCGTACGCCCCGGCCGGGTCGAGCGACGTGATCTTGTCGGTGGTGCCGATGATCAACGACTCGGCGCTCCCGCCGTCACCTCCGTCGCCGCCGTCGTTCGAGCCGCCGCCGCCGCACGCGGTCAGCACCAGCGCCAGCGCTGCCGTCCCGGCGGCACCCGCGAGCAGGCGTCGTGAGCCTCTGATGGCACTCATGGTCGTGGTCCCCTTCGTCCAGGCCGGCCCGCGGCAGTGGCCGCAGACTCGTCACAATGCTGGCGTTTCTAGCACACCGGTGTGTCGCCAGGGTCATAGGCGTGGGTCACACCCGGACCGTGATCGCATCGTGGTCCGGGAACCTACCACTGCGCTCCTGCCCGTGTCACAAGCCGTGAACCCGGCTTCCCCATAGACTTCCCGACATGTCCGGAGCAAGCGCAGCGGGTCCCGACCGGGGTCCGTCGCACCGGGATCCGGAGCACGACCCCTCACCGCCGACCGGTCCGCTCCAGGCGCTGCTCTCCGGAAACGCCTCCGACCAGGGCACGGGCTCCGATCTGGTCCGCGTGGTCGACACCCCGGAGGCCCGGGTCCGGCACCCGTCCGACATGCTCGGGATGGTGGTCAGCGCCCTCGCCGTGGCGCTCGTGCTGGTGCTGTCGGTGGTCGCGCACGCCACGACGGAGGGCGTCACGCAGGACGTCCGCAACTTCAGCACGCTGCTGGCACGCATCCTGTTCGTGCCGGTCCAGGTGCTCGAGGGGCTCATCACCCTGTTCGTGCCCGCCGCCGTGCTGATCGAGCTCGGGCTGCGCCGGCTGGGGCGGCAGGTGGTGGAGTCGATCTGCGCCGCCGCGCTCGGGCTGGTGCTCGGCGTCGTCACGGTGCTGAGCATCTCCCGGTTCGGCAGCGACGAGCTGGTGCGCGGGCTCTCGGTGTTCCGGGACGGCGAGTGGCAGCTCACGGTGCCCGGGTACGTCGCCGCCATCGCCGGCCTGCTCACCACGGCCGGCCCGCGCACCCGCCGCCGCACCGTGCGCTGGTCGTGGAACGTGCTCTACCTGGCGCTGTTCATCGTGCTCATCACCGGGCAGGTGTCGCTGCCGGGCGTGCTGGTCACCCTGCTGCTCGGCCGTCTCGCGGGGCAGGCCGTGCAGTACGTGTCCGGGGTGCGCAGCGAACGCGCCTACGGCGCCGACCTCGTGGCCGCGGTGCGGCGGGCGGGGTTCCACCCGACCGCGCTGGTGCGGGTGCGCGACGTCTCGACCGCCGTGGACGACGACGACGAGGTGCCCGTGCCCGAGGACCCGGTCGCGGCCTACGACGCCGACGGCGACGTCGTGGACGCGCCGGACGCCGACGAGGAGACGATGCCGGCGGACCCGACGACGGCGGACGCGGCGGCCCTGGCGCTCACCCGGGCGGGCGACAACCGCATCTACGCGCTGTTCACGGGCGACGGCGAGCCCCGGCGCGACGTCGTCGTGCTGGACGGCGACCGTCAGGTCATGACCACCGTGCAGCGGCTGTGGCGCGCGCTGCGGCTGCGCGGCCTCGAGGGCCGCGCGGCGATCTCGCTGCGCGCCGCCGCCGAGCGCACCGCCCTGCTGGCGTACGCCGCCCAGGCGGCCGGGGTGCGCACCCCGCGGCTGGAGGGCATCGGCGTCGCGGACGACTCGGTCGTCCTCGTGCAGGAGCACGCGCGCGGCGCCGTCTCCCTGCGCGACCTCGACGCCACCGACCTCGAGGGGCCGCGCGGCGACGCGGTGCTCGCCCAGGCGTGGGAGCAGCTGCGGCGCGCACACGACGCCGGGCTCACGCACCACGCCCTGACGCCCGACGTCCTGCTGGTGCACCACGACGGCGCGGGTGCGCCGCACGTGTGGCTCACCGGCTGGGAGCAGGGCGAGATCGCGTCGTCCAACCTGTCGCGGCGCCTCGACCTCACGCAGATGCTCGCCCTGCTGGCGCTGCGCGTCGGGGCGCACCGCGCGCTCGCCTCGGCGGTGCGCGCGCTGCCCGACGAGGACATCGCCGCCATCGGCCCGCTGCTGCAGTCCATCGCGCTGCCCAGCCCGACGCGCGAGGAGGTGCGCCGCGCCAAGGGCCTGCTGGACGAGCTGCGCGACGCCCTGGTGGAGCGGCTGCCCCAGGCGGACGTGCAACCGCAGAACATCACCCGGTTCGGTGCCCGCACGGTCATCATGCTGACCCTGACGATCGTCGCCGTCTCGGTGATCGTCACGACGATGAACTTCGAGGAGATCGCGGCGGCGATCGCCGAGGCGAACCCGTGGTGGGTCGCCGCCTCGTTCGCCTTCGGCGCGATCACGTGGTTCGGCGCCGCCCTCACCTTCTCCGCGTTCTCCCCCGAGAAGCTGCCGCTGTGGCGGGCCACGCTCACGCAGATGGCCGGGTCGTTCGTCTCCCTCGCCGCGCCCGCCGGCATCGGGCCGGCAGCTCTCAACCTGCGCATGCTCCAGCGCCGCGGCGTGGCCACGCCGATGGCCCTCGCCACCGTGGCCCTGGTGCAGCTCTCGCAGTTCGTCGTCACCGTGCTGCTGCTCGTGGTGCTGTCCGTGTTCACCGGGTCGGGCGGCCTCATCGAGCTGCCCTCCACCACGGTGCTGCTGGCGATCGCCGGCGTGGGCGTCGCCGTCGTCGCGACGCTCCTGGTGCCGTCCGTGCGGCGGTGGGCGTGGGAGAAGGCCCGGCCCACGCTGGAGCAGGTGTGGCCGCGACTGTCCCAGATGCTCGCGCAGCCAGCCCGGCTCGCGCTCGGCCTGGGCGGCAACGTGGTCATGACGCTCGGCTACGTGCTGGCGTTCCACGCCGCGCTCTCCGCCTTCGGCCAGTCCCTCAAGCTCATCGACGTCGCCGTGATCTACCTGGTGGGCAACGCCCTGGGCGCCTTGGTGCCCACGCCTGGCGGCCTCGGCGGCGTCGAGGGCGCCCTCATCGCCGGGCTCACCGCCGCCGGCATCCCGGCGTCCCTCGCGTTCTCCGTGACCATGCTCTACCGCGTCGTCACCTACTGGGCCCGCGTGCCGATCGGGTGGATCGCCATGCGGTTCCTTGAGCGCAAGGGCGACCTCTGAGGAAGCAGCACGACCTGCGGAAACCCGGGCTCTGGCGCGGCGTCCGTGACATTCTCCTGACGTCGGACCCGACACCACCCTGGAGGGACCATGACGCTGGTCGATGGCCCGGCACCGGCCGGGGCGCGCGCCTGCGCTGCTCGGTGAGGTCGGTCGACGCCGCCGGCGAGGAGCTCGACGGCGTGCTGGGCGACCGGGCCGTCACGTTGATCCAGACCTGCACCACGTTCAGCACGCCCCCGAACGCGGCCCCCCACACGACGACCGCCGGACAGGCGAGCGCGGGCACCGCCGGGGCCAGCCCGACGGCGGCCACGCCCACGCCGATGGTGACCGGGACGGCGAGCAGGAGCACCGGCAGGTGCCGGTCCACGATCGCGCCCACGGCGAGGTTCCCCACCAGCCCGCCGACCCCGAAGACCGCGAGAAGGACGGCGATCTTGCCGACGTCGGCGCCGGGCAGCAGGGCCACGTGCATCGCGACCGCCGTGACGACCGCGGCGACCGTGGTGCCCGTGGTGCCCGCGTTCACGATCATCATCGCCGGCCCACCCGGTCGGCCCGGGGACGACGGAGGCCCGCCGCTCGCGACAGGGCGAGGGGCGGGCCTCCAGGTGGCTGACGTGGCGCGCAGCGGCGCCCGTCAGCGAAGGATCACTTCGCGACGGCCTTCTTCAGCAGCGAGCCGGCGCTGATCTTCACGCCGTGGCCGGCCGGGATCTGGATCTCCTCACCGGTGCGCGGGTTGCGACCGGTACGGGCCGCACGCTCGACGCGCTCGACCGAGAGCAGACCCGTGACCTTGACAGCCTCACCCTTGGCGAGCGACTCCTCGAGCACCGCCTGGAAGGCGTTGAGGAACTTCTCCGCCTCCGCCTTGCTGAGCTCGGCCTTGCCGGCGATGGCCGAGACCAGCTCGGACTTGTTCAGCGACATGTGCATCCCTTCTTCGGTTCACGACGCACGCGACCCGTGCGTCGTCACGTTCTCGTCCCTGACCGGCTCGCGCCGGTCGGACGGGGAACACACTAGGGAACAACCGCGGATTCCTGCGACTTTTGCGCGCGTGGCGTGCCGAACATCCCGGAATCCGGGTGGTTCCAGCGTGCGATTCGTCCTGCTATGGGCGGCCATGGCGGGACAGATCGCGTGGTCGAAGGCCGTCGTCAGGCCTCGGGGCCGGGCTGCTCGTCGTGGTGGTCGCCGTGGTGGTCGCCGTGGTGGTCGCCTGTCTGGTTGCCCGCCTGGTTGTCCGACTGGCCCCGCCGGCGCGCCAGCAGCACGGCGGCGGCGACCCCCACCGCCGCCAGCACCCCGACCGGGAACAGCCAGACCGTCGTCCACCCGGCCTCCCCCGCCGCGTCGAGCTCGGCCCCGGGCGTCCCGGTCCCGTGCTCGTGCGCACCGCCGGACGACTCGCCCTTCCCCGCGCTCGGCGACGCCCCGGGCGCCGAATCCGTCGGGGACGGCGAGACGGTCGGGGACGACGTCGGCGAGGGCGACGCCGCGCCGGCGACGGTGTACGCAAGCTCCCCCTCGATCGGGTGCCCGTCGGAGGAGACGACGCGCCACGTGACCGTCCAGTCTCCGTCGGGCAGTTCGTCGGGCGGGTCGTCGGGCAGGTCGTCGGGCAGGGTCGCGGTCGCCTCCTCGCCGTCCACGCTCACCTGCGCGGGCACGGTGCCGTCGGGCGTCGTGACGGCCACCTGCGCGCCGGCCTCGAGCACCTCGGCGCTGAACACCAGGGTGATGGTCGACGGCGGCTCGTCCAGCCGCGCGCCGTCCGCCGGGTCGGAGGAGACGAGCCGGTCGTGGGCGGACGCGGGCAGCGCCACGGCCAGGCCCGCGATGCCGAGCAGGGCCGCGAGGAGGACGCCGGCCAGGACAACGGGCAGGACAACGGGCAGGACGGCGGGCAGGATCGCGGGCGTGGACGCGGCGCGAGGCGCGAGGCGGAGGTGCACGGGCCCGACGATAGCGATCCCCGTCCGCCTCACCGGTTGAGCCCGTCGAAACCCCGGTCGCCGGTTTCGACGGGCCCAACCGGCGGACGTTCTTACACTCGGGGGGTGGACTTCTCCTCCGCGTACGCCCACGGGTTCGCCCGGGTGGCCGCCTGCACCGTGCCCGTCACCATCGCCGACCCCCGCGCGAACGCCGCCGCGATCCTCGCCGAGGCAAGCGCCTGCCACGACGACGGCGTGGCCGTCGCCGTCTTCCCCGAGCTGTGCGTGTCCGGCTACGCCATCGACGACCTGCACCTCGCCGACACGCTGCTGGAGGCGACGTCCGACGCACTCGCCGCGATCGTGGCGGCGAGCTCGGGCCTGCGCCCGATGCTCGTGGTCGGGGCCCCGCTCGAGGTGGGGAACCGGCTGCTGAACTGCGCCGTCGTCGTGCAGGGCGGCCGGGTGCTCGGCGTCGCGCCCAAGTCGTACCTGCCGAACTACCGCGAGTTCTACGAGAAGCGCTGGTTCGCGCCCGGCGACGACCGCCGCGGCGCCACCGTCACGCTGCCGTTCGCGGACGGTCCCGTGCCCTTCGGCCCGGATCTCATCTTCCGCGCGTCCGACGTCGCGGGGCTCGCCGTGCACGTCGAGGTGTGCGAGGACCTGTGGGTGCCGGTGCCGCCGTCGGCGGAGGCCGCGCTCGCCGGGGCGACGGTGCTGCTCAACCTCTCCGCGAGCCCCATCACGGTGGCGCGGGCAGAGGACCGGCGCCTCATGGTGCGCTCGGCGTCGCACCGCGGCCTGGCCGCCTACGCGTACTCCGCGGCGCAGGGCGAGTCGAGCACCGACCTGTCGTGGGACGGCCAGACGATGGTCTACGAGATGGGCGACCTGCTCGCCGAGACCGAGCGCTTCCCGGACGGCGCGCGGCGCTCCGTGGCCGACATCGACCTCGACCGGCTGCGCCAGGAGCGGCTGCGGCAGGGCACGTTCGACGACAACCGCCGCGCCCTGGCCGACCGGACCGACCGCTTCCGCACCGTGCGATGGACCGTGGACCCGCCGTCTGGCGACGTCGGGCTGCACCGCAAGGTCGACCGGTTCCCGTTCGTGCCCGACGACCCCGAGCGCCTGGCCCAGGACTGCTACGAGGCGTACTCCATCCAGGTGGCCGGGCTGGAGCAGCGGCTGCGGGCGATCGGGCAGCCGAAGATCGTCATCGGCGTCTCCGGCGGCCTGGACTCGACGCACGCCCTGCTCGTCGCGGCGCGCGCGATGGACCGCCTCGGCCGGCCGCGCACCGACATCCACGCGATCACGATGCCCGGCTTCGCGACGACGTCCGAGACCAAGGACCGCGCCACGAGGCTCGCGACCTCGCTCGGGGTGCACTTCGAGGAGCTGGACATCCGGCCCGCCGCCGAGCAGATGCTGCGCGATCTCGACCACCCCTTCGGGCGCGGCGAGAAGGTCTACGACGTCACGTTCGAGAACGTGCAGGCCGGGATGCGCTACGACTACCTGTTCCGCCTCGCGAACCACCGCGGCGGCATCGTGCTCGGCACCGGCGACCTGTCGGAGCTCGCGCTCGGCTGGTGCACCTACGGCGTGGGCGACCAGATGTCGCACTACGCGGTGAACACCGGCGTGCCGAAGACCCTCATCCAGCACCTCATCCGCTGGGTGGCCGACTCGGGTCAGCTCGAGGCGTCGACGAACGACCTGCTGCTCGACATCCTCGCCCAGGAGATCTCCCCCGAGCTGGTGCCCGCCGCCGAGGGCGAGGCGCCGCAGTCCACCGAGGCGACGATCGGCCCCTACGCGCTGCAGGACTTCACCCTGTTCTGGACCCTGCGGCACGGTCTGCGGCCTTCCAAGATCGCCTTCCTCGCCTGGCACGCGTGGCACGACGCCGAGGCGGGCGAGTGGCCGCCGAACTTCCCGCACGACGAGCGGTCCACCTACGACCTGGCGACCATCCGGAAGTGGATGTCGGTCTTCTTCCGGCGGTTCTTCTCGTCGCAGTTCAAGCGCTCCGCCATCCCGAACGGCCCCAAGGTCGCCGCCGGCGGCTCGCTCTCGCCCCGCGGCGACTGGCGCATGCCGTCCGACGCCTCAGCCGCCGCCTGGCTCGCCGAGCTGGAGGAGAACGTTCCGGCGGAGTGAGCGCCGGGCCGGTCGGCCGTCAGCCCTCGGCCGTCAGGGCCAGCGCGTCGAGCACCCGTGTGCGCAGAAGCTCGTACTGGGCGCGGTGGTATCGGGGAGCGTCCGGCGGCCGAACGACCACCGTTCCGCCGACGACCTCCTCGCCCGGCCGGAACTGGTCGGCGGTGAGGTCCACGTCCGAACCATCCGGCAACCGGTTCCAGTAGTGGTGTCCGCTCTGAGCGCCCTGCACGTGGACCTCGGCCAGGATCAGGTCGCCGCCGAGGACGTCCTGGACGACCAGCGCCGTCATGCCGCATTGGTCGCGAGAAGGATTCTCGGGCGTCCACTCGGCGCTCATGTGCGGGTAGCAGGTGTCCGGTCCCCAGGCTGCGAGGAAGTGTCGGCGGAGCTCTTCGACGGTAGGCATTCCCGGATCGTGGCACCGGGCACCGACACCTCGGCGGCGCTGTCATGGACGCGCGGCCGGGCCGAACCCGGTCCAGCGCAGCTCGGGCGGCAGGTGGCCCATGTCGTTGTAGACGATCAGGGAGGCGTCGCCGCCGTCGCGGAACTCGATCGTCGTGAGGGCCGCGTTGCCGTACGGCAGGCCCAGCCAGCGCTCGGGCGGCGCGCCGAGGGCGTGCCGCACCAGCCATGCGACCTGGAAGGCGTGCGTGATCAGCACCTCGTGCGTCTCGGCCTCGGCCGGGCGGGCGAACCGTGCGGTCAGCGCGGCGGCGAGCCGCTCGCCCTCGGCCGCCTCGGCGTGGTCCTCGCCGTCGAAGAAGCCGGCCCAGGCGGGCGGGACCGGGTCCGGGATGTAGGGCACGTGGTCGACCAGCTCGGCCGCCGCACGGACCGGGACGTCCGGGAGCTGCGCGCCCACCACCTGCGCGGAGTGCACCGCGCGCGGCAGCGGCGAGTGCCAGACGGCGTCGACGGGCAGGGCGGCCAGCCGGCGTCCGGCGAGCGCCGCCTGCTGCTCGCCCACCTCCGTCAGCTCGCCGAACGGGTCCGCCGCGCCGTGGCGCAGCACGTGCAGGTGTCGGGTCGGCATGCGCAGACGCTATCCGCCCCTGCCCGCCCCCGACCAGGCGGTTGCCACCGCAATGGCGGCCGCCAGGAGCCGATAAGGGTGTCAACCGCCTGGTCGGCCTGGGCACGGCGGATAGGGTGCTTCGGGCCGTGCCGTCGGGGCGGCCGCAGGGGACGCGGGGAGCGACATGAGCGAGCGACAGCCTTCGGGAACGACGAGGAACGGCGTCGCCGCGCCCGAGGAGCAGCAGGACAAGCTGCTCTGGCCCAAGCTCGGCCCGTACCCGACCGAGGCGCGCGAGACGATCCGCGTGCTCGCGGAGATCCTCGGCGCCCCGCGCCGGAAGAAGAAGGGCACGCCGACGTCGAGCTCCGGCTGGGCGGCGCGCAAGCTCGGCGTGAAGAAGGCCGCCATGTCGGAGGTCAAGCGCGAGCTCTCCGACTCGCAGCTGCTGCTGCACGGCCACGTCCTCGCGCGTTGGATGAAGGACCACGAGGACGTCGTCAAGATCCTCGGCCCGCAGGGGCGCACGCCGGAGTGGCGTCCGCTCAACCTCGGCGAGGACCACACCGTGTCGGTGCCCTACCACCTGTCGGTGTTCTTCCCCGCGGGGAGCCTGCGGGCGGAGCCGGTCGCGATCCACATCTGCGGCGGGCACCCGGCGGATCTCACGGTCTACACCGGCGAGGGCCGGCGCGACGTCGCGGAGACGGTGCTCGACGACTTCCTGCACGCTCTCAAGGGGGAGGGGAACCCGTACCGGGGCCGGATCCTCCAGGTGTCGGTGAGCGGCTACGGCAACCAGGTCGCGTTCGAGCCGGTCCCGGCGACGCGCGAGACCCGCACGGACCTCGTGCTGCCGGGGGCCGTCTGGTCGGAGGTGGACCTGTTCCTGTCGTCCGGCACCACGCGCCGGGACGACCTGCTCTCCCTCGGGCTGCCGACCACGCGCGGCCTGCTGCTGGCGGGCAAGCCCGGCGTCGGCAAGACGAAGCTCGGACGGATCCTCGCGGCGGAGGTCGCGGGGGCGCTGACGGTGCTGTTCGTGGAGCCGGACGTGCTGCGGCAGGCGTCGGAGAACCTCTACAAGGAGGTCGAGGGCCTCGGGCCCACCCTCGTGGTCATGGAGGACATCGACGCCATCGCGTCCCAGGACATGCGCAGCTCGTCCGGGTTCTCGGAGTTCATCAACGCCCTGGACGGCGCGCGGGTGCGCAACGACGTGCTCACGCTCGCGACCACCAACGACCCCGGCTCGCTCGACCCCGCGGTGAAGCGGCCCGGCCGGTTCGACACGATCCTCGAGGTGCCCCTGCCCAGCCAGGAGGGGCGCGTCGCGATCCTGCGGATCTACCTGCCGCAGCACGGGGAGGGCCTCGACCTCGCGGCAATCGCCGGCAGCCTCGACGGGGCGACGGGGGCCGAGATCCGCGAGGTCGCGCGCCGCGCGGTCCTCGAGCACGGCATCGAGGGCGTCACCACCCGGCGCATCCTCGACATCACCTCCACGGGGCGCTGGAAGCCGATCCCCGCCGTCGGGCACTACCTGTAGCCGCCCCAGCCCGAGACCGCCGAACAGGCGGTTGACACCGTGATCGCGCCCTCGTGACGCCCATAACGGTGTCAACCGCCTGTTCGGCGCGGGGGGGCGGCGGCATGATGGCGGTCATGACCTCACCGATCCGCACCGCCCGCTCCTCCGTCGCCATCGTGAACGGCCACGTCGTCCCGGTGGACGGCAACCCCGTCGACGACGGCACCGTGCTGATCACCGACGGCGTCATCACCGCCGTCGGCGCCGACGTCGTCGTGCCGGACGGCGTGCGCACGGTCGACGCGGGCGGGCGCTGGGTGCTGCCGGGCTTCGTGGAGTCGCACGGGCACGTGGGCGTGCACGAGGAGGCCGAGGGCTGGGCCGGCGACGACACCAACGAGAAGACCGGGCCGAACGGCGCGCACCTGCGCGCGCTGGACGCGATCAACGTCGAGGACGAGGGCTTCCGCGACGCGCTCGCCGGCGGCGTGACGTCGGTCGTCGTGAAGCCGGGCTCCGCCAACCCGATCGGCGGGCAGACCGTCGCGATCAAGACGTGGGGCGGCCGCACCGTCGACGAGCAGGTGATCAGCGAGGCCGTGTCCGTGAAGTCCGCGCTCGGCGAGAACCCCAAGCGCGTGTACGGCGAGCAGAAGAAGCAGCCGTCCACCCGCCTCGGCGTGGCCGCCGTCATCCGGCAGGCGTTCCTCGATGCGCAGCACTACGTGGCCACCCGCGACGCCGCCGCGGCGAAGGGCGAGCCGTTCGCGCGCGACCTCGCCAAGGAGACGCTCGCCCGGGTGCTCGCGGGCGAGCTCGCCTGGGACCAGCACACGCACCGCGCGGACGACATCGCCACGGCCCTGCGGCTGGCGGACGAGTTCGGCTACCGGCTCGTGGTCAACCACGGCACCGACGGCGCGGCGATCGCGGACGTGCTGGCCGAGCGGGACGTCCCGGTGATCTTCGGGCCCATGCTCACGTCGCGCTCGAAGGTCGAGCTGCGCCACCGCGACATCGCGAACCTCGCGCGCCTCGCGGAGGCCGGGGTGCGGGTCGCGATCACGACCGACCACCCAGTGGTGCCGATCAACTTCCTGGTGCACCAGGCGTCGTTCGCGGTGAAGGAGGGCCTCGACCGGCAGGTGGCGCTCGAGGCGCTGACGGTGAACCCGGCGTCGTTCCTCGGCCTCGACGACCGGGTGGGCGCGCTCGCGCCCGGGCTCGACGGCGACGTCGTCGTCTGGTCGGGCGACCCCCTCGACATCGGCTCGCGCGCCGAGCACGTGTTCGTCACCGGCACGGAGGTCTACACCTGGGACACGGACGCCGACGGCGGGCGCGGCGCCGGCCGGGTCCGCGAGCGCGCGGACCGCTTCGTCGGTTGAGCCCGTCGGAACCACGAACCGGGTCTCGACAAGCTCGACCGACGGATGGCGGTTGAGCCCGTCGGAACCACGAACCGGGTCTCGACAAGCTCGACCGACGGTTGTCGGTTGAGCCCGTCGAAACCACGAACCGGGTCTCGACAAGCTCGACCGACGGTTGTCGGTTGAGCCCGTCGAAACCACGAACCGGGTCTCGACAAGCTCGACCGACGGATGGCGGTCAGTGGGTGAAGCCCGACTGCAGTCCCTCGGTCGGCATCGGGCCGGTGAGGGCGTCGAGGTAGGCGACCTCGTCCTCGAGGTCGGCGAGGAACGACGCCGCGAGGTCGCGGCTGAGCCCGTTGCGCACCACGACGCGCTGCACGGTGACGTCGGCGAGGTCGTCGGGCATCGGGTAGGCCGGGACGAGCCAGCCGCGGGTGCGCAGCCGCTCCGACAGGTGGTACAGGTTCCAGTTCTCCGTGTGCCCGGCGCGCAGCCGCCAGGCGAAGACCGGGATGTCGGACCCGTCGTTCCACAGCTCGAACGCGGGCAGCTGCCCGATGCCGTCGGCGAGGAAGCGGGCCACGTCGTGGGACGCGGTCTGGACGGCGGTGTACCCCGCGCGACCGAGGCGCAGGAACATGTAGTACTGCAGCAGCACCTGCGCCCCGGGTCGGGAGAAGTTGAGCGCGAGCGTCGGCATGTCGCCGCCGAGGTAGCTCACGCGGAACACGAGGCTCTCGGGCAGCGCCTTCTCGTCGCGCCACACGACCCAGCCGAGCCCGGGGTACACCAGGCCGTACTTGTGGCCCGACGTGTTGATCGACGCGACCCGGTCCACCTGGAAGTCCCACACGAGGTCCGGCTGCACGAAGGGCGCGATCATCGCGCCCGAAGCCCCGTCGACGTGGATCTTCACGTCCAGCCCGGACGCGGCCTGGATCCGGTCGAGGGCGGCCGCGACCTGCGCCACCGGCTCGTACATGCCGGTGTACGTGACGCCGAGGATCGCCACGACGCCGATGGTGTTCTCGTCGACGTACTTCTCGAGGTCGTGCCCGTCGAGCACCCGGTGCTCCTCGCTGATGGGCACGTACCGAGCCTCGACGTCGAAGTAGTTGCAGAACTTCTCCCAGCACACCTGCACGGCGCTGGACATCACGAGGTTGGGCGTGCCGACCGGCTTCCCGGCGTCCCGGCGGGCCTCCTGCCACCGGCGCTTCAGCGCGAGGCCGGCGAGCATGCCCGCCTCGGAGGAGCCGATGGTCGAGGTCCCCATCGCGTGGACCGGGTCGGGGGCGTGCCACAGGTCGGCGAGCATCCGCCAGCACCGGTCCTCGACCGCCGCCGTCGCCGGGTACTCGTCCTTGTCGATCATGTTCTTGTCGGCGGCCTCGAGGTAGAGGCGGCTCGCGTGGTCGTCCATCCACGTGCCGACGAAGGTGGCGAGGTTGAGGCGGGCATTGCCGTCGAGCATGGCCTCGTCGTGGACGACCTGGAACGCCGTCTCCGGCAGCGACTCCCCCTCGGGGAGCCGGTCGCGCGGGACCGAACCCGTCTCCCCCGGCCGGACGAAGACGGGGTTGAGCTCGATGTCCGCGCCTCGGACGCGACGTCGGCCGCCCCCTCGGGTCCTGCTGACCATGACGCTCTCCCTCGTCGGTGCGGCGTGCGGCTCGTTCGAGCGTAGGTCGGGTGGCGGGGGCTCACCCGGCCGGTGCGAGCGGCGGCGGGTCGATCATCAACATCTCGTCCGTGGAGGGCCTGCGCGGCAGCCGCGGCCTGCACGGGTACGTGGCGTCCAAGTTCGGCGTGCGCGGGCTCACCAAGTCGGTCGCGCTCGAGCTGGGCAGCCGCGGCGTGCGCGTCAACTCCGTGCACCCCGGGTTCGTCGCCACGCCGATGACCACGGGAATCGACGCCGGCCAGCCGCTCATCCCGCTCGGTCGCGGCGCGCGGCCGGAAGAGGTGTCGCAGACGGTCCTGTTCCTCGCGAGCGAGGAGTCGAGCTACTCCACCGGGTCCGAGTTCGTCGTCGACGGCGGCCTCGTGGCGGGTGTGCCCCGCACCGCGAGCCGCTGACGCCCGCTGGTCGAGCTCGGCTCAACCGACGGACTCGAGGAAGTCCTCCATCAACGGCCCGGCCGTGTCCGACCCGCGGTGGCCGTCCTCGATGAGGACTGCCACCGCGAGGTCGTCGACGATCGCGAGCATCCACACGTGCTGCTTCGAGCCGTCGCCGTATTGCGCCGTGCCGGTCTTGGCGCCCACGATGCCGGGTACGTCCTGCAGCATGTCCGCGCTGCCCTTCGTCACGACGCCGTGCATGAGCTCCCGCACCACCTTCGCCTCGGCGTCCGTCACGCCTGGGGTGGCGGGCTCCTCCGCGTCCTCGGCGGCAGTGTCCTCGCCTGCGCGCACCAGCACCGGCTGCACCCGCTGCCCCGCCGCGACGCTCGCGGCGACCGTCGCCATGCCGAGCGGCGACGCCTGCACCTTGCCCTGACCGATCATCGACGCCGCGTGCTCGGTCCCGCCCGCCTCGGTCGGCACCGCCCCGAGGAACGCCGGCACGCCCAGCGACGCCGTCGCGGCCTTCTCGCCCAGCAGGCCGAGGTCGGACGCCGCCGTCGCCAGGTCCGCCTGGGCGACCTTGTCGCGCTGCGCGATCATCGCGGTGTTGCACGAGTGGGCGAACGCCGTGCGCAGCGGCACGTCGCCGATGGCGGACGACGGGTAGCCGGGCACGTTGCCGAACGTGCGGCCGTCTACGGTGATGGTGTCGGTGCAGGCCACGTCGGTGTCCGGGGTGATCCCCGCCCGCTGCATCGCCAGCGCGTCCACCACCTTGAACGTGGACCCGGGCGGGTACTGGCCAAGGGTGGCGGTGGACCAGCCCTCGCTGCCCGGGCCGCTCGCGGCGGCGAGCACCTCGCCGCTCGACGGCCGGAGGGCGACGATCGCACTGGCCGGGTCGACGTCCTCGAGCACGTTCTCGGCGAGCTTCTGCAGGTGCTGGTCGAGGGTGGTGGACACGGGCGTGCCGTCCACGGGGTCCACGCGGTAGACCTCGCGGGCCTCGTCGTCGTCCTTGGCCGGGTCGCCGTCGAGGCCGACGTCATCCCCCGCCGCGCCCGCCGCCGGCACCACGCTCACGACGACGCCTGGCGTCCCGGCGAGCTGGTCGTCGTAGTCGCGCTGCAGCCCGGAAAGGCCCACGACGTCGCCCGCCCGGACCGCACCGTCGGACTTCTCGACGATCTCCTCGGTGGCCTCGCCTGCGCTGCCGAGCAAGGGCTCCGCGAAGTCACTGGTGGGGCCCAGCTCCCGCGAGTCCTCGACGGCGACGACGCCCTCGATGTCGCGCGCATCCTCGACGGAGAAGTCGGTGCCGGGGTTCTTCTCACGGATGGTGATCGCCTCGACGAACGCCTTCTCCCCGGCCGCGTCCACGCGGGCGAAGAACTCGTTGGGCTCCAGGCCCACCAGCTGGGCGAGGTCCCGCGCCGCCGACTCCTGGCCCAGGCCCTCGACCGCCGTCTTGTCCACCCCGATGTGCCAGACGCCGCGCTCGGTGATCATCGGGTCGTCGTCGCCGTCCAGGACGTCCCCGCGGTCTGCGTCGAGCGTCTCGACGTCCAGGCGCTCGCCGGGCACCAGGTCGGGCACCAGCACGTCCGGGCCCCACACCGCCGTCCACGCGCCCTCGCCGTCGCCGTCGGCCGCCGCCTCGTACGCCAGGTCCGCGGTGGTCGAGTACGTCCAGGTGAGGCTGCGCCCGAGAGGCCACGACCAGTCGAGCGTCGCCTGCGCCGTCGTCGAGCCGTCCTTCGTCACGGGCTTGCCCACCTCGGCGACCGCCACCGTGTGCCCCTGCTCGCCGGCGGCGTCCACCAGCGGGTCCAGCACCTCGGTGAGCTGGGTCTGCGGGTCCACGGACCCGGGGGCCTGGAGCGGGAGGTCGGCGAGGTCGCCGGCGAGGAGCGCGGCAGCGAGCGCCGCCGCGGTCTTGTCGGCGGGTGGGACATCGGGTCCGGTGCAGGCGACCAGGGGCAGGGCTAGCGCGGGCAGCAGGACGGCGGCGAGGGTGAGGCGGTGGCGTCGGCGCACCTTCGCGAGGTTATCGGCTTCCTGCCGGTCGTGACGGCTGGTTCGCCCGTGTCTCGGTAACGGTGCTGCATAGATTTCGTGCGGTCACCGGCGTCGGCTCAACCGGCGAGCGCGCGGCCCAACCGCTGCACGGCCTCGGTGAGGATCGCGGACGACGTGGCAAGGTTGAGCCGCAGCCACCCCGCGCCGCCGGCGCCGAAGTGCGTGCCGTCCTCGAGCGCGACGCGACCGTGTTCCAGCACGAAGCCGTGCGCGTCCGCGGCGGGCACGCCGCCGGGGAGGGCGGCACGCAGGTCCAGCCACGCGAGGTAGGTGGCGTCGGCGGGCTGCAGCCGCACCGCCGGGGCGTGCTCGGCGAGCAGCCGACCGACCAGCCCGTGGTGGTGGTGGACGGCGGCCAGCAGGGCGTCGAGCCACGGCTCGCCGTCGCGGTAGGCGGCCGCGTGGGCCAGCACGGCGAGATGGTTGACGGCGTGGCCGGCCTCCTCCGGGATGCGGCGCAGGTCGTCGCGGGCCTCGGGCCCCGCGAGGGCGACGGCCGCGCGCAGGCCGGCGAGGTGGAACGCCTTCGACGCCGACTGCACGACGATCGCCCGCTCGGATCCCGCCACCGACAGCAACGGCACGAACGCCGGCGCCCCGGCGGCGACCCGCTCGAACGTGAACGGCGCGTGGATCTCGTCCGCGACGACGCGCACGCCGTAGCGGTCCGCGAGCGCCAGAACGGACTCCAGCTCGGCCCGCGTGTGCGCCGTCCCCGTGGGGTTGTGCGGGTTGCAGAGCAGCAGCACGGCGCGCCGTCCGGACCCCGGCCCCGTGCCGTGCGCGGCCGCCCCCGTGGCGCGGGCGAACGCCTCCTCGAGGGTGACGAGGTCGAGCCGGAGGTCGGCCGATAGCGGCGCCTCCAGCACTCGGCGTCCCTCGTTCGACGGGAACCCGTAGAACGGCGGGTACACGGGCGGGGTGACGACGACGGCCTCGCCCGGCGCGGTGAGCACCCGCAGCACCTCGACGATCGCCCCCATGACGTCCGGCATCGTGCGGCTGCTCGCGACGTCCGGCGTCCACCCCCACCGGCGCTCCGCGAACGGCGCCAGCGCCTCCGCGTACGTGGTGCCGATGTCGTACCCCGTGTCGCCGATGGCGAGCGCGCGCTGCACCTCGGCCACCACACACGGCGCCACCGGCGTGTCCATCTCCGCCACGAACAGCGGCAGCACGTCCGGTGGGTACACGCGCCACTTCACGGACGTGCGGCGGCGCAGGTCGTCGAGGGTGAGCTGCTCCAGCGGGGAGTCGACGGCGGTGGCGGGCGGGGTGGCGGGCTCGTACGGGGTCACGGCTCCGGTCTACCAGAACCGAGCGCCGGTCGAGCCTGGCGAAACCCCGGTGGTTTCGACAGGCTCAACCGGCGTCGTGGTTTCGACAGGCTCAACCGGCGTCGTGGTTTCGACAGGCTCAACCGGCGTCATGGTTTCGACAGGCTCGACCAACGTCGCGCTCAACCGGCGGCCGGGACGGTCCTCACCACGGTCGCCCACTGCTCCTCGGCGAGCGCCGGACGGTCCTCGTCAGTGTGCCCGGCCCAGCGACGTGCGTCCTCGATGGTCGCGCCGAGGAGGCCGCACAGGCGGTCGTCGACGTCGGGCACGAAGGCCTCGCTGATGCCCTGCACGGCGGTCGACACGACCGACGGCGCGGCGTCGCGCACGAAGCGCTTGGGCCGCACGCGCGTGCCCTCGCAGAACCGGTAGGCCCAGTCGGCCGTCTTGGGCGACGCCGCCAGGGCGTCGGCGCTCGCGGGGGCGAGGGTGCCGTCCGGCCGGCCGTCGAGCACGTCGAGCATGCGCTCGGCGCCGATGATCGCGACCGCCAGCGTCTGCTGCCGGTCCGCCGGGGCAACGGGCAGCGCGGTCTGCGCCGCACGCAGCGCGATCTGCACGTCCCAGCGGGGGTCGGCGCTGGTCAGCCCGATGACGGACGGGATGAGCGGTGCGAGCTGCGGGCGGTTCCCGTCGGACGTCAGGTCGTTCACCGCGCGCGCCAGCATCGCCAGGAGCGGGTGCGTGCACTGCGGATGGTCGCTCCACCGCTCCCCCGCCAGGAACGACGCCAGCTCCATGAAGCACGCGCCCTTCCTCGGATTGCGATGCTTGCCCCTCCCGAGCATCGGCAGCGCGTCGAACGCGCCAGCAACAGATCCAGCCACGAGTCCACCCCCGTATCGGTCCGGTCTCCCCAGTGTGCGACCACTGTGACCCACGTCGCAACGGATGGAGCGGTCGAAAGGTCACCACGCCCCGCCCGCCCGGGCGTGGAGAGCCACCTCAGACCGGCCTCCCCCAGGTCGGACCGCCGTCTGAGGTGCCCTCTGAGGTACCCGGGCCGGCGAAGACCGGTCGATTGCCCGATCCACCGCCGGGGACCTCAGGACGAGTGTCGTCATCACGAGATCAGGTCAGCCGGCGGTGGCCGGCAGGAGAGGCCGGGAACGCCCGGCCGGCGAGGGGACCGAGATGGACCAGACGATGATGAGTGCGATCCAGGCGGAGCTGGAGTACCGGCGCGAGCGCAACGCGAAGGCGTACCAGCAGGGGAAGCCGGCACCGCTGGTGACGGCGGGCCGGTGGGGGGCACGCCTCGTGCACCGACTGCGGGCCGGCGAGGCCGTGCAGCGGTTCGGCACGACGATCGACGCCGTGGCGGCGCGGACCGACGCGGCGGCGTGGGAGCGCCAGGTGACGCGGCGGGCCGAGCAGATCTCCCACGGGCTCGACACGCTGCGCCCGCAGGACGGCGCCGGACGACGCGCCGCCTGACGTGGCGGTCGGGTCGGCGGCCGGCGCGCCGGTCGCGACGGGCGGGCAGGTCGGAAAACCTACGGCGGATGTGGGCGGGCGGTGGGACGATCACCTGGTGCGTCGTTCCAGCGAAGTTCCCCTGATCGCCCGCCAGGAGGAGGTCACCGCCTTCGGCCGTGCCCTCGAGCGCGCGGCGGAGGGCGAGCCCGGCGTGCTGCTGCTCGGCGGCGACGCGGGCGTCGGCAAGACGCGCCTCGTGACGCACCTGGCCGACGTCGCGCGCGACGCCGGCGCGCGCGTCGTCGTCGCGCACTGCGTGGACCTGGGCGACGTGGGCATCCCCTACCTGCCGTTCACGGAGGCCCTGGGCGAGCTGCGCGCCGTGCCCGGCGTGCGCGACGTGATCGCCGAGCGGCCCGCCCTCACCCGGCTGCTCGACCCTGCCAGCGGCTCGGGCACCGACCACGCGGAGCGCCTGCAGCTGCTGGACGGCATGGCCGGCAGCCTCGCCGCGGCGGGGCGCGCCGGTGCGCCGCTGGTGCTGGTGGTCGAGGACGTGCACTGGGCGGACGAGTCCACGCGCGACGTGCTGCGGTTCGTCGTGGCCCGGCTGCGGTCGGAGCACCTGCTGCTCGTGGTGACGTACCGCAGCGACGACGTGCACCGTCGGCATCCGCTGCGGCCCGTCCTCGCGGAGCTGCACCGGCAGCGCCCGGTGGAGCACGTGGAGCTGTCGCCGTTCACCGCCGACGAGCTGCGCGAGTTCACCACGGCGACCCGCGGCGAGCCGCTCGACGAGCGCGAGTTCGACGCGGTGCGCAGCCGGTCGGACGGCAACGCGTTCTTCGCGGAGGAGCTGCTCGACGCCGGGCAGTCCTCCATGGGCCTGCCCTGGTCGCTGGCCGACGTGCTGCACACCCGGCTGCAGCGGCTCGACCCCGCCGTGCAGCAGCTGGTGCGCCTGGCCGCCGTGGCCGGCCGCCAGGTGGACGAAGCGCTGCTGCGCGCCACCGCCCCGCGCCTGCCCGGCCTCGACGCGCCGGGCGCCGCCGAGCTCGCCCTGCGCGAGGCCGTGGCGCAGCAGGTGCTGGGCGTCGAGGGCCAGCACGTCGCGTTCCGGCACGCCCTCGTGGCCGAGGCGCTCGTGCTCGACCTGCTGCCCGGCGAGCGCACCGCCATGCACCGCGCCTACCTGGAGGCGCTGACGACGGACGTGGGCCTCGGCTCGGCGGCCAAGCGCGCCCACCACGCCCTGCAGGGCCACGACCTGACCGCCGCGCTCGTCGCCTCGCAGGAGGCGGCCCGCAGCGCGGCCGAGCTGCTCGCCCCCGCCGAGGAGCTGCGCCACCTCGAGCAGGTGCTCTCACTGTGGGAGATGGTGCCGGACGCCGAGGGGTTGCTCGGCGCCGACCGGGTGTCGGTGGTCCTCGAGACAGCGGCCGCCGCCAGCTCCGCCGGCCTGGCGCCGCGCGCGGAGCAGCTCGCCCGCCGGGCCGTCGAGACCCTCGACGACGACCCGGACCGTCAGGCGCGGCTGCGGCACGTGCTCGTGCGCTACGTGCTGGACCTGGAGGATCTCGCCGACGCGCTGCGGCAGTCGACGCTCGCGCTGGAGGTGCTGCTCCCGGGCTCGACGGACGCCGACCCGGTCCCGGAGGTCGAGGACGCCGACGCCACGCCCGATCTCGCGTGGACGCTCGCCGTGCACGCCCGCGTGCTGCTCAACGTGGACCGCGACGACGAGGCCGGCGACTTTGCCCGGGTGGCGGTCGACGTGGCGCGGCGGGCGGGCGCCCCGGACGCCGAGGCGGACACGCTGACGACCCTCGCCGTGCTGGAGGTCGGCTCCCCCGACTCCGCCGCGGACCTGCTCGGCCGCGCGTGCGAGCGGGCCGTCGTCGCCGGCGACCTGCGCACCGAGATGCGCTGCTGGTACAACCTGGCGGCCACCCACTTCTACGCGGGCCACCTCGAGCGCGCCGGCCAGGTGCTCGAGGCCGGGCTCGCGCGTGCCCGGTCGACGGGCGTCACCTGGGGCGCGTACGGGGTGCAGATGCTCGACCTCGCGCTGATCCAGCCGTATATCGTCGGCGACCTGAGCGACCACCCCACCCCCGAGGGCGCGCCCGCGCCGACGCTCGTGTTCCTCGACTCCGGGCGGCTGTACTCCGCGGCCGCACGCGACGGCGCCGCCGCCGTGGAGCGCGCCGAGGCGCTGCGGCCGGCGTGGCACGTGGACGGGCAGATCGCGCTCATCGCGGGCGGCACGCTCGCGGACGCCCTCACGTGGGCGGGCCGGTACGACGAGGCCGTGGCGACAGCCGAGGAGGTCGCCGCGCACCTCGGCGCCACCTGGTCGGAGTATTTCCTGGGCCGCATCTGGATCACCGCGCTCGCCCTCGCGGCGCTCGCCGAGAACGCCGAGAGCGGCCCGCACGACACCCAGGCCACGCAGGAGCTGCTCGACCGCGGCGACGGGCTCCTCGCCGTCGCGCAGGAGACGGCGCGGCGCGGGCGGCCGCGCGGCGGCAGCCTCGGGCCGGAGGGGCGGGCCTGGCTGCAGCGCGCGGAGGCGGAGCACTCCCGGCTGCGCGCCGCGCTCACCGACGAGCCCGCCGAGCCGGCCCTCTGGGAGGCCACGGTGCGCGAGTTCGACTTCGGCTACCGGTACGAGGTGGCACGGTCCCGCTTCCGGTGGGCCCAGGCGCTCCGGGCGGCCGGCGACGTCTCCGCCGCCGAGGTGGAGGCCGCGGAGGCGATGGGCGAGGCCCGAGCCATGGGTGCCGCGCCGCTGGCGGACGCGATCCACGCCTGGGGCCGGCGCGCGCGCGTGCCGCTGCCCGGCGCCCGGCGCACGTCGTCCGTCCTCACCGAGCGCGAGGAGGAGGTCCTGACCCTCGTCGCGCAGGGCCTGTCCAACCGGCAGATCGGCGAGCGGCTGTTCATCTCCACCAAGACGGTGAGCGTGCACGTGTCCAACCTGCTCGCCAAGCTCGGCGTCTCCGGGCGGGCGGAGGCGGTCGCCGTCGCGCACCGGCGCGGGCTGCTGAACGTCTGAACGGGCTGGGTCCATACTGGGCGACGTGTCGGAAGCCCCGGCTGGCGGCTCTCCGTCCGGCCCGCCGCCCAGTCCCGTGTCCGGCCACCGCGCCGACCACGTGGTCGCTCCCGCGGTCGGCCCGCTCCCGGGAGAGCCTGTCGCAGACGAGGTGTTCGACCGCATCGCGCGGCTCGTGCACCGCCACCTCGGCGTGTCCGCCGCGGCGATCGTCATGCTCACCGGCGACGGCGACTTGAAGCTGCTCCCGGGCGCCGTGGGCTTCCCGGAGCACACCCAGGCCCAGCGCCGGCTCCACCTGCCCAAGCCGCTGACGGCGATCGTCGCGCGCACCCGGGCCCCGCTGGTCGTGCGCGACGCCGACGACGACCCCCGCGTGGAGGGCCGGCACTCCATCGGCGACCTCGTGCTCGCGGCGTACGCCGGGTACCCGATCGAGGACGCCCGCGGGCACGTGGTCGGCGCCCTCTGGGCGGTGTCGTCCGAGCCCCGCATCTGGACCGAGACCGACCTCGCCACGCTCGCCGACCTGTCCGCCGCGGCATCCGGCGAGCTGCGCCTGCGTGCGGAGCGGGAACGTGCCCGCCTCGCGGAGCAGGTGGCGTTCCGCGCGCACCGCCGTTCGCGGTTCCTGCTGGGTCTGTCGGAGCGGTTCGCCCGCGTGACCACCCTGGACGAGGTCGAGGACGCCATCGCGCACGTCATCGGCACCGGCACCGGGGCGCGCTGGGTGTCGCTGGCGCTCGTCGACGCCGACCGGCGGCACCTGTCGTTCTTCACCGTGGGCCATCACCACCCCGGCGAGCCCGCGCTGCGCAGCACGCGGCTGGACGCGCCCCGGCCGGACACGCACGTGGTGCGCAGCCGCGCCCCGCTGCGCTTCCGCGACCACGCGGAGATGGCGGCGACCTACCCGGAGATGGGGCCGGTGGGGACCGTCTCCGAGGGCGCGCGGTCGTTCCTCCCGGTGATGTCGAACGGGATGGTCGTGGGCGTCATCGCCTGCGTGTGGGACCAGGCCCGCGACCACGACGCCGAGACGGCCGCGCTGGAGTCCACCATCAGCCGGTACGTGGCCCTTGCGCTCGAGCGGGTGGCGCTGCTGGAGGCCCGCCGCCGCGTCGCGACCACCCTGCAGGAGTCGATGCTGACCGCGCCACCGACGGTGGCGCACCTCGACATCGCCACCACCTACTCCCCCGCGGCCCGCACGGACCAGGTGGGGGGCGACTGGTACGACGCGGTGGCTCGCGAGGACGGCACGGCGATCG
This sequence comes from Isoptericola sp. Y541, assembly GCF_059445465.1. NCBI lineage: Bacteria > Bacillati > Actinomycetota > Actinomycetes > Micrococcales > Promicromonosporaceae > Isoptericola > Isoptericola sp. Y541. Next base: position 207,202 of record NZ_JCAIUJ010000007.1, on the reverse strand, counting down.
TCATGATCGGCGACGTCGCGGGCCACGACGTGCACGCCGCCGCGCAGATGGGCCAGCTGCGCTCCATGCTGCGCGCCCTGGCCTGGAGCCACGACGAGTCGCCGGCGGGCCTGCTGACCCGGCTCGACAAGGCGAACGCCCGGCTCGGCCCGCGCGCGATGGCGACCGCCGTCGTCGCCCGGCTCGACCGCGACCCGGCGCCCTGCCCGCAGGACGCTCTGGCGGGCGACGCGGCCGCCACACCGCCGGAGCGCGCCTACACGCTCACCTGGTCGGTGGCCGGCCACCCGCCGCCGATGGTGCTGCGCCGGGACGGGCAGGTGGAGCGTCTGTCGGACGTCCCCGACCTGCTGCTCGGCGTGGTCCCCACCACCCAGCGCACCGACCGCACCATCCGGCTGCTGCCCGGCGACACCCTCGTGCTCTACACGGACGGGCTGGTGGAGCGCCGGGGCGTCCCGAGCGACGACCGGCTGGCCGACCTGGAGAAGGTGCTCCGCGCCGCACACGGCGAGGCCACCTCCGCGGTGCCGCGTGCGCTGGTGCGCGGCCTGGTGGGCGACGCCCAGCGGGACGACGTCGCAGTGCTCGCCCTGCGCGTGCGCGTGCCGGCGCCGTCGGGCCCGCCGTCGTCCGCGGGCCCCGCGAAGGCGGAGCGCCGCGTCGCCGATGACGACCTGAGCGACCTGGGCCCGGCGCGGCGGTGGGTGGACGACATGCTCGAGTCGTGCGACGTCTCCGACGAGCAGCGCCGCACCGCGATGCTGCTCACCAGCGAGGTGCTGACCAACGCCCTCGAGCACGGCGAGAGACCCATCACCGCGACGGTGGAGGTGGACGGGCGGCGCCTGCGCGTGGGCGTGCGCGACGGCAGCACCGACGAGCCGGAGCTGCAGACGCCCCAGCCGCAGGATCTGTCGGGCCGCGGGGTGCTGTTCCTCGACCGGCTCGCGTCCCGCTGGGGCGTGCAGTGGCACGACGGCTCGGACGCCGTGGGGCGGCACTCGGGCGCGGTCGAGGGCAAGACGGTGTGGTTCGAGATCGACCGGGAGGCCCGGCCGCTCACCGGCACGGTGGCCCGCGTGCGCCCGCCCACCCCAGCCACGGGCGCCGTGCCCCTGGTCGAGCGCGTGCTCCGCGGCGACCGCGGCTGAGACCGCGCCGGAGCCGGTGTCGGAGCCCGGGGCACACCCCTCCCGAGCGTCGGTGGTCCGTCGTACCGTGTGAGGCGTGACACACGCCGCCCAGCGCCCCGCGCCGTCCCCCCCGACCCGCCCCGGGCCGGTGTCGGAGGCCGGCCGCCCGCCCGAGGACGTCGGCGCCCTGCTCGAGCAGTACCGCCGCGAGCTCACGGGCTACTGCTACCGCATGCTCGGCGGCGCGTTCGAGGCCGACGACGCCGTGCAGGAGACGCTGCTGCGCGCGTGGCGGTCGTACGACAAGTTCGAGGGTCGGTCGTCGCTGCGCTCCTGGCTGTACCGCATCGCGACCAACGTGTGCTTCGACCACCTCGGCTCCTCCAAGCGGCGCGAGCGCCCGATGGGTCTCGGCGGGCCGCAGCCCGCGGAGGAGCAGTACTTCGGCGACGTGCTCGCCGAGGACCGCTGGCTCGAGCCGGTGCCGGACGACGCCGTGCTGCCGCGCGAGGGCGACCCGGCGGACGTCGCGATCGGGCGGGAGTCGATCCGGCTCGCGTTCGTCGCCGCGCTGCAGCACCTGCCGGCTCGGCAGCGGGCGGTGCTGGTGCTGCGGGAGGTGCTGCGCTGGTCGGCCGCGGAGGTCGCCGCGCTGCTCGACACCACTGTGGCGTCCGTGAACAGCGCACTGCAGCGCGCCCGCGCCACGCTCGGCAGCAAGGGGCTGCGCCGGGAGGGCGGCGACGTCGATGCGGACGTCGCATCGTGGGACACCGTGGACCAGGAGCTGCTCGAGCGGTACCTGGACGCCTTCGAGCGCTACGACATGGAAGCCCTGGTCGCGCTGCTGCACGAGGACGCGGTGCTGAACATGCCCCCGTACACGATGTGGGTGCACGGCCGCTCCGAGGTGGTGCGGTGGATGACGGGGCCGGGCGCCGGGTGCCGCGGCTCGCGCTGCGTGCCGCTCCAGGCCAACGGCTCGATGGCGTACGGGCAGTACCGCAAGGACCCCGCCGGGGGCTGGTCGCCGTGGGGGCTGGCCGTGCTGGAGGACGACGGCTGCGGCCGCATCACCGGCATCACGACGTTCCTCGACACCGCCACCTGGTTCCCCCGGTTCGGGCTGCCGGGCCGCCTGCCGGCCCTCTGAGCGGCCCCCTGACCGGCGCCACCGGGCTGTGGCACGCTGACCCGGTGAGCCTCATGCTGCTGGACTCCGCGAGCCTGTACTTCCGCGCCTTCTTCGGCCTGCCCGACTCGTTGCGCTCCCCGGACGGCAAGCCCGTCAACGCGGTGCGCGGCCTGCTCGACATGGTCGCCTTCCTCGTCACGGAGCACCGGCCGGACCGCCTGGTCGCGTGCTGGGACGAGGACTGGCGCCCGGCGTTCCGGGTCGAGGCGATCCCGTCGTACAAGGCCCACCGCGTCGCGACGACGACGCCCGCCGGCAGCCCCGACGTCGAGGAGGTGCCCGACCTGCTGACGCCGCAGGTGCCGGTGATCGTCGACGTGCTGGCCGCCCTCGGCATCGCCCGCGCCGGCGCTCCCGGCTACGAGGCCGACGACGTCATCGGCACGCTCGTCACGCGCGAGGTGGCGCGGAGCGCGGCCAGCGTGCTGCCCGTGGCCGCGCCGGTCGGGATCGTCATGCCCGCGGCCGTCGACATCGTCACCGGCGACCGCGACCTGTTCCAGCTGGTCGACGACGCCGCCGGCGTGCGGGTGCTCTACCCGGCGCGCGGGGTGCGCGACCCCGACGTCGTCGACCAGGCGCGGCTCGCGGAGAAGTACGGGGTGCCGAGCGGCGCCGCCTACGCGGACATGGCGACCCTGCGCGGCGACCCGTCCGACGGCCTGCCCGGCGTGCCCGGCATCGGCGAGAAGACCGCGGCCAAGCTGCTCGAGACGTTCGGCGACCTGCGCGCGATCCGCGCCGCCGCCGAGTCCGGCGCCCCGGGCCTGACGCCGACGCAGCGGTCGAAGATCCTCGCCGCCGCCGACTACCTCGACGTGGCGCCCACCGTGGTCCAGGTCGCGCACGACGCCCCCGTCGCCGACGTCGACGACGCCCTGCCCGCCGCGCCCCGCGACCCGGAGGCGCTGGACGCGCTCGCCGAGCGCTGGGGCATCCGATCCAGCGTGAACCGCGTGCTCACCGCCCTCGCAGGTGCCGCTGGTTGAGCCGGCCCTTCCCACCCACAGCGGTCAGGGGCGGAAGACGCAGAACTCGTTGCCCTCGGGGTCGGCCATGACGGTCCAGGAGATCTCGTCGTCCTGCGGGCGCAGCACCTGGGCGCCGCGGGCGACGAGGTCGTCGACGGTGACGCCGTCGTCCAGCGTGACGTCCCAGTGCCAGCGGTTCTTGACCGTCTTCGGCTCGGGCACGGGGACGAAGTCGAACGACTCGAACGGCACGCCCGCACCCTCGTCGAGGTAGGCGTAGTCCGCGGCGTCGTCCTGGGTGAGCCTCCCGCCCAGCAGCTCGTGCCAGAACGCGGCGACCTTCCGGTAGTCGGCACAGTCGACGACGACGTCCTTGAGGCGGTACGACGGCGGCTCGTCGGTCGTGAAGACGCAGAACTCGCCGCCCTCGGGGTCGGCCAGCGTCGTGTAGTGGTACTGACCGGGCTCGGTCAGGCGCGGCTGGTCGGGAAACTCGTCGAGCGACCGAGCGCGCACGTCGAGGTGCGCGCGGTGCTTGACCGTCTTCGGCTCCGGCACGGTGTTCACCCAGATCGACCGCTCCGCGACCGGCTCGGGCCCGGGGTCGCGCAGCACAACGTCACCGTCGTCCAGCGGCTCGGCCCGCAGCCCCAACGCGCCGGCCCAGAACTCCCCCAGCGCGGCCGCGTCCGCGGCGTCGAGACAAAGGTCCTTGAAAGTCACCAGGCTCATGACCTGCAGCGTAGCCATATGTCAGCCCAGCGCGGACTCGACGAGGTCGGCGGCCCGCTGGGTGCCGCCCTCGGCCCGGGCGGCGGCCTGGAGCTCGGCGGAGCGGCGCGCGACGGCAGGGTCGGAGGTGAGCCCGAGCAGGGCCGCCCTCAGCTCCTCGGCGGTCGCGTCCTCGGAGCTCAGGCGGCGCGCGACGCCGAGCTCGGCCAGCCGGTCCGCGTTCATGAACTGGTCGACCGCCTGCGGCACGGCGATCATCGGGACGCCGGCCAGCAGCCCCTCGCTGCTGCCGCCCATCCCGGCGTGGGTGACAAAGGCGTCCGCCTGCTCCAGGATCGCGCGCTGCGGCACCCAGGCGTGCACCTCGACGTTCGCCGGGAGCTCACCGAGCTCGGTCGGGTCCACGTACTTGCCGACCTGCAGCACGAGGTGCCAGCCGGGCAGGTCGCCGAACGCCGCGAGGCACCGGCGGTAGAACTCCGGCTGCCGCGTGTACGCGGAGCCGAGAGAGACCAGCAGCACCTTCTCGGCAGCGGCCGGCCGACTCCACCCCGCCACGTCGCTCCGGATGTCGAAGCACGGCCCGACGAACGTCACCACGTCGGTGTCGACCCGGTCGGCCTGCGGCTGCATCGCCCGCGGGATCATCGCCAGCACCGTGCCGGGCGCCCCCGGAAAGGCGTCGACGTCGGTGGTGGTGGCCCCGTTGGTCGCGAGCCAGCGCCCGAACTTCTCGCGGTACGCGTCGGCGCCCGGCAGCTGCCACAGCGGCGCCGCGACCTCCTCCGCGTAGCCGTCCCAGGCGACGAACGTCGGGGACAGCTGGACCACCGGCCTGCCCTGGGACTCGCCGAGCGCCCGCGCGGAGTACCCGCCGATGTCGTAGAGGTAGAGGTCCGCTGGGTCGTCGTCGTAGAAGGCGCGCAGCTGCGGCAGCACCTGGATCTGGTCGTCGAGGAACGTCTCCATCGCGCCGATCGCGTCCTCGGGCCAGTCGTTGTCGGTGACCGGCAGCGTGGACGTGACCGGCACCAGCTCCGCCCCCGTGGGTGCGATGAGGTCGGCCACCGGAGCGTCGTTCGCGTAGGTCACCCGGTGCCCGCGCGCGACGAGCTCGCGGACGATCTCCAGGCTCGGCAGGACGTGGCTGACAGCGGGCACGCCGACCATCGCGATATGGGCAGGGCGGCGGGGCATGCGATCACTCCAGGGGCGCGGCGGGACGGTGTCGTCCGCCATCGTGCCAGCGCCCCCGGCGCCGGGACCAGCGCTTTTGCCCGCCCCGGCCGATCAGCCCGTGTTCTGCAGGCCGGCGCTGACTCCGTTCACGGTGAGCAGCAGCAGGTGCTGCCAGCGGTCCTTGTACCCGCCGTCCACCCACTCGCCGTCGTCCACGGTGAGCCCCTCGCTGGCGCCCTTGCTGCGCAGCGCGCGCAGCGCCCGCACCTGCAGCAGCGACAGGGCGTCGACGTACGGCGAGCGCAGCTGCACCGCGCGGCCGAGGACGCGACGGTTCTGCAGCGGCCACTCGTTGCCCGTGACGCGAAGCACCCAGGTCCGGGTGAGCTGCAGCTCCTCGAGCACGAGCCGCGCGAGGTCGTCGCGGTCGCCGAGCGCCAGGTACTGGGCGGCGATGTCCTCCTGCGTCTTCGCGACGCCCATCTCGACGGTGTCGAGCAGCGTCGTGAACAGCGGCCAGTCGCGGTAGGCGGCCCGCAGCTCGTCGAGCCCCCCGGGCTCCTCGGCCCGCGAGCTCAGGGCCGTGCCGAGCCCGAACCAGCCGGCGAGGTTGATCCGCGCCTGCGACCAGGAGAACACCCAGGGGATGGCGCGCAGGTCGTCGAGCGAGTTGACGGACAGGCCGCGCTTGGCCGGGCGGGAGCCGATCGGCAGCAGGCCGACCTCCTCCAGCGGCGTCACCTGGGCGAACCACTGCGGGAAGCCCTCGGACCGCACCAGGCCGTGGAACCGGGCGCGGGACGACACGTCCAGCGCGGCGGCGAGCGGCGCGAACCGCTGCGTGGCCTCGGCGTTGCGCTCCTCCACCGACGGCGCGGAGGCGAGCAGCGTCGCCGCGGCGACCTGCTCGATGTGCCGGGCGGCGATCGTCGGGTCGCCGTAGCGGGCGAGGATGACCTCGCCCTGCTCGGTGAGCTTGAAGCGCCCGTCCACCGAGTGCGGCGGCTGCGCGAGGACGGCGCGGTTGGCCGGGCCGCCGCCACGGCCGAGCGACCCGCCGCGGCCGTGGAACTGGGTGAGGGTGATGTCGTGGCGCTGCGCCCACTCCGCGATGCGTGACTGGGCCGAGTGCAGCACGAGGGTCGCGGCGACCGGGCCGACGTCCTTCGACGAGTCGGAGTAGCCGAGCATGACCTCGACGCGGCGACCGTTCTCCGCGAGGCGGCGCTGAACCTGCGGGAACTCCAGCATCGCCTCGAGGATGTCGACCGAGTTCTCCAGGTCGTCGAAGGTCTCGAACAGCGGGACGGCGTCGATGACGGGCAGGTCGTCGGTCCCCTCGAAGGCGAGCTCGGCCAGCCGGTAGACGGCGGCCATGTGCTCGGGCGCCTGCGTGAACGACACGATGTAGCGGCGCGCGGCGCGGATGCCGAACCGCTTCTGCACCGCCCCGAGGGCGCGGTAGGTGTCGAGCACCTCGCGGGTCCCGTCGGACAGCTCGCCGTGGATCCCCTTCTCGTCGATCTCGGCGAGGGCGGCGGCGTGCACCTGCGAGTGCTGGCGCACCTCGAGCTCGGCGAGGTGGAAGCCGAAGGTCTGCACCTGCCACACGAGCTTCTGCAGGTCGCCGAACGCCGCGCGGGGTGCGCCGGCGGCGACGAGCGAGGCCTGCACGACCTCCAGGTCGGCGACAAGCTCCTCCGGCTCCCGGTAGGCGAGGTCGGCATCGCGGCGGCGGGTCGCGGCCACGCGCCCCGCGATCGCGAGCACCGCGGCACGGTGCGGCTCGTTGGGCGAGTCCGCGGACGCCTGGGTGACCAGCTCGTCCGAGAGCTGGCGCATCCGCTGCCACAGGGCCTTGAGGTCGGACGACGCCGGAGTGCCCGCCTCGTCGAGCGTGAGCTTGCGGCCCGTCTCGCGCGCCGCGGTCTCCAGGGCGCTGAGCGCGTGCTCGGCGGCGAGGGTCGCGGCCTGCCGGGTCACCTCCGCGGTGACGTTCGGGTTGCCGTCGCGGTCGCCCCCGATCCAGGAGCCGAGGAAGACGAACGGCCGCGCGACGGGCGGCACGCTCCCGGCCTCACCGTCCAGGAGCCAGTCGTCGAGGCGGCGGTACACCTCGGGGAAGGTGCCGAAGAGGGTGGCGTCGAAGACGCCCATCGCTGTCTTGACCTCGTCGATGACCGACGGCTTGCGGGCGCGGATCGGCGACGTGCGCCACATGGTGTCGATCTCGGCGAGGAGGCGGCGCTCGTTCTCCGCGAGGGTGGTGCCGCCGGGGCGCATGACGTCCCGGTCGGCGAGCAGCGCGGAGATGCGTCGCACCGCGCCGGACACGGCGCGGCGACGCGCCTCCGTGGGGTGCGCGGTCAGCACGGGCCGGAACTCGAGCTCGCCGAGGCGGCGCAGGGCCTCGTCCCGCCCGACCTCCTCGGCCAGCAGGGTGAACGCCTGCGGCAGCGAGTCGTCGACGGCGCCCGGCGTCGTGGAGGCCTCTCGCTGCCGCAGCACGCGGACGCGGTGGTACTCCTCGGCAAGGTTCGCCAGGTGGAAGTAGCACGTGAAGGCCCGCGCCACCTGCTCCGCGCGCTCCAGCGGGAAGCCCGCGACGACCTCGGCGGCCTCGGCCAGCGCCGCACCCCCGTCGTCGGCCCCGTAGGCGCGGATGGTTAGCTCGCGGAGCCGCTCGACGTCGTCCAGCAGGTCCTGCCCGCCGGCCTCGCGCAGGACCGTGCCGAGCAGGCTGCCGAGCAGGCGGATGTCCTCGCGCAGGAGGTCGGGCATCTCGTGGCGCGCGACCACGCGTTCGATCGAGCCGGTGGATCCCAGGTTCTCGCTCACGGGACTAGAGGGTATGCCGTCGCGGCGCCGGGCGGTCGTCGCGTCCGGCAGGTGACCCTGCGACGGGGCCGCGCATTGCCCTGACGCCCTGTCGGGCCGGGGCTCAGGCGTCGGCGGCGTGCCGGGCCAGGATCGCCGCGGCGTCGGTGCCGCGCGGGAGCACCCCGTAGCCGTGCCCGCGGCCGTCGCCGAGCCGAGCCGCGACGAACGCTTCGGCTGAAGCCGTCGGCGCGTGCCGCACCATGAGCGACGCCTGCAGCCCCACGGCCAGCGCCTCGACGACGCGGCGGGCGGACGCCTGCCGCTCGTGCTCGTCGGCCGTGCCGAGCAGGGTCAGGAGGCCGCGCGTGCGGACGACGTGCCTGTCGAGGTCCGGGTGGGCGCCGGCCGCGAGCGCGATCTCGGCGTCCACGGCGGCGAGGGACGCGGGCTCGCGCGTCATCGTGCGCAGCACGTCGAGGGCGATGACGTTGCCCGAGCCCTCCCAGATCGCCATCACCGGCTGCTCCCGGTAGCGCCGGGCGAGGGGAAACGCCTCGGTGTACCCGTTGCCGCCGAGGCACTCCATCGCCTCGTAGGCGTGCTGCGGCCCGCGCTTGCACACCCAGTACTTCGCGACGGCGGTGGCCAGCCGGCGGAACACCCGCTCACCGCCGTCGTCCTCGGCGTCGTGCGCGGCCGCGAGCCGCATCGACGTGAGCGTCGCGGCCTCGGACTCCAGCGCGAGGTCGGCGAGCACCGTCGTCATCGCCGGCTGGTCCACGAGGCGCGCGCCGAACGCCGCCCGGTGCCGCGCCTGCCACAGCGCCTCGGCCACGCCCTGGCGCATCCCCGCGGCGCTCCCGTGCACGCAGTCGAGGCGCGTGCGCTGCACCATCTCGATGATGGTGCGCACCCCGCGCCCCGGTTCACCCACCAGGTGCCCGACGGTGCGGTCCAGCTCGATCTCGCCCGACGCGTTGGAGCGGTTGCCCAGCTTGTCCTTGAGCCGCTGGATACGGAACGTGTTGCGCGTGCCGTCCTCGAGCACCCGCGGCACGAGGAAGCACGAGAGGCCCGCGTCCGCCTGCGCGAGCACCAGGAACGCGTCCGACATCGGGGCCGAGCAGAACCACTTGTGCCCGGTGAGCAGGTGGTCGCCGTCGGCGCCGCCCGCCGGCACGGCGCGGGTGGTGTTGGCCCGCACGTCGCTGCCGCCCTGCTTCTCCGTCATCGCCATGCCGACGAGCGCGCCGGGCTTGGTGCCGGGCGCCGCGAGCGCGCCGTCGTAGCCCGTGGCCAGCAGCCGTGGCTCCCACCGCCCGGCCAGCACGGGCGCGTGCCGCAGGCTGGGGACGGCGGCGTGCGTCATCGAGACGGGGCAGGCGTGGCCGGGCTCCACCTGCGCGAACAGGGAGAACATCGCGCCGCGCACGACGTTCGCGCCCGGCCGCGGGTCGGCCCAGGCGCTCGTGTGCGCGCCGCGGCCGACGGCGGCCGCGATCACCTCGTGGTACGCCGGGTGGTACTCGACCTCGTCGACGCGGCGGCCGCGTCGGTCGTGGGTGCGCAGCACCGGCTCGTGCGTGTTGGCGAGCTCCGCGGCCCGCTGGAACGCGGCGCCCCCGACCATCTCGCCGACCTCCGCCAGCCGTTCCTCGCCCCAGCCGCCGCCGAAGGCGTGCACGGCGGCGCGCAGCACCGGGAAGTCGAGGTACTCGTTGACGCCTACCCGCTCCGGCGGCTGGTTGGTCACGTCGTGCGTGCGGTGCTCGCCCGGTGCCACGTCCTCGTCGACGGTCACAAGCCGGCTCCTTCCCTCGGACCGCCGTCAGGAGGCGGTGTACGCCCCTTGCCATACGGTGTCGAACGGGGTGCGGGCGGCGACGCGTGCCACGATCCCCTGCGTCACCATGTCCTTCGCGATCCGGACGGCGTCGTGAATGTCGGTGCCCTTGGCAAGCTCGGCCGTGATCGCGGCGGCGAACGTGCACCCGGCGCCCGACACGCGCTCCTCGCCCACCTTGGGCGCGGCGTAGACGGTGACGCTCTCGCCATCGAACAGCACGTCGACCGCATCCGGGCCGGGCAGCTCCACGCCGCCCTTGGCGACGACGTAGCGCGGGCCGTGACCGTCGCCCAGCCGGGCGTGGATGCGGCGGGCGGCCTCGGTGAGCTCCTCCACCGACGTGATGTCGTCCATACCCGCGAGCGTCTTCGCCTCGAAGAGATTCGGGGTGATCACCGTCGCGAGCGGCAGCATGCGCTCGCGCAGCGCGGTGTCCGTGTCGAGCGCGGCGCCCGGCTCCTGGCCCTTGCAGATCAGCACGGGATCGAGGACGACGTGCCGCCACGGCTGCGTCTCGAGCGAGCGCGCCACGACGTCGATCGTCGCGGGGGTGCCGAGCATGCCGACCTTGACCACGTCGAGCGCGTGGGACGAGGTCGCGGCCTCGAACTGGTCGGCGATGACCTGTGGGTCGACGGGGACGAACCGGTGGCCCCAGCTGTGCTTGGGGTCGAACGAGACGATGCAGGTCAGCGTGCCGACGCCGTAGGCGCCGAGCTCCTGGAAGGTCTTGAGGTCGGCCTGGATGCCGGCCCCTCCGGTGGCCTCGGACCCGGCGATGACGTACGCGAGCGGCGGCGTGGTGCTCATGGGGCCACAGCCTACGACGCTGTCGCCGGCGGTCCGTAGGGTGGGCACATGAGCGTGAAGATCGGGGCCCACGTCGACCGGACCGACGCCGTCGCGCAGGCGAAGGAGATCGGCGCGGAGGTGGTGCAGGTGTTCCTCTCCGACCCGCAGGCGTGGAAGGTCGCGCCGTTCGACGACACCTTCCATCCGGGCGGCGCGGAGGCGTTCCGCGAGGAGACGACGGCGGCGGGGCTCGACGTGTTCGTGCACGCCCCGTACGTGATCAACGTGGCGTCCACCAACAACCGCATCCGCATCCCGAGCCGCAAGCTGCTGCAGCAGATCATGACCGGGGCCGAGGCGATCGGGGCCAAGGGCGTGGTGGTGCACGGCGGCCACGTCACGGGCAAGGACGACCCCGCCGTGGGCTTCGACAACTGGCGCAAGGCGATCGACTCGCTGGAGACCGACGTGCCGGTGCTCATCGAGAACACGGCCGGTGGCGACTTCTCATTGGCCCGGCGGCTCGACCGCATCGAGCAGCTCTGGGGGGCGGTGATGCAGGCGAACGGCGCCGAGAACGTCGGCTTCACCCTCGACACCTGCCACGCCTGGGCCGGCGGCATCGACCTGGCGACCGCGGCCGACGACATCCTCGCGATCACCGGCCGCATCGACCTCGTGCACGCCAACGACTCCCGCGACACCGCCGGGTCGGGTGCCGACCGGCACGCGCACTTCGGCGACGGGAACATCCCGCCCGAGCTGCTGGTCGGCGTGATCGCCGCCGCCGGCGCACCCGTCGTCTGCGAGACGCACGGCGACATGGGCCCGGACATCGCCTGGCTGCGGGAGCGCCTCGCCGCCTGACCCGGTCTCGACAGGCTCGACAGGCTCGACCGGCGGAGAGCCTGTGGATGACGACCGCGTGCCGCCCGCCCACCAGGGCAGGCTGGCGCGGTGCCCGATGACACCCCTGATGACACGGCTGACGACGCCCCTGCGCGGCCCGACTACGCCGCCATCCTCGGCGTGCGGCGTTCCACCGGCCCGCTGAACCCCCACCTCGTCCCCGGCGCCGACCCCGATCTGGACGCGGACCTCGACGACGCCGAGGGCGGCCCCGGCGCGCGTCGTCCCCGCCGTCGACGGGCACCCCGGCTTGCCACCGACGGCCTGGCCGAGGTGGCTGCGGGTGCCGTACGCCTGGAGAGCGCGCGGCGCGGCTTCGCCCAGCAGGACCTCGCCATGGCCCTGGGGATGTCACGGAGCGCCGTGTCCGCCCGGTACACGGGGCAGGTCGCGTGGACTCTGGACGAGATCGGCCGGCTCGCCATGCTCTACGGCTGCCGTGTCGTAGATCTGCTCACGGAAGCCCCGAACGCTCGCGGCCGCACCACCTGGTGAGCATGGGCGCGGGCAGCGCCGCGCCCACGTCGCCGCACCGCTCGGAAGCCCTTGTCGTTTTCCGCTCTGTTCGCCCGGCAGGAGATCCGACCGGCAGCCTGGCGGAAATCCTGCACGGCAAGAGATTCCCGCGACGGCGGAGCCGTGACCCCTCCGCAGGAGACACTCCCGCCCTGCCGACAGGGCGAGAAATACACATGCCCGCGCGGCGGCGAGCGGCGCCAGCTCAGCCGGCGAGGCCGGCGTCGTGCACCGTGATCGCAGCCTGCACGCGGTTGGCGGCGTCGAGCTTGGTGAGGATGCGCGAGACGTGGGTCTTCACGGTGGGCACGCTCATGTAGAGCTCGGTGGCGATGTCGGCGTTGGACAGGCCGCGCGCGATGGCGAGGGCGACGTCGCGCTCCCGGTCCGTCAGGGCCTCGACCCGCGCGGCGGCGGCCCGACGCCCGTCGGGCGCGGACCTCACGGTGACCGCCGCGATGAGCTGCTCCGCGACGCGGGGCGACAGCGTGGGCTCCCCGGCCGCCGCGGCACGGACGGCCGCGACGAGGCGCACGGGGGGCGTGTCCTTGAGCAGGAAGCCCGCGGCCCCGGCCCGGAGCGCCTCGACGATCATGTCGTCGGTGTCGAACGTGGTGAGCACGATGACGCGGACGGCGGACGCGGCGACCAGGCGGCGGGTGGCCTCGATCCCGTCGAGGCGCGGCATCCGGATGTCCATGAGGACGACGTCGGGCCGCTCGCGCGCCACCACGTCCAGCGCCTCCAGCCCGTCGGCCGCGGACGCCACGACCTCCAGGTCCGGGTCGCCGCCCAGGATCAGGCTCAGCCCCGACCGCACCAGGGCGTCGTCGTCGACCAGCACCACCCGCGTCTTCTCGCTCACGGCGCCCACGGTAGCCACGCCTCCAGCACGAACGCGGCGCCGCGCCCGTCCGCGCCGTCGCCCGTCCTCCCGAACGACAGGCGGCCCCCGACCAGCTCGGCGCGCTCGGTCAGGCCCACCAGACCGAGCCCCGACGGCGGCGCGGCCGGCGCGTCCTTCGCCGGCCCCACGGTGCTCACCGGGTTACGCACGGTCACCGTCAGCCCCTCACCCGGGGCTCCCGCGACGGTGACCGCCACCGGCGCCCACGGGGCGTGCTTGCGCGCGTTCGTCAGGCCCTCCTGCACGATGCGGTACGCGTGGCGGCTCGCGGCATCTCCCAGCCCGTCCAGCCGCTCGACGCGCCGGTCGAGCCGCACCTCGACGCCGCTGGCGCGCGCCTCGGCCAGCAGCTCGTCGAGGTCGGCCAAGGAGGGCTGCGGCGGCTCGGGCGCCCGCCCGGCCCCGGTCGAGCCCGTCGAGACCTCCGCGGGATCGACCCCGGTCTCGCGCAGGACGCCGAGCACCTCGCGCAGCTCGACCAGGGCGGTGTGCGCGTTGCTCTGCACCACGGTGGCCGTCTCCGCGACCTGCTCCCGCGGCAGGTCCGTCCGGTAGGCCAGGGCGCCCGCGTGCATCGCGACCAGCGACATGCGGTGCGCCAGCACGTCGTGCATCTCCCGGGCGATCCGCGCCCGCTCGGTGGCCCGCGCCTGCGCCACCCGGCTCGCCTGCTCGCGCTCCGCCGTCTCGGCGCGCTCCCGCAGCGACGCCAGGTGCTCGCGGCGCAGCCCGATGTACGCGCCGATCCACACCATGAGCGCGTACGAGAGCGAGCTGGCGATCACCTCGAACAAGGGGCCGCTGCCGTCGGTCGGCGGATGGACGCGCGAGTAGAGGGTCCCCGACAGGCAGAAGACGACGCCCACACCGACGAGCGCCCACCATCGGCGCGTCGTCGCCAGGGAGATGACGGCGATCGCCGAGGCCCCGGTGACCGAGACCGACACGGCGTTCGCAGCGGCGAGCAGGAGCGCGATGGTCAGCGGCGCCCGCCGGCGCAGCAGGAGCAGCGGCAGCCCAAGCACCCCCACGAGGACGTCCACACCCCACAGGTCCGACGGGAACTCCCGCCGCCCGCTGTCGTACTCCCACGCGACCGCGACGAAGCCGACGAACCCCGCGAACGCCGCCAGAAGCACGCGCCACACCTCGCCCCACACCCGGGCGGTCCGCGTCCGGGAGGGGGCGCGAGCGACGTCGGGAGCGGACATGCCCCGAGACTAGGCAGCCGCGGGTCGGCGGGCATCCGCCGGGCGGCTCCTCCGCATCCACCGGAAGGAGGACATGGACCATCCTCTCGCCGGACGCGGCGCGCCCCCGGGGCCGGGCAGGATGGAGCCATGATCACCGTGGAGCACCTGACCAAGAGATACGGATCGGTGGCGGCCGTGGACGACGTGTCGTTCACGGCCGAGCCCGGGCACGTGACGGGCTTCCTCGGCCCCAACGGCGCGGGCAAGTCCACCACCATGCGCATGATCTGCGGCCTGACCCCCGCGACGTCGGGCGCCGCCCGCGTGCTCGGTAAGCCGTTCACCGCGCTCACCAACCCCGGCCGACGCGTGGGCGTGCTGCTCGACGCCGCCGCCCAGCACTCCGGCCGCACCGGCCGCGAGGTGCTCACCCTGGCCGCGCTCATGACGGGCGTCGACCGGCGCCGCATCGACACGACCCTCGACCTCGTGGGCCTCACCGACCGCGAGGCCGCCCGCCGCGTGGGTCAGTACTCCCTCGGCATGCGCCAGCGGCTGGGGATCGCCTCCGCGTTGCTCGGCGACCCCGAAATACTGGTCCTCGACGAGCCGGCCAACGGCCTCGACCCCGCCGGCATCCGCTGGATGCGCGACCTCCTGGACGACTTCGCCTCCCGCGGCGGCACCGTGCTGCTCTCGTCGCACCTGCTGCGCGAGATGGAGGCGGTCGCCGACCGGCTCGTCGTCATCGGCCGCGGCCGGCTCGTGGCCCAGGGGCACAAGGACGACCTGCTGCGGCAGGCCGGCACGTTCGCCCGCTCCACCGACGACGTCGCCCTTGCCACGGCGCTGCGCCGCGGCGGGGTCGAGGTCGACGTTCCCGCGACGGGCGGCCTGTCGGTCGCCGCCGAGCCGATCGACGTCGGCCGCGCCGCCGCCGCGGCGGGCGTGGTGCTCGTCGAGCTGCGCGCCGCCGACTCCCGCGGGCTCGAGGACCTCTTCCTCGAGCTCACCGCCGAAGACGCCCGCGAGGCCGTCCGAGAGGAGGTGTCCGCATGACCGCCACATCGTCGGTCGAGCCTGTCGAGACCAGGACCCGCCGCCCCCGCACCACCTCCGACGTCCGGCCACTGACGTTCGCCACCCTCACGCTGGTCGAGTGGCGCAAGCAGCTCGACACGCGCGCGGGCCGCTGGATGCTGGCAGTCATCGCCATCGTCACCGCCGGCGTGCTCGCCGTCATGATGGCCGTGAACGGCGGCAACCACTCGTTCAGCGCCTTCGTCGCCGGCACCACGACCCCGATGGCGATGCTGCTGCCCATCGTCGGCGTGCTCGCCGCCACCTCCGAGTGGTCGCAGCGCACCGCGCTGGTGACGTTCACCTTCGAGCCGCGACGCACGCGCGTCGGGCTGGCCAAGGTGGTCGCCGCGATCGGCTCGGGCCTCGTGCTGCTCGCGCTGACGATCGGCCTCGCCGCCCTCACCCACCTGCTGGTCGTCGCCTTCCGTGACGCCGACCCCGCGTGGGACTTCACGGTGCGCGGGGTCGCCTACCTCGCGATCACCGTGGTGCTGTTCATGGCGCAGGGCGTGGGCTTCGGCCTGGTGCTGCGCAGCACCCCGGCCGCCATCGTCACCCTGATGCTGGTGCCCACGCTGTTCGGCCTCGTCGGCGGGCTGGTGCCCGGCATGGCCGACGTGCTGCCGTGGGTCGACCTGGGCACGTCGAGCGAGCCGCTGCTCGTCGGCGGCGCGCTCGACGGCGAGGGCTGGGCGCAGCTCACGACCGCCTCGCTCATCTGGGTGGTCGCCCCGCTCGTCGGCGGCCTGTGGCGCGTCGCGCGCAGCGAGATCAGCTCGTCCTGACCGCGTTCGCCGGTTGAGCTCGTCGAAACCAGCCACCCGGGTTTCGACAGGCTCAACCAGCGGGCTCACCGGGGTTTCGACAGGCTCAATCAGCGGAGTCGAGGTGCCCCCGCATCTCGACGGCGATCTGGTCGGCGTCGAGCTGCTCCAGGGCCCTGCTCAGCAGGTCCGAGTCGTAGGTCCCCACGGCTCGGGCCTCGAGCAGGGCCTTGCGCTGTGCGGCGATCGTCGCGAGCCGCAGCTCGAAGAACTGGGCCGACACCTCCTCGGGCGTCGCGTCCTCCTCCTCCTGGTCGATCTGTTCGCGCATGACGACGTTGCGCACGCGCTCCACCACGTACGGCGCGTACGGGGTGCCGTCCTTGCGGTGCAGGTCCGGGCTGTCGAGCATGTCGCGCGCCGTACCGTCGACGACCTCGCGCAGGCCCTGCGTCCCCTCGACGAACCGGGACGACGTGACCCCCGCCAGGCCGAGCCGGCGCACCACCCACGGCAGCGTGCCGCCCTGCACCAGCAGGGTGCCGGCGGCGACGCCGAACGCGACGAGGATGAGCAGCGAGCGCTGCGGAAAGTCCTGGGGCAGCGTCTGGGCCGCCGCGAGCGTCACGACGCCGCGCATGCCTGCCCACACGATGACCACGCCCTCCCTGGGCCCGAGCGGCGCGGCGAGGAGATAGTCCACGTCCGCGATGCGTCGCGTGAACCGGCGCCGGAACTCGGTGATGCGGTCCATCCGGCGCTGCCGCAACCGCTCCTGCTGGTCGTCGGACAGCTCGCCGGAGGCCGCCCGCCGCCTGTCGGCCTCCGCCTGCACGCGACGCTGCATCGCCCGCACCTGCCGGCGCGGGTTGCCGGCCTCCCACACCCTCTGGTCGCTCTGGGTCAACACGCCGGAGAGGTCCTTCGCCGCCTCCGGGGTGATGATGCCTTGGGGATCGCTGAACTGGTCGAGCTTCGCGGCGACCCGCTCCTGCATCCGGTCCAGCGTCTCGCGGACCTGCTCCGCCCGCCGTCGCCGGGCCGAGAGGTAGCGCAGCAGCGGAAGCACGAACAGCGCGCGCAGCCCGACGACACCCGCCGCCGCGAGGCCCGCGACGCCGACCGCCATCCAGA
This sequence comes from Isoptericola sp. Y541, assembly GCF_059445465.1. NCBI lineage: Bacteria > Bacillati > Actinomycetota > Actinomycetes > Micrococcales > Promicromonosporaceae > Isoptericola > Isoptericola sp. Y541. The sequence goes on along the minus strand of NZ_JCAIUJ010000007.1, from coordinate 190,025 downwards.
CGGACCCGTGCGCCTCGTGCACGTCCTCGACGAGCGCGAACACCTCGAGGCCCATGGCGAGGAAGAGCCCTCCCTCCAGCAGTGTCTCGATGGTGCGCCAGTTCATCCGCTCGGCCACCCGGTCCTGCGGACTCAGGTGGCGTGCGGAGAGCGTGCTGGTGACGAGCCCGGCGGCCACAGCGGCCACGATCCCGGACGCGTCGAGCTCCTCCGCCGGCAGGTAGGCGGCGAACGGCACGACGAAGGACACCGCCGTCGACAGCGTCGCGTGCCTCAGGTGCTCGCGGGCCCAGAGCCCGAGACGTCCGACGATCACCCCGATGAGGACGGCGAGCAGCACGGCCTTGAAGAAGTTCCCGACCACGCCCCACAGACTCACGCTGGCCGCCGTCGCCGCGATCGCGGAACGCAGCAGCACCAAGGATGTCGCGTCGTTGAGGAGCCCCTCGCCCTCGAGCATGACGACGACGCGCTGCGGGGCACCCAGCTTCTTGATGATCGACGTGGCCACGGCGTCCGTGGGGCTGACGATCGCGCCCAGCGCGATCCCCGCCGCCAGGTCGATGTCCGGGATCACGCGGGAGAAGACGAACCCGAGCAGCACCGCGGAGATGACCACCAGCAGCACCGACATCCCGCCGATCGCGGTGAAGTCGCGGCGGAAGTCCATGGACGGGAACGACGCCGCCGCCGCGTAGAGCAGCGGGGGCAGCACCCCCGCGAGGACCACCTCGGGGTCGATCTCGATGCCCGGGATCGCGGGCACGAAGCTCACGGCGACACCGATCAGCACCAGCACCAGGGGTGCGGCCACCCCGGCCCGGGGCGCCAGCGCAGTGACACCGATGACGACAATCGCAGCGGTGACCGCGACGAGTAGCACCTCCATGGCGACCAACGTAGGCGTACCTCCTCACGTTCTCCTGGGGCCGTCACCAAGGCGGTACAGACGTGACCCACATCACATCGGCACTCGTTTCGTAACGATATATCGTGTTCTATCTTAGACGTGTCGTCACCCATCCAAGACAGCAAGGACATCTCTCATGCGAACCCCACGAGACACCTCTTTCGACCCCCGATCCTTCGACCCCCGGTCCTCCGACCGGCATTCCGACCCGCGCGGCGACCGCCGACGGCGCGGGGAGTTCCCCGGCGCCGAGGGCTTCAGCCCCGGCTTCGGCCCCGGCTTCGGCGGCCCCGGCGGACCCCGTGGCCCGCGCGGTCACCACGGCGGACGCCGCGCCGGGCGCGGCGAGATCCGCGCCGCCCTGCTGCTGCTGCTCGTCGAGCGGCCGATGCACGGCTACCAGGTCATCACCGAGCTCTCCGAGCGCACGGACGGACGCTGGCGGCCCAGCCCCGGCGCCGTGTACCCGGCGATCTCCCAGCTCCGGGACGAGGGCCTCGTCACAGTGACGGAGGACGGCGGGCGCCGTCTCGCGTCGCTCACCCACGAGGGCCGCGCGTACGTGGAGGAGCACCGCGAGGAGCTCGGCAACCCGTGGCAGAAGGTGGCCGACGACCCGCGCCGTCAGGGCCACGAGCTGCACGTCGCGATGCGCGGTCTGGGCGGCGCCGTCGCACAGGTGGCCCGCGCCGGTGACCGCGCGCAGGCCGAGGCGGCCGCGGCCGTGCTCGACCGGGCGCGGCGCGAGGTCTACCTGATCCTCGCCGGCCCGCAGGACGCCGGTACCGAGAGCGGCGTCGACAACGACGCCGACCCCGGCACCGAGGAGCCGTCAGCCGAGTCCGACGATCTCGGCCGGTGACCACCGCACGAGCCGGCCGTCGACGGCGAGCTGAACGCCCCAGCCGTCGCCGCCCAGCTCCACCCGCCACAGCTGCACACCCGTAGCGGCGTCGAGCGCGACCCAGTGCACGACGTCGCTACGGGTGTAGTCCGGCACGACGAAAGCGGCCAGCCGCCCGTCGGTGAAGGCCGCCTCCACGAAGCGCGGCCCGTAGGCCCCCCATGCGTCGAGGCCCTCCACGAGGTCCTCGCGCATCCACAGCACCTCACCCGTGCCGAGATCCAGTCCGTGCACGCGGCGCCCCTCGTCCACCACGACCGCGACCTGCGCGGTACGCACCAGCAGGCTCGTGCTGCGCACGTCGTCCTTCCACAGCTCGTCGCCGTCGTCGTCCGTCGCCACGGTGGTGCCCCGACGACGCTCGAGGTGCACCCCGTCCCCGCCGCCGTCCGTGCTCAACGGCACCAGGTAGCGGCCCCGCACCTCCCGCACCTCGCTGCCGTCGCCGCGCAGCAGGCGGTCGGTGGCGTCCTGCGGGGCGGCCGCGTCCGCGTCGACGCGGGCCACGTAGCCGCCGCCGGTCAGCGGCTCCACCGAGAACCCCTCGAACGTCCCCGGGTCCCCCGGCCGGTCCAGACGCTCGCCGCCCGGCGTGAACCAGGCGTCGATGCCGCAGCCTCCCAGCCACACCAGCTTGTCGGTGACCATCGCCTGCACGCCGCCGCGCAGGTCCACCCCGGACGTCGTGCCGTCCTCCGACCAGCGCACGCAGAGTGCGGGGTCCACCGCGCCGTCGAACTGCACCGTGTGCTCCCAGCGGGCGTCACCCGTGGCCGCGTCCTCGAGCCGGACCCGCAGGTCGTACCCGTCGGGGATCGCCCCCGCATCGGCGGTGCCCGCTATCACGTCGTCCGCCACCCTCGGGTCCACCGGGCGGGCGGCGCCCACCCACGCGACCGTGACCAGCCCACCGCCCGAGCCCGGGAAGAGCATCGCGTGCGAGGCCGCGACCTCACGGGTCGCCGCGACCGTGCCGTCCGCGGCCACCACGGTCACCGTGCTGCGCTCGTGCGAGTCGTCCCCGGCGCCCTCATCGGCACCATCGGCACCATCGGCACCATCGGCACCGTCGGCACCGTCGGCGCCCGCCGTCGCCGAAACGCACACGAGCTCCTCCGCGGGCTCGACCGAGACGCTGCCCGACCGGGTCTGCGTGCCCGGCCCCGGCCCGCACGAGCTGGACCCGTCGGGCAGCTCCACCTGCCAGCGCTGCTCCCCCGTCTCGACGTCCAGCCCGAGCAGCGCGTCCTGGTGCTGGGCCACGACCAGGCCGTCGACGACGCCCACCAGCCCGCCGTGCGCGCGGCCCTCCGCCCCGACCCGCCACACCTCGCGCGGCTCGTCGGTCAGGTCAACCACGCCACCGGGCGCGTCCCGCAGCGCGGCGAGGCGACTACGGTCGCCCACCGTGTCCACGACGACGAACGTGAGCGCGGCCGCCACCAGCACCACCGCGGCGACCAGCCGACGCCCCCGCAGCGCCCGGCGCAGCCGGTCTGCGGCACGCCGCAGCCCGTCGACACCCCCTGCCGGTCCCGACATGCCGCCGAGGTAGCCCTCCGCGGGGGCCGCGGCGTCGTCGGCGGCGTCGTCGGCCGGGCCCTCGGCAGGATCGAGATCGATCAGCAGGGTGTCCGTCGGGCGCTCGCCGCGCCGCCGGTGCCGACCTGGAGTCGTCTCCGCCGGCGTGTCCGCGATCCGCGCCGTCCGCGTGCTCCGCACGACGGCGGCAACGTCGGCCCCCTCGTCGCCGTCGGGCTCGAGGTCGAACGTGTAGGCGTCACGGCCGGCGCCACGTCGTCGGGCCACCTCTCGAACCTAAGCCTGGCGGCCGGATCCTGCCGTCTTCGTGCCCTGGCGAAGTACCGCCGGTCGAATGGTCCGGCGGCGTGCGACGGCGGGGCCGCCGGCGCCAACGTGCGCCTCGTCATGAGGGTGACCCTCGGGACGGGCGTCGAGGGCCTCATGCTCGCGGCGCGGTCGGCCGCTCACCCCCATGCTGCGCGGCGACGATTTCGTCGGTGTTGCCCCGGCGTGTCGTCCGCGTCAGAGCCCACGTCAGAAGGTTCAGAGGAAGACGGCGGTGCGGGGCCCGAGCGGCCGCACCAGCACCCGCCAGCTCACGGCCTGCGCCACGAGGACGGCCGCGAACGCGCCGAGCACGGGCCACGTCAGGCCGTGCAGCACGGCAACGGGGGCGGCGAGGGCGATCACGGCCGGGCCCACCACGGCCGCCGTCGCCGCCACGGGCACGACGGCGAGCACCGGCCCCGCCCAGCGCACGACGCCGCTGCGCCGCAGGCCATTGTCAAGGTCGAACCGGGCCGCGAGCGCCACGCACGCCGCCGCGATCAGCAGCACCGCGGCCAGCAGCGCAGACGCCGTGCCCAGAGCGGCGATCCCCAGCGCGCCGAGCGCGGCCAGCGTCGTGAGCGCCGCGGCCGGCACCAGAGCGCGGCGCACGCGCCGTCGGGCCTCCTGCGCGATCGCGACGGGCGCGCGCGCGGCCACGACCAGGCCGCCGTGCACCCGGGCCGCGGCGACGCCGAGCCCCGCCGTCACCACCGGCACGCCGAGCACGAGGCCCTGGGCCGCCGTGAAGCCGTCCGCGGCCTGCGAGAGCACCCCCGAGAGCAGCACCCACGCCACACCGGAGAGCGCGCCGAACGCCGCCGGGAGCGCGACGCTCGCCGCCTGCCCGACGACGTCCCAGCCGCGCCGCCAGCGCGGCGACGTGAGCCGGCTGCGCAGCCAGAGCGCGGCGTCGCGGGTCACCCACGCCACGAGGAGCGCGACGACCACGGGGTACGCGGCGGCCCAGAGCTCGGCCTCGACGTGCCCGAACGCTGCGAGCAGCACCCCCGCCACGGCGACCAGCCACACCTCGCCGAGCAGCAGGAACGGCGCGACGGTAGCGAGGACCACGCGGCGTCGGGGGTCGTCCCGGCCACCGAGTCCGCGCACGAGCTGCGCCCCGCCCTGCACCGCGCCGTCCAGCACGGCCCATCCCGCGAGCAGGACGGCGAGCAGCAGTCCCCAGCCGAGCGCGTTCATCGTGTACCTCCGAAGGTGAGGATCTCGGTGCGGTCGGGGTCGACCGCGGGGTCGAACGCGTCGTCGGTGTCGGGGCGGCCGTCGACGGGCGACGAGCTTTCAGGGCCGTCGCGCAGGGCCTCCCCGGGCGGCGCGCCCAGGGCGAGCCGCGCGGCGCCCCGCCGGGAGAGCCGGGCCATGACCGACCAGTCGACGACGGCGAGCGTGAGCATGGTGCCGACCAGCACCACGAGCGAGGCGATGACGACCCCGGCGGACGCGTCCGAGACGGCGTCCTCGGTGCGCAGCACGCCCTCGATCGCCCACGGCTGCCGGCCCACCTCGCGCGCCACCCAGCCGAGGAGGCCGGTGAGGAACGGCACCGGCAGCAGCACGGTGAGCGTGCCGAACAGGGCGACGCGCAGCGGCCGCCACATGCGGAACAGGACGTTGCCCGGCAACAGGAGCAGCATCACGACGCCGCCCAGGAACGTCAGGAACGCCACCGTCTGCATCACCGCGTACGCGGTGCCGATCACGCCGGGGGCGTTCGCGACCGAGGCCCCGGCGTCGAAGTACGAGTACTGGCCGTAGCCGAACCCGATCGCGAGGAACGACCCGACCGTGCCGGTGACGAGCCCCATGCGCAGCGACCGTCGCCACACGTCGTTCTCCGGCGACATGACGGCGCCCGGCAGCCCCGCGGCGACGATGCCCGGCAGGCGGGACGGCGACCGGCGCAGGTGCCACGCGCTGACGCCCACCAGCAGGAACGCGCCCGCCATGAGGCACGCCCCCAGGACGTGCAGGGCGGACAGGATCCCCGCCGGGTTGGTGATGAGCGCGGCGGCGTCGGTCACCCGGGCGACGCCGTCCACCATCTCGAAGCCCACGGGATTCCGCAGGAAGCCGTTCGCGACCATCACCGTGAACGCCGACAGGTAGCCGGTCGCCACCACCGCCCAGAACGCGGCGGTGTGCGCCCACCGCGGCAGCACGTGCCAACCGAACACCCACAGCCCGAGGAACGTGGACTCCAGGAAGAACGCGGCCATCGTCTCGACCACCAGCGGGGCGCCGAACACCCCGCCCGCGACGTCGAGCAGGCCCGGGAAGTGCAGGCCGAGCTGCAGCTCCATGACGATGCCGGCCGCGATGCCCAGCGCGTAGTTGACGAGATACAGCTGCCCCCAGAACCGCGTGGCGGTCTCGAGGGTCGCGGCCTTGCCGGCGTCGCGCGCCACCGCCCACCGCGTCTGGAGGATCGCGACGACGGGCCCGAGCCCCAGCGTCACCAGGACGAAGAGGAAGTGGGTCCCGGCGAGCAGCGCGAACTGCAGGCGGGCGGCGTCGACGGCGGTCATAAGTGCGACGCTAGACCCGCGGAGGCCCGGAATTCTGCGCCTCCGGGCAGGTTCGGGGGGTAACCCTGAGCGATTTCGGGGGACACCCCTACCCCACCCGCGAGTTGTCAGGACCACGCGCATGGATACGTGCGCGTGATCCTGACAGGTCGCAGCCGCCGTGAGTTGTCAGGGCCAGGTACACCAATACCTCCCTCTGGCCCTGACAACTCGGTCAGGACGCCGTGAGCGCGCGCTTCCAGCTGAGGCGCCCGCCGGTCTGCAGCAGCGCCCCGCGGTAGGCGCGCTCGCCCACCAGGAGCGCGACGACGGCGAACGCAAGGAGGATCAGCAGCGACAGGATCGGCTCCCACCACAGGGCGTCGCCGGACAGCACGCGCACCGGCATCGACACGACGTTGGCGACGGGCACGTACGACAGGACGGTCTCGAGGGTGCCGCTGGCCGAGAACGTCAGGAAGTAGATGCCCATCACCGCCATCGTCATCGGCGTGGTGGTGTGCTGCAGGTCCTCGGCGCGGGACGCGAGCGCCCCGGCCACCGCGTACAGGGCCGCGAGCCCGAGGAAGCCGACGGCGAAGAACAGCACGAACCAGACGAGCGACGTCGACAGCGCCGGCAGGATCGACGCGGTCGGCGTGAACGACAGGGCAGCCAGGCCGACGGCCGCGAACACCACGTTCTGCGCCAGCGCCACCACCGAGCTGCCGAGGATCTTGCCCACCATCAGCTGCCGCAGCGGCACGGCGGTGGCCAGGATCTCGACGAGCCGCGACTGCTTCTCCTCCACCACGCTGCCCGCGATCATCTGGCCCGAGCCGATGACGCCGATGAAGAACAGCAGCGCCAGGGCGAGCGACGCGAAGAACAGCGTCTGCGAGTCGACGGCGTCGCCGTCGATCCGGTCGGTGGACAGGGTGCCGCCCTCGGTGAGCTCGGCGGTGGTGGTGCCCGCGGCCTCGGCGTTGTCCTCGAGGGTCTGCTCCGCGACGCCCGCCGTGAGCAGCCCGGTCAGCGTCGTGTCGGGGTCGGACTGGCCGGTGAGCACCCAGCCCCCGTCTGCGGGGTGCAGCCAGGCGTCCGCGTCGCCGTCGGTGAGCGCGGCGCGGGCGGCGTCGCCGTCCGCCACCTCGACGACCTCGAGCTCGGCGCCGCCGCCCTGCTCCTCGGGGACGGCCCCGGCCGTCTCGACCGCCGCGGTGGCGACCGTGTCCCCGGCGGTGACGGCGACGGTGAAGCTGTCGGTCTTGCTGCCCTGCCACGCCATGAACGCGGCCAGCACGGCGATGATCGCGACCGAGACGAGCAGCCCCACGAGGAACGTCTTGTTGAGGGCGCGCACCACGATCTCGCGGTTCATCACGACGAGCCAGGCGCCGCGGGTGCCCTCCTCGCCCTGTCGGTCGAGCGGGCGACGTCCTGAGCCGGTCGAAGGGTCGAGACCCTGCGCATCCGGACGGGTCGTGGTGGTCGTGGTCATGCCGTCACCTCGCGGTAGATCTGGGCCAGCGTGGGCTTCAGGGGAGTGAGCTCGCGGACGCCGCCGCGCTCAAGGGCCGTGGCGAGCAGGCGCTGCACGGTCGCGTCGTCGGCGAGCTCGAGCAGCGCGACGGGGCCGTCGACGTCGATCGCGTGCACGCCGGGCACCTCCCGCACCCAGCCCGCGTCGCCGCCGGTCACGAGGCGGTGGCGCACCCGGCCCGCCTGCTGCAGGTCGGCGGGGCGGCCGTCGGCCATGACCCGCCCGGCCTTGAGGATCACGAGCCGCTCGCACAGCCGCTCCACCAGGTCGAGCTGGTGCGAGCTGAACAGCACGGGCACGCCGCGGGCGGAGTGCTCGGCCAGCAGGTCCGCCATCCCGTCGACGGCGGCGGGGTCGAGGCCGCTGAACGGCTCGTCGAGCACCAGCAGGCGCGGGGCCCCCATGAGCGCCGCGACGATCTGCACGCGCTGCTGGTTGCCGAGCGACAGCTTCTCGACGTGCTCCTTCGACCTGTCGCCGAGCCCCAGGCGCTCGAGGTGCTCGAGCACCTCCCTCTTGGCCGTGGCGGCGGGGATGCCGCGCAGCCGCGCCAGGTAGACGAGCTGGTCGAGCACCGGCTGCTTGGGGTACAGGCCGCGCTCCTCGGGCATGTACCCGAAGGTGCGCCGGTCGCCCCGCGTCACGGGGTTCCCGCCGAACCGCACCTCGCCGGCGGTCGGGCCGAGGACGCCCATGATCATCCGCATGGTCGTGGTCTTGCCCGCGCCGTTGCCGCCCACGAACCCGGTGAGCAGCCCGGGCGGGGCGGTGAACGACACGTCGTCGACGGCGGTCAGGTCGCCAAAGGTGCGCGTGAGGCCGCGCACCTCGAGGGCGGCGTCGGCACGGTGTGCCCGCCCGGCGGGTGTTGCGGGAGTCGTGAGGCTGGTCATGGCGTCCACGCTAGGCAGCCGCGGGGCCGCGCGGATCCGCCCTACGACGGAGATCGCCGCCTCCGCCCCTGGGCGGAGACGGCGTCTCTCCTGCTCTGGCGCCTACTCGCGGGTCTCGGACACCCAGTCCGGGTTCGACCGGTCGGAGCGGGCACCGACCACGCCGTCGGCCAGCTCGCCGAGCGCGGACGCGGCCTCGTCGTCGAGCTCCAGGCGCAACGACGCGAGGTTCTCGTCCACCCGGGCCGCGCGGCGGGAGCCCGGGATCGGCACCACGGGCAGCCCGAGCACCTCCCCCTGGCGGCGGAGCCAGGCCAGCGCGACCTGGGCCGGCGTCGCGCCCCGCTCCTCGGCAATGCCGCGGAGCACGGCCACCAGCGCCTGGTTGGCCTCGAACGCCGAACCGCGGAACCGCTCGAGGTTGCTGCGCCAGTCCCCCGCCAGCATCTCCGCGCCGCCCAGGGTGCCCGTGAGGAACCCGCGGCTGAGCGGCGAGTACGGCACGAAGCCCACCCCGAGCTCAGCCGCCGTCGGCACGACCGCACGCTCCACGTCGCGGCTCCACAGCGACCACTCGCTCTGCACCGCCGCGATCGGGTGCACGGCCTGCGCCGCGCGGAGCTCCGCCGCCGTGACCTCCGAGAGACCGAGGTGGCGCACCTTGCCCGCCGTCACCAGGTCGGCCATCGCCCCGACGACCTCCTCGACCGGCACCCGCGGGTCGCGACGGTGCAGGTAGTACAGGTCGATGACGTCGACGCCCAGGCGGCGCAGGCTCGCGTCGGCCGCCTCGGCGACGTACGCCGTGTCGTTGCGCACGCCCATGCGCGTGTACGTGTCGTCCTCGGGCACGATCCCGAACTTGGTTGCGAGGGTGACCTCGTCGCGACGGTCCGCGAGCAGCCGCGCGATCAGCCGCTCGTTCGAGCCCGCGCCGTACAGGTCGGCGGTGTCGATCAGGTCGATGCCCGCGTCGAGGACGTGGTGCAGCGTGGCGAGCGCGTCCGCCTCGTCCACCTCGCCGTAGACCTGGGCGAGGCCCATCGCGCCGTAGCCGAGCAGGGAGGTGGTGAGGCCGTCGCCGAGCGTGGTGCGCGGGGTGGTCGTGGTCATGAGTCGTTCCTCTCGGCGGTCACGGGCAGGCCGTCGCAGTCGAGCCCCGCGGCGATCAGCTCGCCGTAGTGGTCGATCTTGTGCTCGACCGTGGCCAGGTCCTGCGCGAGCTGGGCCTGCTGCTGGCGGATGTTCGCGCGCTGCTTCTCCAGCAGCGCCAGACGACGGCCGTGGGAGCGCGCGCCGGCCTCGGACATGCGCACGAACTCGCGCACGTCGGCGACGGGCATCCCGGTGCGCCGCAGCGCCACGACGAGCCCCACGAAGACCACCAGCCGCTCCGGGTAGCGCCGTCGCCCGTCCGTCCCACGCGGGGTCGGGGGCAACAGCCCCTCGCGCTCGTACCAGCGCAGCGCGTCCACGCTCAGGCCGCTGTGCGCGGCCACTTCGCGGATGCCGAGCGTGACTTCCGTCTCCACTGCCGTCATGGGTCGACCGTAGGAGCTGGAGTGCACTCCAGCGCAAGGAACTTCCGCTCTCGACGTAGCGACTTCTTCGCGTCCGGGCGCAGGACGGCGAGAGATCGCTACGTCGACCGACGAGGGCTGTGGATGACGGCTGCCAGGCCGGCCCGACCCCGGTCTGCTGCACGGATGCATCGTCGCCTCGTCGTCCCCGGGCGCCTCCGCGCTGTCGCCGCCAGGCAGGAGGGCCTGGTGTCCTCGGGCCAGTGTCACGAACACGGCCTCACCGACCGGCACGTCGCCCTGCTCGTGCGTCGCGACGAGTGGAGCCGCGTCCTCCGCGGGTCGGCGCGGTGCCGCCCGTGCAACCTCATGGTGGGACGAGTCCGACCCGGGCGGAGTCGCCGATCGAGACCGCGACGCGGCTGGCCTGCGCGGACGCGGGTTGCCCGCCCGACGCGCTGCAGCTCGTCGTCCACGACGCCGACGGCTGGTTCCTCGCACGCGCCGACCTGGCGTGGATCCTGCCGGGTGGCCGGCTGCTCCTCGCCGAGCTCGACGGGCGCGACACCCACACAACGCCGGAGGCGCTGTTCGGCGACCGACGTCGGCAGAACGGGCTCACGAGCCGCGGGGCGGTGCTGCTGCGGTTCACGGGGCGCGACGTCACCCGGGGCGTGGTCGTCGCGGAGGTGCGCCGGCTCCCGGCCAGCGAGGGCTGGACTTCTCGCCCGTGGGCTCCGGACCGGCCGTACGTGCTGTCGACGTCACACTGCCCGCACGTCCGTGCGCAGGACGGTGAGGGATCGCTACGTCAGCGTGCGGTGGTAGAAGACCACGGCCTGCACGCGGTCGCGCAGCTGCAGCTTGGCCAGCAGGTTCGACACGTGCGTCTTGACCGTGGCCTCGCCGAGGAACAGCTCCGTGGCGACCTCCGCGTTCGACAGCCCGCGGCCGACCAGCACCAGCACCTCCCGCTCGCGCGGAGTGAGCTGCTCGAGCCCGCCACCGCCGGTCGAGCTTGTCGAAACCCGGGTCTCGACAGGACCGACCGACGACCGGACCGCCTCGACCGACGGCCTGCCGGAGACCATCCGCTCGATGACGCGCCGCGTCACCTCCGGGGCGAGCAGCGCGTGCCCGGCCGCGACGGTCCGGACGGCGTCGACCAGCCGGTCGGCGTCGGAGTTCTTGAGCAGGAAGCCGGACGCGCCGGCGCGCAGCGCGTCGTCGACGTAGGCGTCGTCGTCGAACGTGGTGAGCACGAGCACCTTGGCAAGGTCGGCGGCGACGATCCGGCGGGTGGCCTCGATGCCGTCCATCACGGGCATCTGCACGTCCATGAGCACGACGTCGGGGCGCAGCGCCCGCGCCTGCTCCACGGCCTTGGCGCCGTCGGCGGCCTCGCCCACCACCTCGACGTCCGGCTCGACGGACAGGATCATCGCGAAACCGGAGCGCACGAGGCGCTGGTCGTCGACGAGCAGCACGCGGGTCGGTGCGCCGCCGCCGGGGGTGTCGACGCTGGTCACGGGCGGTTCTCGGGCAGGGGCAGGCGCACCCGCACACGGTAGCCGCCGGTGACGCGCGGCCCGACGTCGGCGAGCCCGCCGTGCGTGGCGACCCGCTCGCGCACCCCCATCAGGCCCATCCCCGTCCCGGTGGACCCCGGGCGCGGACAGCCGTCGTCGAGCACCTCCACCTCGGCGAACCCGTGGCGGAACCGCTCCGCCCCCGGCTGACCGATCGAGACCGGACGCCGGTCCACCCGCACGACGACGCTCGCCCGCCGCGCGGTGGAGTGCTTGCGCACGTTGCTCAACGCCTCCTGCGCGGTGCGGTAGAGGCTGAGGCCGACGGGCGCGGGCACCCCGTCGACCGCGCCCGGGTCCGCCACGACGCGCACCTCGACGTCGAGCCCGCCGGCGTCCTCAGCGAGGCCGGGGATGTCGGGGAGCCCCGGCTCGGGGGCGCGGCTCTCCGGGGCGGCGCCCCCGGCCCGCGACCCGTCGTCCGGGCCGGGGTCGATCCCGCGCAGGGTGCCGAGCAGCCCCCGCATCTGCGTCACGGCCTCGCGCGACTCCCCCTCGATGGTGGCCAGCGGGACGGCGGCGGCCTCGGGGTCGCGGGCGAGCATCCGGCGGGCGGCGGCGGCCTGGATGCCGATGACGGACACGTGGTGCGCGACGACGTCGTGCAGCTCGCGGGCGATGCGCAGCCGCTCCGTCACCACCGCCTGCCGCTGCAGCTCCAACGTCTGGCGCTCGATCGTCTCCGCCTGCTCCTCGAGCTGCTCGCGGCGTCGCGCGGCGTGCCACATGAGCTGGCCGCCCGCCACCGCCCCGTAGAAGTAGGCGAAGTTGAAGAGCCAGGTGTAGGCGACCATGGCGATACCCGGGCTGATCAGGCCGGGGTGCGGGACGTCCAGGTCGAGCTGGTCGACGATCCCCTGCACGCCGGCCCCCGCCGCGAACTGCCACGCGAGCCAGAGGAACATCGCCAGCAGCGCGGCCCCGACGACGACCGTCATCGCCTGCCGGTCCCGCGCCCACGCCACCGCGCTGAACAGCGCGACGAAGTAGACGACCTGCAGCGGCGCGACCGCCGTCACCATCGGGACGGTCAGGCCCACGACGAGGAAGTGCAGGTACACCAGGGCAAGCACCGTCAGCGGGTACCGGCGACGCCACGCGAGCGGGACGGCGCCCGCGGCGGCGATCACGAACAGGCCCCAGGCGGGGGTGTCGACCCCCACGAAGCTGCCGAAGCTGCGGGCCAGCTCGGTGCCCACGACCGTGACGACGACGAACGCCGCGCCGAGCCACAGGTCGTTCCGGTAGGCGCGCGACGGGTCGGCGGGGATGCGCTCCCAGCCGGAGCCGATCCCCCACCAGTCGGAGAGGCGCGTGGTCATACTCGTGGTCTCCTGCGGCACCTGCCCAGCCTAGGGAGCGCAAAGCGCTGGGCGCCTCCGCCTCGAGGTGGAAGTCTGGTCGACATGGCCACGGATCAGTCGACCACCGATGAGTTCTGGATCTGCCGCACCTGCGCGGTCGAGCACGCCTCCCGCCCGGACGTCTGCGCGATCTGCGCCGACGAGCGGCAGTGGGTGCCCGCCGCCGGCCAGGCCTGGACCACCCTCGACGAGCTGGCGGCCGAGGGCCGCGCCGTCGAGGTCGTCGAGCTGGAACCCGGCCTGCTCGGGCTGCAGACCGCGCCCGGGGTCGGCATCGGGCAGCGGGCCAAGGTGGTGAGCACCTCCGCGGGGGCGCTGCTGTGGGACCTGCTGGGCTTCGTCGACGACGGCGTGGTCGCGGCAGTCGTCGACGCGGCCGGGGGCGGCGACGTCGTGGTCGCGGCCAGCCACCCGCACATGTTCGGCGTGCAGGTGGAGTGGAGCCGGCGGATTGCCGCGGCGATAGGCCATGATGTCCCGGTGCTGGTCAGCGAGGCCGACGCCGGCTGGGTGGCGCGCCCCGACGCCGTCATCGAGACGTGGTCGGGAGAGCGTGAGGTCCTGCCCGGCGTGGTGCTCAGCCAGCCGGGCGGGCACTTCCCCGGCTCGGCGGTCGTGCACTGGGCGGACGGCGCCGACGGGCGCGGGGTGCTGCTGTCCGGCGACACGATCTTCGCCAACCCCGACCGCACGTCCGTGAGCTTCATGCGCAGCTACCCCAACCGCATCCCGCTGTCGGGGGCGGTCGTGACGCGGGTCGCAGAGCACGTCGCCCGCCGACCGTTCGAGCGGCTCTACAACAACTTCGAGGGCGTGATCCCCGCCGACGCGCGCGACATCGTGCTGCGCTCCGCCGAGCGTCACGCCGCGTGGGTGCGCGGGGACTTCGACCACCTCACCTGACTCCTCGCCGGAACCGGGTCTCGACACGCCCGACCGACGGGGACAATGGCGGCCGTGGCAACCATCGCGACCGGGCGGCAGCGCGCCATCGGCGTCGGGCTGGCGATCGTCGCGGGGGTCGCAGCCGCGCTGCAGAGCCGCGTCAACGGCACCGTCGCCACCGAGACGGGCACGGCGTTCGGCACGGCGGCGCTGTCGTTCGGCTCCGGCTTGGTGCTGCTCACCGCCGCCCTCCCGTTCTCCCGCGCCGGGCGGTCGGCCGTCGCACAGGTCGCGGCCGGCCTGCACCACGGCCGCGCCGGGCGGCGGCCGGGCGGGCTGCGCTGGTGGGAGTGTCTCGGCGGGCTCGGCGGGGCGTTCTACGTGATGTCGCAGGGGCTCACGGTCGACGCCCTCGGCGTGGCCGTCTTCACCATCGCGCTCGTGGCCGGGCAGTCGGTGAGCTCCCTCGTCATCGACCGGCTGGGCCTGGCCCCCGGCGGCGTGCGCCTGGTGACCGCGGGGCGGGCGGCCGGGCCGGTGCTGACCGTCGTGGCGGTGGTCGTGGTCGCTGGCGCGGGGGCGTCGACGGCGGCCCTCGGGCTCGCGCTGTTCCCGCTGGTGTCGGGGATCCTGCAGTCGTTCCAGCAGGCGCTCAACGGGCGGGTGCGCACGGCGGTGCGCCCGGCCCCGCTGGTTGAGCCCGTCGAAATCGTCGAGCCCGTCGAAACCCGGGCCTCGACCTCCGGGAGAGACGGCGGCGTGCTGGCGGCGACGTTCGTGAGCTTCCTCGTGGGGACGGCGGCGCTGCTGGTCGTGTTCACGGTGTCGCTCGTCGTCGGGGGCCCGCCCACCGGCGCGTTCCCCCCGGACCTCCTGCTCTACTCCGGCGGCCTGCTGGGGATCGTCTTCATCGCCCTGCAGGCGGCCGTGGTGCAGCGCATCGGCGTGCTGCTGCTCGGGCTCGGCATGATCGCCGGCCAGGTGGTCGGGGCGCTGGTGCTCGACCTCGCCTCTCCCGGCGTCGCCCCGCCCGGCGGCCCGACCTACGTCGGGGCCGCCCTCACCCTCCTCGCCGTCGCCGTCCCGCTCGCCGAAGGCGCGCTCCGCCGCCGCTGAGCCTCGCCGGGTCCCGCTGGTTGAGCCTGCGCAACGGACGATCGTCCGGCCCAACGGTCGCGCAACGCCCGGGGTGCGGCGTTGCTTACGGCGTGTTGCCGGTATGTTCGCCTCGAGCACGAATCGGTAACGATCCACAGTTCCGCGGGAAATGTGACCTGGGCGACGATCGGCCCCTGTAACGTCACGGCACCGCGACCATCCATGAGAGAGCCCGCCGACCTTGACTCGATATCTGCTACGCCGCACTGCCGGTTGGTTGCTCATGGTGGTAGCCGTCACGAACCTGACCTATCTCCTTGCCTGGGCCTACCTCGATCCCCGGAGCAACTACGTCGGCCGACGCCCACCGCTGAGCGAGGTGCAGATCGTCAATCTGCTCGAGCCGCGCAACCTGGACGACGGCACCCCCCTCCTCGAGCGCTGGTGGTCGTGGTTCAGCGGGATCGTCCTTCACTGGGACTGGGGCGTGAGCCCCACGGGGCAGTCCGTCAACGAGCAGGTGTCCTACCGCATGTGGGTCTCGGGCGAGCTCATGCTCGGTGCGACCGTCCTCCTGACCCTGATTGGCATCGCGCTGGGCGTCTACAGCGCGTCCCGGCAGTACCGCCTCGGCGACCGGATCGCCCAGGGCACGTCGATCATCACGATGAACATCCCGATCGTCGTGGCTGCGCTCGGGCTCGTGCTGCTCGCGATCGGGTTCAACAGCGCCGTCGGCACCACCGTCTTCTACGTCACCGGGTCGTCGAGCCCTGGCGTGAGCGGGTTCTTCCCCACCCTCGTCGACACCGCGCAGCACATCGCGCTGCCCACGATCGCGCTGGTCCTGGTCGGCTACGCGCAGTACCACTTCCTGCAGCGGTCCCTGCTGCTCGACAACATCAAGTCCGACTACGTGCGCATGGCCCGGGCCAAGGGCCTGACCAAGCAGCAGGCGATCCGCAAGCACGCGCTGCGCACGTCCCTGATCCCGGTCACGACGCAGGTCGCCTTCTCGATCCCGGCCATCTTCACCGGCGCGGTGCTGACCGAGTCGATCTTCGCCTGGAAGGGCATGGGGCAGTACTTCATCGAGACGATCTCGAAGAACGACGTCAACGGCGTGGTCGCGGTGGCAGCGTTCGGCGCCGTCATGACCGCGGTCGGTGCCATCCTCGCGGACGTCGCGGTCGTCGCCCTCGATCCCCGAGTGCGGGTGAGCTGACATGGCAACGGATTCCTCCACACCCGGCTCGATGGTCGATCCCCTCGCGGAGGGCGATAACCTGCCCCCCGTCGTCGCGGGTCCCGAGGCGCGCAAGCGCCTCTCGAAGTGGCGCCTGTACGGCCGCCGGTTCGCCCGCAACCGGCCCGCCGTCGCGGGGATCGTCATCTTCGTGCTGCTCGTGCTCTTCGCGCTGCTCGGCTCGCTGTTCCAGAAGTTCGACTCCGTCGAGCTCGACTTCCTCGCGCTGTCCGACCCGCCGAGCCCCGAGCACTGGTTCGGCACCAACAACGCCGGCAACGACATCTACGCGATGGTCGTGGTCGGGCTGCAGCGCTCGCTGCTGATCGCGGTCGTGGTGGCCACGGGCACGACGATCCTGTCCGCCGTCATCGGCACCGCCGCCGCCTACTTCGGCGGGCGCATCGAGAAGGTCTCGCTGTTCGTCATCCACTTCCTGATGGTGGCGCCGACGTTCCTGCTGCTCGCGATGATGTCCAACGACTCCGGCGGCGACTGGCGCGTGATCGCCCTCGTCCTCATCCTCGTCAGCTGGTTCTTCCAGGCCCGCACCATCTGGACGCTGTCCCTGTCGCTGCGCGAGCGGGAGTTCGTCCACGCCGCGCGCTACATGGGCGTGCCCGGGTTCCGCATCGTGCTGCGCCACCTGATCCCCAACATCGGGTCGCTGCTGGTCATCAACTTCACGCTCGGCGTCGTGGGCGCCGTGATGGCCGAGACGGGCCTGTCGTTCCTCGGGTTCGGGGTCAAGCTGCCCGACGTCTCGCTCGGCTCCCTCATCGGCATCGGCGCCTCGAGCATCTCGAGCGCTCCGTGGCTGTTCTCCTTCCCCGCGGCGGCGCTGACCCTGCTGACCGTCTCCATGGCGCTCATCGCCGACGGCCTGCGGGATGCCCTCGATCCCACCTCCGCAGCGGGAGGCCGCGCATGACCACCCCCATCCTCTCCGTCCGCGACCTCACCGTCAGCTTCCCGTCCGAGGCCGGCCGCGTCGACGCCGTGCGCGGCGTCTCCTTCGACCTCTCCGCGGGGCGCACCCTCGGCATCGTGGGCGAGTCCGGCTCCGGCAAGTCCGTCACGTCGCTCGCCGTCATGGGCCTGCTCGACGAGAACGCCCGCATCGGCGGCTCGGTGGCGTTCGAGGGGCAGGAGCTGCTCGGCAAGAGCGACGCGCAGATGTCCAAGATCCGCGGCAACGGCATCGCGATGATCTTCCAGGACCCGCTCACGTCACTGACGCCGGTGTTCAGCGTCGGCGACCAGATCGTCGAGGCCCTCACGATCCACAACCCGCGGATGTCGCGCCGCGCCGCGTGGGACCGCGCCGTGGAGCTGCTCAAGCTCGTCGGTATCCCCCGCCCCCAGGAGCGGGTGCGCTCGTTCCCGCACGAGTTCTCCGGCGGCATGCGCCAGCGGGTGGTCATCGCGATCGCGATGGCGAACAACCCGAAGCTCATCATCGCCGACGAGCCGACGACGGCCCTCGACGTCACCATCCAGGCGCAGATCCTGGACCTCATCGGCACCGCTCAGCGCGAGACCGGCGCCGCGGTCATGATGATCACCCACGACATGGGCGTGGTCGCGCACACCGCTGACGACGTGATCGTGATGTACGCCGGCCGGGCGATCGAGCGGGCGCCGGTCGACACGCTGTTCGCCGACACGCGCATGCCGTACTCGATCGGCCTGCTCGGCGCGATCCCCCGCGTCGACAAGGCCGAGAAGCAGCCGCTGGTGCCGATCAAGGGCAGCCCCCCGCTCCTGGTCGACCTGCCGGACGCCTGCCCGTTCGCGGACCGCTGCCCGATCGTGACCGACGCCTGCCGCACCGCCGAGCCCGAGCTCGTCACTGTGGGCGACCAGGTGGGTGGGCAGGTGGGCGGGCAGGGCGACCACCGCGCCGCCTGCATCCGCGCCGAGGAGATCCGCGCGGGCCGCATCGACGACGGCCCGGTCTACCCGGTCCCGACCGTCCCCACCTCGACGCTCGAGTCGGTGCCGCGCGACCTGCGCGAGCCCACGCTCGAGGTCGAGAACCTCACGAAGTCGTTCCCGCTGACCCGGGGCTCCTTCCGCAAGCGCAAGATCGGCGAGGTGCATGCCGTCAAGGGCGTCAGCTTCGACATCCGCGAGGGTGAGACGATGGCGATCGTCGGCGAGTCCGGGTCGGGCAAGACCACGACGCTGCTGCAGATCATGGACTTCGCGCCGCAGGCCGACGGCGACATCCGGATCGTCGGCACCAGCGTCACCGACATCAAGCGCGGGCGCGCCGAGCGGGAGCTGCGCCACGACGTCCAGATCGTCTTCCAGGACCCGGTGGGCTCGCTCGACCCGCGCATGACCATCTTCGACGTCATCGCCGAGCCGTTGCGCACCGGGCACATGGCGGCCGCCGAGGTCGGCCCGCGGGTCGACGAGCTGATGGACCTCGTCGGCCTGGACCCCGCCCACAGCGACCGGTTCCCGGCGGCCTTCTCCGGCGGCCAGCGGCAGCGGATCGGCATCGCGCGGGCCCTGGCCACCAACCCGAAGCTGGTGGTGCTGGACGAGCCCGTGTCGGCCCTCGACGTGTCCGTCCAGGCCGGCGTCATCAACCTGCTCGACGAGCTCAAGGTGCGCCTGGGCCTGTCGTACCTCTTCGTCGCGCACGACCTCTCGGTCGTGCGGCACATCGCCGACCGCGTGGCCGTGATGTACCTCGGCAGCTTCGTCGAGCACGGCGACGTCGACGCGGTGTTCGACGACCCGCAGCACCCGTACACCCGGGCGCTGCTGTCCGCGATCCCCATCCCGGATCCCGTCAAGGAGCGCGGCCGCGAGCACATCGTGCTCACCGGCGACCTCCCGAGCCCGACCGACACGATTCCGGGGTGTGCCTTCGTCACGCGGTGCCCGCTCTATCAGACGCTCGACGAGACCGAGCGGGTCGCCTGCGAGACGAAGGTGCCGGCTCTCACCGGCCGCACCGGTGTCCACGTGAACGCCTGCCACTACCGCTGACGTTCCGCCCCACCACTTCACTCCATCCATCAAGAAAGCGCCCGCGAGGCGCGAAAGGAGCACCATGAGGTTGCACAACCGACTGGCAGGCAGCGTCGCCGCCGCCGGCGTGCTCGCCCTGGCCCTGACCGCCTGCGGTGGCGGCAACGGGGACGGTGGCGACGAGCCGACGGCCGAGGCCCAGAGCATCGAGGGCGCGGACTACAACCCGCAGCCGCGCGAGAACCTCGAGCAGGGCGGCGAGGTGACCCTCGCCATCGACGAGATCACCCCCCAGATGAACGCCAACCACTCCGACGGCTCGGTCGACACGGCCAAGGTCTGGGCGTGGTACAACCCGCAGCCGATCCTCATGTCCCCGGAGGGCAAGGCCGAGGCCAACCCCGCCTACCTCACCGACTGGACCACCGAGGTCGTCGACGGCAAGACCGTCGTCACGTACACGATCAACCCCGAGGCGGTCTGGAACGACGGCAGCCCGATCACCTGGGAGTCGTACGAGCAGGGCTGGATCGCGAACCGGTCGACCGACGAGAAGTACGTGCCGAACACCACGGACGGCTACTCGCAGATCGAGTCGGTCACCCAGGGCGAGGACGAGCGCCAGGCGGTCGTCACGTTCAAGTCGGAGTTCCCCTGGACCGAGGGCCTCTTCTGGAACCTCATGAACCCGAATGTCGACTCGCCCAAGGTCTTCAACGAGGGCTACGTCGAGGAGGCCCACCCCGAGTGGGGCGCCGGGCCGTACAAGATCGACGACTTCGACATCAACGGCGGCGTCATCTCGTTCGTGCCGAACGAGAACTGGTGGGGCGACGAGCCCATGCTCGACAAGGTCACGTTCCGGGTGCTCGACCCGGTCGCCGCGGTCAACGCGTTCCAGAACGGCGAGATCGACATGGTCGAGAACCTCACCGCGGACAACCTCGAGCAGCTCGCCGACGTCGAGGGTGCCGCCACGTATCGCGCGCAGCGCGCATCGAGCAACCTGTTCCAGCTCAACGCCGAGCGCCCGCAGCTCGCGGACCTCGAGGTGCGCGAGGCGATCTTCAAGGCGATCGACCGCGAGCAGATCAAGGAGGTCGTCTGGAACGGCCTCGGCTACACCGAGACCGAGGCCGGCTCGTTCAACCTGTACCCGTTCCAGGAGGGCTACGTCGACGCGCTCGCCGAGTCGGGCTGGTCGCACGACGTCGAGGCTGCCACCGCCGCCCTCGACGAGGCCGGGTGGGCACTGAACGGCGACGTCCGCGAGAAGGACGGCCAGAAGCTCGAGGGCCGGATGCCGATCTTCGGCGAGGACCCGATCACCGAGGCACGCGCCAAGGTGGTGCAGCAGCAGCTCGCCCAGATCGGCTTCGCGCTCGAGATCGACAAGCGCCCCGCGAGCGACTTCTCCACCGTCCTGACCACGAAGGACTGGGACATCGTGATCATGGGCTTCTCCTCGAGCGACCCGTACGGCGTGGCGTGGATGTGCCAGGTGTACTGCTCCGACAGCGGCCTGAACCTGTCGATGACCGGCACCAAGGCGATCGACGAGAAGATCGCCGACGTGATGACGCTGCCCACGGCCGAGGAGCAGACCGCGGCCGGCATGAAGCTCGAGTCCGAGATCATGGCCGAGACCTGGGGCATCCTGCCGCTGTACAACGGCCCGTGGATCGCCATGGCGAAGGACGGCCTCGCCAACCTCACCCCCGAGACCTACACCGGTCTCGACCTCTTCGGCCTGCAGCCGGTGGAGAACATGGGCTGGGAGAAGGCCGCCGCGTCGGAGTGACGCGAGCGATCCGCGGCGGCTGAGAAGCCGCACTCGATCAGAACGGCCTCGGGGCCGGTGGGACTTCCCACCGGCCCCGAGGCCGTTTTGCTATCAGCAGGGCTCAGAGGCTCAGAACTTCTGCTGCATCTGCGGGTTCAGCGACTTGAGGTTCGTCTTGGCCTTGCCGTCGATCGAGTCGTCGATGTCGAACGCATCGAAACCGATCCCCAGGTCGTTCGAGTAGGCGTAGCCGTTGTACCAGTAGGTGGACCAGGAGCCACCGCTGGAGATGCCCGCGCCGCGGTCGAACCAGGCGACCTCGGTCGGGTGGGACGAGTCGGTGAAGTCGAACACGGAGACGCCGCCCTGGTACCAGGCCTGGACCATGAGGTCCTTGCCCTTGACGGGGATCAGCGAGCCGTTGTGGGCCACGCAGTTCTCGGTGCTGTCGTTGATGCGCGGGATCTTGTAGTAGCTCTGGAACGCGAGCTTCTTGCCGTTCTTCCCGCCGTGCTTCTTGACCTTCTCGATGTCGTAGATGCCGTTGGCGCCGAGCTCCGGTGCATACTCGCCGGTGCAGGTCGCCAGGCCGCCGCCGCCGAGTTCGTCGGTGAAGACGACCTTGGTCGCGTCGTTGTTGAAGGTGGCCGAGTGCCAGAACGCGAAGTTCTCGGTGTCGCGGACCGTGCTGATCACCTTCGGGTGGGCGCGGTCCTTGATGTCCATCAGGATGCCGTCGCCCATGCACGCTCCGGCGGCGAGGTCGTACTTCGCGTAGGTGGTGATGTCGTGGCAGCCGGAGGTCGCCGAGGCTCTGCGATCCGGGTCGCCCTCGTAGCCGCCCTTCGGGAAGAGGTTCGGTGTGCCGACGAGCTTGGCCGCCGCGGGGTTCTTCACCGGGACCTTCACGATCGAGATGATGTCGTGCGGCGGGCGGCAGTCGGGGTACGACGAGCTCGGGCTGTACGACGAGACGTAGACGTACAGGTCCTTGCCGTTCTTGGTCGGCGCCAGCGAGTGGGTGTGGGAACCGCACGCCGTCTCGACGGCCTTGACGTACTCGGGCTCGAGCGGGTCGGAGATGTCCCAGACCTTGATGCCCTCCCAGGAGCCCTTCTCCGTCGCGGGGCGGGTCGTCGAGGCGCACGAGTCGTCGCTGCGCGACGAGTCGGTGGAGAGCACCAGGATGTCGCCGTAGACGGAGACGTCGTTCTGCGAGCCGGGGCAGTACACCTGGAGCGCCTGGACGGGCTCCTCGGGATCGGACAGGTCGTAGACGGTGAAGCCGTCGTAGTTGCCCGCGTAGGCGTACTTGCCCTGGAACGCGAGGTCAGAGCCGGTGCCCTGCAGGGCGCCGTTCTTCGGGTTGTTGCTGAGGTGCTCGATGTTCGACGACGCCACCTCGCCCGGTGGGACGTCTGGCTCCAACGCATCGGACTGGGCGTCGGACGCTGATGCCGGGGCCGCGAGCCCCAGCACTCCGGCCGTCAGGGCCAGCGAGAGGGCGACGCCGGCGGCGCCCCTCGCCCGTGAACTTCTCATCCGTGAACTCAGGGTTGGACGACGCACAGGCGCCACACCTCCTTGTTGGGTCACACTGAGTGTCGCCTGGAAGCATCCTCCCAACCAGGTGTGCGGGCATCTTTTAACGCGGTGGCAACAACCTCAGGAGAGGATCCACAGGTGACCACAGACCCCCGGCTCCGTCACACGGGCGGCAGTCGCGCCGTCCTGACCTGCGCCTTCGTCCTTGCCATAGGGCTCACCGCCGCGGGGTGCACCGCCGCGGAACCCGAGGTGACCTCGACGCCGTCGTCGGCGGTGCTCGCGCCGGGGAAGCCCGGCGAACCCGCCCGGACGATCGCACCCGAGGACTACGAGGGCATGGGTGACGCCGACGTGGTCACCGACGCCGATGCCGACTTCATGACCCGGATGATCGGCCACCACGCCCAGGCCGTGGAGATGGCGCAGCTGGTTCCCGGGCGGTCGACGTCGGCGCAGATCGCGAAGTTCGCCGATCGAATCCGCCTGACGCAGGACGGCGAGATCCAGTACATGAGCCGTTGGCTCGAGGACCACGACCTCCCGGTGCCCGCGGTCGCCTCACCGACGTCGTCGACGGCGCCGTCGGACGGGAGCGGGCCACGCGCCCCCCAGGCCCACGACCACGACTCCATGCCCGGCATGCTGACCGACGCCGAGATGGCGGCCCTGGCGGACGCGGACGGCACCGCGTTCGACCGGCTCTTCCTCAAGGGCATGATCAAGCACCACGCGGGTGCGCTGGAGATGGTCGAGGACGTCAGCTCCGCCGGGCGGGACGAGACGGTCCAGGAGTTCTCCGCGAACGTGGCGGCGGACCAGATCGCGGAGATCGACCGGATGTCCCGGCTGCTCGACGAGCTCGCCGGCTGAGCGTCAGCCCCGCGCGGGCCCGGACGCGGTCACCAGCAGGGTGGTCGAGTCGTCCTCCGACTCCAGGCCCGCGAGCTTGTGCTCGAGCACCTCGAGGTCCAGCGTCAGCGCAGCCGTGGCACGGAGCTCCTCCAGCCGGGCCCGAAGGGACGTACCGCGCCGCTCGACGAGCCCGTCCGTGTAGAGCAGCAGCGACTGCCCCTCGTGCAGCTCGAGCCGGCCGACCTCTGGAACCGCGGGCATGGCGCCTATCGGCAGGTTCCGCACCACGTCCACCCACTGCGCGCCGTGGCCGTCGACGACCAGGGGCGAGAGGTGGCCCGCGCAGACGTACTCGATCGTCCTGGCGCCCGGGTCGAGGATCGCGGCGAACAGGGTCGCCATGTCACCGCTCAGCAGCGTGCGGGCGAGATGATCGAGCGCCCCGACGGCTCTCCCCACCTCGCCGTGTGTCAGGAGCAGCGACCGCAGCCCGTTGCGGAGCTGGTTCATCGCGGACGCCGCGGGAAGGCCGTGCCCTACGACGTCGCCGATCACCAGGGCGACGCGCCCGTCCGGCATGTCGAACGCGTCGTACCAGTCGCCTCCCACGGACCCGCCGTGGGCCGGGCGGTAGCGGGCCTGGAGTCGCCAGCCCGGCGGGGCGGGCAGCGTGGCGGGCAGCGACGAGTGCTGCAGCACCAGGGCGGCGCCCAGGTCGGGCCGGGTGCGGCGGTAGAGCGCCTCGACGACGGTCCGGCGAGCCACGACCGCGGAACGGACGTCGTCTCCGGACCACGGCTCGCTGGTGCCGTGCACGATCTCCCGCCACCGCGCGAACGAGCTGCGGGGGCCGATGCGCACCGCCCCGTCGTCCTCGCGAACCACGGTCTTGGCACGGGGGTCGCCGGCCCAGGTCACCTCGCGCGTGATCTCCCGGCGGAAGAGCGCCAGCAGGTCGCCGTCGGGCAGGGGCGCCACGAGCGCGCCCGCGACCTCGCCGAGCCCGGCCAGCGCCGGATGATCGGCCCGCAGCTCGTGGGTCGCGAAGACGGGGTTGCCGCCGCCGTCCTCGTGGCGCGGCGGGCTCGCCGACTGCACGGCCTCGACGACGGCGTCGAGCGCGGCCGGCACCGTGCCGATCGTCGCCGAGGTGCCGCCGGTGCGCACCAGGGCGCCGTCGACGCCGAGCACCCGCAGGAGCTCCGGCCGCGCGACCACCTCGGCGATCGGTCCGTCGCTGGCGCCGACCAGCACTTCCAGGGCGTTGGTCACCCGGCGGGCGCGCTCTGCCCGGTCGGCCGCGGCGTGCACCACCATCTGCAGGGACAGGCCGGAGGCGAGCGCCTCCGCCGCCGCGCGCACCTCGAGCGAGGGGGTGTGCGGGCCCTCGTGGTGGCAGGCCACCATGCCCCACAGTCGTCCGCCGTCGAGCAGGGAGATCGACATGGACGCACCCACTCCCATGTTCTTCAGGTACTGGATGTGCACGGGCGAGACGGCCCGCAGGCCGGCGAACGTGAGGTCGGCCGGCACCCCCGTCACCGGGTGCAGCACCGGCACGAGGGCCACCGGCTCGGACCGGACGTCGGAGATGAGCCGCAGCCAGCTCTTCTCGTACAGCGCGCGCGCCTGCGGCGGGATGTCGGACGCCGGGTAGCGCTGCCCGAGGAACGGCTCGAGATCGTCCCGGCGGTCCTCGGCGACCACCTCGCCGTGGTGGTCCACGTCGAACCGGTACACCATGACCCGGTCGAAGCCGGTCACCTCCCGCACCCCGCGCGCCGTGAGGTCGTAGAGCTCACGCAGGGAACCGGCTGTCGCAGCCCTGCCGAGCACGGCGTAGGCGGTGCGGTACCCGTCGCCCGGGTCGGCGTCCTCGTCCCTGGGCTCGAGCTCGACGACGACCGTGCCCTCGGCGGTCCGGTGCGTCGCGGCGATCCACGGGCGGCCGTCGACAGTCACCCGGCGCAGCACCTCGGACAGGGGGCGGGGCTCCAGCGCCCTGGCATGGCGCAGCAGTCCGGCCGCGTCACCCACCGTGGCGTCGAGGCGGTGCCCCAGGATGTCGGGCAGGTCCCGCCCCAGCAGGTCGGGCGCGTTCGCCGACGCCTGGACCACGATGTCGTCGTCCACCACGAGCAGCACACCCCGCGGCTGGACGGCCCCGGGAGCGTGGATGGGCTCCGTGGCACAGGCCTCGAGGTCGACGTCGTCCACAGGGTCGTCCATCGTTGCCTCGCTCATTTTCGGCACACCGCCCAGGGCCGCACTTTCCCACGGCGACCGCCTCGCGCTCAACACGTCGCCCGGGGAGGGCTCAGGGCGCGGTGACGAAGACGTCGAAGAGCTCGGGGTGGTGGCCGTGCACCAGCACGGCGAACACCACGGCGTCGAACAGCAGGTGCACCGTCACAACGTACGGCAGGCTCTTGTAGCGGGCGAAGATCCAGCCCTGCACCAGCGCGAACGGCACGGTCAGCAGCGGCCCCCACTCGCGGTAGCCGAGCTCCCACAGGAACGACACGAAGATCACGGCCTGCAGGGCGTTCGCCGTCCACACCCCGAAGTGGCGCCGCAGCAGGGCGAACACCGTGCACACGAAGAACAGCTCGTCCCAGATGCCCACGGCGTTGACGCCGACGAACAGCCGCGCGATGTCCTCCCCGCCCTCCAGCGCCGGCCAGTTGAGGTACGCGCCCGACCCGAGGAAGTACCAGGGCAGCACCAGGTAGCCCACCAGCACCACGATCGCCAGGTACACGTACTGCCCCGGCGACCAGCGTCGCCCCGTCGCGATCGGGAAGCGCACCACCCCTGGCCCGGTCCCCCCTGAGCCTGTCGAAGGGTCGCGGAACAGGTACCGCGACGCCGCCCACGGCACCAGCACCGCCAAGGAGAGGACGACGGCGAAGCGCGCCATCCCGGCATCGGACAGGTCCGCCTCGAGCGAGATGGTGGAGATGATGCCGAGCGCGACGGCGATCAGCGCCAGGTCGCGGCCCAGCCGCCGGTCCACCAGGAGTCCCAGCCCGACGCCCGCGACCAGCGGCACGTACGCGACCGGGCGTACGTGCACCGCGAACAGGAGGACCGCCGACGCCGATACGAGCGCCGCGGCGACGAGCCGCAGCACCGTCCGCCGCGTCGAGGAGGCGGACGTCGGGGTGCGGGCGGCGATGTCCATCGTCCGGCGAGGATAGCCGTCCCCGTGGAACAATCCGAGCATGGTCGCGGGTCGACGGGCGCACAGCGGGGACGAGGGCGCGGCGCGATGACGACCTCCTACTCCTACCCTGCGCAGGCGCTCGAGGCGGCCGGGCTGGCCCGCGCCGCGGCAGACGCGTCGTTCGACCGCTTCGCCCGGCTGGTGCAGCGCCAGCTCGGGGTGCCCACCGCGCTGGTGACGATCGTCCTGCCCGACGCGCAGGTGTACCCCGGGGCCCTCGGACTGCCCGAGCCCTACCAAGCCGCCCGGCGCACCACCCTGACCGAACCGCTGTGCGGCGAGACCATCAGCCGGGGCGGCCCGCTGGTGGTGGAGGACTTGCGCGCCGACCCGCGCCTGTCGCAAACCGCGACCGTCACCGAGCTGGGCATGGGCGCATACGCCGGGTTCCCGATCTACGACCGCCACGGCACCGCAGTCGGCACGGTGTGCGCGCTCGACCAGGAGGCGCACGCGTGGAGCTCCACCGACCTCGCCACCCTCGCCGACCTCGCCGCCGCCTGCACCGCCGAGCTGCGGCTGCGCCTGGAACGGCATCGCGCCCACCGCATCCAGCAGGTCGCCGTGCACGCCACTCGACGCACCCGGATGCTCCTCGACCTCACGGGCCGGTTCGCCGAGGCGACCACCCTGGACGAGGTCGTCGACGCTCTGCGGGCCTCCGGCCAGGGGCTCGGGACGATCTGGGCCACGCTCGTCCTCGCCGACGGGGCGGGCGCGACGCTCACCCTCGTCGAGCGCGAGGGCGCCTACCCGTATCTGCCCCGGCAGTGGCGCCTCGACCACCCCGCCGTGGCCTCCGTGGCCCGCACCCGACGACCCACCTTCTATCGCGACGGCGCTGCGGCCCTACGCGACCAACCGTCGCTCGCCCCGTGGGTCGTCCCGTCGCTCGGCGGGCTCGCGCTGCTGCCGATGGTCACCGACGACCGCCTGCTCGGCATCGTCGTGCTGGTCTGGCACGGCCCGCACGACCACGGCGACGAGAACAGGCGCACGGCCGTCACGCTCGCGACCTGCGTGGCCCAGGCCCTGGTACGCGTCCGCGTGCTGGAGGACCGGCACCGTGTGGCGACCACGCTCCAGGCGGCGATGCTCACCGACCTCCCCCCCGTGCCGTACCTCGAGCTCGCCTCGACGTACGCGTCGGCCACCAGCACCGACAAGGTGGGCGGCGACTGGTACGACGCCGTCGTGCTCGATCCCCGCTCGAGCGTGCTCATGATCGGCGACGTCACCGGGCACGACATGCAGGCGGCCGCCCGGATGGGTCAGCTCCGCTCGATGCTGCGCACGCTGGTGTGGTGCCACGATGTGCCGCCGGCGCGGCTCCTGGGCGAGCTCGACCGCGCCAACCGAGGCCTGGCGCTGACGGCGACCGGCACCGCCGTCGTCGCCCGGCTGGACCGCACCGGCAGCGAGGAGCCCGGGGCGGCCGACGGCGGCTGCCGCGTCTGGTGGGCGAGCGCGGGCCACCCGCGCCCGGTCGTGATCCGGGCCGACGGCACCGTCGAGGAGCTGCCCGGCCACCCGGACCTCATGCTCGGCGTCGACCCGACGGCCCCGCGCCATGACCACTCCGCCGAGCTCTCCCCCGGCGACACCCTGCTGCTGTACACCGACGGGCTCGTGGAGTCGCGCACCGTCGACTCCACCGCCCGCGCCCGCGACCTGCACCGGACGCTGCAGGACCTGGCCGGCTGCCCGACGGCCGAGCTGCCCCGGCGGCTCGTGGACCGGATGGTGCAGGGCCTGCAGCGCGACGACGTGGCCGTGCTCGCCGCCCGAGTCCGCTGAGATAGTCCGGATCCCCGCGAGGTAGTTCGGATCCCCGCGAGGTAGTTCGAATCTCGGCGAGGTAGTTCGAATCTCGGCGAGGTAGTTCGAATCTCGGCGAGGTAGTTCGGGTCGGGCCGGTAGAGCCTCGGCAGGCGCGGTCAGGGGTGTGCGACGCCCAGCTCGACGAACATCGCGCGGTTCAGCCGAAAGGCCTCCTGGGCCTCGGTGACCGCGAGGTCGACCTCGGCGTCGTCGAGGTCCAGCGCGTCCAGTCGCTCGCGGTAGAGATCCTTGAACGGCTTGGCCTTGGGGATCTCGGGGAACGCGTAGAACTCCAGACCCGCGCCGGACTCCCCTGAGCCGGTCGAAGGGTCGAGCACGTAGTGGCGCTCGAGCATCCGCTTGATGACCTGGCCGCCCGAGAGGTCCCCGAGGTAGCGCGTGTAGGCGTGCGCGGCGTAGCACGCCACGTCCTCGGTGACGGCGAGCAGGCGCGCGACGTAGCGCTCCGTCGCCGGCAGCATGCGGACGACGTCGCGCCACTGCGGACCGTACAGGTGCGCGAGGTCGCGCTCGATGGCGGGCACGCGGGTCAGCTCGTCGAAGACGAGCCCTCGCCCGCGCGCGTCGTCCCGCATCCGCGCGCTGCCCCGCTCCAGGGCCGTGTAGACCGCGAGCTGCTGGGCGGCGAGGTCCGCGTACGCCGCGACGTCGAGCCGGCCGGCGAGGAGACGCTCCACGAACCCCTCGGACTCCGCCCGCGTGTGCTCGGCGCGCGTCCCCTCTCGCAGCAGGGTTGAGAGCAGCGCAACCTCCGTGAACATCGTCAGGGGACCTCCAGGTCGAGAACCGCCGGACGCCCGGCGCGACGTCGTGACAGTTCGTCACGACGTGGCGTCACCGTAGCAGGCAAGGTAAGCCTTGCCTACCTCTTGCCGAGTGGTCCTGGATCCCAGCGAGGTAGTGGGTGGGAACCGCGAGGTAGTTCGAAATTCGGCGAGGTAGTTCAAGATCCGGTGAAGTAGTTCAAGATCCGGCGAAGTAGTTCGGGACTACCTCGGCGATTCTTGAACTACCTCGGAGAAAGGGGTCGCGGGATGTCGGTGGGCGCGGGCACGCTGGGGCGATGACGACGACGCCCCCGGACGCCAAGCCCGTGCTCCGCCGCTACCTGCAGGCCGCCCGCGAGGCGCTGCTGTGGAAGGTCGAGGGTCTGCCCGAGCGGGAGGCCCGCCTGCCCCGCACCCCGACGGGCACCAACCTGCTCGGGCTCATCAAGCACGCGGCAACGGTGGAGATCGGCTACTTCGGCGGGGTGTTCGGGCGTCCGTGGCCCCGCCCGGACGAGACACCCTGGCTGGCGGCAGCCGACGCCCCCGACGCCGACGCCGACGCGCTGCAGGCGGAGTTCTTCGCGACCGCCGACGAGTCGGTCGAGCAGATCGTCGGCCTGTACCGGCGGGCGTGGGACTTCGCGGACGAGACCATCGAGGCGCTGCCCCTCGACGCGCCCGGGCGCGTCGGCTGGTGGCCTGCCGACCGGCACGACGTCACGCTGCACCAGATCCTGGTGCACGTGATCGCAGAGCTGCACCGGCACGCGGGCCACGCGGACATCCTGCGCGAGCAGGCCGACGGCGCCGCCGGACTCCGGGCGGACAACTCGAACCTGGCGGAGGGCTTCGACTACGCCGCGTTCACCGTGACCCTGCGCGGCATCGCCCAGCAGTTCCCCGAGGAGGTCCGATGACCGACGCCCACCAGCCCGCCGTCCCCACGATCCTCCAGGTGGTGGTGGACACCACCGACGCGCGGGGGCTCGCAGAGTTCTACCGCGAGATGTTCGGTCTCGCCTACCGGCCCGGCGACGAGCCGCCCGCTCACGGCGGGCCCGACCCGCGCGGCGCCGACTGGCTGGTGCTGCGCAACCCCGGCGGCGCGCAGCTCGCATTCCAGCAGGTGGAGACGCTGACGCCGTCCACCTGGCCAGACCAGACCGTCCCGCAGCAGCTGCACCTCGACACCACCGTGCCCGACGTCGCCGAGCTGGACCGCCAGCACCAGCGCGCACTGGCCCTCGGGGCGCGGCTGCTGCACGATCGGTCCGACGACCCGGAGGAGCCGCTGCGGGTCTACTCCGACCCCGCTGGCCACCCGTTCTGCATCTTCGTCGCTTAGAGGTCGCACGATGACCTTCACGGTGCTGGCGCGCGACGCCGCGAGCGGCGACGTCGGCGTCGCAACCGCGAGCTTCGTCCTCGCGGTAGGCGCGCGGGTCCCCGTGGTCGTCCGCGGCAAGGGCGCCGCGGCCGTCCAGGGCGAGACTCCGCTGCACGTACGGGACACCGTCCGCGAAGGCCTGCTCGCGGGCCAGTCAGCCCAGGACATCGTCGACGGCGTGGTCGCGGGCCTTCCCGCTGCCTCCCAACTCGGAGTCGTCGACTCCACGGGCGCGGTCGCGGTCCACAACGGCCCGGCGCTCGAGGCGCACGTGGCAGTCGCCCAGGTGCCGGGCCTGCTGGTGATCGCGAACCTGATGGAGCGCGCCGACGTGGCGGATACCGCGCTGCGCGACGCGGCCCCCATGCTGGGGCGGGCGACGCTGCCGGAGGTCCTGCTCGCTGCCCTGGCGGCGTCGGACGAGCGGGGAGGCGACCTGCGAGGGCGGATGTCGGCCGCGCTCGTGGTCGAGGGGCCGAGCACCGAGGACCTCCGGGTCGACCGGCACCCGCGGCCAGTCCCCGAGCTGCAGCGCCTCCATGAGGTGCACCTGGCGCACGCCGCCCTCGAGCGGACCCGGCGGCGGCACGGTGCGTACCGCGACCTCGACGACGTGCGGGCAGCTCATGCGCTCGCGCCCGAGGACCCGGTCTGCCTCGGCGCGCTGCTCCTGGCCCTCGTCCGGTCGGGGGCCGTCGAAGACGCCGTCGCCCACGCCCGCGCGCTGCTGGTGTCGGAGCCTCGGACCGCCGCACGCCTGCGACGCGCTGCCGCGACGGGTGACATCGATCCCGGCGCGGTCGAGGAACTCCTCCAGCAGGCCGGGGAGGGCTGACCGCCTCAGCCCCACTGCCCGGGAGACAATGGGCGGGTGCAGTGCCCCCACTTCGACGCCGGCCGCTGCCACTCGTGCACCCTGCTGGCGACGCCGTACCCCACGCAGGTGCGTGAGAAGCAGGAGCACGTGGCGGCCCTCCTCGCCGACGACCGGATCGCCTGGCTGCCGCCGGTGACCGGCCCGGAGTCCGGGTTTCGGAACAAGGCGAAGATGGTGGTCACGGGCACGGTCGACGACCCGGTGCTCGGCATCCTCGGCTCGACGTCGGGGCCCTTCGCCGGGCAGGGCATCGACCTCACCGACTGCGGCCTGTACCCGCCCGCGCTGCAGGAGTCGTTCCCGGTCCTGGCCGAGCTGATCACCCGCGCCCGGCTCCAGCCGTACGACCCGACGGCGCCGTCCCGCGGGCCCCGGCGCCGCGAGACCCCGCGCGAGTCGGCCTGGCGGGGCGAGCTCAAGCACGTGCTCGTGACTCTCTCCGCCGACGGCGAGCTCATGGTGCGGTTCGTGCTGCGCAGCCAGGAGCCCGTCGCCCGGATCCGCAAGCACCTGCCGTGGCTGCTCGGCGCGCTGCCGCAGGTGGCGGTCGTGAGCGTCAACGTGCAGCCCGCGCACGCCGCCGTCCTCGAGGGCGAGCAGGAGATCGTGCTCACCGAGCGGCAGTCCTTGCCGATGCGGCTCGACGGCATCACGCTGAACCTGCGCCCCCAGAGCTTCTTCCAGACCAACACCGCCGTGGCCACCGCCCTGTACGCGCAGGCGCGGGAGTGGGTGGGCGAGGTGGCGCCCGCCTCCCTGTGGGACCTGTACTGCGGCGTCGGCGGCTTCGCGCTGCACTGCGCCGCGCCGGGCCGTGCCGTCACCGGCATCGAGATCTCTGCGGAGGCGATCGCCAGCGCCGGCGTGACGCGGGACGAGCTCGCCCACCTGCCCGCGGGCACCACGGTCGGTGGGCACGACGCCGCGTGGTGGGCCGACGCCGTGCGCGACGTGCGCTTCGCCGCCGGCGACGCGACCGCCTTCGCCCGCGGCGGCGACGCGCCCGAGCTGGTGGTGGTCAACCCGCCGCGGCGCGGCATCGGCGCCGACCTGTCGCACCGGCTCGAAAAGTCCGACGTCGCGCACGTGCTCTACTCCAGCTGCAACGCCGTGACGCTCGCCGAGGATCTCGCGCGCATGCCGTCGCTGCGACCCCGCCGCGCACGGCTGCTCGACATGTTTCCGCAGACCAGCCACTACGAGGTCCTCGTCCTCCTCGAACGGGCGCCATTCGTCGGTTGAGCTTGCGCCGTCTGGGTTTCCTGGACGCCCGCTGAGGCTTACGCTCACGCCAACCGCACCCCGCAACGTCGCGCTGTGTGTCGGGGCCCGACCCGGGCCTCGCGGGGTCACCCATCAGGAGGTCGACCGTGAGAACAAAGATGTTCACCACGGCCGTCGCGACTGCCGCCCTCAGCGGGCTGGTCGTCGCGGCGTCCCTCACCCCCACCGCGACGGCGGCGCCGTCCGTGGTCACGGGCAGGCACGGCCCCGGCCCACACGTCCCGGGCCCGGACCTGTCCAAGAAGGTCACCGGCGAGCGCGTCTTCCGGCACCTGGAGGAGCTCCAGGAGATCGCCGACGAGAACGACGGCAACCGTGCCGCGGGCTCCGACGGCTACGAGGCATCCGCGCGGTACGTCGAGAAGACCCTGCGCAAGGCCGGGTTCACACCGGAGCGGCAGTACTTCGAGTTCGACACCTTCGACGTCCTCGATCTGGCCGTTGCGGTGCCGGGCGCCACGTTCGATCCTGCGGCGATGACGTACTCCACGTCCACGCCCGACGACGGCGTGACGGCCGGCCTGGTGCAGCCCGCGATCGTGGACGGCTGCCCGGCCAGCGACGACCCCGAGGCCCCGCACGACGACTCGTGGGCCGGCGTCGATGCCACCGACAAGATCGCCGTCGTGCAGCGCGGTGCCTGCACCTTCGGGGCGAAGGCCCTCGCCGCGGGCGAGGCCGGCGCGGCAGGGCTGATCATCTACAACAACGAGATCGGCGCGCTCAACGGCACCCTGGGCGAGCGCAACGACGGGTACGCGCCCACCGTGGGCGTCACGCAGGCGGAGGGCGAGTCGATCCTCGCGGTGCTCGCGGCCGACCCCGCCGTGCAGGCGTCGTTCGACCTGCAGGCCGAGATCGGCACCGCCGAGACGTTCAACGTCATCGCCGAGACCCGCAAGGGCCGCGACGACAACGTGGTGATGCTGGGCGCCCACCTCGACGGCGTCCCGGAGGGCCCGGGCATCAACGACAACGGCACCGGCTCGGCGGCGATCCTGGAGACCGCCGTCCAGCTGAACAAGAGCAAGAAGCTCAACAACACCGTGCGGTTCGCGTGGTGGGGCGCCGAGGAGCTGGGGCTCGTCGGCTCCACGCACTACGTGGACGATCTCGTCGCGAACGACCCGGAGGCGCTGGACGACATCGCGACCTACCTCAACTTCGACATGGTGGGCTCCCCCAACTACACGATCGGCGTGTACGACGCGAACGAGTCGACCTTCCCCGCCCCGGTCACGGTGCCCGAGGGCTCCGTGGCGACCGAGGCGCTTCTCACGGACTACTTCGACGCGATCGACCAGCCGTGGGTGGACTCGGAGTTCTCCGGCCGCTCGGACTACGACGCGTTCATCAGCAACGGCGTGCCGGCCTCAGGCCTGTTCACCGGCGCGGACGCCATCAAGACGGACGAGGAGGCCGCGATCTTCGGCGGCACGGCCGGCGAGGCGCTCGACCAGAACTATCACTCCGTCGGTGACAACCTGGCGAACGTGAACCCCGAGGCGCTCGACATCATGTCCCGCGCCATCGGGAACGCCGCCCAGCAGCTCGCCTGGAGCACCGAGGCGATCAACGGCGTCGAGCCCGGCCGTCCGGGTCATGGCCACGGTCACGGCCACGGGCATGGCCACGGGCACGGGCACGGTGGTGGACATGGTCACGGCCACGACCGCGGGGCGCACGGCTTCGACCGGCGCTGACGCGTCGCTCTCCTCGCTGGTTGAGCCTGTCGAAACCGGGTTTCGACAGGCTCAACCAGCGGTCGGTTTCGACAGGCTCAACCAGCGGTCGGTTTCGACAGGCTCAACCAGCGGTCGGTTTCGACAGGCTCAACCAGCGGTAGGCGTCAGCAGGAGCTCAGCCAGCCCGGCCAGATCCCGGTCCGGTCGAGGATCACGTCGGGCGGCACGCCCGGCGGCGCCTCGACCTCGACGCTCACGTCGGCCTCGTCGTTGCGCTTCGAGGCGATATACCAGCCACCGCCGTCGCACTCGCGTGCCCGGACCCAGCTGTTTCCGGACTTGACGCCGACGACCTGCTGCGTGTCCGGGTCGGACACGTCCACCCGGAAGACCCCGCGCAGCCCCGGCACCTCGGCGTTGACCGTGGTGCGCACGGGGTCGGGCTCGTCGGTCGGCGTCGGGTCGGGCGTCGGAGTCGGGCTGGGCGAAGGCGTGGCGGTGGGCGAAGGCGTCGCGGTGGGCGTGGCCGAGGGCGTCGGCGACCACGTCGGCGTGGACGTCGGCTCCGAGGTCCCGGTGGGTTGCGGCGCGGGGGCGGGGGTGGTCGACGTGGGCGCCGGCTCCGTGGGCTCCGTGCCCGGCGCCCCCGTGGGGGTCGTCGTCGGGGAGATCGGGTCGTCGGTGGACGGCTCGGTCGGCTCCGGCGTCGGCGCGGGGCCGGACGTGCCGCCGGGCGTCGGCTCGGGCGCGGCCTCCGGCGTCGGCTCGCCGCCGGGCGCGGGCGCCGCGGCGGAGGATGTGGCCGACGGCACGGGCGGGGCCGCCACGGGGCCGCCACCGCCACCGCTCATGGCGACCGCGACGGCAGCCACGGCGACGCCCGCCACGGCCCCGGCGCCGATCAGCCCGACCTTGCCGAGGTGGGTGCGCCGCAGCGCCAGCACCCGGACCCACTCCCACGCGACCGCGAGCGCGGTGCCCACGGGGCGGACCAAGGCGAGGGCCCCGGCCGCCGCCGACCCGGCGCCCAGCGCCCCCACGACCACCGGGGCCACCGCACCGCCCGCGACCGTGCCGGCGAGCAGCAGTGGGCCGGCGTCGCGCAGCGCCCAGCGGGCCTCCCGCACGTCGATGAACGCGCGCATGCAGCCGTCGCAGCCGAAGAGGTGGCTCTCGAGCGTGGTGCGGCGCCCCGGCGTGAGCCGGTGCCGCGCGTAGGCGTGCAGGGACTGCCGCGTGTCGACGCACCCCGGCGGGCAGGCACGGGTGTGCGCCGCCGCGAACGCCGCGGCGAGCCGCTGCTCCGCCCGCCCGAGCCGCCGCAGCACCGCCCGGCCGTGCAGGCCGAGCTCGGTCGCGATGGCGCCGAGGTCGCGGCCCATGACGTGCCGGTCCCACAGCAACCGCTGGTCGTCGTGCGGCAGGGTGGCGAGCACGGTGCGCAGCACGTCCGGGTCCGCGGTGCCGGCGGCGCCGGGTCCGCCGTCGCGCCCGGCCCTGGTGGCCACGGCCCGCATCCGCCGGATCACGTCGTCGACGGCGGACCGGCCCTCGGGCGCGTCGTCGCCGTGGATCGCGGTCACACGACGCCCCCGTCCCAGCATTTTCCAGCGGTCTCGCGGCGCGCCGACATGCGCGCCGGGGGCAATGATCGCAGCGACCCACGGGGCGAAAGCAAATCCCGGCGCCGTCCCGGGGCCCGGAACGGCGCCGTTTAGGGGTCAGCCGCGCACGGTCGCGAGCGGCTCGGCGTGCCCGCGGCCGGCCAGACCCATCAGCCGGTCGAGGGCCTGCCGCCCTGAGGCGAGATCGTCCTGCTCGCCCGCGCGCACCAGGGAGAACAGGTCCTTGGGGTCGTCCGGCTCGGCGACGAGGTCGAGGTGCTGCAGCAGCGCGGCGGGCACGTCGTCGCGCACGAACCGGAGCGCGGCCCAGTCCTCGACGGCGAACCCCACGGAGTCGAACACGGTGAGCGTCTCGTCGTCGCCGGCGCGGCGACCGTCCCGGCGCCCGGCGACTACTTCCCACAGCTCGGTGACGGCGATGTCCGGCGTCTGCTGGATCTCGCCCTCGATGCGGGTCTGCGGCTCGTACTCGACGAACACCTCGGCGGCACGCAGGATCGCCGGGTCGAGCTCGGTCTTGCCGGGGCAGTCGCCGCCGATGGCGTTGACGTGCACGCCCGGGCAGGCGAGGGCGGTGACCATCTCGTAGGTGAGCACGGTGGCGTTCGTCTTGTCGGCGGTGCAAGTAGTGACGACGTCGGCGCCCGTGACGGCGTCGGCCGCGCTCGCCGCCTCATGCACCTCGAAGCCGAGCGCGCGGGCGTTGCGCGCGAGCTTGGCCAGCGCACCCGGGTCGGTGTCCCACGCCCGCAGGTGCGTGACGCCGAGCTCGGCCCGCATGCCCAGCGCCTGGAACTCCGACTGCGATCCCGTGCCGATCAGCGCGAGGGTGCGGGAGCCGGGCCGGGCCAGGTGCCGCGCGGCGAGCGCCGACGTCGCCGCGGTGCGCAGCGCGGTCAGCAGCGTCATCTCGGCGAGAAACGTGGGATAGCCGTTGCGCACGTCGGCGAGGACGCCGAACGCGGTGACGGTCTGGAAGCCGCGGGCCGGGTTGCGCGGATGGCCGTTGACGAACTTGAAGCCGTAGGTGTCGTCGTCGGAGGTGGGCATGAGCTCGATGACGCCCTCGCGGGAGTGGGTCGCGATCCGGGGGCGCTTGTCGAGGTCGGGCCAGCGGGCGAAGTCGACGGCGAGGGCGTCCACGAGGCGGCCGATCACGGCCTCGGGCCCGCGGTGGGCGACCCACCGCGCCGTCGAGGCGACGTCGAGGAACGGGACGGTTGTCATGCGCGGGCCTCCGCTGGCGTGGTGGTGCTCGGGCGGGTCGTGGTGGGGGGTGCGGTCCGCAGCTCGAGCGTGCAGCACTTGACCGAGCCACCGCCCTTGAGCAGCTCGGACAGGTCGACGCCGACTGGCTCGAAGCCGCGCTCGCGCAGCCGCGCGTGCAGCCCGGTGGCCCGGTCGGTGAGGAAGACGTGGCGGCCGTCGGAGACGACGTTGAGGCCGAGGACGGCGGCGTCCTCGGGGGTCGCGAGGATCGCGTCCGGGTATCGCTCCGCGAGCACCGCCCGCGACGCGGGGCTGAACGCCTCGGGGAGGTAGGCGATCGTCGCCGGCGAGGTGCCGGTGTCGAGCACGGCCAGCGCCGTGTCGAGGTGGTAGAAGCGCGGGTCGACCAGCTCGAGCGTCAGGACGTCGACGCCCAGCCGCTCGGCGACCTCGGCGTGCGCGGCGCGGGAGGTGCGGAACCCGGTGCCGGCCAGCATGACGTCGCCGGCGAGGAGCAGGTCGCCCTCGCCCTCGTCCTGCTCGGCGGCCTGGCCGAGGCTCGTGACGCCGAGGGCCCCGGCGCCGGCGAACCAGGCCTCGTATGCCGCGCCCTCGGGCTGGCGCTCGGGGAACGTGAACCGCGCCGCCAGCGCCCGGCCGCCCACCACCACGCCGCCGTTCGCGGCGTACACCATGTCGGGCAGGCCCAGCACGGGGTCGATCACCTCCACCCGGTGGCCGTGCGCCTCGTAGGTGGCCCGGAGCCGCTCCCACTGCGCGACCGCGCGCGCGCCGTCCACCGGCACGCCGAGGTCCATCCAGGGGTTGATCTCGTAGACCACGTCGAAGTAGGTGGGCGGACACATGAGGTAGTGCCGCGGGGTCGCCGTGCGCTCGGTGGCCGGTGTAGTGGCCGGAGCGGGAGCCAGGTCGGGCTGGGGCGCTGAGACCGACGTCGTCGTCGGTGAGGTGAGGGCCGTCATAGCCGGACGCTAGGGCCGCGGTCGTTGCGCGGGATGCGCGATTCGTTGCGCGTCCTCGCGGTAGACCTGGCGGATCATGCGCGGGAGCTGAAGAATCCGACCATGGACTGGTCATGGACACGGTGAACCGGAAGATCGTGGGACACCTGCTGCGCGACGGACGGGCGACATACGCCGACATCGGCGCCGAGGTGAGGCTGTCCGCGCCCGCGGTCAAGCGCCGCGTGGACCTCATGCTCGCGCGCGGCGAGATCACCGGCTTCACGGTGCGGGTGGCGCCGGAGGAGCTGGGCTGGGGCGTGGAGGCGTACGTCGAGCTGTTCTGCCGCGGCAACGTCTCCCCCGCCACGCTCCGCCGCGATCTCGCCACGATCCCCGAGATCGTGCGGGTGGACACCGTGACCGGCGAGGCCGACGCGATGGTGCAGATCATGGCCGGCGGCATGACCGACGTCGAGCGCACGGTCGAGGCGATCCGCGGCAGCGCCCGCGTGGACAAGACGCGCACGTCCCTGGTCATGACGCGCGTCATCGACCGCCCCGCGCGGGCGGGGTCGCCGCCCTCGGGCGAGGCGTGAGATGCGACGCCCCACCGTTGCGCTCGCCATCACGCCCGCCGCTGCGCTCGTCGTGGCGCTGACCGGCGTGCTGGCTGCCTGCACGGGCACCGGGCCCGACACGCCCGACCTGCCCGGCGGCGTCGCCGAGCACCTGAGTTCGGAGCTGCGCCAGGACCGCACGCAGTACGCGGACCGCACCGCGTCGCTGCGCGTGGTCAACGACTCGGACCGGACGATGACGCTGCTCGGCGGCTCGCTCGACGCACCCGGATTCGGGCCGAGCGGCCCGGACGGCGACCCGCACGTCCGCACCCTCGCCCCCGGCGCGGGCCGCGACGTGCGGCTGCGGCTCGGCGAGGTGGACTGCGACGCGGACGCACCGGACGCGCTCGCCGGCAGCGCAGCCACCACGACCGAGGTCGCCACCGCCACCGTGCGGCTGGCGCCCGGCGAGGACGGGTCGGCCTCGGAGGGTGTCGACGTCGAGGTCGGCGTCACCGACCCGCTGGGCCGTCTCGCCGCCGTGCACGCGGAGGCGTGCGCCGAGCGGCTGGTCGAGTCCGGCGTCACGCTCCGCGTCACCGCGGTGGAGACTGCCCAGGTACGCACCAGGACGGGGACCGAGCCCGGCGGGCGCGTGACGCTCGCCGTCGACCCCGTGCCCGACGGTCCGGCCGTCGAGCTCGTGCGGGTGTCCGGCACGACGCTGCTCTCCCCCGCCGCCGGGGACGCCTGGTCGGGCGACGACCTGGCCGGCCAGGCGGACGGCAAGGTCGTGCTCGACCTCGTCCCCGCGCGGTGCGACCCGCACGTGGTGGCCGAGGACAAGCGCGGCACGTTCCTGCCCGTCACCGCGGACGTCGAGGGCGCCCGGCAGCCCGTCATCTACGTGCCTATGACCGACGAGCAGCGCGCCGCGACCTACGGCCTCGTGCACGACGCCTGCGGCTGGGGCTGAAACTTCACCCGCGGCGTGTCCCAATCGTTACCCGCCTCCGTCGCCACTATTGAGGCTGCATCAGTAGGCTCCCTCCAGACCTGTCGACGGCGACGGGCCACGGCCCGGTGCCGTGCTGGGACTGCGTCGACGACGACGCGGACTGGAGTGAGGCTCCGATGACCATGACCACCCCCGCGCGTCGCCGACCGCACCTCCCGACAATCTCGACGGTCGTCGCGCTCGCCGCGCTGGCCCTCGCCGCGCTCGTCGCGCTCGTCGTCCTCGTGCTGATGGACGGCCAGATCGCCGACGGCACCACCCGCCTCGACGCCGGGGCGGTGCAGGTCGACGACGGCGCGGCCCAGCTGTCCGAGGGCAGCGATCAGCTCGCCGACGGCGCGAGCACGCTGTCCGACGGGGCTGTGGAGCTCGCCGCCGGAACCACCCGCCTCGTCGACGGCACCGACGACCTGACCTCCGGGTCGGCCCGGCTGGCCACCGGTGCGGCCGAGCTGTCCGAGGGACTCAACGACCGACTGAGCCCCGGCACGACGCAGGCGTCCGCCGGGATCGTCACGCTGCACGACGGCACCGTCCAGCTCCACGCAGGCAGCGGAGAGATCGCTGACGGCGCCGCGCGAGCGAACGACGGAGCCGGCCTGCTTGCCGAGGGCTCCGGGCAGGCGGCCGACGGCGCCCTCTCGCTCGCCGGCGGGGCGTTCGCGCTCCGGGATGGCAACCACCAAGCGGCGAAGGGCGCCGGCGCGCTCGCCGAGGGCACAAGTCGGCTCTCGGCCGGTTCGGCGGCCATCGCAGACGGCGCCGACACGCTCGCGTCGGGAGCGGGTCAGGTCGCAACGGGGACCGGCGCCATGGTCACGGGGAGCGCGAAGCTCGCCACTGGCTCCGGCGACCTGTCGACCGGCGCGGCCGACCTCTCTGGCGGCGTCAGCGCGCTGTCACAAGGCATCGACGAGCTCGTCGGCAAGGGCAGTGAGCTTGCCGACGGTGCCCGCGAGGTCGCGACCGGAGCACAAGACCTGGTCGGCGGCGCCGACGCCCTCGCTGATGGCGCCCAGGCCGTTGCCGCGGGGGCATCGGAACTCTCAAAGGGTGCGGCTGCGGCCGCCACCGGTGCGGCGCAGGTGGGTGGCGCGACCGTGCAGCTTGTCGACGGCCTGAAGGGCGCCTCGTCCCGGGCAGCACAGGTCGCCGCGGGCACGAGCGGCCTCGCCGACAGTCTCGCGAAGCTGGCCGCCGCCACGGAGGACTCGGAGACCAAGGGACGCCTCGAGGCGCTCGCCGTGGAGGCCGAGAAGCTTGCCGGGGGTGCATCGAACGTGGCCGACGGCGTGGCGAAGGGCAGCGACGGTGCCGCTGCACTCTCCGCGGCGCTGCAAGGCGACGACGGTCTCGTCGCCGGAACTGATGCCGTGCGCCAGGGCGCGGCGGGCCTCGCTGCGGGTCTGACGAGCAAGGACGGCCTCGTCGCCGGAGCGACGAAGGTGGCCATGGGGGCGGGAGCCCTCGCCGACGGCAGCGCCCGCGTCAGCGGTGGTGTCGACGCCGTGCTTGAAGGCGGCGGCCACCTGCAGGAGGGAGCCCAGAAGACCGTTGATGGCGCGATCAGTGTCGCCTCGGGCTCCGCACGCCTCGACGCAGGAATGACGGACCTGGCGGGCAAGAGCGTCACTTTGAACGACGGCGCGCTGCAGATCTCGACAGGCAACACGACTCTCGCGGCCAACACGTCGACGCTCGCGACGCGGATGGGTGAAGCCGACACCGGTGCCCTCTCGCTGGCGGACGGGACGGCGAAGCTCACATCCGGTGCCGACGAGGTGGCCGGGGGCTCATGGTTGGTCGCCCTGGGTACCAACAGCGTTGCCAACGGCGCTGCCGAGCTCGCGGGTAACCTGCCAGAGCTCGCCGCCGGTTCGGCGACACTGGCCTCGAAGATCGGCGACGCGGAGGCAGGAGCCAGCAGGCTGGTCGACGGTCTGGACGAGCTGGCGACCGGCGCCACCGACGCCGCAGCCGGTGCCAAGCAGCTCAGCACCGGCGCACAGGACCTCGACGAGGGCGCCGGGGAGCTGGCGGACGGGTCGACGGAGCTCGCGGACGGCGCGGGCCAGCTGTCCACCGGCGCCACACAGCTCGCGGACGGCAGCACCGACCTCGCCGACGGGGCGGCCACGCTCGCGGCGGGCACCACGGAGCTCGCGGACGGCACCACCACCATGCGCACGGAGGTCGAGACGAGCCTCGCCGACCCCGCGGCACTGGCGGGCGGGCTGCTGCTGGCGCTCGGACTCCTGGGCGGGGTCGTGGCCCTGACGCTCCACCTCCGCCGGCGCGGGTAGCCGGGAGGACGACGGACGGCCCGGCTCGGGAACTCGAGCCGGGCCGTTCGTCGTGGTGCTACCGCTCCGGCGGGCGACCTACCAGGCGCGGCGTACGCCGGCCTTGGCACCGGTGACGAGGCTCCGGGCCGGGACGTCGTCGGCCACGACCGCGCCCGCGGCGACCACGGCGTCCCGGCCGATGCTGACGCCCGGCAGGATCGTCGCGCCCGCGCCGATCCAGACGTTCTCCCCGATGTCGATGGGCCCGCCGGTGAGGTACAGCCGCCGCTCGGCCGGGTCCACCGGATGGCTCATCGTGATGAACGTGGCCCGCGGGCCCACCATCGTGCCCTCCCCCAGCCGGATGCCGGCGTAGTCGAGGAACGTGCAGTTCTGGTTGATGAACACACGCTCGGCCAGGTCCAGGCGCAGCCCGTGGTCCGTGAAGAAGGGCGGGTAGACCGTCACCCCGGTGGGGAGCGAGCGCCCGAGGATCTGCTCGAACAGCGCCGCCTTGCCCGCGTCGTCCTCGAACGGGAGCACGTTGAGCCGCGACGTGAGCGCCGTGACCTCCAGGACCCGCTGGGACATCGCGGTGAACTCGGCCCCGAGGTGCCGCTCGGTAGCGGTCGGCACCTCGGGGTCATGGATGGGCATGAGCCGTTCGCTGGTCACCGCGCGATCCTCTCAGCGGCCACCGACGGTTCCCACGGCTCGGTCCCCACCGACTCAGCGCCCATCGACGACTCAGCGCCCGCCGAAGATGATCTCCCACAGGCTCTTGACCCGGATGGTGGTGGTCGTGGTGGCCGCCTCGGTCGCGTCGTCGCCGGAGTAGCGGAGCTCCACCTCGACGGTGCCGGGCGCGAACGGGCCGACGCGCAGCGCGGCGTCGCCCTTCTTGTTCAGCGTGTCGGCGTCCACCTTCTTGCCCTTGATCACCGCGGTGACCTTGCCGGTAGGCGTGCCGTCCGGGGTCTCGACCGAGACGTCGATGCGCGGCGCCTGGAACCAGGCGACCACGGTCTCGGGCGCGTCGACGGTGAGCGTCGGGGTGGCCTGGGCGGGCTCGGCCACCTCGATCGGCACGGTCACCTCGGTGCCGGTCGCGGCGCCGGTGAGGGTGAGCGACGTGGCGCCGGCGGGGGCGTCGGCCGGGAGCTGGACGCTCACGGATGCCGTGCCGATCGTGTCCTCCGGCGTGGCGCCGGCGGTGCTGTCCACGGCGGCGGTGCCGAGCGCCTGGTCGCCGAGGGACACGGTGAGCTCCGGGTCGGTGACGTCGCCCGGGGCCGACATCGACCAGGACGAGACGTCGAACGCGACGGTCGCGCCGGGCTCGTACGCCTCGGGGGCGTCGGTCGGGAACGAGACGCCGACGGCGCGCTGGCTCGGGTCGACGGCCAGCGGCTCGTCGGCGGTGTGCGCCGCCATGTAGTCGACGAAGGCGGTGAGGTCGGCCTTGCCGGTGTCGCGGGCGCCCGCGCCGTCCGCGAAGGCGCGGAAGTTGTCGCCGCCCGAGGCGAGGAACGAGTTCACCGTGACGGAGTACGACGTGGCCGGGTCGATCGCCTCGCCGTCGAGCCACATGCCGGTGATGCGGTCGCCCTCGTCGCGGTTCGCGTCGAACGTGGACGTGAACCCGTCCGAGACGCCGAGCCGCAGGAACGGGCGCGACGGCACGTTGCCGTCGGCGTCGCGCTGCCACTGCTGCTCGAGGACGGCCTTGATCTGCTCGCCCGTGAGGTCCATGTTGACGAGCGTGTTGGCGAACGGCTGCACGCCCGCCGCCTGCTTGTACGTGAGCGTGCGGGGGAACGCGTCCGTGCCGGAGCCCACCATGTCGGCCCGCAGGCCGCCCGGGTTCATGAACGCGATCTGCGCCTCGCCCGACTCCGGGGCCTCCGTGGCCCAGCGCTGCACCTCGGCCACGAGGTTGCCGAGCGTGGACTCGCCGCCGCGGTTCTCCGCGCCGTCGGCGAGCTTGGCGCGGTTGAACGCGCCGCCGATCTCGCCCAGCGGCTCGGCCCCGAGCACGTCGGCCTCGGCGACGGCGTCGTCGACGATGGCGGTGACGTCCGGGTCGGCCGGGTAG
Source organism: Isoptericola sp. Y541 (assembly GCF_059445465.1). Taxonomy (NCBI): domain Bacteria; kingdom Bacillati; phylum Actinomycetota; class Actinomycetes; order Micrococcales; family Promicromonosporaceae; genus Isoptericola; species Isoptericola sp. Y541. Next base: position 145,698 of record NZ_JCAIUJ010000007.1, on the reverse strand, counting down.
TTGCCGGCGAGCGGCAGGACGGCGGTCTCGACCCCGCCCACGTCGCCGGTCGCGGCGTCCACCGAGTAGGTGAGCTGGTTGAGGTTGTAGCCGTACTGGCCCGCGGACACGACCGGGCGGTCCGTCACGGCCTCGCCGGCCCACTCGTCCACGGGGAACGCGCAGTCGTAGGCGAGGTGCGTGTGCCCGGAGACGATGGCGTCCACCTCGGGGCTCACGTCGTTGACGATGCTCGCGAACGCGTTGTCCGCCGTCGGCATCGACGCGCAGTCCGTGGACTCCGCGCCCTCGTGCACCAGCAGGACGACGACGTCGGCGCCCTCGGCCTTGAGCGCGTCGGCCTCCTCGTTCGTGGTGTCGACGATGCCGGCCACCTCGAGGTCCGCGATGCCCGCCGGGCTGACCAGGGCGGGCAGCTCCTCCGTGACCGCGCCGACGAAGCCGACCTGCACGTCGCCGAAGTCCTTGATCCACGTGGCGGGGACGGCGTCGTCGCCGGTCGCCTTCACCTTGAGGTTGGCCGCGAGATACTGCCACTGCGCGCCGCCGTACGGGTTGGTGTCGGCGTCGTACGGCGCCATCACGCGGTTCACCAGGTCGTCGTAGCCCTGGTCGAGCTCGTGGTTGCCGACGGCCGAGACGTCGAGGCCCGCGGCGTTGAGGGCGTCGATCGTCGGCTTGTCGTGCTGGATGAACGACTCGAACGTGGAGGCGCCGATGAGGTCGCCCGCCGCCGCGAAGACGGTGTTGGGGTTCTCCCCGCGCAGCTGCTGCACCGCGCCGGAGAGCACCGCGGCGCCGGCCTCGGCGCCGTTCTCCTGGATGCGACCGTGGAAGTCGTTGGTGGCGAGGATCTGCACGTCGACGATCGGGTCGGCGCTGGCCGACACGGCGCCGGTGGCCGCCAGACCCGCGAAGGCGAGGGTCAGGCTCGCGACGCCGGCGGTCCGCCGTCGCACAGAGGGACGGGCGAGAGACATGGTGCGCTCCTGGGTATGCAGTGGTGACCGAGGCCACGCTAGCGGCGTCGTGCGACACCGGCGTGTCCCCGGGGATAACGATTCGGAAATCCCTCCCGCCGCGCCCCCGCGGGTGCCACCCTCGGTGGATGACACAGGACACGCGCACCGTCGTCGGCAACATCTCCGTCTCGCTCGACGGCCGGGTCAACGGGCCCGGCGGCGACAACGACATGGGCTGGGTGGCGAAGCACGCCGTGAGCGACGAGGCCTTCGAGAACCTCCTCGACCTCATGCGGACCAGCACCACCGTGCTGCTCGGCCGGTCGAACTTTCCAGGGCTTCGGCTCCTACTGGCCCGCGGTCGCGGACGACGAGGACGCGGACCCGCGCAGCCGGGAGTTCGCCCGCTGGCTGAACGACGTCGAGAAGATCGTCGTGTCCCGCACCCTCACCGAGGCGACCTGGTCCGGGTCGCGCGTCGTGGCCGACGATCCTGCCGACGTCGTCGCGGGGCTACGCGAGCGCTCCGGCGGGGACGTGTGGGTCATGTCGAGCCCGGTGCTCATCCGCCGGCTCGTCGCGGCCGGTCAACTCGACCGCCTGCGGCTGCTGCTGTGCCCCGAGATCTCCGGCGGGGGCCGACCGCTCTTCGACGACGGCCTCACACCGTCGAGCTGGCGCGTGACGAGCTCGACGCCGACCGGGTCAGGGGCGCTGCAGCTCGAGCTCGCCGTCGACCGCTGAGCCCGGCGGCACCACACCGCCCGCGGTGTCGGTTTCGACCCTTCGACAGGCTCAGGACGGCGCAGGCTCGACCAGCGTGGCGCTCAGGTGGCCGGTGCGGCGCAGCCAGCGCTCGGCGAGCAGCGTCGTCAGGGGCGGGACGGCAGCGGCCAGGGCGACCAGCGTGCGGAACCAGCCCCAGCGCAGCAGCACCGCCGCGACCAGCGTGATCACCACGTAGGCCACGAACGCCGCGCCGTGCAGGCGCCCGAACAGCCAGACGCCCGCCTCCGTCGTCCCGGTGACGTACTTGAGGAACATCCCCACGAGCAGGCCCGCCCAGGTGAACGCCTCGACGACGGCGATGACCGCGAACAAACGGCCGACGCGGGAGAGCGGGGGGCGGGTGGACGACAGGGTTGTCGGCGTGGTCGACGTGGGCGACGGCGCAGGCATGGCGGGCCTCTCGTGGTGCGGGCGGTCGGACCAGTCTGCCGTGATCAGACCGCGGCTCGGGACGGATCCAGGACGACGGGCTGCCGGATTGATCACGGCTTGCCGTCAGGATCCGTCGGACGGCGCGAGCGGGCCGTACGCCGCACGCCGGTCGGCGCCCGCGAGCGCCGCGGCGACGGCCGGCTCGTCGAGCACGTCGACCAGCCGCTTCTCCTCGTACCGGAAGTGGGTCTCCATGACGGCGTCGATGCCGTCGAGGTGACGTTCTAGCGTGGCGGCGTCGGCGCCGGCGTCCACGGCACGGGCGAGCTCGCCGAGCAGGTGGTCGAGCATCGTGTGGTCGCGCTGCAGCTCGGCGACGAGGCCGGCGAGGTCCGGCCGCAGCTCGAGCAACGCGGTGAAGACGGTGGAGTCCTCGCCGCGGTGGTGGCCTTCGAGGGCCCGGCAGAAGGCGTGGCAGTACAGGCCCGGCAGGCGGCGCGGGTCGGCGTCGGGGGTGGCGACCGCCTCGCGCGCCGCCTCGAGCGCGTCGCGCAGGCGGCCGTGGACGGCGAGCAGCTCCTGGCCCCACGCGACGAGGCGGGCGGTGTCGGAAGACGGGTCGGGGCTCGGGTTCGGGTTGGGGTTCTGGTTGGGCACGATGCGCCGACGATAGCAACGCGGGGCGGTCGAACCCCTGGTCACGGCCTCGCCGCCCGGCGTCCACCCGCGCGTCGCCGCGCGGTCGCCCGCCCCCGATGGGATGGTCGGGCAACAAACACGCTTCCACCAGCCCGACCAGCAGCCCGACCCGAACACGACACGGAGGACCACATGGATCACCGCAGCTCCGACGCTCCCACCGGCATCACCCGACGCGGCGCGCTGACCGCCGCGGGCACGCTCGGCGCCCTGGGCGTCGCCGGCGCGCTCGCCGCCCCGAGCGCCTCGGCGGCGACGGCCGCGACGACCGCCAAGCCGGGCAAGGGAGCGCTGTTCGGCCCTGCCAAGGGATCCACGATCCACGCGATGAGCTTCAACATCCGCCTGGACCGCGAGGACGAGACCCAGCCCGGCGAGCCCGACCACTGGCCCGACCGCGCGCCGCTCGTCACGGCGCTCCTCGCGCTGGAGCAGCCGACGATCCTGGGCGTGCAGGAGGCGGAGTTCCAGCAGCTGGTGGTCGTCGAGGACGGCCTCGGCACGCACTACCGCACCGTCGGGTACGGGCGGTCGGGCGGGGCGGACGGCGAGCACTCCGCGATCTTCTACGACGCCCGCCGCCTCACCCTTCTGTGGTGGGACCAGTTCTGGCTGTCGGACACCCCCGACGTCATCGGCTCGGCCACGTGGGGCAACTCGGTGACCCGCATCGTCACCTGGGCACGCTTCCGCGACGAGCGCACGGGGTCCGAGTTCGTGCACGTCAACTCGCACTTCGACCACGAGTCCGAGAACGCGCGCGTGCGCAGCGCCGAGGTGGTGCGCGACCTCGTGGCCGGCTTCGGGCTGCCCGTCGTCTTCACCGCCGACTGCAACGTGCCCGCGGGCGCCTCCGCGCCCTACGACGTCCTCGTCCCCGACGGCGGCCTGCTCGACGCGTGGGTGACCGCGGACGAGCAGCTCACCCCCGCGGTGGGCACGTTCCCCAACTACGACGAGCCCGTGCCCGACGGCGAGCGCATCGACTGGGTGCTGGCCACCCCCGGCACGCAGGTACTCGCCGCCGCCATCAACACCTGGACCAAGAACGGCCGCTACCCCAGCGACCACACGCCGATGCAGGCGCTGCTGCGGCTCAACTGACCCGCGGCCCGCACCCCGTCGTCGATGAGTTCGGCGGCCCACCGGCGTCCGACCCCCATGAGATCCACGATCGGGGCAGCGGGCATCGGTCCCGCCAGCGGCGACGCGCTCGGCCCGGAGAGGTTCGCCGAGGTTTCGGCCCTTCGACAGGCTCAGGACGGCGCGGGCTCAACCGGCGACGGGGTGCGGCTGTGCTTCCAGTCCGTCGGCGACCCGGCCGACCCGAACGTCCTGCTGGTCGGCGGCGTCGGGTCGTCGATGGACTGGTGGCCGGCGGACCTCTGCGCAACCCTCGCGGCACAGGGGCGGCACGTCGTGCGCTACGACCACCGCGACACCGGCCGGTCCACCACCGGCCGGCCCGGCAAGCCGGACTACACCGGGCGCGACCTCACGGAGGACGCGCTGCGGGTGCTCGACGCCGTCGGCGCCGTGAGCGCGCACCTCGTCGGCCTGTCGATGGGCGGCGTCATCGCTCAGGAGCTCGCGCTCGAGCACGCGGACCGTGTCGCGTCGGTCACGCTGGTCGCCACGAGCCGGGCCGTCCGCGGCCCCGACGACGCGGACCTCCCGCCGTCGGCGCCCGAGATCGCAGGGCTCTGGGACGGCCCCGCCCCCGATCCCGCGGACACGGCCGCGCTGATCGACGCCGCCGTCGCGGAGGACCGCGCGCTCACCGGCCGGGGTGACTTCGACGAGGCGCGCACCCGCGCCATCGCGACCCGCGCCGCCGAGCGCTCGATCGACCCGACCGCGGGCGCCAACCACTTCGCGGCAGAGGGCGGCGGCCCGTTCGCGGGCACGCTCGCGGACGTCCGCGTGCCCACCCTCGTGGTGCACGGCACCGAGGACCCGCTGTTCCCCGGCCATGGGGCGGCGCTCGCCGCGGCGATCCCCGGCGCCCGGCTGCTGCTGCTCGAGGGGATGGGCCACCAGGCGCCGCCGCCGTCGTCGTGGGACGTGCTGCTCCCGGCGCTCCTCGAGCACACCACCGAGCGCACCACCGGGCACACCACTGAGCGCACCACTGAGCGCACCACTGAGCACCCGCGCCGGTAGCGGGGAGAGGATGGCGGTATGTCGACCACCACCCTCACCACCTGGGGCCACGCCGGCGTCCGCCTGGAGCGCGACGGCCAGGCCCTCGTCATCGACCCCGGCACGTTCACCGACCCCCACATGCTCGACGGCGCCGCAGCGGTGCTGATCACCCACCAGCACGCCGACCACGTGGACCTGCCTCGCGTGGTGCCGGCGCTCGCCGCCGACCCGGCCCTGGAGCTGTGGGCCCCACGGCCCGTCGTCGACCAGCTCGGGGAGGCAGGCGCCCCCGCCGACCGGCTGCACGCCGTCTCCGGGGGTGACTCCTTCACGGCGGCCGGCTTCGCCGTGCAGGCCCTGGGTCACGTGCACGCCACGATCCACCCCGACATGCCGCCACCCGCCAACGTCGCGTTCCTCGTCGACGGCGCCGTGCTGCACCCGGGCGACTCGTTCACCCCCGCGCCGCAGGGCGCGACCGTGCAGGTGCTGGCGCTGCCCGTCGCCGGGCCCTGGATGAAGCTCGGGGAGGCCGTCGACTACGTGCGGCAGGTGGCGCCCCGCGTCGCCGTCCCCATCCACGACGCGATCCTCAACGACGCCGGCTGGGCTCTCGTCGACCGCATCGTCGGCGGGCTCGCGGGCGTCGAGTACCGCCGCCTCGCGCACGGCGAGGGCCTCGAGGTCCCCAGCGCTGGTTGAGCCCGTCGAAGCCGTCGGTTGAGCCTGTCGAGACCGTCGGTCGAGCCTGTCGAGACCGTCGGTCGAGCCTGTCGAGACCAGGTTTCGACAAGCTCAACCAGCGGGTATCGACAAGCTCAACCAGCGGCGAGGCGCCGCGTCGGCACGACGTCGGCGAGGGACGCCTGCAGGTCGGCCGAGCCGCCGGCGGGCCGGAAGCCGAGCGCCACGTTGATCGCGAGCATCGGCGCGTTCGTCTCGTTGTTCCACGTGGAGATGCGGCGGGTGTCGGGGCGCAGCCGGGTGTGCTCGCGCAGGTTCACGGCCTTCAGCAGCATGCCCAGCCGGTGCCCGCGGTGCTCGGGCAGCACCACGGTGCTGTCCTGCTCGGTGAGCTCGGGGCGATCGGCGTCCCAGATGAACAGCGTCATCCCCGCGAGGGTGCCGGTGGGCACGTGCTCCGCCACCGTCACCAGCGCGCCCTGCCCGCGCTCGGCGCGCTTGGCCTCCTCGAGCCGGATCCGCTGCCCGTCCCACTGCTCGACCTCCAGGGCGAGGCCACCGTTCGGCTCGTCCTCGGACAGGCGCTGCTCGAGGGCGGCGAGCTGGTCGACCCACGCCTCGGGCACCGGGTCCTGCCAGGTGTTCAGGCGGTAGGCGTCGCCCGCGTGCGCGGCGGCCTCGGCCACGAACCCCTCGACGACCTCGTCGGGCAGGGGGACGTCGAGCACGGAGCGTCGCGAGACGATCTCGAGCCCCAGCCCGGCGCGACGCGCGAGCCGCATCCCCGGCAGGTCGGCGGACACGAGGCCGTCTCCCTCCCGCGGCACGACGGCGTCCGGGGCGTCGGCGGGCGGCTCCTCGGCGAACTCGACCTCGGCGACGACGGTCGTGCGCCCCTCGGTGAGCGCGATCCGCCGCAGCCGGTCGGCGATCGCCGAGCCGATTCCCCGCCCGCGGTGCGACGGCAGCACCGCGATGCGGACGACGGCGAGGTGGCGGTTGTCCGTGACGGGCAACGTGAGGACCCCGTGCCCGACGACGCGCGGCGCCGCCCCGGGGGCGCCGGGACCGTCCTCGACCGCGACGAGGCGGTGGCGGCGCAGGTGCTCCTGGTGACGGTCGCCCACGAGGAGGTCGACGGCGCGGGGCGGGAAGTCGTCGTGACCGAGGTCGGCGAGCGCGACGGTGCGCTCGAGCTCGGCGATGCCGTGGTACGCCCAGGCGTCCGAGACGTCGAGCGTGTCCGGCCGGGGCGGGTCGACGAGGCGCCACGTCGGTGTGGCCGCTGCGGTGTTCATGCCCCTAGGGTGCGTCGCGGGCCGCGGCACCGTCACGCCAATTCTGCGCCGCCAGCAGCCATCGAACTGGTGGCCGGGCCCGGCAGGCGCCGCACCTGCGCGGCGTCCGGCAGCTTCGCCCACCAGTGGTCGTAGCGGCGGTACGGGTGCCGGTCCCGGTCGCCGAGCATCGCCAGCAGCGACGCCGCCTCGTCGGCCAGCGCCGCCCACACGGCGTCGGGCAACGGCGTGAACGCATGTGCCTCGACGCACGGCGCCCCGTCGGCGTCGTCGACCGTGCGCCAGACGCCCGCCACGTACCCGTCGACGAGCAGGGTCGGCAGGATGTCGCCGTTCAGGCGGGTCACGACCCGGCGGTACTCGGCGGGGATGAGGCGGCTGCGGTCCAGGTAGGCGAGCAGGGCGTTGTCCCACATGCCCAGCAGACGCGGCGGCGCCGGGGTCTCCGCCGCCGGGCGCAGGCCGCCCGGGACGTCGAGGAGCACCATGCCGTCGGGGCCCTCGAGCACCTCGAGCTCGTCGCCGAGCGCCGCCACCGCGGCGCGCACGCGGGCCCGTTGCACGGTGAGGAAGTGCGCGACGTCGAGCACGGACGCGGGGCCGAACGCCTCCAGGTAGCGCCGCACCAAGGGCACGAGGGCGGCGTCGGGTTCGCCGTCCAGCTCCGCCGGCACGGAGTCCTCGACGTCCGGTACCGCCACCGACTCGAAACCTGGCGCCGGCAGCCACGCGACCTTCGTCCCGAACGACCACGGGGCGTCGGTGGGCGCATGCACGAAGGGCCCGTAGTGCCGCAGCGCCCACCAGGCGCGCTTGCCGCCCTCGGGGTGGATCGCGTCGATCCACCCCACCAGCTCGTCCGCCGGGCGCGGCCGGTCGAGCAGCTCGAGCAGCCGGGGCCGCAGCGCGTCCGCGTCCGCGGGCGTGAGGCCGGTGTCCGTGAACCGGCGGTCGCCCAGGCGGGCGCCGCGCAGGGTGGGCTGCATGGCCGTGCGGAATCCGGGATGGTCCGCGGCGCCCACGGTGTGCAGGGTGATGCGCAGCAGCGTGCCCCGCACCAACGCCCGGCGGGCGTAGGCGGCGTCGAGGTCCGCGGGGTCGAAGTCAGCCACCCGGTTCCACAGCGCGAGGTACGGCGACGCGGGGTGCTGGGCCTGCAGCGCGACGAGGCGGCGCACCGCCGTCGTGGTCCCGCCGGGCCCAGGGAACGGCTCCCGGCGCAGCAGCAGCTGCCTGGCAAGGGTGGCCCGGTTGAGCTGGCGCGGCGCGATCGTCATCCGCCCAGGATCGCCGCCCGGTGCCGCGGCCCGCCACCCCTCGGCGCGTGCCGGCGAGCGCGGCAGGCTAGGGTGCCTCTCCGTGACGACCGAGACACCCCTACCGGTGACCACAGGTCGGCTCGTGCTGCGCGCGTACCGGCCGGAGGACCTCGAGCCCCTGCTCTCCTACTACTCCGACCCGGAGGTGGCGCGCTACCTGCTCGAGGAACCGTGGACGCCCGCGGACGGCGAGACCCAGCTCGCCAAGCGCCTGGCACGTACCGGGATCGACGGCCCCGGCTCCGCCCTCGCGCTGATCGTGGAGCACGACGGCCAGGTGATCGGCGACGTCTCCCTGTGGACGACGGGCGACACCGTCTCGCGTGGCGAGATCGGCTGGACGTTCCACCCCGAGCACACCGGCCAGGGCTTCGCGACGGAGGCCGCGCGCGCCGTCCTCGACCTTGCCTTCGACTTCTACCGCATGCACCGCGTGGTGGCGCAGCTCGACGCCCGCAACGCACCGTCCGCCCGGCTGTGCGAGCGGGTCGGGATGCACCGCGAGGGTTACCTGCGCCAGGACTGGTGGTCCAAGGGCGAGTGGACCGACACGCTCGTCTACGGCCTGCTCGCCGCGGACCGGAAGGCCGGCTGACCCCACCCGCGACGAGCTCGCGGTGCACGATGGGGCGATGACGTCCGACATCGTCGTCCGACCCGCCAACGAGGCCACCTGGCACGACCTCCAGGCCGTCTTCGGCCCCCGCGGCGAGGCCGCGCGCTGCCAGTGCCGGTGGTTCCAGACCCCCTCCGCCGAGTGGCGCGAGTCCGCCCGCGAGGAGCGCGAGGCCGAGCTGCGCCGCGACACACACTGCGGCGATCCGGCCGCCGACACGACGAGCGGGCTGATCGCCTACCTCGACGGCGAGCCGGCCGGGTGGTGCGCCGTCGAGCCCCGCACCGCGTACGTCCGGCTGCGCACGGCGCGGGTGCCCTGGTCGGGCCGCGAGGAGGACAAGGACGACGACGGCGTGTGGGCCGTGGTCTGCTTCGTCACCCGCGCCGGGTATCGGCGGCGCGGGATCAGCGCGGCCCTCACGGCCGCCGCCGTCGAGCACGCCCGCTCGCGAGGCGCGCGCGCCGTCGAGGGCTACCCGATGGTGATCGGGCCCGACTACAAGGACTCGTGGGGCGAGCTGTACGTGGGGGTGGCGTCGGTGTTCGAGGCCGCGGGGTTCCGCGAGGTGAGCCGCCCGACGTCACGCCGTGCGGTGATGCGCGTCGACCTGTGAGTCACCGCCGCTCGACGTGCTCCGCGAGGAACTCCGCCCACGTCTGCTTGCCGACCGCACGGTCCGGGGCCAGGTTGGCACCCGCCGCGTACGCGCGGGACGCGCCGCCCGGCACCCGGACCGGCACGGTCGGGCGCCGGGAGCCGACGGCGTCGAGGTAGCCGCGCACCATCGCCCGGAACGTGTGCACCTCCGGGCCGGCGACGTCGGGCACCCGGCCCTGCGGCTCACCGAGCGCCAGCTCCACGAGCCGTGCCGCCACCTCGTCGGCCGCGATCGGCTGCGCCCGCCAGCCCGAGGGCGTCGGCACCACGGGCAGCTTCGCGAGGCCCCGGGCGGCAATGAGCACCAGCTCGTGGAACTGCGTGGCGCGCAGGTTGGTCCACGGGATCCCGGAGCGCTCCAGCACGCGCTCCTGCGCCAGTTTGCTCGGCATGTAGCCGAGCACGCGGCGGTCGAAGCCGGTCCGCACCGGCACCTTCTCCGCGCCCACCACCGAGATATTCACCAGGTGCGGCCGCGTGCCCGCCTCGCGGATCGCGCGCACCAGCGTCTCCGCGGTCGCCTCGTTGTGCAGCTGGTCGCCGGCCAGGTGCACGACGACCTCCGCGTCGCGCACCGCTGCCGTCAGGCCTTCGCCCGTCGTCCAGTCCGCGACCGCGTACCGCACACCGTCCCCCGCCGCGTGCGGGCTGCGGCTGACGACCCGCACCTCCTCGCCCGCCCGCACCAGCCGCGGCACCACCAGCCTTCCGAGGTGCCCCGTGCCGCCGGTGACCACGATGCGTGAGCTCATCTGCCGTCCTCCTCCGTCGTCGCGCTGTCCGCGCGTCCTGCACCTCCGACGATGCGGAGGGCGAGGACGTGACGAGTGGCACGGGGCTCCGAGTGAGACCGACCGTGTACTGGGACCACAGCGACATGAGGGTCCGGCTGCGCACCCATGCCGGAGATGATCTGTGCCACCTCGCAGCAAGCCACCCGGACTCTAAAATCGGTGACCTTCACCAATCACACGGTTCACTTTCTAGATTGTTCCAGGATGGCACCGAGTCCAAATTCCATGACATGCACGAGCACTGTGACTGCGAGCGCTGTCCATGCTCCGACGAGCAGATTCGCAATAATGACGGCACCCAGCGAGAGAACCCAGCCGGCACCTAGCATTGAAACAGCGGCTCCGCGACCAGCCTTTGCTTCAAATCTGCGAACATATCGCACTGGTGAGGACGCATCATGCCGTCGTGCGAACAATGCGTGAGCAAGTACGCCGCTCGGCAGACTAGCGGCCGCGGCTGCCACCACCATCGCCCCGTACCCAATAACTGCGCCGCCAAGCGTCACGGCAATCGCCAGAACGTATGTGCCAATCCATCGGGCGCTACTAATTCTTTCCATGGTCCTCGTCGAGCGCTGACCCGCATTACCTGATTCAGCCATCATGGTTGCCCGCCAAAGACCATCTCGAACCGCCGATCATCGTCCCTCTACCTCTCGTCGCTACCCAACCCAGCTATCGACGCCATCGACGCGCCGAACGTATCCCGCCCAACTTCGAGGCAGGATACGCATCAGATTCTCGACGTCGTCCCCGGTGTAGGCCGCGTGCAGCACCGAACAAGACGAGGCCCTGAACTTCGTCCGCAATGCCGCTATCCCTCGCCCTTGCGGGTGAACTCGCGCGCAAGAAGGAGTTCAATCGCCAGCAAAGGAATGCAGACTGCTGCCGCAGATTGGGCCGCCCCGGTCCGCTCGGCGAGCCACACCACGCTGGCGATGAGCGCAACCTGTGTCGCAACAAGGAGCACGATCACGGCGAGCCTTCTATCCGAGCCGCGACCGCGCGCCAGGCGCTGCCATCGGTTCTTTAGCAGCCAATGGAAGCCCATAGGCATGGAGATTGCCCCGAATGCAACGGGAACCCAGATCACGATTGACACCGAGAATATGGCACCAAGAAAGATCGCGCCAATACAAACCACTAATGTCATTACGTCCCTAGACCGCCAGAACGCCTGATCCATTTCACGGAGCTTCTTATTCACTTCTGACACGTCATCGCCCTCGATTCGTCGCCATACCTTCACCAGCGGCGATCAACGCCCATCCAGGCTCTGACCAGCGAGTTGGCAGAAAGTTACCGCGGCAAACCAAGGCCTGAAGAGATTCGTAGCGGGTGAAAACCCGACCCGGCACGTGATGATGGTCACAGCAGGCATGATTCGGCAGTCGGGCGCCCCGGAAGGACGATGCCTCCAGCGCGCCGGTCCTGCAGTCGGAGCAGGGCCAAAACCAGGGTGTCGCGGATGTCGGTCAGCTCCGGCGTCGGCTCCCGACGACCGCTTCCAGGACGCGCGCGGCCAGCGCTTCGTGAACCGCGACGTTCGGGTGCAGGCCGTCGTCGCCGAGAGCGTTCGGGCCGACGCCGGACAGCACCGTCGAGCTGTCGACGACGAGATCGTTCGTCGCGGGCAGCCTGTCGGCGAGGGCACGCAGGCCGTCGTTCCTCCAACCGATCCCGGAGCCGCGGAAGAACGGGAACCGGCCGACGCGGGCCTCGTCGACTGGGTCGGCCTCACCCACACCCACGAGGCCCCGTCGTTCGGGAGGGCTCGTGCCCGCAGCTCGCTGAGGTTGCGCAGCGTCTACCAGGAGAGGTCCGTCGAGGGCTCTAGGAGCACCCGCAGGATCTCGAACCAGGACTGCCGGTCGGCCATGGTGCTCTCGCCGACGGCGACCAGGTGGGTGCCAGCTCTGAACGGGACCTCGCGCAGGAAGGCGTCGACGGGCGGCCGGCCGGCGACTCGGGCGGCGGCAGGCGTGCGCTGGCGGTCGAGCTCGTCGAGGAGCGACCGGAACTCCGACTCCTCGGCCCCGAAGTTGCCGGACAGGGTTCGTGCGCTGAGGTTCTGGGCGAAGGGGAGCACCCGCTCCGGTCGTTGGAACCGGACCAGCCTCTCGAGCATCGGGCTGATCATCGGGTCCCCTGCCTCGCCTGGGCGTCCGGCACCGGCCCGGATCGCCGCATCCACCCGAACTCGCCGGTCACTCGCGGGATCGTCCCGAGATCGTTCCAGTCGACCGGTCGCGTGGCGAAGGCCAGGATCGCCGCCAGTGCCAGGTGCAGCGGCGCGGAGAAGCTCTCGAACAGCGGGTCCTGATTCACGAGGTGGGTGACCAGGCCGCCCGCGGTGATAGTCATCAGCAGGGCCGCGCCGAGGAATCGGAATCGTGGGATGAGCAGCGCTGCGGCCCCGACCAGCTCGCCCAGCCCCACGGGGAACCGGAACCAGGACGGGTACCCCCAGTCCACGAACTTCACCGAGTAGGGCGGGCCGAAGAAGGTCTCACCGGGCAGGAACTTGGTGACCGCTCCCACGGTGAACGACACGACCAGCCAGACGATGAGGGCGATGAGAAGTCGGCGACGCCACTGCGCGGCAGGTGGGGTGGCTTCTGAGGTGATGGTTGTCATGTCAGCCACGCTAGGGAGGCAGGCGACGCCCGGGCTTCTCGATTCCTGATGGATCGTGCACGGGATCCCGATGGTCGGAGCGTGCACGTCCGGGCGACGAAGCTCACCGTCCACGGCGGCGACGTAGGCGCCGAGTTGCCCGACGAACGCCGGCTTTAACGGACCGACCTTGAGCTCCACCACGACGTACCGCGGCTGTTCCACGTGGAACAGCAGGAGGTCCACCGAACTCGGCCCCTTCACCGAGCGGCAGATGGAACTGCCGTCCGACCAGCGCCATGCCGCGACCGAACTCCAGGAGGGTGTCCTGCCCCGAGTGCCCCGCGTAGGTTCATCGCGATCTGGTACTCGAGGACGCTCCGCGACCAGGCGTCCACACCGCCGCCCGCTCGGCGTACCAGTCGCGGTCCTCGCGGCCGTCGAGGCGGTCGAGCAGCGCCCGCATCTACATGAGGTTCGACCGCGACCAACCGCGCTGATCGGGGAACTCGCGTTTGAGGTCTGCGGCGAGGCGGTCGACGACCTTGCTGCCCCAACCCGCGTGCTGCTGGCGATCGAGGATGTCCCGCCCGATCGACCAGTACAGACGCAGCACCTCGGTGTTCGCAGCCCACGGCAGCAAGACTCGTCGGTCGAGCTCGTCGAGACCACGGACCGGGTTTCGACAAGCTCAACCGGCGGATCGTGCCGACGACTCAGCTACCCACGTAGTCGGCCAGGTGCTCGCCGGTGATGGTGGACCTCGCGGCCACGAGGTCGGCGGGCGTGCCCTCGAAGACGACCTTTCCGCCGTCGTGCCCGGCGCCGGGCCCGATGTCGATGATCCAGTCGGCGTGCGCCATCACGGCCTGGTGGTGCTCGATGACGATGACGGACTTGCCGGCGTCCACCAGCCGGTCGAGGAGGCCCAGCAGGTTCTCGACGTCGGCCAGGTGCAGGCCGGTGGTGGGCTCGTCGAGGATGTACACACCGCCGGGGTCGCCCATGTGCATGGCGAGCTTGAGCCGCTGCCGCTCGCCGCCGGACAGGGTGTTGAGCGGCTGGCCGAGCTTCACATAGCCGAGGCCGACGTCCTCCAGGTGCGCCAGGATCTTGTGCGCAGCGGGGATCTTCGCCTCGCCCTCGCGGAAGAACGCGTGCGCGCGGGCCACGGACAGGTCGAGCACCTCGGCGATGTTCAGCCCGCCGAGTCGGTACTCCAGCACCGAGGCCATGAACCGCTTGCCGCCGCAGTCCTCGCAGGGCGTCTCGACGGTCTCCATGAAGCCGAGCTCGGTGTAGATGCGCCCGTTGCCCTTGCAGGTGGGGCACGCGCCCTCGGAGTTGGCGCTGAACAGGGCGGGCTTGACGCCGTTGGCCTTGGCGAACGCCTTGCGGATCGGCTCGAGCAGGCCGGTGTACGTGGCGGGGTTGGAGCGGCGCGAGCCCTTGATCGCACCCTGGTCGACGACGACCACGCCCTCGCGCCCGGCGAGGTTGCCGTGGATCAGGGAGCTCTTGCCGGAGCCGGCGACGCCCGTGACGACGGTCAGGACGCCGGTCGGCACGTCGACGTCGACGTCCCGCAGGTTGTTCTGCGACGCCCCGCGGATCTCCAGCGCGCCCGACGGCGTGCGCACCGACTCCTTGACCTGGGCGCGGTCGTCGAGGTGGCGGCCCGTGAGGGTGCCGCTAGCGCGCAGGCCCTCGACCGTGCCCTCGAAGCAGACCGTGCCGCCGTCCGTCCCGGCGCCGGGGCCGAGGTCGATCACGTGGTCGCCGACCGCGATCGCCTCGGGCTTGTGCTCGACGACGAGAACCGTGTTGCCCTTGTCGCGCAGGTCGACCAGCAGGGAGTTCATCCGCTGGATGTCGTGCGGGTGCAGGCCGATGGTGGGCTCGTCGAAGACGTAGGTGACGTCGGTCAGCGCGGACCCGAGGTGCCGGATCATCTTGGTGCGCTGCGCCTCGCCGCCGGACAGCGTGCCCGCGGGCCGGTCCAGCGACAGGTACCCGAGGCCGATCTCGACGAACTTGTCGAACAGGTGCAGCAGGCTCCGGACCAGGGGTGCCACGCCCGGGTCGTCGACGCCCCGCGCCCAGGTGGCGGCGTCCGTGATCTGCATCGAGCACACGTCCGCGATGCTGGCGCCGTTGACCTTGGCCGACCGAGCGGACTCGTTGAGCCGGGAGCCGCCGCAGGCCGGGCACGGCACGAACACGGCCGCCCGCTCGACGAACGCTCGGACGTGCGGCTGCAGCGACTCGGGGGCCTTGCTGAAGATCGACTCACGGAGCTTGGGGATGAGGCCCTGGTAGGTCATGTTCATCCCCAGCGCCTTGATCTTCTCCTTCTCCCGGTACAGGAAGTCGTGGCGCTCGGTCTCCGTGTAGTCGCGGACCGGCTTGTCGCCGTCGAGCAGGCCCGTCTCGGAGAAGCCCTTGACCATCCAGCCGTCCGCCTTGTAGCCGGGCACGAGGATCGCGCCGTCGCGCAACGACCTCGACTCGTCGACGATGACGGACAGGTCGAGGTCGGAGACCGTGCCGCGGCCCTCGCACTCGGGGCACATGCCGCCCAGGTACACCTGGTTGCGCACGACCTTCTTGTCGGTCTTGCCCTCGGCCTTGTCCGTGCTGAACACGCCGCTCGCCGTCGACGTCGGGATGTTGAACGAGAAGGCGGTGGGCGGCCCCACGTACGGGTCGCCGATGCGGCTGAACAGGTTGCGCAGCATGGCGTTCGCGTCGGTGACGGTGCCGACCGTCGACCGCACGTTGGCGCCCATCCGCTCCTGGTCCACCAGGATCGCGGTGGTGATGCCCTCAAGCACGTCGACGTCCGGGCGCGGCAGCGACGGCATGAAGCCCTGCACGAACGTCGAGTACGTCTCGTCGATGAGTCGCCGCGACTCGGCGGCGATCGTCGCGAACACCAGCGAGCTCTTGCCCGACCCGGAGACCCCGGTGAAGACGGTGAGCCGCCGCTTCGGGATCTCGACGTCGACGTCACGCAGGTTGTTCTCGCGCGCGCCCTGCACGCGGATGACGTCGTGCGCGTCGGCGGCGTGGGACGACGTGGTGCTCGGGGATTCCGTGGCGGTCACCTGGGGTATCTCCTTCGGGTCGAGTTGCCGGTCGAGCCTGCGCCGTCCTGAGCCTGTCGAAGGGTCGACACCTGGTTTCGACAGGCTCAACCAGCGGTGTCTCGACAGGCTCGACCGGCGGCTCGACCGGCGAGGTCTCGACAGGCTCAACCATGGAGGGCCTGAGGCCCGGGATGCACACGGCGGTCAGGCCTCGGCCGGCGTGAGTCGGACGACCGGGTACGGCCGGTCGCTCTTGCGCTGGTGCTTGTCGATGGTCGGGGCCGCTGCGGCGATGCGGGGCCAGACCACGGCCCGCTCCGCGTCGTCGAGCACGTGCGGCGTCACCGGGACGGTGCCGCCGCCGTGCAGCTCCACGGCGACCTGCTCCGGGTGCGCGGTCAGGTTGGCGAACCAGCCGGGGTTGCGGCTGCCGCCGCCGGAGGCGACGACCAGCCGGCCGCCCTCGCCGTCGTCGAACCAGGCCAGGGGGTTCTCCCTCGGCTCGCCGGTGCGGCGCCCGACCGTGTGCAGGACCAGCAGGTCCATGCCCATCATCTGCGCCCCCTTGCGCCGGATCTTGGCGGCCGTCGAGGCGTTCGCCTTGCGCTGCATCCACAGCGACAGCGCGCCGGGGGTGCCCTTCGGGCGTCGTGCCTGCTCCGTCGAGGTCATGGCGATCACCGGACCTCGTCGATGCGGACCATGTTGCCCGCGGGGTCGCGGAACGCGCAGTCGCGCACGCCCCACGGCTGCTCGGTGGGCTCGGAGACGACCTCGGTGTCGGCGGCCTGGAGCCGCTCGAAGGTGCCGTCGAGGTCCTTCGTAGCGAGGATGATCGACTGGTAGCTGCCCTTGGCCATCAGCTCGCGGATGGTGCGCTGCTCGTCCTCGGTGATGCCGGGGTCAGCGGCGGGCGGGTTCAGCACGAGCCGGACGTCGGGCTGCGACGGCGCGACGAACGTGAGCCAGCGCATCTCGCCCTTGCCGACGTCCATGGCCAGGTCGAAGCCGAGCAGGTCGCGGTAGAAGGCCAGCGAGGCCTCCGGATCGGTGTGCGGGAGGAACGTGGTGTGAATGGTGATGTCCATGGATTTCACGCTAGATGCACGTCCGTGGCCGGCGCTTCTCGATTCCTGATCGGTCTGGTGGCCTGCTTGGTGACGCACGACGGCAGCTCGCCCGCCCCCGCCGACCGGGCCCGCCGGGCGTACTCGCTGGGCGACATGCCCACCAGCTCCGTGAAGCGCGTGCTGAACGTGCCCAGCGAGGAGAACCCCACGGCGAAGCACACCTCGGTGACGTTGAGGTCGCCCCGCCGCAGCAGGGTCATCGCGCGCTCGATGCGCCGCGTCATCAGGTAGCTGTACGGCGACTCGCCGAACGCCTGCTTGAACTGGCGGCTCAGGTGGCCGGCCGACACGTGCACGCCGCGCGCCAGCGCCTCGACGTCGAGCGGCTGGGCGAACTCCCGGTCCATGCGGTCGCGGACGCGGCGCAGCAGCGCGAGGTCGCGCAGGTGGTCGGCGTCACTGCTGGTCACGGTGCGATGCTTCCACGGCCCTCCGACACCCGCCCAGCGGTCCGCGGCTGCCCCGACGGTGGTGTTCGGTCGGCGTCACTCCGCGAACCGCGCGTGCAGGTGCATGTCGTGCCAGCCGTCGGCGTGGCGCACGGACTCGCGCAGCACGCCCTCGGCGGCGAAGCCGGCCTTCTCGGCCACGCGGCACGACGGCGGGTTGGCGGTGGAGTGCACCAGCTCCAGCCGGTGGAAGCCCCGGCCGAAGGCCCAGCGGGACGCCGCCGCGAGCGCGGCCGGCGCCACCCCGCGGCCGCGGGCGCCCGGGGCCGTCCAGTAGGCCAGGACGCCGACCCCGTGCGGGTCGAACGTCTTGACGACCATGCGGCCCAGCACGGTGTCGTCCGCGGCGTCGGCCACCGCCCAGCTCGATTCGGTGCCCTTCTCCCAGCCGCGACGCCAGCCCTCGAGGATCTCGCGCGCCTCGTCGTCCGTGTCGAGCGTGCGCACGTGCCACCGCCTGATCGCCTCGTCCTCGTACACCGCGCGCACGGCGGGCGCGTCGTCGACCGGGCGCCAGGGGCGCAGCATCGCGCGCGCCGCGGGCACGTCGAGCACGGGCTGCTCGGGGTCTGTGAAGGGCGCGAACGTCACGGGCAGCAGCGTGGGCATCTCGCGATCCTGGCACCGCGCCGCGCGCCGTGCCAGCACCTTTGCCTGCTCAGCCGTGGTCGTGGCCGGCGACGGACCGCCGCGGGCCGTACCCGTCCCCCACGGCCTTTCCCGTCGTGCCCGCGTGGTCGGCGTGGTCGGCGTGTCCGGTCAGGTGCTCCGACGGCCCTGGCTGCGCGTCCGAGCCCGGCTCGACGACGAGCAGCTGGCCCATCATCCCCTCGTCCTCGTGCAGCAGCATGTGGCAGTGGTACATGTACGGCAGCCGAGAGTCGGTGTAGTCGTCGAACCGCATCAGCAGCCGGTACGTGCGGTTCGGTTCCAGGTAGACGGTGTCCTTGGGGCCCGCGAGCTCGGGCGGCGGTGCCTTCCCGTCGATCGTCAGCACCCGGAACTGCACGTCGTGCACGTGGAAGCTGTGCGGCATGGGAATGGTGTTGCGCACCTCCCACACCTCCGTGTCGCCGACCGTCGCGACCTCGTCGATGCGCCCGGCGTCCATCTCCTCGCCGTTGATGGTGCGCTCGTCGAGGTCGAACGTGCGGCGCACGGTGGCCTCTTCCTCGTGCAGCGCGTCCTCGTCGGCGTGCTCCGACGGCTCCCACGACGGCTCCGGGGACGGCGCAAGCTGGTCCGCCGCGCGCAGCTCCAGCACGTCGAACGCGTCGTTGCCGCCCATCGCGAACGGCGCGGCGACGCCGCCGAGGTCGGCCTCGAACGAGTGCAGGCGGGCGCTCTCGCCCGGGGACATCGCGACCACCACCTCGGCCCGCTCCCCCGGCGCGAGCCGCACCTGGTCCAGGCGGACCGGGGCGTCGAGCAGCCCGCCGTCCGTCGCGACGAGGTCCATGTCCCGGTCCTCGAAGCCAAGGGCGTAGGTGCGCGCCGTCGAGCCGTTGAGCAGCCGCAGCCGCACCCGCTCGGTCGTGACCTGCTGGTACGCGCCCGCGACGCCGTTCGTCACCACCGTGCCGCCGAGCGTGCCCGGCTCGCCGCCGTCGTCCTTCAGCTCGAGCTGCCCGTCGTCGTCGAGCACCTTGTCCTGCATGACGACGGGCACGTCGTCGACGCCGTACTCCTGCGGCAGGTCGGCGGCGCGCGAGGCGTCGTCGTCGAGCAGGAACAGCCCCGCGAGGCCGCGGTACACCTGGTCCTCCGTCTCGCCGTGCGGGTGCGGGTGGTACCAGAGCGTCGCGGCAGGCTGGTCGATCGTCCAGGCCGGGCGCCACGTCCCGCCGGGCTCGACCGGCTGGTGCGGCCCGCCGTCCATCGCGGCGGGCAGGTGCATGCCGTGCCAGTGCACGCTGGTCGTGGCGCCCAGGTCGTTCGTCACCTCGACGGCGACCTTCTCGCCGCGCTCGGCCCGCAGCGTGGGGCCGAGGTAGGGACCGTCGTAACCCCAGGTCCGGGTCTCGACGCCGGGCAACAGCTCCGTCGTCCCCTCCTGGGCGGTCAGGTGGAACGTGCGCACCCCGTCGACCACCTCCGACTCCGCGAGCGGCGGGATCGGGAGCTCGCGCGTGAACTCAGGCTCGTCCACCGTCGTCACCGAGCCGGGGATGCCGCCGCACCCGGCGGCCAGGAGCGCGACGACGGCTGCGAGCGCCGCCGCCGTCCCCCGCCTGTGCCGCGACCGGCGAGTCGTCCCCCGGGTCATCGGGCGTCGTCCCGCCTTGCCGAGCCCCACGCCCGCTGGATGCCGAGCGCGATCACGCCGGCGAGCGCGCCCCAGCCGGCGTCCATCGCCAGTGCGGGGATCGCCGTCCACGCGGCGCCACCGCCCATGCCCGCGCCCCCGAAGAGGGTGGACACGAGGATGGTGACGACGCCGAACGCGAGGCCCGTCATGGTCAGGGTCAGCACGGGCCGCGGCACGCGCCCGAACCCGACCACGCCGATCCACACGACGGCGGTGATCGCGATGATGCCGAGCGCGCGCGGCGCGCCCGAGCCGCCGATGCCGGCGAGCCCGGTGAGCGGCCAGAGCAGCGCCATCGACGCGAGCCCGGCCACGAGCGGCCAGGAGATGCCGGCCGTCGGCCTGGGGTCGGAGGTCTGCGGGAGGGGCTGGTTCGAGGTCATGGCTCGACGATCCCGCCGGAGCCCTGCCCGCCACATCGGCCCGGGAGCGTCTCCTGGTGTCGCCCCGGGGCGACACCGACCCTGACCCACCCCGGGGTGGCGTCACCTAGCCTGGCGGCATGACCTCGTCGATGCGGTCCGCCGGGATGCCCGCGCCGCCGAGCCCGTGGGTGACCGACGCCGTGCTGGCCCTGGCGACGACGCTGGTGATCGCCGTCGTCATCGCCGCGGACGGCGAGGGCATGGGCGGCACCGGGCCGGCGGCGTTCCTGTTCGCCGTGGGCTTCGGCGCACTGGTGCTGCTGCGCCGACGGGCCCCGCGCGTGATGCTCGTCGCGACGTTCCTCGGCGTGTGCGCCTACTACGCGCTGGGTTTCGCCCCGATCGGCATGGTGCTGCCGGCCGTCGCCGCGCTCTACGCCGCCGCCGAGCGCGGCCGCACGGGCTGGGCCGTCGGCACGGGCGTCGTGCTGATCGCCGTCGCCACCTATTTCCGGCTGGACGAGACCGACCCCAGCGCCTACCTGACCTCCTACGACCTGGTCACGAACGTCGCCCTCACCGCCGCGGCGGTGGGCCTCGGCGCTGCCGTCCGCCTCGCCCGCGACTCCCGCGAGCGCACCGCGCTGGTCCGGGACCTCACCGCCGCCGAGGAGGCGCACGCCGCTGCGGAGCGGCTGCAGGACGAGCGCCTGCGCATCGCCCGTGACCTGCACGACACCGTGGGCCACAACCTGTCGGTGGTCGCTCTGCACGCGGGCGTCGCGGCGGAGGCGGTCGGGCGGGACGACGACGCCGCACGGGGCGCGCTCGCGCACGTCCGGGAGGCGACGTCCGGCACGCTCGACGAGCTGCGGGCCACCGTCAAGGTGCTGCGCGGGCCCGGGCCGGCGGGAGCCGCGTCACGACGACCGGTGGTCGCCGGCCTGCGCGGCGTGGACGCGCTCCTCGAGCCGGCCCGGGCGGCGGGCCTGGACGTGGAGGCCGCCGTGACGGTGCGGCCGGGGGCGGTGTCCGACGCGACCGACGCGACCGCGTACCGGATCGTGCAGGAGGCGCTGACCAACGTGGTGCGCCATGCCGGAGCGCGGCGCGTGCGCGTGGAGGCCGCCGTCGCGGACGGCGTGCTGCGACTGTCCGTGGCGGACGACGGTCATGGCGCCGGGCCGCGGGCCTCGGCCGGCGCGGGTCTCGCCGGGATGCGCGAGCGGGCCGGCCTGCTGGGCGGCGCGCTCGACGCGCGGGACGCACCCGGTGGCGGGTTCGCCGTCGTCGCCGAGCTCCCGGCGTACCCCGGCTGAGCCCGGCTGCCCCCCGAACACGACGGTGCGGCAGTTTCGGCACGGTGCGGCAGTTCGAACTGCCGCACCGAACTCAAACTGCCGCACCGTCGCGCGGGCACCGGCACACTGGGCGGATGATCCGGATCGTGCTGGTCGACGACCAGGAGCTGGTGCGCGCCGGGCTGCGCCCGCTCGCCGAGCTCGACGGCGACATCGGCGTGGTCGGCGAGGCGGCCGACGGGCGCACCGGGCTCGCGCGGGTCCGGGAGCTGCGGCCCGACGTCGTGCTGATGGACGTGCGGATGCCGGGCCTGGACGGCATCGAGGCGACGCGGGCGATCGCCGCCGACCCCGCGCTGCGCGACGTCCGCGTGCTGGTGCTCACCACGTTCGACGAGGACGAGCACGTGACGGAGGCGATCCGCGCAGGCGCCGTCGGCTACCTGCTCAAGGACGTCTCCCCCGGCGACCTGCGCGCCGCGATCCGCACGGTCGCCGCCGGCGGGTCCCTGCTCTCCCCCGCCGTCACCGCCGCCGTGCTGCGCGCCGTCGCGGCCGGGCCGCGCCGCCTCGACGACGACGCCCTCGCCGGCCTCACCGACCGCGAGCGCGAGGTGCTGGAACGCGTGGGCCGCGGCCTCACCAACGACGAGATCGCCCGCGACCTTTACCTGAGCCCCGCCACCGCCCGCACGTACGTCAGCCGGCTGCTCACCAAGCTCGACGCCCGCGACCGCGCCGCCCTCGTCGTGCTCGCCTACGAGACGGGGCTGGTGCGCCCTGGCGGATGAAGGGCGCGTCGGCGTTCGCTGAGAGCGCGTCGGGTGCTCGACGGGCTCGCCCAGCTCACCGGGGTTGCTCGTCGAGGCCCACCAGATGCGCCAGACGTCACAGGCCGGGTCGTACAGACGCAGCTGTGACCGCTGCACCACGCCCCGTCGGGAGGGTGCCCGAGGTGTCGTCCGCGTTGCCCAGGCCGTCGAGGGTGGGGGCGACCGTGGCGACGGTGTCGAAGTCGTGCCGCGATCCCATGGGTCCTCCGCACCGTGTTGTCAGGAGCCGCGATCGTGGCACGCACCTCCGACATCGTGCGGCTCGTCGCCGTGCTCCTGCGCCCAGGCGGCCAGCGCGTGCAGGGGCCCGTCGTGGAAGCTCCGGCCGAGCGGCGTGAGCTCGTAGACGACGCCCGACGGCGCCTGCGGGTGGCTGCGGCGCGCGACCAGGCCGGCGTCGACGAGGCGGCCGAGGGCTTCGGTGAGGGGCTTGTCCCGCACCTGCCCGATGGCGCCGCGCAGGTCGACACGCCGGCGCGGCCCCTCCCCGAGCGCGGCGAGGACGACCCCGTCCCAGCGATGGCTGAGGAGGTCGGTGGCCGCCCGCACCCGGCAGTCGGCGACCCGGTCATCGAACTCGCTCGACAGCTCCGGCACGTCCCCATCCTGCCCGCACGGGACGCACCGTCCGGTGCGCGTCGTCCTTTCTACCGTGGGGCGCATGACCACGAACGCAGTTTCAGCACCGGCGCTCAGGATCGGGATCCTCGGCACGGGACACCTCGCTCGCGCCCTCGGCACGCCGTGGGCCGCGCACGGGCACACGATCGTCGTCGGGGGTCGTTCGCTGCCGAGGGCCCGCGCGCTCGCGTCCGGCATCGGGCCGGGCGCGGAGGCGACGTCGCTCGTCGACGCGGCGCGCGGTGCCGACGTCGTCCTGCTCGCAGTGCCGTGGGGCGCCGTCGACGACGTCCTCGCCCGGGCGGGCGGCGCGGCCGGCGTCCTCTCGGCCACGACGCTGATCGATCCGACCAACCCGGTGGCACACGGCGTGGGGCGGCACCTGCTCGACGCCGGCTCGGCTGCCGCGCACATCGCCGCCCGCGCGCCGGGCGCCCGCGTCGTGAAGGCGTTCAACGTCCACCCCGCGACGTACTGGGAGTCCGCCCGCCGCGACGACGTGGTGACCATCGCGGGGGACGACGCCGCGCTCGACGACGTGCGTCGGCTGGTCCGCGAGGTCGGGGCGACGCCGCACGTGCTCGGCGGGCTGGACCGCGCGCGACAGGTCGAGGAGCTGGCGGGCACGGTCATCGCGCTCGCCTTCGCCGGCGTCGACCCGCGGTCCGCCGTGCCCGGGTCGTAGGGGCCGACGCCTCAGACCAGGCCGAGCTCGCGCGCCCGGACGCCGGCCTGGAACCGCGACTCCGCGCCGAGTGCGCCCATCAGCTCGGCCACGCGGCGGCGGTAGGTGCGCACGCCGAGGCCCAGCATCCGCGCCGCCGCCTCGTCCTTGACGCCCTGCCCGAGCAGGTCCAGCACCTGCGGCGCGAGCCGGCGGATCTCGGCGATGCTCGCGTCGTAGACGTCGACGTCCGTCGCCGAGCGCCAGACCGCCTCGAACAGCGAGACGACGCCCTGCACGGTCTCGGGCTGTGTGATGACGCTGTAGCTGCGCCGCCCGGCGGAGACGTTCCCGGCGAGGATCGCGACCCGCCGGTCGAAGAGGATGGTCTCGTTGACCTCGTCGGTGGTGATGCGGACCTGGGCTCCGTGCGCCTCGCGGACCCGTGCCACCCCCTGCGCCGACACCGGGTCGAGGAGCACCCCCGGCCGGTAGACCTTCCGCACGTCCACCTGCCCGCGCCGGGCCCGGGCCAGGGCGTCGAGCTCGTCCGACATGTGGGTGATCGTCCAGGTGCCGAGGTCGTTCGCGGCGCACATGATCTCGGTCGCGGTCGCGAACAGGCGCGACGTGCGCGCGAGCAGCTCCTCGTCGCCGCGCACGATGGTGACTGCCTCGCCGGTCTGCATGGGATCGATTCTGCTCCCCGTGGCAGGCACCTGCCACGGTCGGCAACAAGCTGCCATCGTGATGGGCCCCGGCACGGGCCGATCGATGCTGGCTGCATGACGACGAAGACCACGACCCCCACCACGAGCACCACGCCCGACGCCGCCGCGGCGGGCACCTGGACCCTCGGCGACCGCACGGTCAACCGGCTCGGCTACGGCGCGATGCGGCTGATCGGCACGCTGGGCAACCCCGTGCCGCGCGACCGCAAGGACTCGATCGCCGTACTGCGCCGCGCCGTCGAGCTCGGCGTGAACCACATCGACACTGCGGCCTTCTACTTCTTCCCCACCCGCTCGGCCAACGAGCTGATCGGTGCGGCCCTCCAGCCGTACGCGGACGACCTGGTGATCACCACGAAGATCGGCGCCTCCCAGTCGCGCGACGGCGCGTTCGAGCCGTACGCTCGCCCCGACCAGCTCCGCAGCCACGTCGAGGAGAACATCCGGCAGCTCGGCCTCGACCAGCTCGACGTCGTGAACCTGCGCTGGGGCGCCGGCCTCACGACCGAGCCCGGCTCGGTGGCCGAGCACGTCGGCGCCCTTGCCGAGCTGCGCGACGCCGGCCTGGTGCGGAACATCGGCATCTCCAACGTGCTGCCCGAGCAGCTGACCGAGGCGCTGGAGATCGCCCCGATCGTGTGCGTGCAGAACCAGTACGGCCTGACGAACCGCGTCGACGACGCGCTGGTGGACCTGTGCGGCGAGCGCGGCATCGCCTTCGTGCCGTTCTTCTCCGTCGCCGCGTCCGTGGCCGGCGCCGTCCCCGGCGCCGCGGCCGACGACGCCGGCCGGTCGGTGGTCGAGGTCGCCGCCGCCGCCCACGACGCCACCCCGGCGCAGATCCGCCTGGCCTGGACCCTCCACCGCGGGCCGCACATGCTCGCCATCCCGGGCACCGGGAGCGTCGCGCACCTCGAGGAGAACGTCGCCGCCGGAGCCCTCCGCCTGACCAACGAGGACCTCGCCGCCCTCGACGGGATCGCCCCGGCCGCTCGCTGAGGCGCGGGCCGCCCCCCTCCCCCTTCGCACCCCCCCGGGAGTACAGGTCGCCGTGTACCGTCGGGCACATGGAGACGGTCACCCTCACGCACACGGCGGCGCTCGCGCGGCTGGGGCACGCCCTGTCGGACGGCACCCGCACGCGCATCCTGCTCGCGCTGCGCGACGCGCCCGCGTACCCGTCCGACCTGGCCGAGTCGCTGGGCGTCTCCCGGCAGGTGATGTCCAACCAGCTCGCGTGCCTGCGCGGCTGCGGGCTCGTCGTCGGGCAGCAGTCGGGTCGCCGCACCGAGTACCGGCTGGCCGACCCGCACCTCGCGCACGCCCTCGGCGACATGCTGCGGCTCGCGCTCGTCGTCGACCCCGACTGCTGCGGACCGGACTGCACCTGCGCCGCCGGCGCGCACCCGGGTCGCGCCCCTGCGGACGCCGCATGAGTCACGACCACGGCCACGCACACGTCGCCGCCGACCACCGGGGGCGGCTGGCGATCGCGTTCGGCATCACGGCCGCGATCCTGGTGGCGCAGGCCGTGGGCGCGTTCCTCACCGGCAGCCTCGCGCTGCTGGTCGACACCGCCCACATGCTCACCGACGCGGGCGGGCTGGCGCTCGCGCTGTTCGCGGCACACCTGTCGTTGCGGCCGGCGTCGGCCCGGCGCACCTGGGGGTACCGCCGCGCCGAGGTGCTGGCCGCGCTGGCCCAGGCGGCGGTGCTGCTCGCCGTCGGCGTGTACGTGCTGGTGGAGGCGGTGCTGCGGCTCGCCGACCCGCCGGAGATCCCCTCCACCCAGCTGGTCGTCTTCGGCGTGATCGGGCTGGCGGGCAACCTCGCGTCGATGGCCGTGCTGGCGAGCCGGCGGGACGCCAACCTCAACCTGCGGGCCGCGTTCCTCGAGGTGGTCAACGACGCCCTCGGGTCCGTGGGCGTCATCATCGCGGCGATCGTCATCGCCACCACGGGCTGGCAGCGGGCGGACTCCGTCGCCGCCCTGCTCATCGGGGCCCTCATCCTGCCGCGGGCCGTGCGCCTGCTGCGGGCCGCCGGCTCCGTGCTCCTGGAGTCCGCCCCGCCCGGGCTCGACCTGGACGAGGTGCGCGCCCACCTGCTCCGCGTGGAGCACGTGCGCGAGGTGCACGACGTGCACGCCTCCCTCATCGCCACCGGGCTGCCCATCCTGTCCGCGCACGTCGTGGTGGGCTCCGGCTGCTTCACCGACGGGCACGCCGGGCGCATCCTCGACGAGCTGCAGGAGTGCGTCGCGACCCACTTCGACGTGTCCGTGGAGCACTCCACCTTCCAGGTGGAGCCCGACACCCACCCGGAGCACGAGCACCCCACCCACGCCTGAGCCCGCCGGTGTGTCGGCCGTCATACCGGCGCCCGGGAGGCGACGCCTATGCTCCGAGCGTCATCTCCTGAAAGGCGTCGGCGTGCCCCGTACCCAGCTCCCCCTCATCGCCACCGGGCAGCCGCAGCCCCCCGCCAAGCGGTTCCGGCCGTGGCGTGACCTGCCGGTGGTGGTATGGCTCCTGCTGGTGGTGGTCGCCGCCCTCGTGCACCCGTGGCTAGCGGCACCGCGCTGGCTGATGCTGCACCTGCTGTTCCTCGGCGCGATCAGCCAGGCGATCCTCGTGTGGTCGGAGCACTTCACGCTCGCGCTGCTGCACGCGCGCGCCACCGAGGCGGACGTGCGGCGGCAGACGGCGCGACTGGTGCTCCTCAACGGCGGCACGGCGCTGGTCGTCGTGGGGGTGCTCACCGGCTGGTGGCCCGTGACCGTGGCGGGCGCGGCCGCCGTCGCCGGCGCGGCCGGGTGGCACGGCGCGGCGCTGTACCGGCGGCTGCGCGGCTCGCTCGGCGGCCGGTTCACGACGACGGTGCGCTACTACGTGGCGGCCGCCGCGATGCTGCCGCTCGGCGCCGTGCTCGGCACCCTGCTCGCGCACGGCCTGCCCTCGGCGGCCTCCGCCCAGGTGCGCCTCGCCCACGCGCAGCTCAACGTGCTCGGCTGGATGGGCCTGACCATCCTCGGCACCCTCGTCACCCTGTGGCCCACGCTGCTGCGCACCCGCATGGACGACGCCTCGCTGCCCGCCGCCCGCCGCGCCCTGCCCGTGCTGGTCGCGGGCCTGGTGGCGGCCGCGGGCGGCGCCGTCACGGACCTCCTGTGGGTGACGGCGGCCGGGCTCGCCGCCTACCTCGCGGGCGCGCTGCTGCTGCTCGTGCCGCTCGCGCGCACCGCCCGCCGGCGGCCGCCGCGCACGTTCGCTGCGGCGTCCGTGGGGCTCGGCATGGTCTGGCTCGTCGCCCTGCTCGTCGTGCTGCTGAGCGGCGCCGTCCGCGCCGCCGGCGGTGGCGGGTGGGCGGTGGCCGCTACGACGCTCGACGACGTCGCGCCGTACCTCGCCGCGGGCGTCGCCGCACCGGTACTGCTCGGCGCCCTGTCGCACCTCGTCCCGGTATCCGTATCCCGCGGGCCTGCCGCCGCGAAGGCCGCGCACGCCGTCATGGACCGCGGCGGCTGGTTCCGCCTCGTCGCCGCGCACGGCGCGCTCGTCGTGACGGCGCTGCCCGTTGCCTCGCTCGTGCGCGTGCTCGCCTCCACGCTCTACCTCGCCGCCATGGCCGCGTTCCTGCCGCTCATGGTCCTGGCGATGCGTGCCGCCCGCCGCGCCGCGGCCGGAACTCCCGACGCCGCCCAGCCCGACGCCGCCCAGCCCGGCGCCGCTCCGGTGGCCGGGACGGCCCGCGGCCCACGACGCACCGTGCAGGCCGTGACGGGCCTCGTCGCCGTGACCGCCGTCGTCGCGCTCGGGGCGGGCCTGGACCAGAACGCCGTCGGCGGCGCCCTGGCCGCAGCGGCCGGCCGCACGACGGGCGCCGAGGCGCCCGCAGCCGCCACGGGCGAGTCGCGCACCGTCGAGGTCGAGGCCCGCGACATGCGCTTCTGGCCCGCCACCGTCTCCGTGCCGGCCGGCACGCACCTCGTGCTCGAGGTGACCAACACCGACGGCGCGGACGTGCACGACCTCGTCCTGGCGACCGGCCAGGGCACCGGACGTCTCGCACCCGGCGAGTCCGCGACCGTCGACGTCGGCGTCGTGACCGGGGCCGTGGACGGCTGGTGCTCCATCGCCGGGCACCGCGCCATGGGCATGACGTTCGACGTCGACGCGACAGGCAGCGCGGTCGACGACGGCTCCGGCGGGATGTCCGGGCACGACATGGCCGGCGGCGACGCGACCGACCCCGCGGGGGACGGCGCGTCGTCCGCCGCCGACGACGTGGTGCCGGGCGCCGAGCCGCCGGCGGGGTTCACCGCGCGCGACGCCGCGCTGCCCGACCTGCCCGCCCCGCGCGCGGACGGACGCCCGACCGTCCACCGGCAGACGCTGGAGATCGTGGAGAAGGAGGTCGAGGTCGCCCCCGGCGTCACGCAGACGCTGTGGACGTTCGGCGGTGCGGCGCCCGGCCCCACCCTGCACGGCCGGGTGGGCGACATCTTCGAGATCACCCTCGTCAACCACGGCAGCATGGGGCACTCGGTGGACTTCCACGCCTCGTCGCTCGCTCCCGACGACCCCATGCGCACCATCGCGCCCGGCGAGTCCCTCGTCTACCGGTTCACCGCCGAGCGCGCGGGCGTGTGGATGTACCACTGCTCGACGATGCCGATGACGGCGCACATCGCGAACGGCATGGCGGGCGCCGTCGTCAT
This sequence comes from Isoptericola sp. Y541, assembly GCF_059445465.1. Classification (NCBI taxonomy): domain Bacteria; kingdom Bacillati; phylum Actinomycetota; class Actinomycetes; order Micrococcales; family Promicromonosporaceae; genus Isoptericola; species Isoptericola sp. Y541. The sequence continues at coordinate 116,533 of NZ_JCAIUJ010000007.1, read as the reverse complement.
CGAGCCCGACGACCTGCCCGACGTCGACCGCAGCTACCTCCTGGTGCAGTCGGAGCTGTACCTGGGGCCACAGGGCGGCACCGTCGACGTGGACCAGGCGCTCGCCGCGGACGGCGAGGACCTGGTGGTGTTCAACGGCTACGCGGACCAGTACGCCGCGCGCCCCCTCGAGGCGACGGCCGGCGAGCGCGTGCGGGTCTGGGTGCTGGACGCCGGGCCGAACCGGCCGTCGTCGTTCCATGTCATCGGCTCGCAGTTCGACCGCACCTGGGCGGAGGGCGCGTACCTGCTCGGAACCTCCGACCGCCCCGCCGACGGCCGTGACGGCGGGTCGCAGGCACTCGCGCTGCAGCCCGCGCAGGGCGGGTTCGTCGAGACCGTCTTCCCCGAGGCGGGCCACTACCCGTTCGTCACGCACGTCATGGCCGACGCCGAGCGCGGCGCCCGCGGCGTGTTCGACGTCTCCTCCCCCTGACGACACCCCGGCCGCCTGGTGCTCGTGTCCCCCGCCGCGCGATGCTGTGCTGTGCTGTGCACATGTCCTCCTCCGTCGACATGGAACCGACCGGCCACCCCGACGAGCCGCACGTCGGCGGCCTCGCCCAACGGCTCAACTGGCTGCGCGCCGGCGTGCTCGGCGCCAACGACGGGATCGTCTCCGTCGCGGCCGTCGTCGTGGGCGTCGCCGGAGCGACGCCGGAGCGGGCCCCGGTGCTCACTGCCGGGCTCGCAGCCCTCGTGGGCGGCGCGATCTCCATGGCGCTGGGCGAGTACGTGTCCGTCTCCAGCCAGTCGGACAGCGAGAAGGCGCTCATCGCCAAGGAGAAGCACGAGCTGGCGACCATGCCCGAGGAGGAGTTCGACGAGCTCGTCGGCCTCTACCGCCAGCAGGGGCTGAGCGAGGGCACGGCGCGGCAGGTCGCCACCGAGCTCACCCACCACGACGCCCTCGGCGCCCACCTGTCCGCGGAGCTCAACATCGACCCGGACGACGTCGTCAGCCCCTGGCACGCCGCCTGGGCGTCGCTGCTCGCCTTCCTGTCCGGCGGCGTCCTGCCGATGCTCGCCGTGCTGTTCCTCCCCGAGCCGTGGAAGATCGGCGGCACGTTCGTGGTCGTGCTCGCCGCGCTCGGCGCCGCCGGCTCGATCGCCGCGTGGATCGGCGGGTCGTCGCGCGCCCGGGCCGTCGCTCGCGTCGTGATCGGCGGCGCGCTCGCGCTCGGCGTCACGTTCGGACTCGGCTCGCTGCTCGGCACCTCCGGCGTGGTCTAGCCACCCGACCCCGCGACCGGGCGCCCGGGGCGCATGGGGCGCCCGGGGCGCATGGCTCGGGGCTCAGACGGCGCAAGCTCAACCAGCGGGGACGGCGAGGACGGCGAGCAGGTCGGCGTGGATCAGCGCGCCGCCGTCGAGCGTCGCGGCGATCACCTGCCGCGCCGGGCGGTCCGCCGGGTCGGGGAACATCGCCGTCCACTCCCGGTTGAGTGCCCCCCGGTCGCGGGGGTCGGCGAGGCGGACGGTCAGCTTGAGGATGTCGCCCGTGCCACCGCCCGCGGCCTCCATCAGGGCGCGCACGTGCCGGAAGACGTTCGCGCACTGGGCGTCGAGCCCCGCCGGCAGCTCCTGGGTCTCCGGGTCACGACCCGTGAGCGCCCCGGAGGCCAGGAACGGCCCGATCCGGCTGGCGGCCGGGACCGGGTTGGCGTGCCCGAACCCGGGGACCTCCACGATCACGCGCCGGGCCCTCCTGACACCCACGATTCATCCCTCCGCGACGACGGTGTTCTCGAGGGCACCGAGGCCCTGGATCTCCGCCCGCACGACGTCGCCGACCTTGAGGAAGTTCCTGGTCGGTGCGCCGATGCCGGACGGCGTGCCGGTGGCGAGCACATCCCCCGGCTCGAGCGTCATGACCTGCGTGAGGTAGGCGATCTGCTCGTACACGTCATAGATCATGTCGTCGGTGCGCCAGTCCTGCCGCACCGCGCCGTTCACGGTGAGCCGCATCCCCAGGTCGAGCGGGTCGGCGACCTCGTCGTCCGTGGTGAGCCAGGGGCCGAGCGGGCCGTGCGTGTCGAACGACTTGCCCAGCGTGAACGTGGGCGAACGCTTGACCAGCCAGTCCCGCACGGACACGTCGTTCGCCACCAGGTACCCCGCGATGACGGACCGCGCGTCGGCGGCCGGCACGTGCTTGCAGCGGCGGCCGATGACGACGGCGAGCTCGATCTCGTAGTCCAGCTCGTCGGAGACGTCGGGCTTCACAACGCCGGCGTGCGGCCCGACGATGCACGAGACCTGCTTGTTGAACCAGAGCTGGCTGGTGGGGGTGGGGATGCCCGCCTGCCGCGCCTCCTCGGCGTGCGCGGCGTAGTTCATGCCGATGCCGAGGTACTTCTGCGGATCGTCCACGGGCGCCTCGAGGACGACGTCGGACAGCGCGTGGATCTCCCCGGTCGCGGCGGCGATCGGGCCGCGCAGCGCGTCGAGCTCCGGCAGGATCGCGCGCAGCGACGTGCCAACACCGGGGACGTCGGAGACGTCCGTGACCGTGAGGGTGTCCGGGGCCGCGACGTCGCCGTCGACGCGCCCCAGGCGGACCGGGCCGTCGCCCACGCGGAACCGTGCGATCTTCATCCTTCGTCTCCCTCCGTCGTCGAGTCCGTCGTCGAGCCCGCACGCTCCGAGGGCAGCGCGCCCCACGCCTGCTCGCTGTCGGGCGTCATCTGGAAGCTGACGAACCGCCAGCCGTCGTCGCCGCGGGCGAGCACCTGCGTCACGACCCCGGCGAGCACCCGCTCGCCGCCGTCGGGCGCGCGCATGCGGTTGACGATCCGCCCGGTCACGACGGCGACGTCGCCCACCACCCGCACCGTGAGCTCCCCGCGGTCGATGTCGAGGTACGCCTGCCGCGTGGCGACGTGCTCCAGCAGCTGGGCCTTGGTGTGCACTAGGCCGGGCGCGTGGACGTGCACCAGCGAGTCGTCGAAGATCGCGTCGAGCGCGTCGAGGTCGACGGCGAGCAGGGCCGCGCGGCGCCGGTCCTCGACCGCCAGGATCTCCGCGCGGGTCGCGTCGTCCGCGGGCCGCACCGTGGGGGCGGGTGTGGGGGTCATGCCTGTCCTCCCTGGTTTGTCGGGGGTCAGCGCGTCAGCGCGTGGTCGGTGCGGAATCCGGTCGTCTCGCCGTCGCCGTAGCCGGGGCGCGGCTGGCCGACCATCGCGTGGTACTTGCTGAAGATCTCGTCGGCCTCGGCCAGCGGAAGCACCTGCTCGATGTCGTCGAACGGCTCGCAGTTCGTGCGGTCGGCGACCATGCGGCGGATCACCTCGTACCCCTCGCCGCGGTGGGCCATGACCATCCCGTTCACCTTGGGCAGCCGCTCGGCCGCGAAGGCCTCGAGCGCCTCGGCCGGGTCGTCCATGGTGGCGAGCTTCTCCGCGAGGACCGCGCCGTCGACGATCGCCTGGCACGCGCCGTTGCCGCCGCGCGGGTACATCGCGTGGGCGGCGTCGCCCACCAGCACCACGCGGCCGTCGGTCCAGCGCTCCAGCGGATCGTGCCGGATCAGGGGGAACAGGTACACCTCGCGGGCGTCGCGCAGCATCTGCTGCACGTCGAGGAACGGCAGCTTCACGGTGTCGAAGAGCGGCACGATCTCGGCGACGTCGCCGACGGCGTTCCAGTCCTCGACCGTCTGGTCCCGCTCGCGCTCCACCACCCAGTTCACGAGCGTCTTGCCCGTGCCCTCGAAGTCGTCGGCGATCGGGTAGACGATCATCGTCGCGATCTGCGGGGCGCCGATGTGCAGGATCGTGTGGCCGTCGCGGTACGGCTCCATCAGCGTAGTGCCGCGGTACATCGTGATGCCGGAGTAGTGCGGATCGGCGCTCTCGGGGTGCATCTGCCGGCGCACCACGGAGTTGATGCCGTCGGCCGCGACCACCACGTCGGCGCGCACCTGGCCGCGGGTGCCGTCCGCGTGCTCGACGTCGAGCGTGACGCCGTCGCCGTCCTGCGTGTAGCCGAGGGTGCGCACTCCCTGCACGACGGCGTCCGCCCCCAACCGCTCGAGGACCGTGCGGTACAGCAGCATCTGCAGATAGCCGCGGTGCACGAAGCGCTGCTCGTGCAGGTAGCCCATGTGCACGCCGCACAGCTCGGCGTAGATCTCCTGGCCGTGGTTGTTGTAGAAGATCGACTCGCGGGCGTCCACCGAGATGGCCCGGAACTCCTCGAGCAGGTCGAGCTCCTCGAGCTCCTTGGTGCCGTATACCTTGACGTCGATGCCGACGCCGAGCGGCCGGAGCTCCGGCACGGTCTCGTAGATGCGGGGGCGGAAACCGCGCTGGTGCAGTCGCAGCGCGGCCGCCAGGCCCGCCGGGCCGGCGCCGATGATGGCGATGTCGAGCTGGGGGTCGGGCATGTGGTCCTCGTTCTCTCGGTCGTCGCGGTCGACGTCGGTCGCGACGGGTCGTGGAGCGTCAGGCGTCGGCCGGGCGCAGGTCGGGGAACAGCTCCCGCAGGAACCTGGTGGTCGCGGCCCACGCGCGCTCGGCGCTGCGCGGCTGGTACGCGACGACGGACGGGTTCGGAGAGAACCGCGCCCGTAGGCTCGTGAACGCGTGCACGGTGCCGCCGTAGAGGTCGAGCTCCCAGTCGACGCCGGCTCCGGTCAGCGATCCCTGGAGCGTGGCGCGCTGGTCGGCGGTCGCCATCGGGTCGTCCGCGCCGGTGCACAGCAGCACGCGCGACGTCGGGTCGCACGCGCTCCAGCCGGCGGCGGGGTCGAGCAGGTCGAGGCCGGCGTGGACGGCGACGGCTCCCCGCAGGTCACCGCCCGTGCGCAGGTGCTCGAGCACGGAGGACCCACCAAAGCAGTAGCCGAGCGCGGCCAGCGCGTCGCCGTCCACCTCGGGCTGCGCGACGGCGGCCTCGTGGGCAGCGGCGACGCGCGCGACCCACCGGGGCCGGTCGGCCACCATGCCGCCGATGAGCGGCCCGATCTCGGGCTCGGCCGTCGGCCGGGTGCGGTCGCCCCACACGTCCGCGGCGAAGACGGCCAGGCCGAGCCGGGCGAGGCGCCGGGCGATCGTCAGCATGTCGTCGCCCAGCCCGAAGGCGTCGTGGACGAGCAGGACGGCGGGGCCCGGCGTGGCCCAGTCGGGCGCGCACAGGTGCCCGACCATCCGGGTGCCGTCGTGGGTGTACTCGACGTCGCGCGAGACCAGGTCTCCCATGAGCCGCCTTCCGTGTGCCGTGGGGGTCGAGGAGGTCGCGGACCGGGACGGCGCGGGTGAAATCCCCGGCGACGTCGCCGGGGCGTGAACCCTCGCTCGACGGTGAAGCGTGCGCCGATCGTAGGGACACTTCGTACACGATTTCAAGTGTGGAGCTGCATGAGGATCTTGACCCGGGTCGCGATCAGTGCTGTTCTGGGGCCACACAAGGCCAGGGAGACGACCGGGGAGACGACCGGGGAGACGGGGTCGTGAGACCACGACCGCCGAGCAGGGTTGATCAGCCCTCCCCGATCTGCATATGATTTCGGACACGATCCGGCCAATCGGCCCGGTCGTTGGCGAAGCACACCGAGGTGCTCAGGAACGACCGCGAGGGAGCAGCCCACGACATGACCGTCGTCGACATCAACATCCACCACCTGCCCGAGGATCTCTTCACGAACCCGAAGATCCTGGGCGGCTTCCTGAACAGCGCCCCGCGCGGGTTCGGCGAGATCGCCCGCGTCGAGACCATGGAGAGCGGCAAGAAGCACCTCATCCTCGAGAAGCCGGCCGGCCACCAGAACCTCAACTACGTCGAGGGCGACTACTCGGCCGAGGCGAAGCTCGCGGCCATGGACGACGCCGGCGTCGACTACGGCATCATGCGCGTGCCGGTGTGGCAGGAATGGCTGGACCTCGAGACCTGCAAGGCGGTCAACGACAACGCGGCCGACATCGTCAAGCGGTCGAACGGGCGCCTGTTCTTCACCGCCTGCGTGCCGCCGTGGGGCGGCAAGGAGAACATCGACGAGCTCAAGCGCTGCATCGACCTCGGCGCCGTCGGAGTCCAGGTCTCGTGCCACTACGGCCAGCTCTACCTGGACGACCCGGTCTTCGAGCCGTACTTCCGGGAGATCGAGAAGCTCGACATCCCGGTCATCGCGCACCACACGCCGCTGCCCGTCGAGTGGCGCTCGGTGGTCGACTACACGAACCTGCGGCGCGAGTACGGCCGCATCGTCGACCAGGCCACCGCCGTCGGGCGCGAGCTGTTCAGCGGAATGTTCGACCGCATGCCCGGCCTGCGGTTCGTCCACACCATGTTCGGCGGCAACTGGTTCGCCAACCAGGCGCTGCTCACGCCGCACGCGTCGAACAAGAAGGAGTCGGTCACCCGGCTCGACCCGACCGGCGGCGACAAGATCCAGCGCTACCTGGACAACAACCTCTTCTTCGACATGACCCACCCCCACTCGTGGGGCAAGGACCAGGTGGAGGCCGCGGTCAAGATCAACGGCGCGGACCACCTGCTGTTCGGCTCCTCGTTCCCCGTGTTCTACGGCTGGATGAGCCAGGGAGTCGAGTTCGTCAAGAACGAGCTGGAGGTCAGCGACGGGGACCGCGAACTCATGCTCTCGGGCAACGCCGTCCGCCTGTTCGACCTCCCGATCTAGGCCCGCTTTCCCCTCACCGTGCATGCCGGCGCAAGGAGGCGCCCCCATCATGTCGAAGACGACATCGTTCCTCGTGCGGAGCCTGGCCTCCGCGACGATCCTCACGCTCGCCCTCAGCGCCTGCACGGCCTCGACCGGCGAGGCGGACGGGGACGGCGCCACCGCGAGCGCCGGCAGCGGCACGGTCGCGGGCTCCGTCCTGCGGGTCAACTGGGGCGGGTTCCCGGAGAGCTGGGCGCCGGGTGCCGAGATGGAGGCCGGCTTCCTGCGCGTGCCGTACGAGAACCTGGTCGCGCTCGGTGACGACGGGGAGATCGAGCCCGTCCTCGCGACGAAGTGGGAGCAGACCGACGCCGCCCTGACGCTCACGCTGCGCGAGGGGGTCACGTTCCACGACGGCACGCCGTTCGACGCCGACGCCGTCAAGGTGAGCCTCGAGACCGTGCAAGGCACCCCCGGCCCGTACGCGGGGCCGTTCCAGGTGATCGAGTCGATCGACGTCGTGGACGAGCACACCGTGAAGCTCAACCTCGTCGAGCCGACCCCGTCGCTGCTCACGACCCTCACGACTCGCGCCGCGCCGATGGCGAGCCCGAAGGCGATCGAGGCGGGCACCATCGCGCAGGTCCCGGTCGGGACGGGGCCGTGGGCGTACGACGAGGCCGCGTCGGTGCCGGGCACGCGCCTGGTCTTCGGCCCCGCGGAGGACTACTGGGGCGACCCGGTGGGCTTCGAGACGGTGCAGATCGTGGCGATCCCCGAGGACAACTCCGCCACGGCGGCGCTGGCCAACGGTGAGATCGACCTCACCGACACGGAGACGAGCCAGTTCAGCACCATCGACGGCACCCCCGGCGTCGACCGGCTGTCGTACCCGGCCATCCGGAACAACCCGATGTTCTTCGACCGGGGGCCCGGTGGGATGTTCGAGGACGTCGCCGTGCGACAGGCGGCCTGCACCGCCATCGACACCGAGGTGCTGGCCGAGCTGGAGCCGGACTGGACGGTGCGCACCCAGCACTTCGCCGAGGGCGAGCAGGGCTACAACCCCGACATCGCCGGGTACACGCACGACGCCGCCGAGGCGCAGAAGCTCTACGACTCCGCCGGCAACCCGCCGGTCGACGCCGAGATGCTCGCCACCGTGTTCAACGAGAACCAGATGAAGATCTACGCCGAGCAGATGGGCGAGATCGGCATGAAGGTCAGCGTGCAGAGCGCGCCGCCGCCGCAGTACTTCTCGGAGTGGAACAGCGGCAAGTACCCGCTGGGCCTCGGCGGCAACGACGAGCTGACGCCGTTCGACTGGTACCAGGCGTGGTTCGCCGCCGACGCGCCGGGCAACCCGTCGGGCGTCGAGAGCGACGAGCTCAAGGCCGCCGCGGACGCGGCGATCGCGGCCGGCACCGGCGACGAGGCCGACGCCCTGTGGGCCGAGGTCACGAAGATCATCTCCGAGGAGGCCCTCACCTGCGCCCACGTGGCCGGCGAGGAGCTGCTCGCCTGGAACACCACCACCGTGACCGGCGTCGAGGCGCCCACCCAGCCGTGGGAGACGAACCTCGTGAACTTCCGCGCGCTGCGCCCAGCCAACTGATGGGGAAGCTCGTCGCCTACCGGCTGCTGTTCGCCGTCCCGCAGCTGGTGATCATCTCGATCCTGGTGTTCTCCCTGACGTACCTGGTGCCCGGCAGCCCCGCCGCCGCGATGCTCGGCACGTCGGCCACACCTGAGGCGATCGCGCAGGTCGAGGCTCAGCTGGGCCTCGACCGGCCGCCGGTCGAACGGTTCGTCGAGTGGTTCGGCGCGCTGTTCTCCGGCGACCTGGGCAGCTCGTTCCGCGCGGGCATGCCCGTGACCGACCTCCTGGCCCAGCGCCTCCCCGCAACCCTGTCGGTGGTGCTGGGCGGCATGGTCGTCGCTCTGGTGCTCGGGGTGGGGGCCGGCGTCTTCACCGGCACCCGCCCCGGCACCCTGGCCGACCGCCTGGTCACCGGCGGTACGGTGCTCGGCCTCGCCATCCCCGAGTTCTGGCTCGGCCTGCTGCTGACCACGGTCTTCGCCGTGCAGCTCGGCTGGATCCCGATCGTCGCCTGGACGCCGCTCACGGCCGACCCGCTCGCCTGGCTGCAGGGCATCGTGCTCCCGTCGCTCGCCCTGGGCGTGACGGGCGGGGCGATCATCGCCCGCCAGACGCGTGCTGCCGTCGTCACCTCGATGGCCGCGCCCTACGCGGACACGCTCACCGCGGCGGGCATCTCCCGCCGCCTGCAGATCACCCGTTACGGAGTGAAGAACGCCCTCGTGCCGGTGCTCGCCTCGACGGGCGTCACGTTCGCCATCCTCATCGGCGTCAGCTTCGTCGTCGAGAAGGTGTTCGCCCTGCCCGGGCTCGGCAGCCTCATGCTCACCAGCGTCATCGGGCAGGACTTCCCTGTCGTGCAGGGTGTCGTGCTCATCACCGCCGTCCTGGTGATCGTCGTCAACCTCGTCCTCGACATCAGCTACGGCCTGATCAATCCTCAAGCGAGGCCCCAGTGAGCAACGCCGTCACCGTCGGCCCGCCCGCAGACCAGCCGCCCCCCGGCACGCAGGCACGCAGCGCCGGGCAGGCGTGGCGTCGCCTGCGCGGCCAGCCCTCGACGCTCTTCGCGGTCGTTGTGCTGGCCGTCCTCGTGGTCGTCGCGCTCGCCGCGCCGCTGCTCGCCCCCTACGCGCCGGAGGCGACCGACTTCGACGCCCCCCTGTCCGGCCCGACGGCGGCGCACCTGCTCGGCACGGACGACCTAGGGCAGGACCTGCTCAGCCAGGTGATCTACGGCGCCCGGACGGCGCTGCTGGTGGCGGGCGGCTCGGTGCTGCTCGCGATGCTCATCGGCGTTCCGATCGGGCTGGTGCTCGGCTTCAAGGGCGGCTGGTACGACCGGGTCGGCTCGCGCGGCCTCGACATCGCGGACGCGCTGCCGGGCCTCATGGTCGGGTTCGTGGTCATCGCGATCCTCGGGCGCGGGATGGCGGTGCTGATCCTCGCGATCGGCCTCGTGTTCTGCATGAACTTCGCCCGCATGACCCGTGCCATCACGCTCACCGAGCGCAAGAAGCTGTACGTCGAGTCGGCGCAGGTCTCGGGGTTACGCCAACGTCAGATCGTCTTCGGCCAGGTGCTGCCCAACCTGGCCGGGCCGCTGGCCGTGCAGGGCGCCGTCTTCCTCGGGTCGGCGATCAAGGTCGAGGCGGCGCTGTCGTTCCTCGGCCTCGGGCTCGGCGACGACCAGCCGTCGTGGGGCGGCATGCTCGGCGTCGCCGCCGAGCACCAGGCCGATCACGCCTTCATGGCCGTGGCCCCGGGCGTCGCGATCGTCCTCACCGTGCTCGCGTTCAACCTGCTGGGCGACGGCATCAACGACGCGCTCTCCGGCCGCCGCAAGTCGCTGCGCCGCACCGCCGTCCTCGGCCGGGTCCTGCCGCCGGTGGTCTCGACAGGCTCGACCGACGATTCGCCGGTTGAGCCCGTCGAAACCAGCTCGCCGGTTGAGCCTGTCGAAACCAGCTCGCCGATTGAGCCTGTCGAAACCAGCTCGCCGATTGAGCCTGTCGAAACCAAGCCCGTCGAGGCCCGGGTTTCGACAAGCTCAACCAGCGGGCCGACAACCTCAACCAGCGACACCGCGGTCCTCGACGTGCGCGGCGCGACCATCGTCGCCGACCGCCCGGACGGCACCACCGTGACGCTGGTGCACGACGTGTCGCTGCGCGTGGCGCGCGGCGAGATCCTCGGCCTCCTCGGGGAGTCCGGCTCCGGCAAGTCGATGCTGGCGAAGGCGATCCTGGGGCTGCTGCCGCCGGGGGTGCGCCTCGCCGCGGGGTCGATCCGCCTGAACGGCACGGAGCTCACCGGGTGCTCCGAGCGTGAGCTGCGCACGGTGCGCGGCACGGGCATCGGCGTCGTGCTGCAGAACCCGCAGGCCAACCTCTCCCCCGTGCACACGGTCGGCCGCCAGCTCGTCGACGTGCTGCGGGCGCACCACCCGCTGACGAAGGCGCAGGCGCGGGCGCGGGCCGCCGAGCTGCTCGACCTCGTAGGCGTCGACGAGGCGCGCCGCCGCCTGGGCCAGTACCCGTACCAGTTCTCGGGCGGGATGGCGCAGCGCGTGGCGATCGCCATCGCCCTGGCGGGCGAGCCGGACCTGCTCCTCCTCGACGAGGCGACGTCCGCCCTCGACGTCACCACGCAGAGCCAGGTGCTCGACCTCGTGCTCGACCTGCGGGAGCGGCTCGGCATGGCGATCGTCAACATCACGCACGACCTGGGCGTCGCGGCCGAGACGTGCGACCGCGTGGCCGTGCTCTACCGCGGCGAGCTGATCGAGGTGGACGACGTCGTGTCCCTCTTCGACCGCCCCAACCACCCGTACACGGCGGCGCTGCTCGCCGCGCACCCGACGGCGGACCACGACGTGGAAGTGATCGCGTGAACGACTCCCAGCAGCCCCTGCTCGACGTCCGCGACCTGCGCGTGGACTACGACGTCGCGGGCGCCGCGGGGTGGCGCCGGCGCACCCTCACGGTGGTCAAGGGCATCAGCTTCACCATCGCACCGGGCGAGACATACGGCCTGGTGGGCGAGTCTGGCTCGGGCAAGAGCACCACCGGGCGGGCGATCCTGCGCCTCGCCGACGTCAGCGGCGGCGCGGTCCTCGTCGACGGCCAGGACGTCGCCGCGCTGGGCCGGCGCACGCCCCTGTCGTACCGGCGCGACGTGCAGGCGGTGTACCAGGACCCGGGCGCCTCGCTGAACCCGCGCCACCACGTGGGCCGCGCCGTGACCGAGACGCTCGCCCGACACGGCCTCGGAACCCGCGAGGAGCGCCGACGGCGCGCCGTCGAGGCGTTCGAGCAGGTGGGCCTCACCGCGGCGCACCTGTCGCGCTACCCGTCGGAGCTGTCGGGTGGCCAGCTGCAGCGCGTCGCCATCGCGCGGGCGCTGGTGCTCGAGCCGCGGCTCGTGGTGTGCGACGAGGCCGTGAGCGCGCTCGACCTGTCCACGCAGTCCCAGATCATCTCCCTGCTCATGGAGCTGCAGGCCTCGAACGGCGTCAGCTACCTGTTCATCACGCACGACCTCGGCGTCGTGCGGCACGTCTCCCACCGCGTCGGCGTGCTGCGCCGCGGCGAGCTCGTGGAGCAGGGCGAGACCCGGCGCGTGCTCGACGCGCCGCAGCACGAGTACACGAAGGCGCTGCTCGCGGCCAGTCCCGCCTCGCACCCGGACGGCCGCGAGCAGCGCCGGGCCGAGCGCGCCGCGCGCCGCGCCGCAACCGCCCAGGAGGCAGCAGCATGACCGACGAGCACCTCGACGACTTCTTCTCCACGGCCCGCGTGACGGGCCGCGACGCGGAGGTGACGTTCGCCGAGGACACCTACCGCGACCACCTCTACAACCTCGACGACCCCGTGCTGGCGAAGTGGCGCGGCCTCGGCTACGCGGAGTTCTCGGCACGCAAGCGGGAGCCCGGCTTCGTGCAGGAGCTGCTGGCGTCGTGGCGGGCGCTGTACGACGAGCCGTTCGTCGGCATCACCACCGACGGCGCCGTGCGCGACGTGCACCGCCTGCGGCCGGTGACGCCCGCCGACCCCGAGCCGGCCCGCGCGGCCGAGCGCCTGCTGGGCCTGCTCGACGACGACCAGCGCGTCACGTTCGCCCACGAGCTCGGTGCGCCCGAGTGGCGGGCGTGGAGCAACCCGGAGTTCGTCATCCACGAGGTCGGGCTCCGCCTGGAGGAGCTGGGTGCCGAGGCGGTCGACGCCGTGCTCGCCATGATCGAGGCATCGCTGAGCCCCGCGGGCTACGAGCGCGTGCGCGAGGCCATGGAGCTCAACGCGTTCCTCGGCGACCTCACCGACCTGCCCGGCCTGATGAACGAGAGCAGCTACTGGGTGTCGCTCTTCGGCGAGCCCTCGCCCGACGGCGCCTGGGGGTGGCAGCTCTTCGGCCACCACGTGGCCGTCCACTTCGTCTCCGTGGCCGGGCGGCACGTCGTCGCTCCGGTGTTCCTCGGCGCCGAGCCCGCGGAGTCCGACGGCGCCCGGCCGCCCCTGTTCGCCGCGCGGCAGAAGCTGGCGCTCGAGCTCGCGTCGTCGTGGACCCCCGCCCAGCGCGCCGAGGCCGTGGTCTACGAGTCCGTGCTGGACCCGGCGATGCCCGAGGGTCGGCTGCACCCGGCGGACGAGCGGCACGTCGCCGGCGCCTTCCGCGACAACCGCGTGGTGCCGTACGAGGGCATCCGAGCGTCCGAGCTCACCGACGAGCAGTGGGGCGTGGTGCGCGCCGTCGTCGAGGACTTCCACCTGCTGCTCGCCGCGCCGCAGCGAGAGCTCACGCTGGACGACGTGGACGCGTACCGCGACGAGACGCACGTCTCCTGGTACGGCGCCACCGACGGGACGCAGCCGTTCTACCTGCGCATCCACAGCCCCGTGGTCCTCGCCGAGCTGGACCACCACGCGGGCGTGTGGCTGGGCAACCAGCTACCCGCCCGGTTCCACGTGCACACCACGCTGCGCCTGCCGAACGGCAACGACTACGGCCGCGCGTACGTGGCCCAGCTCGCCGACTGACGCTGGTCGAGCTTGTCGAGACCACCCGCTGGTTTCGACAGGCTCAACCGGCGGCGTTCTCGCGCTCGAGCTGTGCCTCGTGCTCCGCGATCGCGATGACGGTATTGAGCTCGTGCCGGCGCGCGGCAGTCTCGATCATCTCCGGGTCGGCGCCGCCCTCGATGAGGTCGACGAGGCCGTCGTGCTCGGCGAGCGAGGCGTGCGCGCGGCCCGGGGCGTACCAGAACGCCGAGCGGCGGATGAGCTCGAGCCGGGTCCACTCGTCCTCGACGAGCCCGGCGAGGCGCTCGTCGTCGCACCGCGAGCACAGCAGCTGGTGGAACTCGCGGTTGAGCGCGCCGAACCGGGCCGGCTCGAAGTTCGCCAGCGCCTCCGCCATCTGCTTGTTGAGCGTGCGGGCTCGCTCCAGGTCCTCGGCGGACAGGTGCGGCGCGGACAGCGCGGTCGCGTAGCCCTCAAGGCGGGCCAGGAGCTGCATCGTGCGCTCCCACGACCCGGTGTCGAACGTCTTCACGACGGCGCCGGCGTGGCGAACGATGTCCACCCAACCCTCGGCCTCGAGTCGCCGCAGCGATTCCCGCCAGGGCACGGAGCTGATCCCGTAGTCGCGCACGAGCTGGTCGATCACCAGGCGATGGCCGGGCCCGAACGTGCCCTGCATGATGCCCTGGCGCAGGATCTCGTAGCACTGATCCGCCTTGCTTGCCGCCACGGCCACAGCTGCCTCCTCGGAGTGGGTGCGCGGTACCCCTCCGCGTCGTCGCGGAGGCGGGTCGGCACCGTCGTCAATCGTCGGAGGAATCATATCGAAGATCGCACATGATTCATGCTGGTCCGGCGGTGATCGTGTCGAGCAGCCGCGCGACCTTCGGGTCACGACCGGCGGCGCCCGGGCGGGTGAGGACGAGGGCGCGCAGGCCGGCCGGGTCGGGCTCGAGCCGCCGGACGGCGAGGTCGAACCGCCCGAGGCTCGCACGGTCGGGGTCGGGGAGGATCGCCCGGGCGGCGCCCGCCTCGATCAGCGGGATCCCCGACTGGATCGTCTCGACGGTGCGGACGGCGGCGGGGGTGACGCCGTACCGGCGCAGCGCCGCCTCCACCGCCTCCGGCAGGCTCGGCACCGCCGCGGTGCGCCGCGGCAGCAGCAGCACCTCGCCGTCGAACGCGTGCAGCGACAACGGCTCGTCCGGGTCGGCACCGGCGTCCACGCACTCGGGAGGCAGCGCGGCGACGAGTGGCACCTCGCCCCAGTCGACGACGTCCAGGACGCCGCGGTGGCGGGCCACGAACCGGCGCGGGTCGGCGACCATCACCGCGGCGAGGTCCACCGTGCGCTGCTGCAGCATGTCGATCGCCGTCCACGGCGGCGGGTCCACGAGCCGCACCTCGACGTCGGGCGCCACCTCGGCATGCGCCCGCAGCAGCACCGGCAGCCGGTGCCACATGAGCACGGGCACGGCCGCCACCGTGAGAGAGCCGGCCGTCCCGGCGCCGAACCGCCCGAGGGCCGCGGTCATGTCGTCGATCTCACCCAGCACGCGCGACGACGCGTCCAGCAGGTAGCGGCCCGCGCTGGTGGGCTCCACGCCACGCGAGGTGCGCACCAGCAGCCGGACGCCGACGTCCGCCTCGAGCTGGGAGATGGCGACGCTCAGCGGCGGCTGCGAGATGTGCAGCCGAGCCGCGGCCGCGGTGATCGACCCGGCCTCGACCACGGCGGTGAAGTACCGCAGATGACGCAGTTCCATAGCCCCGATGATAGGCACCACCCTCCGCCATACCTCTGCCCTATGCCTGCGAGAGGACATCGGTAGTACTCCCGCGGCACCCCCGCTGCCAGACTCCGAAGATGCTCCCCACCACCAACCCCGCCCCCCCGTTCACCATCACGCGGGCCAGCCACGTGGCGCTCGGCGTCACCGACCTCGAGGCCAGCCGCGACTTCTACCGCGACGTCATCGGGCTCGTCGTGACCGAGGAGACCGACGACGCGGTCTACCTGCGCGGCCTGGAGGAGGACGCCCACCACAGCCTCGTGCTCGAGCGCGCCGCGGAGGCCAGGGCGCTGTGCGTCGGGCTGCGCGTGCGCACCGACGCCGACGTCGCCGCCGCCGAGCGACACTTCGCCGCCACCGGCGTCGAGCACGAGCGCGTGGAGCGGGACCACCAGGGCCCCACCCTGCGGTTCCGCGACGCCGTCGGCACCCACATGGAGATCACGTCCTCGATGGACCTGGTGCCGCGCAAGATGGCGGACTTCCACGACTTCACCGCCGGGGCGCCGCAGCGGCTCGACCACTTCCAGGCCGTGACGCACGACGTGCAGGCCGCCACCGACTTCTGGACCGGGCTCGGGATGCGGATGTCGGAGTACACGGCTGAGTATTCGGAAGCAGCCGGCACGGACGAGCTGTGGGGCACCTGGATGGAGGTGAAGGGCAACACGCACGACCTCGTCTTCACCAACGGCCGCGGCCCGCGCCTGCACCACTTCGCGTACACCGTGCCCGATGCCGCCTCGCTGATCCACGCGGCCGACGTCACCGGCTCCCTCGGCTTCGGCCAGGAGATCGACCGCGGGCCGGGGCGGCACGGCATCAGCAACGCGCTGTTCCTCTACGTGCGGGACCCGGACCAGCACCGCATCGAGCTCTTCACCACGCACTACCAGTTCATCGACCTCGAGAGCGAGCCGCTGCGCTGGGACGTGAGCAACCCGCGTCGTGCCCAGCAGTGGGGGATGCCGGCGTCGGAGCGGTGGTTCTTCGAGGCCAGCGAATTCCCCGGCCAGCCGGTGCTGGAGCCGCTGCTGCAGGCCACCCCGCCCACGCTCGAGGCCTACCTGGGCCTGCACTGATGCGCGACGGCGGCCCGCTCTCCGGCGATCCCGGGCCGGGGGCCCCGGCCGGGGCCTTCCGCGCCGCCCTCGCCGCGGCGCACCGCCCCCTCGCCGGGCTGTGGGTATCCAGCGGCAGCCCGCTCGTCGCAGAGATCTGCGCCGACGCCGGGCTGGACTGGTTGCTGATCGACACGGAGCACGACCAGCACGGCCCGCGGTCGGTGCTCGCCCAGCTCCGTGCGGTGCAGGGCTATCCCGTGACGCCGGTCGTGCGCGTGCCTGCCGGCGACCCCGCGACGCTCCGGCGGGTGCTCGACCTCGGAACGCGGGACGTCGTCGTGCCCGTCGGCTCCGCCGCCGACGCCCGGGCGGCCGCCGAGGCCGTGCGGGCATCGCGCAGTGTCGGGACCTTAGTCGTGCAGGTCGAGAGCGTCGAGGCCGCCGCCGCGGCGGCGGAGATCGCCGCCGTCGAGGGTGTGGACGGCGTGTTCCTCGACCCGTCCGACCTCGCCGCGTCCATGGGGCTGCTCGGCCGGCAGGCGCACCCGGACGTCGTCGCGGCCGTGCTGCGCGCCGTCGACGCCGTCCGCGGCGCCGGCGTCCCCGTGGGCGTCGTCGCCTTCGACCCCGACGTCGCGGACTCGTACCTGGCGGCCGGCGCGTCGTTCGCCCTCGTCGGCGCCGACGTCACGCTGCTCTCGCAGGGGACGGCGGCGCTCGCCGCCCGCTTCGGTCGCGCCGAGGTAGTCCGAGATCCCGCGAGGTAGTCCAGGATCCCGCGAGATAGTCCGAAAATCGGCGAGGTAGTTCGATTCTCGGCAAGGTAGTGCGCTACCTCGCGGCCTCGCGAACTACCTCGGCGATTTTCGGACTACCTCGCGGACAGGGGGAGCCGGTTGAGACCGCCGGACTACCTCGCGGGATCTCGGACTACCTCGCGGGTAAGGTCTGACCACTGCCTGCATCGATGGAGGACCTGCCGTGCCCGAGAACGCCCTCGACGCCGTCGTCGACCTCGACGTCCCCGGCCCCACCATCAGCCGGCACCTGTACGGCCACTTCGCCGAGCACCTGGGCCGGTGCGTGTACGAGGGCTTCTGGGTGGGTGAGGACTCCGACATCCCGAACGTGGGTGGCATCCGCACCGACGTGGTCGAGGCGCTGCGCGAGCTGCAGATCCCCAACCTGCGGTGGCCCGGCGGCTGCTTCGCCGACACCTACCACTGGCGCGACGGCGTGGGCCCGACGGCGGACCGGCCGCGCATCGTCAACACCCACTGGGGCGACGTGGTGGAGGACAACTCCTTCGGCACGCACGAGTTCATGGCGCTGTGCGAGCTGCTCGGCACCGCCCCGTACGTGTCGGGCAACGTCGGCTCGGGCACGGTGCAGGAGACCGCCGACTGGGTCGAGTACCTGACCCGCGGCGACGACTCCCCCATGGCCCGCCTGCGCCGGGAGCACGGCCGCGACGAGCCGTGGGGCGTCGCGTTCTTCGGCATCGGCAACGAGCCGTGGGGCTGCGGCGGCAACCTGCGGGCCGACCAGTTCGCCTCGCTGGCCCGGCAGCACGCGACGTACGCGCGCGACCACGGCGGCAACCGCCTGGTGCGGGTGGCCGCGGGCGCGTCGGACGACGACTACGCGTGGACCGAGACGCTCATGCAGCAGGTCGCGACGCTCGGTGACGCCGACCCGCGCGACCTGTGGCAGGCCGTGTCGTTCCACTTCTACACGTTCGCCGGCACGTGGGGCGAGAAGGGCTCCGCGACGCGGTTCAGCCGCGACGAGTACTGGGCCACCATGCGGAAGGCCCTCGACGTACGGCGCATCCTCGCCGGGCACTCCGCCGTCATGGACGCCTACGACCCGCAGGCCAAGATCGCCCTCGCGCTCGACGAGTGGGGCACCTGGTGGGACGTGGAGCCCGGCACCAACCCCGGGTTCCTGTACCAGCAGAACGCGATGCGCGACGCCCTGGTCGCGACGGTGCACTTCGACGCCTTCCACGACCACGCCCGCCGGCTGCGCCTGGCGAACATCGCCCAGACGGTGAACGTGCTGCAGTCCATGCTCCTCACCGACGGCGCGAAGATGATCAAGACGCCCACGTTCCACGCCTTCGCGATGAGCGCCGGGCACCACGACGCCGCGAGCCTGCCGGTCCGCGAGCGCGCGGCGCGGGCCACGCACGACGTCGACGGGATGCCCGTGGGCACGGTGTCGGCCTCGGCGTCCACGAAGGACGGCGCGGTGCTGGTGTCGCTGACGAACCTCGACCCGGACGCCGCCTCGACGGTGCGGATCGACCTGCGCGGGCAGGCGGTGAGCGACCCCGTCGCCACGGTGCTCGCCGCCGACGACCCGGCCTCGCACAACACGTTCGACGCGCCCGACGCCGTCACGCCACGCGCGCTCGACGGCGTGCGCCTGACCGGCGGCGTGCTGACCGCCGAGCTGCCGCCCGCGTCGTTCGCGACGGTGCGTCTCACCCTCGCTGGTTGAGCTTGTCGAAACCATCGGCCTGTCTGCCCTGTGGTCGCATGCTTGGCCGCGGCGTGTCGGCCCAGTAAGTCGGCCAGATGACCGGGTGTGGCGAGACGCGAATTCCCGTCGACCGACGGCCCGGCGCCCGCGAGACTCCGAGGATGACGATCACGCGCCGCAACCCCGCCGGCCTCCACGCCACGCCCGGCTACCACCACGTCACCGTTGTCGAGGCGGGCCGTACCGCGTACCTGGCGGGCCAGTGCCCGCTCGCCGCCGACGGACGGCTGGTCGGCGCCGGCGATCTGGGCGCCCAGGTCGACCAGGTTGTCACCAACGCACTGCTCGCGCTCGACGCCGCAGGCGCCGCACCGAGGGACGTCGTGCGGTCCGTCGTCTACGTGCGCAGCGACGAGCAGTCGGAACTGGGCGCCGTGTGGCAGCGCCTGTCCGGCTCGCCGCTGGCCCCGGCGCTCACCTCGGCCAGCACCCTGCTGGGCGTGGCGCAGCTCGGCTTCGCCGGGCAGCTCGTCGAGGTGGACCTGACCGCCGCTCTCCCGCCGGAGGCGTGAGTGCGGTCGTCCCGGCGTCAGCGGCCCAGCACCTCGCGCTCGTGACCCTTCGACGGGCTCAGGACGACGCCTCGGGCCGGAGGTCCAGGCGGCGCAGGAGCTGCGCGTTGAGGGCCACCACCACGGTGGACAGCGACATGAGCAGGGCGCCCACCGACATGGGCAGCACGAACCCGATCGGCGCGAGGACGCCCGCGGCGAGCGGCACGCTGATCAAGTTGTACCCGGCGGCCCACCAGAGGTTCTGCTTCATCTTGCGGTAGCTGGCGCGGGACAGCTCGATGACCGACAGCACGGACCGGGGGTCGTCGCTGGCGAGGATGACGCCCGCCGACGCGATGGCGACGTCGGTGCCGGCGCCGATCGCGATGCCGACGTCGGCCTGGGCGAGCGCCGGGGCGTCGTTGACACCGTCGCCGACCATCGCGACCTTGCGGCCCTCCGCCTGCAGCTCGGCGACGCGGGCCGACTTGTCCTCCGGGCGCACGCCCGCGAAGTACCGGTCGATGCCGAGCTCGCGCGCCACGGACCGGGCCACGGCCTCGGCGTCGCCGGTGATCATCACCACCTGCACGCCCCGCCGCTGCAGCGCCTCGACCGCCTCGGCGGACTCCGGCCGCACCTCGTCCGCAAGCTTCAGCCCGCCGACGACGACGCCGTCGCGCACCACGTGCAGCACGGTCGCGCCGTCGTCCTCCGCCGGTTGAGCCACCCCCGCCGGTCGAGCCTGTCGAGACCCGGTTTCGACAGGCTCAACCAGCGACTCGACCGACAGCGACTCGAGCAGCCGCGGCCCGCCGACGCACACCTCGTGGCCGTCGACGGTGGCAGTCACGCCCACGGCCGGCGACGACGAGAAGTCGGCTGCGCGGGGCACGGCCAGCCCGCGGTCGGCCGCGGCCCGCACGATCGCCTTGGCGAGCGGGTGCTCGCTGTCCGCCTCGGCCGCGGCGGCGAGCGCCAGCACGGCGTCGGCGTCCAGCCCGCCCGCGGCGCCGTCGGCGGCGACGACGTCGGACACGGTCGGCTCGCCCTTGGTCAGGGTGCCGGTCTTGTCGAACAGGACGGCGTCGACGGTGCGCATGCTCTCGAGCGCGAGCCGGTCCTTGACCAGCACTCCCCCGCGGGCGGCGCGCTCGGTCGCGATCGAGACGACGAGCGGGATGGCCAGTCCGAGCGCGTGCGGGCAGGCGATGACGAGCACGGTGATGGTGCGCACGACGGCGTCGTCCGGCATGCCGAGCGCGGTCCACGCGATCGCGGTGATCACGGCGGCGCCGAGGGCGAACCAGAACAGCCAGCCGGCGGCGACGTCCGCCAGGCGCTGGGCCCGGGACGACGACGCCTGCGCCTCGGCGACGAGCCGCTGGATGCCGGCGAGCGCGGTGTCGTCGCCGGTGGCCGTCACCTCGACCCGCAGGCCGGAGTCGGTGGCGACCGTGCCGGCGGTGACGGCGTCCCCCGCGGCGCGGGCCACGGTGCGCGACTCGCCCGTCACCATCGACTCGTCCATCTCGGCGCGGCCGTCGACCACGCGGCCGTCGGCGGGCACGCTCGCGCCCGGGCGGACGACGACGACGTCGCCCACGCGGAGGTCTGACGGCGCGACGGTGACGACCTGCTCCCCGTCCGGCCGGTGCTCGACGCGCTCGGCCTCGTCGGGCAGCAGCGCAGCGAGCGAGTCGAGCGCGGAGGTGGTCTGGGCGAGCGAGCGCATCTCGACCCAGTGGCCCAGCAGCATGATCACGACCAGCAGCGCCAGCTCCCACCAGAAGTCGAGCTGGCGGTCGAGGACGCCGAGGCTCGCGCCGAGCGACGCGACGAACGCGACCGTGATGGCCAGCCCGATGAGCAGCATCATCCCGGGCTTGCGGGCCTTGAGCTCCGACACCGCGCCCGTAAGGAACGGGCGGCCGCCCCACACATAGATGACCGTGCCGAGCACCGGCGAGACCCACGACACCCACGTCGCGCCGGGCAGGTCGTAGCCGAGCACCATCGCGAACATCGGTGACAGCGCGACGGTCGGCACCGCCAGAACCAGCATGATCCAGAACAGCCGGCGGAACTGGCCTACGTGATCGCCGTGGCCCGCGTGCGCGTCGTGACCGGCGTGCTGGTCGTGGCCGGCGTGCGCGTCGTGACCGGCGTGCGCGTCGTGACCGGCGTGCGCGTCGTGACCGGCGTGCCGGTCGTGGCCGGCGTGCGCGTCGTGCTCAGCGTGCTGGTTCTCCGCCATCATGCCCGTTCGCCTCTCGCCGCTCATACCCCTATAGGGTATCGATGCTGCAGAACTTATACCTCCAGAGGGTATTCCGCAACGGGGAACACGCACGCCGGTCAGACACGGGTTCCGACGGCTCGCAGCGCCTTCCGGGCATGATCGCAAGATGCCCATGCCCACGCGACACGGAGCGACGAGGAGCCCGATGACCGACGTCCCCGACCCGGACCGACTCACCCCCAGCAGCCGCGAGGACCTCACCAACGTCATCTTCCTCAAGAACCAGGTGACATCGCCGTTCCTCGAGGTCGGGGAGTACACCTACTACGACGACGAGGGCACCCGCCCGCCGTTCGAGCAGGCGAACGTGCACTACCTCTACGGCCCGCAGCGGCTCGTCATCGGCCGCTTCACGACCATCGCCCCGGGCGCGGCCTTCTTCATGCCGGGCGGCAACCACCCGATGGCGGGCCCGTCGACGTACCCGTTCACCATGTTCGGCGGCGCGTGGGCCGACGCGACGCTCGACGCGTTCCTCGCCATCGAGCAGCCCGGCGACACCGTGATCGGCAACGACGTCTGGATCGGCCGCGAGGCGACGATCCTGCCTGGCGTCACGATCGGGGACGGCGCCGTGATCGGCGCGCGCGCCGTCGTGACCAAGGGCGTCGGCCCTTACGAGGTCGTCGCCGGCAACCCGGCGCGAGTCGTGCGCACCCGGTTCGACGACGAGGACGTCGAGCGGCTGCTGCGCGTGCGCTGGTGGGACTGGCCCGTCGAGCGCATCACCGCCCACGCGGCGACGATCATGGCGGGCACGCCCACCGAGCTGGAGCGGCGGGCCGACGCACCCTGATCGTCGGCCATCGACACCTGCCGAACATGCAGCTGCGCGCGACATCCGACGTCATACCGCGCGCCATCGCATGTTCGGCAGTGAGGCGGGAACAATCCCGCGGGGCCCGACGTTGCGCGGTGGTCTCCCGTACAACGTACGAATCGAGGTCCAGTGCCCCAGCCCGCACCGCAGGTCTCCACCACCACCACCGTGACCGCCGCCGACGCCGTCGGCAGCGCGATGGAAGAGGAGCAGCTCGTCCTCGACGCCGCCTGGCAGCGGCGCAGAACCCTCCTCGACGAGCTCGAGACCACCCTGGCCTCCGCCCGCCCGGACGACGCCACCGGCGCCGCCCGGATCGGCCGGCTGCGCGGCCGGCGGGCGGAGCTGCGGCACGCCGACCAGGGGCTCGTCTTCGGGCGCATCGACGGCGACGACGGCAGCGTGCGGCACCTCGGCCGCGTCGGCCTGCCTGGCGCCACGGAGGACGACGAGCCCCTGGTGGTCGACTGGCGCGCGGCCGTGGCGCGCCCGTTCTACACGGCCACGCCCGTGGACCCGCAGGGCGTGCGTCGCCGGCGGCACGTGCGCACCCGAGGGCGCTCGGTGGTCGGTGTCGACGACGAGCCGCTCGACGGCGGCCTGGACGACTCGGGCCTCGTCGGGGAGGGCGCGCTGCTCGCCGCGCTCGACGAGCGCCGCACCGGGCGAATGGGTACCGCCGTCGCGACCCTGCAGCGGGAGCAGGACGACGTGGTGCGCGCCGACGCCCGCACGCCGCTGGTGGTACAGGGCGGCCCGGGCACCGGCAAGACGGTGGTGGCGCTGCACCGGGTCGCGTACCTGCTGTTCGCGCACCCGCACCTGGCCGAGCGCGGGGTGCTCGTGCTCGGGCCGTCGAAGCGGTTCCTCGACTACATCGCCCAGGTGCTGCCGGCGCTCGGCGAGTCGGCCGTCGTCTCCGCCACCTGCGACACGCTGGTGCCCGGCGTCCGGCCCACCCGCGCCGAGTCCCGCGACGTCGCCGAGATCAAGGGCCGGTCCCTCTGGCTGCCCGTGCTGCGCCGGTTCGTGTCGTCGCTCGAGCCCGCCGACGGCGCGCTCACCCTCGTGCTCGACGGCGAGGAGTACGTGCTGTCCGCGGCACAGACGGACGCCGCCCGGCGGGCCGCGGCCGGCTCGGGCTCGTACCACCACTCCCGCGAACGCGTGATGGACCGGGTGCACGACCTGCTCACCGACGCGGTGGCGGACCACCAGGCCGAGCTGCTCGCCCGGGCGGAGGAAGGGTTCGAGGACGTGCTCGGACGACTCGACGCCAGGCTCGCCGCCTCGGACGACCGCGCGGCCGCCACGGGTGCTACCGGGTCCGACGTCGATGGAGTGCTCTCCGACGACGACCTCGAGGCGCTGCGCGCGCGCATCGCCGTCGACCCGGGCGTCGCCGCGACCCTCGACGCCTGGTGGCCCCGTCGCGACCCCGCCGCGGAGCTCGCCGACCTGCTGCACGACGCCGACCTGCTGAGCACCCACGCACCCGAGCTCACCGACGCCGAGGTGGCGCACGTCGCCGGTGAGCCGGCCGACGACGGCTGGGCCGGCAGCGACGTCCCGCTCCTCGACGCCCTCGCCGACCTCCTCGGCTCCCCCGACCACGACGCCCGCCACGGCGGGCACGACGGCGGGCACGACGGCGGGCACGACGGCGGGCACGACGGCGCGTTCGTCGCCGGGCGCGCGGCGGCCACGCGGGACTGGACGTACGGGCACGTCGTGGTGGACGAGGCGCAGGAGCTGTCCGGGATGCAGTGGCACATGGTGGTGCGCCGCTGCCCCACCCGGTCGGTCACCGCCGTCGGCGACATCGACCAGGCCTCGTCCGCGCACCGGCAGACCGACTGGGGCGAGGCCGTGGGCGACGCCCTCGGCGACCGCTGGCGGCGGGCCGACCTGACCATCTGCTACCGCACGCCGCGCGAGGTCATGGAGCTGACCGGCCCGGTACTGCGGCGGGCCGGCAGCCGCAACGACCCGCCGCGCGCCGTCCGGTCCGCCGCGGTCGCGCCGTGGCGCCGGGAGGCGGACGAGAGCGGCTGGACGCACACCGTGACGGCCGCCGTCGCCGAGCTCGGCGACCGGTACGACGGCGGCACGGTGGGCGTGGTCGCCCCCCTGACCAGGCTCGACGCGCTCCGCGCCGCGCTGCCGGCCGGCATCCCCGCGATGTCCGCGACCGACGCGAAGGGCCTGGAGTGGGACGCGGCCGTCGTCGTCGACCCCGACGGCATCGCCGCCGAGCCACGCGGCTGGAACGGCCTGTACGTGGCACTGACCCGCTGCACGCAAGAGCTGGGCCAGGTCACCATCGCTGGTTGAGCCTGGCGCTGGTTGAGCCTGTCGTGATCGCTGGTTGAGCCTGTCGAAACCGGGTTTCGACAGGCTCAACCAGCGGGAGCTAGCTCAACCAGCGGGAGCTAGCTCAACCAGCGGGAGCTAGCTCAACCAGCGGGAGCTAGCTCAACCAGCGGGAACTAGCTCAACCAGCGAGGGGAGAGCCTCTGACGTTCCTCAAATCGCCTGCGGGTCTGCGCGCCGGGACACGATGATGATGGGGCGACATCTCCGCCGCGAACGCTGTGAAGTGAGGAACTGCCATGCGCGTCCTGGTGACCGGAGGCGCCGGGTACGTCGGGTCTCACACGGTGCTCCAGCTGATCGGGGCCGGGCACGACGTCGTCGTCGTGGACGACTTCTCCCGGGGTGCACCCGCCGCTCTGGAGCGCGTCGAGGTCCTGGCCGGCCGGCCCGTGCCCGTGCACGCGTTCGACACCGCCGACATCGACGCCCTCGAGCGGCTCTTCGACGCCGAGGGCTTCGACGCCGTGATCCACCTCGCGGGGGTCAAGGCCTGCGGCGGCGCGCGCGGCGCGCGACCGCTCGACTGCTACGAGACCAACCTCGGCACCACGTTCACGCTGCTGCGGTGCATGGCCTGGTACGACGTGAACCGGCTGGTCGTGTCGTCGTCGTCGGGCGTGTACGGGGAGGGCCGCGACCTGCCGCACCGCGAGGACGCCCTCTTGGCGCCCACCGACCCGGTGGGCCGCAGCCACGCCATGAACGAGCAGATCCTGCGCGACGTGGTGGCCGACGCAGGCCCGAAGGTCCGCGTGGGTGTGGTGCGCCACTTCACCGCGGCGGGCGCACACCCGTCCGCGACGATCGGTCCCGACCACGCCGGGGCGTCGGCAAACCTGCTCCCGGCGATCGCCGAGGCCGCGACCGGGCGCGAGCACCTGGTGGTGCACGGCGACGACCATCCCACCCCGGACGGCACGGTGATGCGCGACTACGTGCACGTCGACGACCTGGCCGCGGGACACGTCGCCGCGCTGGCCGCCCTCGACGACACCGACCGCCCGCTGTCGACCTGGAACCTCGGCAGCGGCCGGCCCACCAGCGTCCTCGAGCTGGTCCGGGCCTTCGAGTCGGTCACGGGCCGCACGGTGCCGTACCGGGTCGCGCCCCGCCGGGAGCACGACGTCGCCGTGTCGTACGCCGACGCCGCCCGCGCCGACGCGGAGCTGGGCTGGCGCGCCACCCGGAGCGTCGAGGACATCTGTCTCGACCACTGGCGCTGGCACCAGCGCAACCCGGCCGGGTACCCGGCCACGCTCGCCCCCACCACCCCATGGCGCGGGGGCGTCGGGCACCGGCTGCGGCTGGTCTCCCAGGTCCCCGCCGTCTCGTCCTGGTAGATCAGTCCCGGTAGATCAACCCGGTAGATCAGTCCTTGGTGGCCCGGTAGTACCGCAGCGCGCCGGGATGCAGCTCCACCGGGTCGGTGAAGATCGCCCGCACCCGGTCCAGGTTGGCCGCCGACGGCACCTGCGCGGAGATCTGGGACCGTGCGTCGAACAGCGTGGACACCAGCGTGCGGGCCTCCGCCGTGGGCATGTCCGCGCGCACCATGAGGAAGTTCGGCACGGCGAGGGTCTCGACCGCCGCCGGGGACCCGTACATCCCCTCGGGCACGATGCCGTGCCGGTAGCCGCTGCCGTACATGGAGCGCACCTCCTCGACCACGTCGCCGAGGGGCACCAGGCGCACCGGGGTGTCGTCCACGAGCGCCGTCAGTCCGGGGGTGCGCAGGCCGCCGGACCAGAAGAACGCGTCGATCTCCCCTGCCCGCAGGGCCGTGATGGACTCGTCGAGGCCGAGGCTGGAGCCGGTGAGCTTCTCGGCGGGCAGGTCGGCGGCCGCGAGCACCCGGTTCGCGATCAGCGCGGTGCCGGAACGGGGCGCGCCGAGGGAGACGCGCTTGCCCCGCAGGTCGGCGAGGGTGCGGACGTCCGAGTCCGCGGGCACCACGAGGTGCACGAAGTCGTCGTAGATGCGCGCGAGGGCGCGCACGTCGAGCGGCTCGGCGAACTCGCCGTCGCCGGCCACGGCGTCGCGCGCGGCGTCCGCGGCGCTGAACGCGATCTGCGACGTGCCGGCCGCCAGGCTCTCCAGGTTCTCCACCGACCCGCCGGTCTCGGTCACCTCGACGGGCACGCCGTAGCGCTCCTCCAGCGCCTCCGCGAGGCCGACGCCGTACCCGTGGTAGATGCCGGTCGAGCCGCCGGTAGAGACGGTGAGCGCGTCGGGGCGCTGCCCCTCCCACGGGTCGTCGGGGGCCTCGCCCCCGACACAGCCCGCCAGCACCAGCAGCGCGAGCAGCCCAGCGGCGAGCGGCGCCGCTGGGCGGTGGGCGCGGTGGGCGCGGTGGGCGCGGGTCGACGCGACCACCAGAGCGCTCACGACGCGCCGCCCTCAGGCAGCGCCGGCACCCGCAGCCGCACCTCGAGGCCGCCGCCGTCCGGCAGGGAGAGCCGCAGCCCGCCGCCGCCGGTCGCGAGCAGCTCCGAGGCGATCGCCAGGCCGAGCCCCGAGCCGCGCACCGTGCTGTGCCCGGGCGAGCGCCAGAACCGCTCCGCGAGCCGCTCAAGCTCCTCCTGCGGCACGCCGGGACCCTGGTCGCGGAGGGCGATCTCCACCAGGCCCCCCACGGGTCCGCGCTCCGTGCTCTCGCCCGTCGTGCCGTCGGGCACCGCCGTCACCGTGACGTCCACCCGCCCGCCTTCCGGGGAGAACTTCACCGCGTTGTCCATCACCGCGTCGAAGGCGCACTCGAGCACGATCTCGTTCACCTCGGCCCAGGCCTCGCCGTGGCCCTCGACATGGCCCTCGACGTGCAGCTCCCGGCCGACGGCGAGCACCCGCCACCCGTCCACCCGCCGCGCGACCAGCTCCGTCACGTCCACGGGGTGCGCGCCGGCGGCGAGGTTCGCGTCGTCGGCCAGCAGCAGGAGGGCGTCCAGGATGTGCGCCAGACGCACCGCCTCGGCGCGCACGTGCGCCACCTCGGTGGCGTGCTCGGGCTGCGTCGACAGGGCCAGGTCCTCGACCCGAAGCATCAGGGCGTTGAGCGGGTTGCGCAGTTCGTGCGAGGCGTTCGAGACGAACTCCTGCTGCCGGTTCATGGAGTGCTCCACCTGCGCGGCCATCGCGTTGAAGCGCGTGATGACCTCCCGCAGCTCGGGCGGGCCCGCCGACGGCGGGATGCGCGCGTCGAGGCGGCCGCGGCCGATCTCGCCCATCGCCGTGTCGACCGCCCGCACCGGGCGCAACACCCAGCCGGCGGTGCGATGGGCGATGACGACGGCGAGCACGCACATCACCAGGCCGGCCGCGACGAGGATCCCCCAGCTCGACCAGATGCTGCGCGACACCTCGTCCGCGTCGGAGACCGTGACGACCGCGCCGACCAGGTCCCCGCCGTCGTACACCGGCTCCGCCACCACCACCCGGGCCGCCTTCCACGGCAGGGAGCTCAGCACCGACTCGCCGCGCCGTCCGGCGAGGGCCGCCTGCCGCTCTTCGACCTGCTCGACGTCGAGCCCGCTGGAGGCCCACGTGGCGCCGGACTGGTCGACGACGGCCGCGTCGACGCCGTACACCTCCCGGTAGCGGTCCAGGTCGCCCTTGACGATCTCCGGGGCGTCGGCAGCGAGCGACTGGCGGGCCGTGATGACGAGGTATCCGGCGTCCGCGAGGCGGTCGAGGTAGACCTCCTGCTGGTTGGCGCGCGCCACGTTGCCCGCGTACGCGGCGCCGAGCAGCGCCAGCACGAGCACGCACGGCACGAAGAGGATGATCGCCAGCCGGGTCCGCATCGACGCCTAGGCCCCCGCGCCGCCGTGCGCGGCACCTTCGGTACCTCCGGCACTGTCGCCGCTGTCGGCACCGTTGGCACCGTCCGGCGCGGCCACGCGGTAGCCCACGCCGCGCACCGTCTCGACCACATCCGGCTCGCCGAGCTTGCGGCGCAGCGACGCGACGTGCACCTCCAACGTGCGGCCGAGCCCCTTCCAGCTGGACCCCCACACGTCGCGCAGGATGCGCTCGCGCGTGAGCACCGAGCCGCGCTGCCGCACCAGCAGGGCGAGCAGGTCGAACTCCTTGCGAGTGAGCTCGACGGTCGAGCCCACCGCACGGCGCACCTCGCGGCGCGCCAGGTCCACCACGACTCCGCGCACCCGCACCCGGGCCGCCGCGGCGTCCGCCCGCGGGCCGTCCCACTCGCGGCCGCGGCCGCGGCGCAGCACGGCGTCGATGCGCGCGAGCACCTCACGCACGTCGTACGGCTTGGTCACGTAGTCGTCCGCGCCCAGCTCGAGGCCGCGGATGCGGGCGTCGAGGCGGGTGCGGGCGGTGACCATGATGATCGGGGTGTCGGAGACGCGGCGGATGCGGCGGCAGACCTCGAAGCCGTCGATGTCGGGCAACGACAGGTCGAGCAGCACCAGGTCGGTGCCCGGGCTCAGCTCCTGGAGCGCGGACGCGCCGTCGCGCGCCCGGACCACCTCGTAGCCGTGCCGCCCGAGCACGGACACGAGCGCGCCGGCGACATGATCGTCGTCCTCGACCACGAGCAGCTGCACGGGACCATCCCTCCGCCGGGCGCCTGGAGCGCACAGGTTAGCGGAGGGCCCTGACCTCGACCGGACCGCGAGACGGCAGCCGCGGCGTCACAGCCACCCCACGCGCCGGAAGACGCGATACAGCACCACGCAGCCCACCACCATGAGCGCCAGCGCGAACGGGTAGCCGAGCAGCCAGTGCTGCTCGGGCATGTGCGTGAAGTTCATGCCGTAGATGCCGGCCACCACGGTGGGATACACCAGGATCGCCGCCCAGGCGGAGATCTTCCGCATGTCCTCGTTCTGCCGCACGGACACCTGCGACAGGTGTACCTGCAGCATGTCGGAGAGCAGGTCGTCGTGGGCGTCGAGGTGGCGGTCGACCCGTTCGACGGTCGACGCGACGCGATCCAGCGAGCGCCCGTCCGCGACGACGCGATGGGAGTCGCTCGTGTCGGTAAGCTCCGGCAGCTCCGCTGCGATCGGCAGCAGCGCCCGTCGCGCCTCAGTGATCTCGCGCTTGAGGTCGTAGATCCGCTGCACCGGGTCCTCCACGTCGGGATCGAAGACGATCCGCTCCGTGTCCGCCACCGCGTCCCCGAGCTCCACCTCGACGTCCGACGCCTCCCCCACCAGGCCGAGCACGATGGCCAGCGCGATCCGCTGCGCCCCCTCGCCGTGCGTCGAGCCCGCACCGCGCAGCCGCTCGAGCGCCCGCTCGTGCACCCTCGCGCCGCCGGCCTCGTACGTCAGCACCGCGTCCGGCCCGGCGAGGATGCCGAGCTCGCCCGTGTGCGCCTGGCGGTCGTCCTCCGTGAACCACACGGTCGGGGTGACGACGGCCACCCAGTCGTCGTCGAGCCACCGCACCGCGGCCGTCGGGCGCCGCGGCAGCTCCCGCGCGATGGCGTGCACCCCGCTGAGACGCTCGTGCAGCGCCGGGTCGATCGCCGCGGCCGCGTCGAGGAACGCCCGCTTGTCCGTCGCGTGCACCCAGCGCGCGGCGTGCGCGTCGTCGGCGGCGTCGACCGGCGGGCCGTGCGTCCCGACGAACCACTCCGCGGATCCGGTTCCTGAGGTCTCGTCGTCCGTCACTCCCGCATTCTCGGGCGAACAGGACAGGTCTGCGCGGTGGACCTCTTGACGAGGCTCGGTTCAAAGTTCATAGTTCATGATCAATAGTCAGACGTACGCCCGAACGGAGCCGTCCGTGAACTGGATCGTCATCGGGGGATCCCCCCTCTCGCCGGGGGCGCTGCTCGCCGCGGCGGCCCTCGCCGCAGCTGCCCTGCTCTGGTGGGACGGCCGTCGGACGACTGCACCGACTGCGGCCGGGATCCGCGCCGTGCGGCACGCGACCCTCACCAGTGCGACGGCCTTCGCCCTCCTCGCCGTCGGGTTCGCCGCCCCGGTGCTGTGGGCCGTCGTCCTCCTGCCGGTGCAGATCCCGACGCGCACCATCGCCGTCCTCCCGCTGCTCGGCCTCTGGGGGTTCCTCGGCGTCAGCGCCGTCGGAGAGCTCACGTGGCCGAGGCCCCGCGGCGAGAGCCGGCAGGCACGCCTGGTCACCCGGACGACATCGGACGTCGTCGCGACCTGGGCACGACGACGCGTGTGGATCGTGGTGGGCGCGCTCGCCGTCGTTACGGTCGTCCTCGGCCTCGCCGCGTCCGGGCCCCGCACCATCTCGCGCATCGAGGCGGGCCGGGTCGTGCACACTGTGGGCCCGTTCCCCGGTTGGCTCTGGACCGTCCCGATCCTCGTGGCGGCGCTCGTCGCCGCGGCGCTGACGGAGGCGGTCCTCCGGCTCGTGGCCCTGCGGCCTGCCGTCTGGGACGTCGACGAGACGTGGGACATGTGGCTCCGACGGCGGATGGCGCGTCGTGTCGCCCGGGTGGCGCAGCTCGTCCTCGGCCTCGCGCTCGCGGGCGTCCTCGGCCTGGCCGGGCTGTCGCTGCGCATGCTCGGGCTCGGCAGCCCCGGCGTCGACGGGACGTCCGGACCCCCCGCGCCGGGCTTCGTCGTCATCGGTGACATCACCCTCTGGATCGCCGTCGCCGTCGGCCTCGGCACGGTGCTGGCGGCAGCATGGCCCGTTCGCGACCCGATGCCGACGGCGACGACACGCCCCTCGGCCGAGGGGGCACGGTCATGACGCTCACCGTCGGGGTGGACACGACGTCGACGGTGCCGCACTACGAGCAGCTCCGCTCCCAGCTCGCCGCGCTCATCACCGCGGGGACCCTGGCCGACGGCGAACGCCTCCCGACGGTCCGCGCGCTCGCCAACGACCTCGGCATCGCCCCGGGCACGGTGTCCCGGAGCTATCGCGACCTGGAGGCGACCGGGCTGGTGCGCTCGCGCCGCCGGGTCGGCACGCTCGTCACCGCTCCCCCGGCAGCTCTCGACCGTTCCGCCGTCACCGGTGCCGCGCGCCGCTTCGTCCAGCTGGCGCGCGACCACGGCCTGACGGACACCCAGGTCCGCGACGCCATCGCAGCGGAGCTGGTGCTGTCACGGGCGCCCTCCTCGTCGCTGGCAAGCAGGGCCGTCAGGACGTGATCACGTCGGCAGTTCGGGTTCAGGTCGGCAGTTCGAACTGCCGACCTGCGCCTCAACTGCCGACCTGAACTGCCTCCTCGACCGGCCGGGCGTCCGCGGCGCGCCGCGCTACGGCCGCGGCGCCCACGCCCGCCGCGACGAAGATCGCCCCCAGCACGAGCCAGCCGGGCGTGCCGAACCGGATGGGCAGCGCGGTGACGACCACCGGCGCGGCCATCCCCGCCAGGGCGTAGCCGGTCTGCGACAGGCCCTGGTAGGCGCCGGTACGACGCGGGTCGGCGAGCTCGAACGCCATCCCCCAGCCGCCCGCCTCGGACATGACCTCGCCGAGCGAGTGCGCGACGGCGGCGAGCACCAGCAGAGCCGTCGCCGCCACGAGGCTCCCGTGCCCGGCCGCCGCGTACAGCACGCACGCCGCCGCGAGCAGCACGGCCCCGCGGCGCACGGCCCGGCCCGCGCCCCGCACGTCGTGCGTGCCCCCCGACGCCCGCACCTGCAGCAGCGCCACCATCGCGGTGTTGACCACCAGCAGCGCGGACACGACGGCGGTGGGGGCGTCGGTGGTCGCGACCCACAGCGGCACGCCCACGGTCATGACGCCGAACTGCATGGCCACGACGGCGTTCAGGACGACGCTCGCCACGTACGTCCGGTCGCGCAGCGGGTGCGGGGCGACGGTCGCGGGCGCCGGGTCGGCGCCGGGCGTGGGGGCGGGAGCGTCGGCGAGCAGCCGCGCGGCCAGGTCTGGCACCCGGCGCGGCAGCAGCACCAGCGGGACGACCGCGAGCAGCAGCAGCACCGCCGTCGCGACCATCGCGGTGCGGTACGCCGCGGCGGTGTCGAGCAGGAGGGCAACCGCTGCGGCGAGCGTGCCCAGCCCGATGAGGACGTTCGTCACGACCCGCAGCCGCGCGCGTACCTCGACGCGTTCGGGACCGGTGAACCAGCGGGCGAGCAGCGCCAGCCGCGCGGTGGCCTGCACGCCGCGGCCCGCGCTGACGACGACCGCGACCGCGGTGAAGGTCACGGCGTCGGCGCTGAACGAGTATGCCGCGAGCGCCACCGCCTGCGCCACCAGGCCCCACACCTGGACCCGGTGCGCGCCGCGCCGGTCCGACCAGCGCCCCGCGAGGAACGACCCGACCACGCCCGCCCCGCCCGCGATCCCCAGGCCGAGCCCGACCGTGCCGGCCGACAGCCCGATCACGCGCGTGAAGTACAGGACCGACACCGTGTAGAAGACGCCGGTCGAGGTGGCGAAGGCCATGGTCGAGAACGTCAGGGCGCGGGCCACGGGGTCCCGTGGGAAGAGGGTCTGGATCACGGCACCAGTAGGCGATGCCCCGGCGCCCGGCACGAAAGGATGTAGCGCTGCCCTTCACCTATGCTCACGGGTTGGGACGAGCGGCGGCACGAACGACGGGACGGACGCGCTGATGGGATGGATGCGCTACGAGCTGGCGGGTATGGACCTCGCCGACGTGCGGTTCGCCGTCTCCCCGCTGAACGAGCTGGTCCTGTCGCTGCGCACCTGGCGCGAACCGGGCCGCTACCCGCTCCACCTGCCGTGGTTGCGGCACACCCAGGAGGCCCGCTCGCGTCTCGACGGCGAGATGCTGCTCGCGCTGACCAACGAGGTGCTGTGGACGCCGGACTTCCTCACCCCGCGCCCGCGCAGTCCGCTCACCCGGATCGACGACGAGCTGGCCGTCGTCGCCGCGACCGCGGACGACGTCGTCGCCCGCGAGCTCGCCGCCCTGAACCCTGGCGGCCGCCCCGCTCCGCTCCGCGACCTGCTCCCCCGCGTGCGGCGACGGCTGCTCGATGCGCTGACCGCCTACTGGGACGCGTGCTTCGCGCCGTACTGGCCGCGGATGCGCGCCGTGCTCCAGGCCGATGTCGTGCACCGCGGCGCGGTGATCTCCGCGCACGGCGCGGGCGCGATGTTCGCCGACCTCTCGCCCCGCGTGTCCTTCGCCGACGGCGTGGTGAGCGCGCGGCTCGGGAGCTCGACGAAGGATCTGCGACGGGCCACGACCGGCGAGGGCCTGACGCTGGTGCCCACGCTGTTCACCAGTGGCGCGTCCGCCCCCATCTCCGCCGACGAGCCGCCGATGATCATGTACGGTGCGCGCGGCAAAGGCACGCTGTGGCAGGCGGAGCAGCACGTGGCGGACGCGGCGCTCGTGGCCGTGCTGGGCCGGGCGCGGGCGGGGCTGCTCACGACCCTCGAGCACCCCGCGTCGTCCACCGAGCTGGCCCGGCGCCTGGACGTGACCACCAGCGCCGTCAACCAGCACCTGCGCGTGCTGCGCGACGCGGGCCTGCTCACCTCCGCGCGCGCCGGCCGGTCCGTGCTCTACCTGCGCTCCGAGGTGGGCGACGCGCTGGTGGGCGGCTCGACGACCTGACGCGGGCTCAGCGCGGGACGACGACGACACGCGCCAGGTGCGCGTCGAGCACGTCGAGCGCCCATCCGGGGTCGTCGCCCGGGTCCTGCCGCACCACGTGCAGCGCCAGCCCGTCGACGAGGGCGTGCAGCCCGCGCACCTCGAGGTCGGTCGCGGCACGGCCGGTGAGCGCGGCGAGCGCCCGCGCGCACACCCCGCGGATCGCGTCCTGGGTGTCGCGGTGCCCGGCGCGCAGGGCCGGGTCTGTCATGGCCGCGGTGCCGAGGGCGAGGTAGGCCTCCATCTCGATGCGCCGCTCGGCGTCGAGGGGCAGCAGCTGGGCGAGCAGCGCGCGCGGCCCGCCGGCGCTGTCGAGGTCGACGGCGTCGACCCGTTCCTCCAGGCGTTCGAGGACCAGCGCCACCGCGCGCTCGCGCACGCTCGCCACGGTGGGGAAGGTGTAGCGCAGCGAGCTCTGCGGCAGGCCGGCCTCGGCGGCGACGTTGCGGACGGACAGCGCCTCGAGACCATCGCGCACGAGGACGCGCCACGCGGCCTCGGACACCCGGCGCCGGCGTTCGTCCCTGTCGAGTCGTTGCGGCACCCCGCCATGTTCGCACAGTCGTGCGAAGTGTGCTAGAAAGATCTTCGCACGCTCGTGCGAAGACGACCGTCGAAGGGAGATGAGCAGGAATGGACTGGCTGATCCTGATCGCCGCCGGCGTCCTCGAAGCCGTCTGGGCCACGGCCCTGAGCGCGTCCAGAGGCTTCAAGCGCGTGGTGCCGACCGTCGTCTTCCTGGTCGCGCTGGCCCTGAGCATGTGGGGGCTGGCGCACGCGATGCTGACCATCCCCGTCGGCACCGCCTACGCGGTATGGGTGGGCGTCGGCGCCGTGCTGACGGTCGTCGTCGCGATCGCCCGGGGCGAGGAGCGACTGTTCGTCGCCCGGGCCCTGCTCCTGGCCGGCCTGGTCGGGTGCGTCGTCGGACTCAAGGTGGTGAGCTGAGATGGCAGCTCGGATGACAGCTCGGACGGCATGGGCGATTCTGCTGGTCAGCGCCGTGCTGGAGGCCGTCTGGGCCACGGCGCTCGGCGCGTCCGACGGGTTCTCGAACCCCGGGGCCACGGCGCTCTTCGTGGTGGCGCTGGCCCTGAGCATGCTCGGCCTCGGCTACGCCGCCAAGCAGATCCCGATCAGCACGGCCTACGCGATCTGGACCGGCATCGGCGCGGCGCTGACCGTCGCCTGGGCGATGTTCAGCGGCACCGAGGCCGTCACGCTCCTCAAGATCCTGTTCCTCGCGGGGATCATCGTGTGCGCCATCGGGCTCAAGGTCGTCAGGGACGCGCCTCGCGACGGTGCACCACCTGCGCCGCGGCCTGGTCCCGCGGCATGAGCAGCACCTGGTCCACGTTGACGTGCGACGGCCGGGTGGCGATCCACGCCACGGTGTCGGCGACGTCGTCGGCCGTGAGCGGCTCGACGCCCGCGTAGACGGCGTCGGCCCGCTCCTGGTCGCCCTTGAAGCGCACGAGCGAGAAGTCGGTGTGCACCATGCCGGGGTCGATCTCGCTGACCCGCACCGGCTGGCCCAGCAGCTCGAGGCGCAGCACCCGCGTGAGCGCGGCCTCGGCGTGCTTGGCCGCGTTGTACCCGGCGCCGCCCTTGTAGGGCTCGCGACCCGCGATGGAGCCGATGGTGATGACCTGGCCGTCGCCGCTGGCGATCAGGCTCGGCAGCAGCGCCTTCGTGACGCGCACGGTGCCGAGCACGTTGATGTCGTACATGCGCTGCCAGTCGGCGAGGTCGGCGTCCGCCACGGAGTCCGAGCCCAGCGCGCCGCCCGCGTTGTTGACCAGGAGGTCGCAGCGTCCGAACCGCTCGTCGACCGCCCGCGCGAACGCCTCGACTGACGCGTCGTCCGTGACGTCGAGCGCGATCGCGGCGCCGCCGATCTCGGCCGCCACCTGCTCCAGGCGGTCGAGACGCCGCGCACCCAGCACGACGTCGAACCCGCTCCCGGCCAGCGCCCGGGCGCTGGCCGCCCCGATCCCGCTGCTGGCTCCGGTGACGACGGCGACGCGGGTGGAGCTCGGCACGCTCGGCATGGTGGTGGCCTCCTCGGGGGGACGGGATCGGCCCGGCGGCACGGCGGCCGCGAGCTCTCACGATCGTAGTGGCCGATCGTGCGCATGACCTCGCAAGTCATGGCACGACCGCCTCACGTCGGGCAGCGTGGGCCTCGCCGCCATTCACCTGGGCGGCTCCACGAGAGGGAGGGACGTCGCCATGGCTGCCTACGTGATCGCGCATCTGTACGAAGCTGCTCCGCACCCGGAGATCGCCGAGTACATGGAGAGGATCGCCGGGACCTTCGCGCCGCACGGCGGCCGCTTCCTCGTCCACGCGACGCAGCATGAGGTCAAGGAGGGCGGCTGGCCCGGACACGTGGTGATGATCGGCTTCCCGGGGATCGACGAAGCACGCGACTGGTGGGCCTCACCGGCGTACCAGGAGATCGCACCGCTGCGCTCGGATCACATCGAGGGCGACATCATCATGGTCGAGGGCGTCCCGGCGAGCTATGACCCGACCGGCGCCGCGGAGGCGATGCGGGCCGCCCTGGCCTGACCAAGGCCGCGCCGGGCCGGGTGCTCGGCGAATTCGGTGGGCGGGCGCACCGGCGTCGATCCGCGTCCCGTCACCGACCCAGCAGCTGCCGGGTGCGGTCGTCGGCGGGCAGGAAGGTCTCGAGATGGAGGCCACCGAGGGTGACGTCGGAGGCGCTCTCGATCCGGCTGGCCACGCTGAAGAGGCGGAGCACCTCGTCGCTTCCCTCGATCTCCAGCGGGACGACGGGGTCGACCGACGGACGGGCGGGTGGCCCTCCGCCCGAGGGGTAGGCGGTGACCTCGTCCTGGAGCTCGACCAGGTCCGGGTCCCCGCCGGTATGGGCGATGCGCTGCTCGAGCTGGTGCAGCAGGTGCGCGCGCCAAGTGGGCAGGTTGCGGATGCGCGGCGCGAGGCCTCGCGGGTGCAGGCAGAGCCGGATCACGTTCAGCGGCGGCTCCAGCAGACGCGGGTCACAGCCGGCGACCAGCGCATCGACGGGTTCGTTGGCGTCCACGACGTCCCAGTGGTCGTCGAGGAGCAGGGCCGGGTACGGCCTGTGGGCGTCCAACAGGGACCGCAGCCCGGCCATCACCGGCGCGAGAGCCTCGTCGTCGGTGGCCCGGTGCGGGTAGCGAGGAGCGAAACCCCCGGCCAGCAGAAGTCGGTTCTGCTCGCCCGAGGGCACCTGCATCGCCCCGGCCAGCCGGACGATCATCTCGGGCGTCGGCCGGGACCGTCCGTTCTCGACGAAGCTCAGGTGCCGGGTGCTCACCTCCGCCTGGGTGGCGAGCGCGAGCTGGCTGAGGGATCGCAGCTCGCGCCAACGGCGCAGCTCGCTGCCGACCGACGGGAACGGCACCGGTGAGGTCATGCCCGGAGTGTAGGGAGCCCGCGTCCCGCCTCTACGGCGCGACCGATGTTCGAGGCAGTCCTGCGGACGTACCGAGCGGTCACGTCCGGCCGCGCGACACCCCCGCCGTGGCGAGCAGGTCCTCGTGCAGCTCCATCCACACCCCGTGCACGGACCGCGCGCCGACCCCGGCCACCCGCGAGCCGTCACCACCCATCGCCGCGGCCAGCGCGTCGTCGAGCCGCTCGTCGTAGCCGGCGAACCGGTCGAGGACGGCGGCAAGCCGCGCGAGCAGCGGCCGCACCCCGTCGACGACGTCGGCCAGCTCGTCGAGCACCCGCCCGTCCCAAACGGCGTCGCCGTGGTCGTTGACGTCGAGCCGGCCCGCGGGACCGGGTCGCAGCTGCCAGTCGGTACACGCCTGCCGCAGGCGGCCGTTGAGCGGGTCGAAGGGGTCGAGCACCTCGCGAACGACGGTGGTGGCGCGCCCGGTCGGGTCGCCCGCCAGCTCGGCCGCGACGAGGCGCCCGTCCTCGACTCGGCCGCGCTCGGTGAGCGACCAGCCGCCCGACCCGACGAACTCCGCCCAGGTCACGTGACCGTAGGCCTCGAGGTCCAGCAGGGTCTCTCGTACGACGCGGACGTCCAGACCGTAACGCGCGGCCGCGGCCGCGTCGTCCGCCGTGCCGAGCACGCGCACGGCGTGCAGCACGAGCAGCCCGGGCTCCGAGGCGGCGCTCACGACGACTC
Source organism: Isoptericola sp. Y541 (assembly GCF_059445465.1). Lineage (NCBI taxonomy): Bacteria > Bacillati > Actinomycetota > Actinomycetes > Micrococcales > Promicromonosporaceae > Isoptericola > Isoptericola sp. Y541. Next base: position 78,143 of record NZ_JCAIUJ010000007.1, on the reverse strand, counting down.
CCCCGACCGCTCCCCCGACCGTGCGACCAGCCGGTCGAGGCGCTGCTGTACCGCCTGGGGCGAGCCGAGCCGCATCGCCGCGGCCATCCGCCCCCAGGTGTGACCGGCCGCCCGCGCGGAGAACAGCGCCGCCGTCTCGAGCTGGTCGGCCTCGGCGCGCGCCGCCGGGACCAGGGCGAGCGCGGCGAGCGCACCCGCGGCGTCCTGCTCGGGGGTGAGCTCGCCGCGGGCGGAGCGCCACAGGTAGTGGCGCACGAGGTCCGTCGCGGACGGTGGCACGGACGCCGGCTGCCACGGGCGCGGCTTCAGCGCGTCCGCGCCCAGGTCGAGGAGGGTGCGGCGGCCCCGGGCCTCGGCGTCCGCCGCGTGCTGGTCCGTGGCGTGGTCGGCGTCGTGGGGGTTGCGATCCATCCCGCGACCGTGCACCATCAACATCCCGTTGTCAACGTGCTGTTGATGACGATGGCCTTCGTCCCCGCACGTCACTCTCCGGGCGGCGGAAGGCGACGCACGGGGACGGAGGTGGGCGTCCGGCCCTCGACCTCCGTCCGGGAACGTCGCCGACGGAGGGCTCATGGATGACGCACAGGGACGGAGGTGGAGCGTGACCCTGGCAGTTCCGCTGGACGCCGCGACCGCGGCGCACGGCGGCAAGGCCGCGACGCTCGCGCGCCTGCGGCGGCTCGGGCTTCCCGTGCCGGACGGCTTCGTCGTGCCCGCCGCGGTCGTCGACGAAGACCTGGCCGCGGCGGTCCTCGCCGGGCTCGACGAGCTGACGGGCACCGGCGCACCCGCCGACGCGGCCCTGGCGGTGCGGTCGTCGGCGGCCGACGAGGACGGTCCGGCGGCCTCGGCGGCGGGGCAGTACGACAGCGTGCTCGGGGTGGTCGGGGCGGACGCCGTCGTCGCCGCGGTACGCGCCTGCCGCGCCTCGGCCTCCGGGCGGCGCGCCGTCGCCTACCGCTCCGCGACGCGACAGCCCGGCGCCGGTGCACCGCCCGGCGGGCTGTCCGACGAGCCGTCCGACGAGCCGTCCGACGAGCCGTTCGATGAGCCGTTCGATGAGCCGGGAGTCACGGTGCTGGTGCAGCGCCTGGTCGACGCCCGCGCCGCCGGCGTGCTGTTCACCGGCGACGGGCGCACCGTGATCGAGGCGTCGTGGGGGCTCGGCGAGAGCGTGGTGCAGGGCGCCGTCGACCCCGACCGGTTCACCGTCGTCGACGGCCAGATCGCCGACCGCCGCACGGGGTCCAAGCGCACCCGGGTCGACCGCTCCGCCCATGACGCGGCCCACCGCACGCTCACCGGCACCACCACCCGCGAGGTCCACACCCCCGATCAGGACCACCCCTGCCTTGACGACGCCACCGCGCTCCGCCTCGCCGCGCTCGGCGAGAGCGTGGCACACCTGCTCGGCGGCCCGCAGGACGTGGAGTGGGCGGTGGACGACGACGGCACGGTGTGGCTGCTCCAGGCCCGCCCGGTGACGGCCGCCCTCCCCGCCCCCCGCTGTGAGCGCGCGGATGACCCTGTTTCGAGCACCGAGGTGGGCCAAACGCGCGCTCACAACACTCGGGGGGTCCTCACGGGGACGGCGGGCAGCGGCGGACGGGCCAGCGGGCCCACCCGGGTGGTGCGTGGCCCTGACGACTTCACCGCCGTCCGCCCGGGCGACGTGCTCGTGTGCCGGGAGACGGACCCGGCGTGGACGCCCCTGTTCGGCATCGTGGCGGCGGTCGTCACCGAGATGGGCGGGCTGCTCTCGCACGCGGCGATCGTCGCGCGCGAGCTGCGGCTGCCGGCGGTGCTCGGCGTGCCCGCCGCGAGCGAGGCCCTGCGCGACGCCGGCACCGTCACCGTGGATGGCGACGCCGGCACGGTGGACGTCGCCCCAGGTCACGACTGACGCCAGCCCCAGGCCGCCCGTGGACGCGCCGTCCACGGCGTGGGAGCATCCGGCCATGACCCCGACCGGACCGCGCCCTTCGGCGGGCCTGGCCGGGCCCCGGGCTGCCGTCGACGACGCGATCGGGCCTTTCACCGACGAGCGGCCGTGCGCACCGTGGGGGCTCCGCGTTCTCGCGACGCTGCTCGACTCCGCGCTCGTGGCGGCGGTGGTCTTCCTCGCGACGGGGGCGGGGCCGACGCTCGCCGCGCTGCCCGGCCTGGGCAAACCCGGCGGGACCGGCGGGAGCGGCGGTGCGGCGTGGACGGCCGGGACCCTGCTGGCGCTCGGCGTCCTCCAGGCCTACACCGGCATGACGCCGGGCAAGCGGGTGGCGCACGTCGCGGTGGTCGACGACGGTTCCGGCCGGCCCATCGGGCTGTCCGGTACCGTGCAGCGCTGGTTCGCGCACGTGCTCGACGCGATCTTCCTCATCGGCTACATGCGCTCCGCCTTCCGCCGCGACGGCCGCACCTTCGCCGACTCCCTGCTCGGCACCGTCGCCGTGCGCACGACGACACCCGAGCCGCACCCCGGCGTCGCACGCCTCCGCGCCGCCCGCGACGTGCGGGCGCCGTGGCTGGGCTGGCCCCGCCGCCTGACGGGCGCCGTCGCGCTCGTGCTGTGCGCCGCGGCCGTCACTATGGGCGTGGCCCACGGCCTGGCCGATGCCTCCCGTGCGGACGCCCCCTGGTGGTCCATTCCCCGCGCCGACGTCGCGTCGGCCGCGCCCTGGACGACCGCGCACTGACCCCGCGGGGTCGCGGGAGATCAGGGACGGAACGACGTCTGCCCGTGCGGGGACTTGGCGAACGCGAGGACCTTGTCGGCGACGACGCGGAAGACCAGCGCCCGCTGGCCGCGCGGGTCGAACGACTCGTCGTCGTTCTCGAAGTCCCAGGCGTCGCCGTACTTGGCACGGAACGCGTCGGCAAGGCGCCGCAGCTCCGCCTCGCCGGTGACCCGCACGGCGGAGCCCTCGACGACGACGTCGAGCCCGTCGTCCCACGCCTCCGACCCGATGGTCACCGCCACGTGCGGGCCGGCGGCCAGGTTGCGGGCCTTCTGCTCGTCGGGGCCCGTGCAGAACACGAAGCCGTCGTCGGTCCACAGCCCCACGAGGGGCGTGACGTGCGGGCGACCGTCCGCCCGCACGGTCGTGAGCCGGTAGAGGGTCGCGGCCGTCAGCGCGGCCTCGACCTCCCGCCACGGCGTCGGCTCCGCGGCCTCGCTGAAGCGTGCGTCCAGGGTTCCGGTGTTGGTCATGTCGTGGCAGACCGGCTGGGGCGACGGAACTCGTCGCCCCAGCGATCGCGGACGGCGCGCACCAGTATCAGCACGCCCGCCGCCGCCCCGGCGCCGACGACGGTGAGCAGCACGCGCTCGCCCACGCCGGCGACGGCCGGCCCGCCGGGAGCGACGGCGATCACCGTCACGGTGAGCAGCGCCGCGAACACCCACATCGGCGCGACCAGGTAGGCGACCACGGTCGCGACGCCTCCGACGACGACCAGCGTCATGACCACGGCATGGGGCGGGGCGATCTCCGCGAGGCCGGCGGCGACGAGCCCGCCGAGCACGGTGCCGCCCGCGCGGGCGAGGGCCCGCGACGAGATCTCGCCCGTGCGCGGCACCAGGACGACGTAGAAGGTGAGCAGGAGCCACCACGAGTGCGTGTCCGGGTAGTAGGTCATCGCCCACCAGGTGCCGACCCCGGTCAGCAGCACGAGGGCACCCGTGTAGAACGCGGTCTCCGGCGCGGTCGCCGGCACCTCGCTCCGGCGGCGGGCGTCACGGGTGAGGACCGCGACCAGCAGCGCCGTCCACAGCCCGCCCGCGAGCACGGTGAGCGCCACCGGCCACGACCCGGCGAGCGTGCGCGGGTCGGCGGCCCCGACCGCCACGGGTGAGACCGTGAGGATGGCGGCCGTCGTCGCGGCCGGCGGTCCGCCCGCCGTCCAACCCCGGCGGGACGCGAGGCCCAGGGCCGCCGAGACGAGCACGACGAGGAGCGTCGCCGTCCACACCTGCCGGCCCGCCAGCGGCGCCACCAGGGCCAGGAGCCCGGTCACCGTCGCGACCGCCCACGGCCGCCGGGGCGAGGCGAGCGCGGCGGTCGTCGCCGGCAGCATCCCGAGGTAGTACGGCAGCACGAACGACGGTGCGGCCACGACCAGCACCACGGCCGGAGCGACGGCAGCCAGCGCCGCCGCGAGGAGCCGGCGCCGGGACGGGTGGGCCACAGGTGCCGGTGGTGCCATGTACCCCAGGGTGCCTGGCCCTACTTGATCGCGCCCATCGACAGGCCGCGCACCAGCTGCTTCTGCGCGATCCAGCCGGCGAGGATCACCGGCAGCGATGCGAGCAGCGCCGCGGCGCACAGCCGCGCGAGGAACAGCCCCTCGCTCGTCATCGTCGACACGATGAAGATCGGCACGGTGGCAGCCTGCGACGCGGTGAGGTTGAGCGCGAAGAAGAACTCGTTCCACGCGAAGATCACGCAGATGAGCGCCGTCGCGGCGATGCCGGGCGCGACCATCGGGATGAGCACGGAGCGCAGGGTCTTCATCAGCCCCGCGCCGTCGACGGCGGCGGCCTCGAGCACCTCGGCCGGGATCTCCTGGAAGAACGAGCGCATCATCCACACCGCGATGGGCAGGTTCATCGCCGTGTACAGCACGACGAGGGTCCAGATGTTGTCGAGCACCTTGAGCTGCCCGGCGATGACGTAGATCGGCACGATGACGGCCACGACCGGCAGCATCTTGGTGGAGATGAAGAAGAACAGCACGTCGCTGACCTTCTCCACCGGCCGGATCGACAGCGCGTACGCGGCGGGGATGCCGAGGATCAGCACGAGGACCGTCGACACCCCGGTCGCGATCGCCGAGTTCGCGACATAGGTGCCGGACTCGCCGATCACCGCCCGGAACTGGTCGAGCGTCGGGCTGAAGAACCAGGTGGGCGGGCTCGACGACGCCTGGCTCTCCTGCTTGAAGGCCGTCGTCGCCATCCACAGGACGGGGAAGAAGAACCCGAGCGCGAGGATCCAGGTGACCGTCGTGAGCAGGCCGCCGGTGACGCGTCCGCGCCGGCGCTCGGTGCGCGCGGGCAAGGGACGCGGGGCGGGTGTGCGCGTGGCCGTTTCGGTGGCGGTCATGCTCACTCCTTGACGTCGAAGCTGCGGAAGATGAGGCGCAGCGCGAGGGAGGCGACGATGATCGTGGCGATGACGACGACCACGCCCATCGCGGCGGCCTGCCCGACGTCGAAGCCGAGGAAGGCGCGCTGGTAGATGTAGAACGGCAGGTTGGCGCTCGCCGTCCCGGGGCCGCCGGCGGTCATCAGGTAGATCTGGTCGAACGTGTTGACCACGTAGATGATCCCGAGCAGCACGCCCAGCTCGATGTACCGGCGCAGCTGCGGCAGCGTGATCGAGCCGAACGTGCGCCACCACCCGGCGCCGTCCATCGCGGCGGCCTCGAGCACGTCCTTCGGCTGGGCCTGCAGCCCGGCGAGCACGAGCAGCATCATGAACGGCGTCCACTGCCACACGAGGGCCATGAGGATCGCGACGATCGGGTACGTCGAGGTCCAGTCCACCGGGTCGATACCGACCAGCCCGAGCGTCCAGTTGACCAGCCCGTACGTGGGGTTGAGCATCGCCATCGACCACAGCACCGAGCTCGCGACCGGCATGATGAGGAATGGCGTGATGAGCAGCGTGCGGGCCACCCCGCGGCCGCGGAACGGGCGGTCGAGCAGGATCGCCAGCACGATCCCCAGGACCATCGCGACGAGCACGCACCCGAGGGTGATGACCACCGAGTTGAGCGCCGTCTGGCGGAACACCGAGTCGCGGGCGATGTCCGCGTAGTTGGCGAGCCCGACGAACTGGTCGGACTCCGGGTTCAACAGGTTCCGCGAGCGCAGCGAGTACCAGATCGTCACGAGGAACGGGATCTGCGTGACGACGATCGTGAAGATCAGCGCGGGCAGCAGCGGCCCACGGCGGCGCCAGCGCTCGGCGCGCGAGTACCGGTGCTTGTCGGACCGCGCGGCCCGCTGGGCCTGGGCGCGGCGGAGGCTCCCGGCCTGCGCGGTGACGGCGGTCATCGCTCGCCCCTCTCTCGGTAGGTCTCGGCGACGGTCTCGGCGTAGCGCTGGGACTCCTCGAGCGCCGCGTCCACCGTCTTCTGACCGGCGACGGCGGCCGAGATCTGCTGGCCCACCCGGGTGCCGAGGTCCTGGAACTCCGGGATCCCGACGAACTGGATGCCCGGGTACGGGACGGGCTGCACCATGGTGGCGTCCTGCGTGGCCTCGTTCATGGCCGTCAGGGTGGCGTCGGCATACGCCTCGGAGACCTCCGCGTACTCCGGGATCTCGTATGTCGACAGCCGGCTGCCGGGCGGCACCCGCTCCCAGGAGAGCTGCTCGCCGACCAGCCTGATGTAGTCCTTGTCGGTCATCCAGGAGACGAAGTCCCAGGCCGCGTCCTTGTGCTCGCTGGTGGACGGGATCGCGAGCGACCACGAGTACAGCCAGCCGGCGGCGTCGGTCTTCTCGACCGGCGCGGGCACGTACCCGGTCTTGCCCGCCACGGTCGACGACGCCGGGTCCTCGATGGAAGAGACCATCGAGGTTGCGTCGTACCACATGGCGGCGTTGCCCTGGGCGAAGCGGGTGAGGCAGTCGCCGAAGCCCGACGTCGCGGCGCCGGGCTGCCCGTTCTCGCGCACCGTGTCGACGTAGGTCTGCACGGCCTCCTTCACCTCGGGCGAGTCGAGCCGGGCGTTCCAGTCCTCGTCGAACCACTGGCCGCCGAACGTGTTCATCACGGTGGTCAGCGGCGCCATCACCTCGCCCCAGCCGGCCAGGCCGCGCAGGCAGATGCCTGAGAAGTCCTGGGCCGGGTCGTTCAGCTCCGCCGACAGCTCGCGCACGTCGTCCCAGGTGGGTCGGTCGGGCATGGTCAGGCCCTGCTGCTCGAAGAGGTCCTTGCGGTACGCGAGGAACGACGACTCCCCGTAGAAGGGCACCGAGTACAGGTCGCCGTCCACCGACAGCGCCTCGCGCACGCTGGGCACGAAGTCGTCGGGGTCGTAGCCCTCCGTGGCGTCGGCGTACGGCTGCAGGTTCTCGATCCAGCCGTTCTCGGCCCACATCGGCGTCTCGTAGTTGGAGATCATCACGACGTCGAACTCGCCGCCGCCGGTGGCCACGGACGCGGTGATCTTCGCGCGGGCCTCGTTCTCCGGCAGGCTCACGAACCGCACGTCGATGCCGGGGTGCTCGGCGCGGAACTCGTCCTGCAGCGAGATCGCATCCTGCATCTGGGGGTTGGACACGATGGCGACGACGATCTGCTCGCCGTCTCCCCCGCCTGTGGCGCCGGCGCCGGCGCACGCCGTCAGGCCGAGCCCGATGGCGGCGGCGCTCACCGCAGCGGCCAGGGATCTGCGCCGGGTTCGTGATCCGAACATCGCTGTCCTCACGTCGCTGGTCGGTTCGAGCAGTGGTCCGTTCGAGAGCCATGCGCACAGATGAGATGCGGCGCTGCGCTCATCTGCCAGGACAGTAGTTCGTTATGCTCAGGTGAGCAAGGCCTTGGCGCTCACACGTCGGTGGAGCCTGTCGAGACCGCGAACCGGGTTTCGACAAGCACAACCAGCGATCGGGTTTCGACAAGCTCAACCAGCGATCCGGTTTCGACAAGCTCAACCAGCGATCAGAAGGGTGGTTCCGTGACCGACGCCGAGCACGCCCGGCTCCTGGTGGAGGTGAGCCGCGACTACTACATCGACGGCCGCTCCAAGGTGGAGATCGCCCAGCAGCACGACATCTCGCGGTTCCAGGTGGCACGCCTCCTGACCGAGGCGCGGGAGACCGGCGTCGTGCGCATCGAGATCTCACCGCCCGCCCACCTGGACGGCGACCGAGCCGCCCGCCTCGCCGAGCGGCTCGGCGCCCGACAGGTGGTGGTCGTGCCGTCCGGGACCGGGCTCGACACCGCGCGGGCAGCCGTGGCCCAGGCCCTCGGTACGGTGCTCGGCGAGCGCGCCCGCCCGGGCACGACGATCGGCGTCTCCTGGTCGCGCACCATCGAGGAGGCCGTGCACCACCTCGGCACGCTGCCTCCGTGCGACGTCGTCCAGCTCGTCGGGGCGCTGCCGGTGAGCGGCGCCGGCGACTCGCTCGGGCTGATCCAGACCTTCCGCGCCATGCCCGGCGTGCGCACGTGGCCGGTGTGGTCGCCGCTGCTGGTCAGCGACCCGGCCACCGCCGCCGGCATGCGGCGGCAGCCGGAGATCGCGGCGGCGCTCGACCGCGCCGACGCGCTCGACCTCGCGGTGATCGCCGTCGGCGCCTGGACCGACACCGGCTCCACCGTGTACCCCCAGGTCACGGGCGACGAGCGGCGCGCGGCGGCCGCCGGCGGCGCCGTCGCCGAGTGCTCGGGGCGCCTCTTCGACGCCGAGGGCAGGCGCGTCGTGACGCCGCTCGACAGCCGCGTCGTCGGCGTCAGCCTCGACCAGCTGGTACGCACGCCCGAGGTGGTGGCCGTGGGCTACGGCGCGCAGGCCGGGGCCGGCCTGCGCGGCGCGGTGCTGGGCGGCATCGCCACCGTGCTCGTGTGCGACGAGGCGGCGGCCCTCGAGATGGAACGCCTCGCGACCGAGGCGGACCGCACGGCCGACTGAGCGTTGTCCCAGGTCGCTCCCGTCGTTCGCGTTGCGGGCACCCGCGGCTGCGCCGAGCCTGAGGGTGAGCAAGGGAGGCCACCATGACCGAGACCGGCGAGCATCGCTCCAGGCCCGACGACCGGCCCGACAACCGGCCCGGCGACCGGCCCGGCGACCAGCGCGGCACCGACGTCCCCGACACGCCGCGCGCCCCCGCGGACGCGCCCCGACCCTCGGGGGGCCGGGCGCTCAAGGCCACCCTGCGCGAGTTCGGAGCCGACCAGTGCACCGACCTCGCGGCCGGGCTGACGTACTACGCCGTCCTGGCCTCGGCCCCGGCGCTGCTGGCGCTCGTGTCGATCCTCGGCCTGGTGGGCGACGCCGAGAAGGCCATCGACTCGGTGATGACCATGGTCGAGGACTTCCTGCCTGCGGACATGGTCGCGATCGTCGAGCCCCTGGTCGACACGGCCGCGAACTCCACCGGCGCGGGCGTCGCGCTCGTCGTCGGCCTCGTGCTGGCGCTGTGGTCGGCTTCCGGGTACGTGGGCGCCTTCGGCCGGGCCATGAACCGCGTGTACGGCATCGCGGAGGGTCGCCCGATCTGGAAGCTACGGCCGGCGATGCTCGCCCTGACGCTCGTCGTCGTGGTCCTGGTGGCGCTCGTCGTCGCCAGCCTCGTGCTCTCCGGGCCGATCGCCCGGTCCGTCGGCGAGGCGGTCGGGCTGGGCGACGTCGCGATCACCGTCTGGAACATCGCCAAGTGGCCCGTCGCGCTGATTCTCGTGGTGATCGTGATCGCGATGCTCTATCACTTCACGCCCAACGTGAAGCACCCGCGGTTCCGCTGGATCAGCGCCGGCGCGGTGGTCGCGATCGTCGTGTGGGCGATCGCGTCGGCGGCGTTCGGGTTCTACGTCGGCCGATTCGGGGACTACGGCTCGTACGGCATCCTCGCGGGCGTCATCGTCTTCCTGCTGTGGCTGTGGATCACCAACCTCGTGCTGCTGTTCGGGGCGGAGCTCGACGCCGAGATCGAACGCAGCCGCGAGCTCAACGACGGCATCGCGGCCGAGGAACAGGTCCAGCTCCCGCCGCGCGACACCCGCGCCAGCGACAAGAAGGCCGCCAAGCGCGCCGATGCCGTCGCCGACGCGCGGGCCGTGCGGGAGGCGGCCGCCCGCGGCAACGCTGGTTGAGCCTGTCGAGATCCGCTGGTTGAGCCTGTCGAAACCGAGTCGTGGTCTCGACAGGCTCGACCGACGAGTCGTGGGTTCGACAAGCTCAGCCGGCGACGAGCGCCTCCACCGTCGCCCGCGCGCCCAGCGTGTGCAGGGAGTCGAGTGCCGCGGTGTACGCCGCCACGAACCGCGGCTCGGACGCCAGGTCGCCGAAGAGCTCCTCGTCGCGGACGAAGGCGAGCGGGTCGTCGCCCTGGCGGGCCGCGGCGGTCTTCAGCCGGTCGGCGAGACGGTCGACGATCTCGATCGGCTCGCCCTGCTCGTCGACGGCCTCGTCGTACCGCGCCCAGGCCGCGATGACGGCGGCCGAGCGGTGGATCTCGCCGCCCGAGGCGAGGTTGGCCCGCACCACGGGCACCAGCCACTTCGGGATCCGGTCGGACGACTCGGCGCACAGCCGGGCCAGGGTGTCGCGGACGTGCGGGTTCGCGAACCGCTCGATCAGCGTGGCCTCGTACTCCTCGAGGTCCACGCCGGGCACGGGCTTCAGCGTCGGCTCGCCCTCGCGCGCCATGTAGTCGCGCAGGAACCGCACGAACGTGTCGTCGGCGCAGACCTCGTGCGCGTACCGGTAGCCGGCCAGGTAGCCGAGGTAGCACAGGGCCTGGTGGCTGCAGTTGAGCAGGCGCAGCTTCATCAGTTCGTACGGCTCGACATCGTCCACCAGCTGCGCGCCGACGGTCTCCCAGCGCGGCCGCCCGCCGACGAAGCGGTCCTCGATCACCCACTGCGTGAACGGCTCGGCGACCACGGGCCACGCGTCGTCGACGCCGAAGCGCTCGGCGACCATGGCACGGTCCTCGTCCGTGGTCACCGGCGTGATGCGGTCCACCATCGAGTTGGGGAACGGCACGTGCTCCTCGATCCAGGCGGCCAGGTCGGCGTCCTTGAGCCGGGCGAAGGCCGCGAACATGCGGTGCGCGACATCGCCGTTGCCCTGGATGTTGTCGCAGCTCTGCACCGTGAACGGCGTGATCCCGCGGTCACGACGACGGCGCAGCGCCTCGGTGACCAGCCCGAACGTCGTGGCGGGCACGGCGCCGGGCTGCAGGTCCGCCTGCACGGCCGGGTCGGCAGCGTCGAACTCCCCCGTCACCGGGTTCACGTTGTAGCCGCCCTCGGTGACGGTGAGCGAGACGATGCGGATCTCCGGCGACGCCATCTTCTCCAGCACCGCCTCCGGGTCGTCGGGGGCGAGCAGGAACTCGACGATCGACCCGATGACGCGCCCCTCCAGCGTGCCGTCCGGGTGCTTGAGCACCAGCGTGTACAGGCCGTCCTGGGTGGTGAGGGCGTCGCGCATGCGGGCGTCGTGCGGCAGCACCCCGACGCCGCAGATCGCCCAGTCGAATGCCTCGCCCCGGCTCATCAGCCGGTCCAGGTACATGGCCTGGTGCGCGCGGTGGAACCCGCCCACCCCGAGGTGGACGATCCCGGCGCGCAGCCGCGAGCGGTCGTACGCCGGCACGGCGAGCGGCAGGTCGCCGTCCGCCAGGGAGGCCACGGTGTCGGCACTGAGTGCAGTCATGGTGCGTCCTTGCTCGGTCGAGGTGCGGGAACCCCAACGTAGCAAACGAGCACAGACGAGCACATTGAACGGCACAGATGAGCACGCGCCGTCGGAGGTGCGTCCAGGCGAGCCGGCTCAGCGACGCGTGAGGCGCACCACCGGGATGACCCGCGACGTCTTGCGCTCGTACCCTGCGATGCCGTCGGACATCGCCTTGAACCGGGCCCAGGCCTCGTCCCGGGCGTCGTCCAGGAGCTCATCGGCGCGCACCTCGACGACGCCGTCGTCCGGGGTTTCGATGCTCACCTCGGGGTGGGCCAGGAGGTTGTGGTACCACGCGGGGTTCGCGGGGCTGCCCGCCGCGGAGGCCGCGATGAGCCATGACTTCTCGTCGTCACGGATCGCCCCGAGGGGGACTACGCGCTCGGTACCCGAGCGCGCGCCCCGGTGGTGCAGCAGCACCAGCCTGCGCCCGATCCCCATGGTTGTGACGGACCCGTCGTTCGCGCGGAACTCTTCGATGATCTGCTGATTCCAGTCGGCCATCCGGGCAGTATCACCCGGCCGCTCTTCCCACGGCGGGCGCCGTGCCGGTCTGCCGCACACCACCGTCACCCGTCCGGAAGTCCACCAGCCGTGCGCCGGTCAGCGCACAGGACAGCCCGCGCCGGTCGCGGGTCGCCAGCACGCCGACCAGCGCGGCGAGGGCCACCGCGTGCTGCAGCGTGCCCGCCCACGCGTTCGAGGCGTCGCCGGGGGGCACGGCCTCGACGATCCCCAGCAGCCCGTACAGCCCGAGCAGCGCGTACCCGCGGGCGACGCGTTGCCCCCGCGAGCCGCGCGCGAGCTTCCCGTCGCCGTCGGGCCAGCGGGGCTCCAGCCACACCGCCCGCTGACCGAGCGACGCCCCCGACCCGAACCATGGCGGCAGCCCGAAGACGAACACGACCGGCAGCACCGTGACGAGCAGCGCGTCGGCCCAGGTGGTGGTCGACGGGAGGTCCCGGCCGGAGACGAGGAGCCCCACCCGCCACGCGAGCTGCAGCGCCACCCCCAGGACGGTCGCCGCCGCCAGGTCGGCCGCCATCCCGAGGACCCTGCGCCAGAACGTCACCGGCCGGGGATCCAGGCGTGCCGCCGCCAGTTCCCGCGCCTGCGGCATCCAGCGCAGCACGACCGGCGCCACGAGCGCGCCGAGCAGGCCGCCGAGGGTGTTGGCCAGCACGTCGTCCACGTCGGCGACGCGATAGGAGCAGGGGATCAGGCCGAGGACGCCGGTGAACTGCACGCTCTCGACCGCCGCCGACACGAGCAGCGCCGACACCGTGGAGGCGAGCACGCCCCAGCCGAGGTAGCGCCGAGCCAGCACGCCCCACGGCACGAACAGCAGCACGTTGAACGCCACCTGCAGGACGGCCGTGCTGCGCAGGGTCGCGAGCGTGCCGAGCCCCGCCGTGTCCCGACGGATGTCGTCGAGCGAGTGCAGCGGCGCCAGCTCGGCGCCGGCCACGCCGTGGGCGGCGCACCACTGCGCGAGGTCGCCCAACGGCAGCGGCAGCAGTGTGTACGCGACCAGGGTCACGACGTACACCGCGAGCGCCGCCGCCCCCAGCACCCGCCGCGCGTCGAGCCGCCCGTACCGACGTTGCTGCATCAGGAGCACCGGGATCAGCACCCCGAAGAACACGAGCACCCCGAAGGTCACGCCGATCATTGCCTGCCAGGTCCATTGCTGCACGCAGCGACGTTAGTCGCCGCAGCGATGATCACCCCTGTCGAGCCACCGCTCGCTGGCTGAGCCTGTCGAGACCGAGTCGTGGTCTCGACAGGCTCGACCGACGAGCTCGACGAGCTCGACGAGCTCAGCCGGCGGGGAGGGTCATCGCGCGCAGGTCGTCGAGGGTGCCGTCGAAGACGTTCATGTCGATGTGGTCCTCCTCGCCGTCGTACCCCGGCAGGGTGTCGCGGTCGGAGTACTGCCAGAACTCCCAGTCCCGCCGCGGCAGCTCGGGGCTTCTGGCGACCGAGCGGATCCACAGGGGGAAGTCGTCGTAGTCATCACCGAGGTAGTCGGCCCGGATCTGCTGGGTGGTGTAGATGATCGGGGCCACCCCGTAGTGCTCCTCGAGGGCGGCGAGCATCGGGTCGAGGATGCCGCGCAGCTCGTCGCCCGACGGCGGGTCGGCGACGAACTCTGCGTACAGCTCGACGTCGACCACGGGCGGGAGCGAGCCGGCGGCGGCGGGCACGGTGTCGATCATGTGCCGCGCCTGGTCGGCGCCGGGGCTCTCGAAGCTGAGGAAGTGGTAGGCACCCACCAGGAGGTCGGTGTCACGGGCAGCGTCCCAGCTGGCGGCGAACCGCTCGTCCACGTGACTCGACCCCTCTGTGGCCTTGATGAACGCGAAGTCGACGTCCTGGTCGGCGAGCACCGGCCAGTCGATCTCCCCCTGGTAGGCCGACACGTCGACGCCGCGCACGGCGTACCGGTCCGCCGCGAACCGGTTGGGCCACAGGACCCCGTTCCACACCAGCACGGCGAGCAGCGCGAGCAGCACGACCACGCCGCCGGCGATGCCCAGGCCCCATCTCAGCCGGCGTCTGCCGGTCCTCGCGACACTCACCCGCCGATCCTCCCGGATCGGCACCGTGCGCGGCCAACCAGGGTGCCGGCCGGACGGGCGCCGTGGCGCCGGCCACGGGATGATGCACCCATCCGAGCAGGGGAGCTACGTGTCCGACGCCACCAGTTCCGACGCCACCAGTTCCGACGCCGCCGGTGAACCCGCGGCGCCACGCCCGGCCGCCTCGACACCGACACGCCTGCTCCGGACGGCGGCCCGGATCCCGTTCACGCTCGGCGTCATCGGGGTGGTGCTCGTCCTCGGCGTCGTCACGGGCGCGCTGTGGTCGCCGTTCGCGGACCACTCGTGGTTCCAGAACGTCGCCTTCGGCGCCCCAGCCTTCGCCGAGGGCCGCTGGTGGACTCCCGTCACGGGCTCGCTCTTCGCCCTCGATCCCCGGGGCTACCTGTCCGTCGCCGGGGTGTTCCTCGTGTTCGTCGGCTGGGCGGAGCATCGGCTGGGGACCCGGCGCGCGGTCATCGCGACGGTCACCTGCCAGCTCGTGGGCGTGGTCGGGACGGCGGGCGGGATCGCGCTCCTCGCCCGCACCGACTGGGGCTGGGCGGACCGCCTGGCCGGGGTGCGCGACGTCGGGTTCAGCGCGGGCGTCGTCGGAGCCGTGACCGTGGCGGTGCTGAGCCTGGCGCCCCCGTGGCGGTTCCGCGTGAGCGCCCTGATCGCGGCCTACGTGCTGATCCTCCTCGTGGCCCAGGGCGGGATCGCGGACGTCGAACACCTCGTCGGCTGGGTGGCCGGGCTCGTGATCGCCCGCCCGCTGCTGGGCGCGAGACTGGGCCGCCGCACCCGCGCCGGGCGCATGCAGCGGGACCGGGGGGCGGCCGCCGGGTACTTCGCGATCTCGGCCCTGCTGGTGATGCTCACGAGCTTCGCCGCCGGGCCCACGGTCGGCCCGCTCGGCGCCATGGCGGGCGACGACTGGCCGACCGGCATCCTCGTGGTCGTCGTCGACCTGGTGCTGGCCGTCGGGCTACTGCGCGGCCGGCGCGCCTGGTGGCTCGTGGCGGTGGTGCTCACCGTGCTCGGCGCGGTCTCCGAGGCGCTGCTCGTCGTGACCACCGCCGCGGCCGACCGCGTCGAGCCGCTGTACGTGCTCATGCTGCTGCTCGACGCCGGCGCGCTGACCCTGCTCGTCGTGCGCCGGTCGTCGTTCCGCGCCCGCCGCCACGCGCGGCCGCCGGCCGCGGCCTACCTCGACCAGGACGACGCACGGGCCGCGCTCCGGCGCCTCGGGGCGAGCCAACGGCTGTCCTGGATGACGACCTGGGACGGCAGCGAGCGCTGGACGCCCGAGGGCCGCGACGGGTACGTCGCCTACCAGGCCCACGCCGGCGTCGTCGTCGTCCTCACGGACCCGGTCGGCGACGGTCCCGGCGGCCGCGCGGAGCTGGTGGACGCCTTCGTCGAGTCCGCGACGGCGGCTGGGTCCGGGTCGTGCTTCGTCTCCGCGAGCGAGGAGGTCGCGTCGATCGGGCGGGCGCGCGGCTGGACGCTGGTGCCCGTGGCCCAGGAGGCCGTGATCGAACTGCCGGGGCTGGAGTTCCGGGGCAAGAAGTGGCAGGACGTGCGCACGGCGCTCAACCAGGCCACCAAGCACGGCGTCGAGCACCGGCTGGTGCGGCTGGCCGACGAGCCGCCCGAGACGCTCGCGCAGGTGCAGGCGATCTCCAAGGCCTGGCTGGGCGACAGCGACCTGCCGGAGATGGCCTTCACGCTCGGCGGGGTCCGCGAGGCCCTCGACCCGGAGGTGCGGGTGGGCCTCGCGGTCGACGGCGAGGGGCGGGTGCACGGGGTGACGAGCTGGCTGCCCGTGCACGCGCCCGGCGGCGAGGTCGCGGCCTGGACCCTCGACGTCATGCGGCGCGCGCCCGACTCGTTCCGCTACACGATGGAGCTGCTCATCGGGTCCGCCCTCACGGAGTTCCGGGACGAGGGGATCCAGGTGGCCTCCCTGTCCGGCAGCCCGCTCGCGCGCGGGGACGAGCCCTCCCCCGCGGGTCTCGACGCGGTCCTCGACCGCCTCGCGGAGCGGCTCGAGCCCTTGTACGGGTTCGAGTCGCTGCACCGCTTCAAGCTGAAGTTCCAGCCGCGGAACGTGCCGCTCTACCTGGTCGTGACCGAGCCGGCGACGCTGCCGCTCGTCGGCCTCGCGCTGGTGCGGTGCTACCTGCCCGACGCCCGCGCCCGCGAGCTGGTGGCAGCGGCCCGCTCCGCCCGGTCGTCCCGGTCGTCCCGCGGCTGAGGCAGCCTCGGACCTGCGGAGACGCGGGGATCGCCCATCGTCGCCCGGAAGTTGCTATGGTGCCCGGTTCACGACCCACCTGGAGGCGAGTGGAGGTGAACTCACGTGGCCAAGAGCTCGAAGAAGCAACCGTCGCTCAGTCTGAAGGAGAAACGCGCGCAGAAGCGCGAGAGGACTGCCGAGACGGACGTCAAGGCGCGTAAGCGCTAACCCGACCCGTCGCGGGCCGGTCGCCCACCCGGCGACCGGCCCGATCTGTCGAAGATGCCTCTTCCCCGCACGGCTCGTCGAAGTGCCCGGGGCCATCGTTCGGGAACACCCCGGCCCCCTTGCGCGTTATGTCACAAGACCCCTAGCACGACGAACGAGGAGCACCGTTGCGACGCATCCCCCGAAAGGTCGAGATCGAGTACGAGCCGGGGCGGTTCACCCGCTACCTCCGGCATGACAACGGCGAGGGCTATGTCTCGCCCCACGCGAGCGTCCACCCCGACGCCACCATCAAGGCCGGCGCCTACGTCGAGGCCGGTGCCCGCGTGGGCGCGCACGCCCGCGTCGGCAGCTTCAGCTGGGTGGACGTGGACGCCGTCGTCGGGCGCGGCGCGCGCGTGGACGAGAACGTGCACGTCGGCGTGCGCAGCGTGGTCGGCGACGACGCCCGCATCGGCTCCGGTGCCCGGCTCGGCGCCGACAGCCGCGTCCCCGCTGGCACGATGGTTCCGCAGGACGCGATCGTCCCCGACGGCGCCGTCGCGCAGGGCACCCGGCGCCGCAAGGACTTCGGCACCGCCGCATAGGCCCCGACTGGTGTCAGGGCTGCCGCGGCTTGTTGCGGCCCCCCATCCCGGCGACGATCGACACGCCGATCACGGCCAGGACGATCTGGAAGAGCAGCTCCCACCAGTCGAACCCGTCTGTGTCGTTCACGCCGATCAGGTCCGCGATCCACGTGCCCAGCAGTGCCGCGACGATCCCCACGAGGATGGTCGCGATGATCGAGATGTTCTGCTTCCCGCGCGCGAACAGCCGCCCGAGGGCCCCGATGATGGCGCCGACGATGATCGCGGTGATGATGCCGGAGATGGTCACGGTGCTGCTCCTTTCTTAAGGACGGACGCGCGCCGCGTCCGCCTCGAACCTACGGCCACTCCTGCGTGCCCGCCCCTTGAGCGCGCCCGTCGGGGCTGGTGACGGCGTCGCGATGTCACGGGCAACCGTCCGCGGCACACGCCTCAGGACCGGTCGACGTCGAGCTCCGTCCGCCCCACGTGCCAGCGATCGGCGAGCGTGGCCACCCCGGCGTCGGTGACGACCAGCCCGCGCGTCGTCCCGCGTCGCTCCACCCACCCCGCCTCGAGGAACCGGCCGGCGACGGCGACGCCGAGGGCGCCTGCGAGGTGCTCGCGCCGCTCGGTCCAGTCGGGGCAGGCACGGACGAGCGGGCGTCGGGCCCGGCGGAGCGCGTCGACATCGACCCCCTCGGCAGCCAGGCCGTCCTCTCCGTCGGCGGTGACGGCGAGCCCGTCGCCGTCGAGCCAGCCCCGCGCCACCATCGCGTCGCGGAGCGCCACCCCCAGCCGGCCGGCCAGGTGGTCGTAGCAGAGCCGGGCCCGCGCCAGTCGGCGCGCCTCCCCCGACTGCCGCAGGCTCACCACCCGGGCGGGGGGGCACAGCTCCCCGAGCGCCTCCAGCGCGGCGGCGACCCCGGCGCCGGCGAGCCGGTAGAACCGCTGCCTGCCGCGGGGTTCCGCGACGACGAGCCCCGCCTCCACCAGCGCCGCGAAGTGCTCGCTCGCCGTCGAGCGCCGCACGCCCGCCGCCGTCGCGAGCTCGCTCGCCGGGCGGCTGGACCCGTCCATCAGGAGGTTGAGGACCGTCGAGCGCACCGGCGCCGCGAGCGCCTGCCCGATCACCGTGAAGTCCACGCCGGTCACTCCCCGGCCCGCGCCCGCACTCGTCCGTCCGCTCATCCGTCCACCGTAGGACGACGACGGTTCGGCCATCGCCGAACCGTTCCCGGCCTAGGGTCCGGCGCATGACGCAACCCACCGCCCGCCTGCAAGACCTCGAGGTCGTCCTCGAACACCGCCCCGGTGCCCTCGCCGCCCTCGGACGCGCCCTCGGCGCCGCGGGCGTGAGCCTCGAGGGCGGCGGGGTGTTCGCCACGGGCCGCACCGCCGTCGCGCACTACCTCGTCACCGACGGCGACGCGGCGCTGGCCGCCGTCGAGCGTGCCGGGCTCGGCGCGGCCCGGGCGCGCGACGTCGTGACGCTGCGCCTCGACCAGGAGACCCCCGGCCAGCTCGGTACCGTCGCGGGCCTCCTGGCCGACGCCGGCGTGAACGTCGAGGTCCAGTACAGCGACCACGCCGGGAGCCTCGTGCTCGTGGTCGACCCCGCCCACCGGGAGGCCTGCGCCCAGGTCGCCGCCGAGTGGACCAGCGCAACCAGCTGACGCACGGCAGTTCAGGTCACGGTGCGATGCCCGCGGCTTGGGGAGCTATATAACTCCCCGGCACTCCTGCACGGAGTGATACAACTCCCCGGCGAGGACCCCTCGCGACGTTGTCCGACGTCGAGATCGCACGGTCCCTCGGTGTCGTCGAACCGGGTGCGTCGAGGCAGCCGGGTCGGCAGCCCGGCGACCGCTCAGGACAGGACCAGCACGAGGCCCACGACCGCCAGCAGGCAGGTGCCCGCGCAGACGAGGGCGATGCGGCGGCCGTGCCGCAGCCGCGGCTCGTCGCTGGCCAGGTGTTGGCTCGTGTGGCGGGCGTGGCGCCTGGTGAACCACCACAGGGGCGGGACGGCGGCCAGCGCGAGCGCGGCGACGAGCGCCAGGGCCAGGGGCGCCTCGACTCCGGGGAGGGCGTGGACCGCGACCAGGCAGACGGCGGCGAACGACAGCAGCGTGCGGCGCCAGGCGAGGGCCGTACGCTCCGCCTGGAGCCCGCGGTCGCGGTCGGGGCCGACGAGCGGCGGGTCGGAGGTCATCGCTGCTGGGTCATCGCAGCAGCAGCGCCAGCAGGACGAGGATGCCCACCACGCAGACGGTGACCACCAGCACGAACCCCGTGAGCGCGCCGGGGAGCGCCCCGTGCTCGCGCATCGCGCGCTCCGTGCGCGCCCACTCGATCGCGGAGACGACGGGGACGAGGGCGCCGGCCACCAGCAGCACGATCGCCGCAGCCAACCGCAGCCGCGGCTCCATCGGCAGGTCGAGCGCCTCGAGCGCGGTGCCGCCCGCGATGAGGCCGAGGGACGTGCGGATCCACGCGAGGATGGTCCGCTCGTTCGCGAGGGAGAACCGGGGGTCGGGCTCCGTGCCCTTCTCGTAGACCCAGCGCGGGAAGCGTTCGCGGCTCACGCGGCGCTCCCGGCGCCGCGGTCGGATCGGCACGTCACGAGGCCCGAGCCTAGCGACCGTCCCCGCCGCGGGCGAGGCCCCGGGCCGGGCGTCGGTGGCCGTGGCTAGCGTCGGCGGCATGTCGTCCCCCGTCGCGTCCGCCTTCCTCGCCCTGCACCGCCCGGGCGACCCGCTGCTGCTGCCCAACGCCTGGGACGCCGGCTCCGCGCGGATCCTGGCCTCTCTCGGGTTCACCGCGCTCGCGACGACGAGCAGCGGGTTCGCGGCCACGCTCGGGCGGCCGGACGGCGCCGTCACCCGTGCCGAGGCGCTCGACAACGCCGCGGCGCTGGTCGCCGCCGTCGACCTGCCGGTGAGCGCCGACCTGGAGAACGGCTTCGCCGACTCCCCCGCCGACGTCGCGCGCACCGTGGCCGACGCGCGCGGGACGGGCCTGGCCGGGTGCTCGATCGAGGACCACACGGGTCGCACCGACGACCCGATCTACGACCGCTCCCTCGCCGTCGAGCGGGTCGCGGCGGCCGCCGAAGCGTCGGGCGGCGGCCTCGTCCTCACCGCGCGCTGCGAGAACCACCTCCACGGCCGCGGCGACCAGGCGGACACGATCGACCGGCTGCAGGCGTACCAGCAGGCCGGCGCAGACGTCCTCTACGCGCCCGGGCTGCGCGAGGCCGGTCAGATCGCGACGCTGTGCCGCGAGGTCGACCGGCCGGTCAACGCCCTGCTGCTGGCGGGCGGGCCCACGCCGGCCGAGCTCGCGGAGGCGGGCGTCGCACGGATCTCCGTGGGCGGCACGTTCGCGTGGGACGCCCTGTCCGGGCTGGTCACCGCCGCGCGGGAGCTGCTCGCGGGCGACGTCGGCTTCCTCGACCGCACGGGCCCAGCGCGCGAGGTCATGGGGCGCGCATTCCACGCCTGAGACCTCACCGGCCCGCCGGGAGCACCACCGTGTGCACGCAGCGCCACCGGGCGTCGTCGTGCACGAACGTGTCGACCGACCATTCCTCGTCGCGGAACGGCGACCCGCGCCACGTCCCCGCGGAGACGCCCCGCCCGAGCGTGACCGCGACGTCGTCGTGCACGCGCACCGCGATCAGCTCGGACGACAGCTCCGAGTGCACCAGGTCCCCCGAGGCGACGAGCGTGAGGAAGCCGGCGCGCTCCTGGACCTCGCCGTCCACCCCGACGATCGTCCAGCCGGGGTCGACGAACTCCTCGATGGCGCCCGGGTCGTTCGCCACGATTGCGGCGCCCCAGCGTCGCAGCAGCGCCGCGAAGTCCGCG
The DNA here is from genome assembly GCF_059445465.1 of Isoptericola sp. Y541. Taxonomy (NCBI): domain Bacteria; kingdom Bacillati; phylum Actinomycetota; class Actinomycetes; order Micrococcales; family Promicromonosporaceae; genus Isoptericola; species Isoptericola sp. Y541. The sequence continues at coordinate 57,226 of NZ_JCAIUJ010000007.1, read as the reverse complement.
GCGTCGTCGTCGGTGCCGTACTCGCCCATCCCGGACCTCCGTCCGCCGGGCCCACCGCTCGATCATCGCCCCTGGGCCGCGCGCTGACGACCCGGGGCCGGGCGCGCTCAGAGAGGTTCGACGAAGGCCCGCACGAGCGGGTGGATCGGCAGGCCCGCGGACGCGCCGAGGTGGGGCTGGAAGAGGCTGGCCACGAAGAACGGGTGGCCGGTCAGCTCGAGCACCTCGGCGCCGGCGTCGTCCGCGACGGCGCCGACCACGACGCCCGCGCGCTCCAGGGCCCGCACGGCCTCCGGCGTCGGCGCGTACTGGCAGTAGTGCATGCCGACGAACGGCTCGGCGACCCACGACGCGAACCGCGTGCCCGCGACCCGGCGTCACGACGCGCTCTTCGCCGTACAGCGAGCAGGCGAGGGCCGCCACGACGTTGTCGTCGGCCTCGCCGTCGGCCTCGGCATGGCTCGCGGGGCCGCCCAGGACGTTCCGGGCGAGCTCCACGACCGCGTACTGCATGCCGGCGCACGTACCGAGGAACGGGACGCCGCCCTCGCGGGCCGCGGTGATCGCGCGCAGCACGGCGGCGTCGTCCGCGTACGGCGACCCGGGCACGAGCCACAGGCCGTCGTACGCGGCGACGTCGAACGGCGAGTCGGTCGGCACCCACACGGCCTCGACGCCGAGCTCGTCCGCGAGCCGCGGCACGAGGGCGTCGAGCTCCCGGTGGCTGGTGTGGTCGCCGTGGTCGCCGAGCAGCGCGATGGTCATCGCCGCACCGTACCGGCACGGGCCGCCACGCATTCGGGCGGGCGCCGCGTCAGCCCCCGTTGGACTGCCGCACCCCCTCGGCCAGCGCGTCGAACCGATAGACGAAGCCGCCCGCGGGTCCGCTCACGGTCACGTAGGCGTCCGTCGTGCCGGGCCGGATGGCGAGGTTCGTCGCCGACTCGAGGCCCTCGTCGGCCGCGGGGACGGCGATCGTGGCCAGGGGCGTGCCGTCCGGGGAGTAGACGAGGATGCGCGGCTCGCCGTGCACTCCCTGGTAGACGTTCCCCGCCGCGTCGACGGCGTTGGAGTCGGTCTGCGTCGTGCCGCCGTCGACGTGGATCGCCGTGTGCCCCGACGTCACGGCGGTTCCGCCCTCGTCGAGGATGAGGTGGTCGATGTGGTTCGCGTCGAGCTGGCTGACCCAGAGCGCGCCGCCGTCGAGGTCGAACGAGATCCCGTTGGGGTTCGGCTGGTGGTCGGCAAGCACGGTCGCATCGCCGGTGTCCCGGTCGAACCTCAGCACCCGCCCCGACGCCTCGGCGTCGGGGTACGTCGTGTACGCCGAGTCCGTGACGAACATGTTCCCGGCGTCGTCGAACGTCAGGTCGTCCGGTTGCGTCGTGCGACCGTCGACCTCGCCCTCGGCGACCACCTGCGGGTCCTCGCCATCGGGCGTGACGCTGATGACCCGGCCGCCGGCGTAGTCGGTGAGGTACAGCCGCCCGTCGTGCGGGCCGAACTGTGCCGACGTGTACACCCCGGAGTCGTCGGTGAACACCGGGCTCACGTCGCCCGACCCCAGGTCGATCGCCATCACCTTGGGGTCGCCCGCGGGCGCGGTGACGTCGACGAGGTAGAGCCTGCCGTCCTCGCCGAACGTCGGGCCCTCGAGCAGGGTCATCCCCGTCTCGTCGTGCACCGAGGTCACCTGGAGCACGCGCTCGGCGGTCCGTTGCTCGGGGACGGCGGCCGCCCCCTCCTCGGACCCACCGGGCGACGCCGCGCACCCGGCCAGCGGCAGCGCGAGGGCAGCCGTCACCGCCAGGGCGATCGGGCGGCCGGAGCGGTCACTGTTCGTGCTGCGCACCGGTCAGCCCTCCGCCCGGTCGACCTGGCCCACGGGCATCACGAGCACGTCGTCCATGCCGCCCTCGCGCCACTCGGCGAGCACCCGGTGGAACGCGACGGGGCCGGGGCTGAACCCGTTCACACGAGAGCGCGGCCTGCCCTCGGCGTTGTAGTAGCCGGGCGTGCACTCGGCCTGGAAGTCGACGTTGTCCACGGCGACCTCCGCGATCGTGTCGCACCAGCCCTGCACGGCCTCCGCCGTCGGCTCGACGTAGCGGGCGCCGGCCTTGCGCGCCTCGGCGACGACGGCGGCGATGTGGCCGGCCTGCTCGGACAGGATGTGCACGAAGTTCACGGAGTTCGCGTTCTGCATGGTCCCCAGGTGGAACAGGTTGGGGAAGCCGTGGGAGTAGAAGCCGTGCAGGGTCCGCGGGCCGCGGCCCCACGCCTCGAGCAGCGGGGTGCCGCCGCGGCCGTGCACCGGGAGCGTGCCCGACACCACGCCGGAGACGCCCGTCTCGAATCCCGTGGCGAAGACGACGCAGTCCACCTCGTACTCGACCTCCGAGCCCGGGTCCCCCACGACGACGCCCGTCTCCGTCATCCGCGTGATCCCGCCGTGGTCGGCGGTGTCCACGAGGGTGACGTCCGGCCGGTTGAACGCCTGCAGGTACTGGTCGCTGAACCCGGGGCGCTTGCACATGTACCGGTACCAGGGCTTGAGCGCCTCGGCGATGGCGGGGTCGTCGACGACGTCGTCCACCCGGGCCCGGATCTCGTTCATCTTCGCGAAGTCCGCGAGCTCGTCGAGCCGCTCTCGCTCCTCGGGGTCGAGCGTCGTGTCGACGGCGCCGCTGATCATCTTGCGCTGCAGGCGTGCGGTGGAGGTCCAGCCGTCGCGCGTGAGGTCCTCGTCGACCTCCTCGCCCGCGAGGATCGCGAGGAAGTTCTCCATGCGCTCGCGCTGCCAGCCCGGAGTGAGCGAGGCCGCCCACTCCGGGTCGGTGGGGCGGTTGTCGCGCACGTCCACCGACGAGGGCGTGCGCTGGAAGACGAACAGGTGCTGCGCGTCGCGGGCGACGTGCGGGATGGCCTGCAGCCCCGTGGCCCCGGTGCCGACCACGGCGACCCGCTTGTCCGCCAGGCCGGTGAGTCCGCCGTCGCCGCCCCCGCCGGTGTAGCCGTAGTCCCACCGGCTGGTGTGGAAGGTATGGCCGCGGAAGTCCTCGATGCCGGGGATACCGGGCAGCTTCGGCTGGGAGAGCGTGCCCGAGGAGACGACGACGTGCCGGGCGCGCATCGCGTCGCCCCGGTCGGTGCGCACGAGCCACTCGGCGGCGTCCTCGTCCCACGTCAGCTCGGTGACCCGGGTGTGGAAGACGGCGTCGCGGTACAGGCCGTACTGCTCGGCGATCCGCACGGCGTGCCGCCGGATCTCCTCACCGGGGGCGTACCGCCACCGCGGCACGTACCCGGTCTCCTCCAGCAGCGGCATGTACACGTACGACTCGATGTCGCAGTGGATGCCCGGGTACCGGTTCCAGTACCAGGTGCCGCCGAAGTCCCCGGCCTCGTCCATCATGCGCACCGACCCGACACCGGCCTCGCGCAGCCGCGCGCCCGTGAGCAGGCCGCCGAAGCCGCCGCCCACGACCAGCACCTCGACGCGGTCGGTGAGCGCCTCGCGCTCGGCTCGCGGGGTGTAGGGGTCCTTCGCGTAGTACCCGAACTCGCCGGCGGCCCGGCGATACTGGGCGTTGCCGTCCGGGCGGATACGCCGGTCGCGCTCCTGCCGGTACTTCTCGCGCAGGGCGTCGGGGTCGAAGCCCAGGTCAGCGTGCAGGGCCGGGGGTGTCGTCGTGGCGGTCAAGTCGGGCCTCTCGTCGGTGGCACGAAGTCGGGCGCGAGGGGCGGTGTCACCTCCCGCAACAAAACCGTACATCAACGTACGTTTCTGCCTCCGGGCCTGGGCCGACCGCCCTCGTTACCCTCGCCATATGGCCGAGGCACCGACCCGACGGGACGCGACGCGCAACCGCGAGCTCCTCGTCGACGCCGCGCGCCGCACCTTCGCCGCCCTCGGCCCCGACGCGCCGCTCGAGGAGATCGCCGTCGCCGCCGGGGTCAGCCGCACCACGCTGCACCGCCACTTCGTCAGCCGCGAGGCGCTCGCCTCCGCCGTCCTGCAGCAGAACGTCGCCGACATCGAGGCCCGCGCCGCCGACCTGACCGGCAGCGACGACGACGTGGTCGACCTCTTCCACTTCGTGCTCGACGTGCAGGTGGCGTCACCCTCGCTCGCCCTGCTCATCGCCCACAGCGAGACCCCCGACTTCCATGACCTCGCGCGGCGCACCGCGGAGACGTTCGACCCGCTCCTCGAGCGCGGTCTGGCGGCCGGCGTCGTCCATCCCGGGGTCACGACCCGCCACGTCATGCTCGCGCTGCCCATGGCGATGTCCGCGCTCGCGGTCGAGGACCGCGCGACAGACGCGCCGCGCGGCCAGCAGGTGCGCGAGATCCTGCACCGCGGGCTGTTCACCACGGAGCCGCTCCGCGCTCCCGGGACGCGACGGGGCCGCGGCCAGGACTCCTGACCGCGGCCCGTCCGAGCATTGCTCAGCGCGTGGCGAGCGCGCGGCCGGCCGCGGCGGCGGCCTCCTCGGCCTGCTTGCGGGCCAGCGCGGCCGGCTCCTCGAGCCCGTCCATCGCGGGGTTGACGCCGACCAGGGTCAGCTCGCGCTCGATCACGGTGAGGTCCGCGCCCCAGACGTCCTCGAGGATGCGGCGCAGGTAGCCGATGCTGTGCTCCCAGCCCTCCTTGGGCGTTCCGGGGCCGTAGGCCCCGCCGCGCGTGGTGAGCAGGACGACCGGGATGCCGTCGAGCAGGGTGGCGGCCGCGCCCGCCCCGGCGATGACCAGGTCGACCCACGTCTTGACGTGCTGGGACACGCCCCAGTTGTAGAGCGGGAAGGCGAGCACGACGGCGTCGGCCTCGCGCAGCTCCTCGACCAGCTCCGCGGCGAGCGCGATCGACTCGGCCTCCTGGGGGCTGCGCTCCGCCTCGGGGAGCTGCGCGCCGGCGATGGCGGCCGCCCAGGCGTGCGCCGGGAGCGGGTCGGCACCGAGGTACCGGGTGCGGACCGTCTCGTCCGGGCGCGCGGCGGCGATCTGCTCGGTGACGTGGTCGGCGAGCGCGCTGCTCGAAGACCGGGGGCCCTGGATGCTCGCGTCGATACGCAGAACGGTCATGCGGGTGCTCCTCGCGAAGGTGCGCCGCCGGTTGCCCGGGGCGCCATTTGAATGTTCAAGGCGAACGTAACCCACACCGACTTGAACATTCAAGGGCACGGGTAGGGTCGAGGGCATGACCTTGACGACGGACACCGCTGTGCCGTCCCTGACGGCCGACCAGTCGCAGGACTGGAAGGCGCTCATGGCCCTCCTCCTCACCCTGCCGGCCGCGCTCGACGCCCAGCTCAAGCGCGACGCGGGGATGAACACGTTCGAGTACCAGGTCCTCGTCGGCCTGGACACCTCCCCCGGGAAGCTGCTGCCCATGACCGACCTCGCCGCGCTCACCCAGGTCTCGCCGTCGCGGCTGTCGCACGCGGTGACCCGCCTCGAGCGCGCGGGCTGGGTGGAGCGCCGCGAGTGCCACGAGGCCGGGCGGCGCACGGCCGCGGTTCTCACCGAGGCGGGCGCGGAGAAGCTCCGCGAGACCGCGCCCGGGCACGTGGCCGAGGCCCGCCGACTCGTCGTCGACGCCCTCACTCCCGAGCAGCTCGCCACCCTGGGCGACTCCGCCCGCGCGATCGTGGCGCAGGCGTCTCCCGAGGTCGCCAGGATGCTCCCCGACTGCTGAGGCCCTCCCGGACTGCCGGCGCCCGCGGGCGCCGTCACCGCCCTTCAGGAGCTGAGGTCGAGCACGACCCCCGTCGTCCCGGCGAGCACCCCGGCGAGCCCGGCCGCCGCGGCCGCGTCGACGGGCACGGCCGTACGGACCGCGGAGGCTGACGAGGCGGCCGGGGTCGCGGAGGCCGGGGTCGCGGCGTCCTGGGCGCCCGCGGCGGCGCACCCCGCGAGGGCCCGCGCTGCGCGGGCCCTCGGGTCGTGGTGGCGGGAGGTCGCTCCGTTCGTCATGTGTTCCTCCGGTTCGTCGGGGCGCGGACTGCGCCCGTCCGGATCCTTGCCTCAGGATCGGAACCGCAGGTGAACGCCCCACGACGCCCAGATGACGCTCCGGAATCTCACCCGCTCGCGCGGGCGACCCGTGCCCTCACGCCACGAGGTGCTGCGTGATCACCGACGCGTCCGGGCCGTGCTGCACGCGCGCGAGCGCGCCGTTCACCAGGGCCAGGTACGGCGGCATGTGCCCGCACTCGACGTCGCCGAGCACCGGGATCCCCAGGTCGCCGAGCGCGTCGCGGGCCGCGTCGTGCTGGGTGAAGCCGTCGGCGGCGGGGGCGTGCGTGCGGCTGACCAGCACCGCGTGCGCGGCGTCGAACCAACCCGCGTGGCGCATCGCCCACATCGCCCGGCCGACGTCGTCCGCGCGCCACTCGCAGATGTCCAGGTAGACGACCAGGCCCTCGGGCGCGTGCTCGGCGGCGAACCGCGGCACGTCGCCGTACGGCGTGCCGGCGAGGAGGGCGACCGTGTCCACGCAGCCTCCGATCAGCCGGCCGGAGACGTCGACCGGCGCGTCCGGTTCGGCGCCGGCGCCGGCGTCGAGCCGCAGCCACGACCCGGCGTCGTCGAAGGTCCAGGTCGAGGCGTCGGGGTGCGCCTCCCAGTCGTCCCAGCCGTCGGACCGGAAGCGGCGCGGGGAGCGCTGCACGAGCGCGGCGCCCGGCGCGGCGGACTGCTCCGCGGCCGCGACGTCCCACCAGCCCAGCAGGCCGTCGGGCACGTCGTAGGGGGTGTCCATGAGGTTCTGCCCGTGCAGCGTCGCGACGCCGGTGCGCAGCGTGAGCGGCAGCAGCACGGTGGACACGTCCGAGTAGCCGACCAGCCACGTCGGGTCGGCCGCGAGCGCCTCCCAGTCGAGACGCCCCAGCAGGTCGACCGCGAGCGTCCCGCCCCACGGCGGCACCACGGCGCGCACGGCCGGGTCGGTGAGCATGGTCGTGAGCTCCGCGGCGCGGACGTCGGCGGGGGCGCTGACGATCCCCTCCCCCGTCGCGGTCGCGCCGACCCGGACGTCATAACCCTGCGCTCGCACGACCTCGACGGCGTGCCGCAGCCGGCCCTGGAGCGGGGCAGGGACGCCCGACGACGGCGCGGTCACGCCGATCGTGTCGCCGGGGCGCAGGGGTCGGGGGTAGCGGATCGTCATGACCGGGACTCTGCCCGACCGTCGGCGCAGCGGGCAACGCGATTCCTGCCGGCGACAGGTTGTCCACAGGCGGGCATCGGGCCTGGTGCGATGATCGTCCGACCGCTAGAGTCGAACATGTGTTCGATTGCGTGGGTCGCGACGAGGAGGTGGACGACGCATGACCGGAGTGCTCGAGAGCGTCGTCGACGACCTGCCGGTCGTCACGACGCCGTGGGACGACATGCTCTCGCCCACGGGCCCGACGACCGTGCACGACGTCTCGGCCGCGCTCGAAGACGTGGCGCGGGTCCAGGCCCGGATCAACGCCCTGGAGGGCGAGAAGCTCCTGGCCGTGGAGCGGACGCGCCGCGCGGCCGTCCGGTGCGAGCCTGACCTGCTGGCGGGCGAGGAGCTCCGGGTGCTGCGCGCGGGCACGTCCCGGCAGCACGAGCTGGCACGGCGGGCGTTCGCGGCGGACGTCGCGACCACGCTGCACGTCGGCGAGCAGCAGGCAGAGCACCTGGTCGAGACGGCGCAGACCCTGACCTCGTCGGGGTCGGCCACGCTCGCCGAGCTTCGCCGCGGGCGGATCGGCGCCCGCCACGCGACGGCGATGGCCGACGTGCTCGCCGACCTCCCCGACGCCCAGGCAAGGGCGGCCGTGCAGGCCGAGGCCCTACCCCGGGCGGCGACGACGACCCTGGCCCAGTTCCGTACCTGCCTGCGCCGGGCCCGGGACCGCGCGCACCCCGAGCCGTTCACAGCACGGCACGCGAAGGCGGCGGCGAAGCGCGCCGTGTTCGTCGACCCGGCCGCCGACGGCATGGCCTGGCTCAGCGCCTACCTGCCAGCCACCACCGCCCACGCCGCCCTCGACCGCCTGACCACCACCGCCCGCACTGCCCGGGAGGTGGGAGACCACCGCACCCTGTCTCAGCTCCGTGCCGATGCGTGCGCCGCCCTGCTGCTCGCCGGCGCCGAGGACACACGCGCCCCGGACACCTCGGGCCCACCGGCGGTCGACACTGACCCGGCCACCGACTTGGCTGCGGAGCTGTCCGCGGGCCTCGTGCCAGACCTCGCCGACCACGCCCGAAGGATCGCCCCGCGCGTACAGGTCACGGTGCCCGTGCTGGCGCTGCTTGGCCGGTCGGACGACCCGGCAGAGCTGGCCGGGCACGGCCCGATCGACCCGGGGATGGCGTCGTTTCTGACGGCCGAGGCTCCGTCGCTGCGTCGGCTGCTGGTGGATCCGTTCTCCGGTGCGGCCCAGACCACGGACGCCGGCACCTACACCGTCCCGGCGGCGTTGCGCTCGTACCTACGCTCGCGCGATGGCTCGTGCCGCTTCCCGGGGTGCACCCGCCCGCCCGTCCGCTGCGACGTCGACCACACCGTCGCGTGGGCCGACGGCGGTCGCACCGTCGCGGGCAACCTGGCGCATCTCTGTCGTCGCCACCATGTGCTGAAGCACGAGACGCGCTGGCACGCCCGGCAGGACGCCGACGGCACGCTCGTCTGGACGTCACCCACCGGCCGCGTGTCCCGCGACCCCGTCGCCGACCCTGTCGACCTCACCGGCCGCACGCTCATCTCGCCCGCCGATCCCGACCCGCTCGACGCATCTGGCCTGCCGGACTCCCGTGCTGAGCGGCACTCGGCACGCGCCGTCACCCGGTGACGGAAGACTGACCTTGTGCAGATGTCGCCGGCCAGGTCCTGGTGGCGTTGAGCTGCATCTTCACGCTCGCGGCCTCGGTGAGATCGATGCCGCTGGTGTCGTTGTAGGCGGTCGCCGTCCGGTCTGCCATGGTCCGCAGCGCCGCGAGCAGCGTGGTGCGCTCGAGGTCGGTCGGGGTGAGGTCCCCGGACCACGCGGCGCGCCTCGGCGAGGCGGTCCCGCGCCGCGTCGCGCGCCTGGCCGACGAGGGCGCACGCCCGCTCGTCGTCGGCGCGGATGGCGTCGTCGGCGGCCCGCAGCAGCAGCTCGATGGCGGAGAGCGACTGCGCGAGCGTGTCGTGGATGTCCCGGGCCAGCCGGGCGCGCTCGTCCGTGACCGCGCGCTCCCGCTCGGCCTGGGCGTGGTGCTGGCGCGCCTGCGTCAGCTCCTCGACCGTGCGCCGCCGGCGGCCACGGCGAGCACCGTCGTCAGCGCCACCGCGACGACACCGCGGTGCGGCCCGAGGACGTGCATCTGCAGCAGCATCAGCGGGAACGCGATCCACAACGCCGCCGGCGAGAGCCACAGCAGCACCACCCACGGCCACGCAGCCGCCGATCCACGCGGCGTCCGGCCACCGGGCCCCGCGGGGGGTGTCGACCGACCGGTCGTGCACCCGCACCACGCGGCGACCCCACGCGCGCCCTGGTCCGGCGGCCCGAGGTGCTGCTCGTCGACGAGCCCACGTCGGCGCTCGACCACGAGCGCGGCACGCAGGTGGTCGAGCTCATCACCGGCCTGACCCGCGAGTCCGGCGCCGCCACGCTCCTCGTCTCGCACGACGCGCCCACGCTGGCCACCGTCGACGCCACGGTGCGGATGCTCGACGCCCGCCTCGAGGAGGCGGCGCCGCTCGCCGCGCACCGACCTCAGCAGGTGGGGCAGGGCACCTCGGCGCGCTGACCGCGCCACGCGCGCGCGGAGTCGAGCGCGGCCTCGAGCCGCTCCGACCAGGACGGCCGCCGCAGCCGCACACGGAACGTGCCCGCGGCGGCGCGGTCGGAGGTGACCTCGCCGACCTTCTCCGGCGCGCAGCGGCCGTACTTCGCCACGTAAGCGTCGTCGAGCAGGGAGTGCAGCTCCGGCGCCACCTCGGCGAGCACGACGGGCTGGCGGGTGCCGTCGATCTGGAGGTGCGCCCGCCCGCCACCGGCGTGCCGCACCGCGTCGGGCGACGAGCGCACGTACAGGTCGTGTCCCAGCTGCACCACCCAGCCGCGCTGCGGCCGGCCGGGTTCGCGCGCGGAGACGACCTGCACGGCCGTCGCGGCCGCGAGGGTGTCGAGGATGTCGAGTTCGTGCAGGAACGAGGCGGCGCGCGTCAGCAGGGTCACGACGGGTCGAACAGTGACCTGGGCCACGGGTATTCCGCCCGGTTCGTGCAAGTTCGTGCTCAGAGGTAGTCGGCGGTGGTGCGCACCCGGCCGAAGCGCGGGAACGTGCGGCGCACCGCCATCTCGTGCTCGTCCCCGGCGAGGCCGGACATCGCGTCCTCGACGAACTCCAGCTCGTAGTCGAGGTCGGATGCCGAGCGGGCGGTGGACTCGACGCCCATGGTGGTGACCAGGCCCGCGAGCACCAGCGAGGTGACCCCGCGGGCCTGGAGCCGGCCGTGGAGGTCGGTGTGGTGGAAGGCGCCGACGGCGTGCTTCACCACGAGCACGTCGTCGGGCTCGGCCAGGCCCTCCACGAGGTCGCTGCCCGGCGGCTGCTCGTCCACCCCCGGGCGGTCGACGCACACCAGGGCCACGACATCGCCGCGGGCGCGGGCGGCGATGGCGAGCTGCCGGCACCGGCGCAGCACGTCCTCGCCCGAGTACGGCTCCAGGGGCAGCCCCACGATGCGGGGCATGAGGTCGATGAGCACCAGCGCTGTCGTCATGGGGGGACATACTGGCGGCGACCCGCCCGTCAGTCCAGCGGGTCGCGCACGATCGGGCAGGTCATGCAGTGCCCGCCGCCGCGGCCCCTACCCAGCTCGGCGCCGACGATCGTGATCACCTCGACCCCGGCCCGGCGCAGCGCGGCGTTGGTCAGCGTGTTGCGGTCGTAGGTGAACACGACGCCGGGCTCGAGCGCGACGGCGTTGTTCCCGGAGTCCCACTGCTGGCGTTCGGACGCGTACGCGTCGCCGGCGGTCTCGACCACCCGTAGCCGCGGCAGCCCGAGCGACCGGGCCACGACGTCGACGAACGGGGTGTCGCCCTCGTCCGTCACCTCGACGCCCGGCGTCTTGTCGGACGGGCGCAGGGTGAAGGAGTGGATGCCGTTCACGATCGTCGGGTGCACGGTCACGAGGTCGCGGTCCGCGAACGTGAACACGGTGTCCAGGTGCATCGCCGCGCGCAGGCGCGGCATCCCGGCCACCACGACCTGCTCGGCCGCGCCCGCGTCGAAGAGCGCCTTGGCGAGCTGGGAAATGCCCTGCCGCGACGTGCGCTCGCTCATGCCGATCAGCACGGTGCCGTTGCCGACCGGCATGACGTCGCCGCCCTCGATGGTCGCCTGGGCCCAGTCCTGCTCCGGGTCGCCCCACCACACGGTGGAGCCCACGTACTCCGGGTGGAAGGCGTAGATCGCCTTCATCAGCAGCGTCTCGTCCTTGCGCGCCGGCCAGTACAGCGGGTTCATGGTGAGCCCGCCGTAGACCCAGCACGTCGTGTCGCGCGTGTAGAGCGTGTTGGGCAGCGGGGGCAGCAGGTACTCGGGGGTACCCGTGGACTCGCGCGCCAGGTTCACGTAGTCGGAGCGGAACTCGGCGGGCAGGTCGTGCGTCGACAGGCCGCCGACGAGGAACCGGGACAGCTCGCGCTCCGTCAGCGACTCGAGGTACGCCCGCGTGCCGTCCACGAGGCCGAGCCCCACGCGGTTCGGCACCACCTTGCGGTCCAGCAGCCAGTCCCGGGCCTCGGGGATCGCCATCGTCTGCGCCAGCAGGTCGTGCAGCTCCACGACCTCCACGCCCCGGTTGGTCAGCTTGTTCACGAAGTCCAGGTGGTCGCGCTGCGCGGACTCCACCCACATGACGTCGTCGAACAGCAGCTCGTCGGAGTTCGTGGGCGTGAGCCGCTCGTGCGCGAGGCCCGGCGCACACACCAGCACCTTGCGGAGCCGGCCGACCTCCGAGTGGACGCCGTGGGCGCGGGACGTCTGCGTGGACGGGGCGGTGGTCATGGGAGAGCAACCTTTCGTCGGCGGAGATGACGACAGTGCCGAGCCGGTGACGGCGCGGTGGGGTCAGATCGAGATCCACCCGGTGACGAGCCCGACGACGGCGACCACCGCGATGGCGACCACCACCACGAACAGGGTCAGCTCGGCGGGGGTGAAGACCTTGCGCCGCTGCTCGCGACGCGTCATGACGAACAGGATCGTGGCCGGGGCGTAGAAGATGAACGAGACCAGCAGGAGGCCGATCCCGGCCGCGAAGACCAGGAACGCGGTGTAGGCCGTCGCGAGCACCGCGACCACCATGTCCCCGCGCAGCGTGGCGGGGCGAGCGCCGTCGTAGGTCTCGCGCGTCGCGCGGAGCTTGACGGCGTAGAGCGCCGCGAGCAGGAACGGGATGAGGGTCATGACGGCGGTCATGTCGAGCGCGAAGTCGAACGCGTCCTCGGAGAAGTACGTCAGGACCAGCACGACCGTCGAGAGCGACGTGCTCAGCAGGAGGGCGTTCACCGGCACGTCCTGGTCCGTCTGGCGGGCGAGGAAGCGGGGCATGTCGCGGTCCTTGGCGGCCACGAACAGCACCTCGGCCGCCATCAGCGTCCACGCCAGGTACGCGCCGAGCACCGAGATGATCAGCCCGACGCCGACGAAGACGCTGCCCCAGTCGCCGACGGCCGCCTCGAGCACGCCCGCCATCGACGGCTGGCGCAGCTCGGCGATCTCGCCCATCGGCATGATGCCGTAGGAAACGATGGTCACGGACGCGAAGATCGCGAGCACGCTCACGAACCCCAGGATCGTGGCGCGGCCGACGTCCTCGCGGCGCTTCGCATGCCGGGAGTAGACGCTCGCCCCCTCGACGCCGAGGAAAACGAAGACCGTCACCAGCATCGTGCCGCGCACCTGGTCGAACAGGGAGCCGGCGTAGTCCGCCCCGCCCCAGTTCTCCGCGAAGGCGGACGGGTCGAAGACGAACAGCGCGAGCAGCACGAAGACGATGATCGGGATGAGCTTGGCGACCGTGACGATCCGGTTGATCGCCGTCGCCTCCTTGATCCCGCGCCGCACCAGCAGGAAGAACAGCCACAGGCCGACGGCGGAGCACACGAGCGCCAGGGCGGTGTCCCCCTCGCCGAGCGCGGGGATCCACTGGCCCAGCGTCGACGTGATGAGCACCCAGTAGACGACGTTGCCGACGCACGCGCTGGCCCAGTAGCCGGCGGCGGCGAAGAAGCCCGTGTACTCGCCGAAGCCCGCCTTCGCGTAGGCGTAGACGCCGGCGTCGAGGTCGGGCTTGCGCATCGCGAGGCGCTGGAAGACGAACGCGAGCATCAGCATGCCCGCGCCGGCCACCACCCACGCGATGAGGGCGCCCATGACGCCCGTCTCCTGCGCGAACCGGCGCGGCAGCGAGAACACGCCGGCGCCGACCATCGACCCGACGACCATCGCCGTCAGCGTCAGCAGCGAGACCTTCGTCGTCCCGCTCGTCGTGGCGTTCGCCGACGTCGCGGTGCCCTCGTGCGCCATCTTCATGTCCTCCTGAAGTCACGGCGGCTGGTCGTCACCGGGGCGTGGTAGCGCTGTTGCTGCGGCCGATCGTTGCACCATCAGGGCAGGTCCGCGCGCCGAGACGGCCGTCGTGTCAACCGGTCGACGACGGCCACCAGGTCGCCCGCCGGGACCGACACTCCCGGGTCCAGCCGGGGAGAAGACCCGCCCGGCCGGCCGCGCCGACCACCCCCGCGATCGCCCGCGGCGACCGTGATGAGCAGGGTGGACGCCGCCCGGCCGGGCTCGATCCCCTCGGCATGGCCGCGCATGACGAGCACCACCGCCAGCGCCGCGATGGTGACATACACGCGCTCCTTGAGGCGGTCGGCCCGCTGGCCCGGCGAGAGCTGGTCGCGGCGCTGGTGGTGCTCCCTGCCTGCGGACGCGCTGGTCATGATGGCGCTCCTGCCTGTAGGCGTCGGGTCAGGACGACGTAGGCCGGGAACGGGTTGCTGACACCTGGCCGGCGCCGGGGCCAGGCCTATGGTTCGGCTCAGACGGGCGCGCGAGGGGTTGGTGCGACGCCCGCCCGCGCGGCGGTCCCGTGCTTGCGCTGGTTGGCCTGGAAGCGCGCCTTCTTCTGCCGGTTCCCGCACGTGTTCATGTCGCACCACCTGCGGGTGCGGCTCTGACTGGTGTCGAAGAAGGCGGCCTGGCACGTCGGCGACGCGCACAGGGCCAGCTTTCCGTCTCGTTCGCCGGAGATGATGCTGATCGCGTCGGCGGCGATGACGCCGAGGGCATCCTCCACGCGGGACGCCGAGCTGAGTCGCCACACCCGGCCGCCCTCGAACGTCAGGACGGCCGCGGCCCGGCCCTGGACGCTGCGCTCGTTGATGACGTGGACGGCGGACGCGGGGAGCGCGTCGTGGGTCGCGGCCGCTGTCGCGGCGGCGTGGATCGACTCCCTCAGCTCCCGCGCGAGGTCGAGCTGGGCGGTGGTGCAGGAGTCCACGGCGAGGCCGTTCACCGCCAGCCAGTCGACGAGCCGCTGCGGCGTGGGGATGCGCTCCACAGGGTCGCCACGACGCTCCGTCAGGGTCGCCGTGAAGCTGGTCGCCAACACGCTCCCGAGGCGGAAGTCAGGGAACTCTGCGGGCATGGAACCACCATAGCCGGTTGCACACCGCGGCGAACGCCTGGTAGAACCGTCTTAGCCGGTTCGCATCGATGCTCGCCGGCTCCCGCGACGGCCAGGAGGTCTCATGCCCAGCCCGACCCACGACGTGCAGGCGTTCGAAGCCCACGCGCCGGACGCCGACCTCGAGGACCTGCGCGCGCGGCTGGCCGCGGCGCGGCTGCCGGAGGCGGAGACGGTCTACCGCCCCGCGCCCGACCCGCGCCGATGGGACCAGGGCGTTCCCCTGGCCGACCTCGTCGACGTCGTGCACTACTGGCGCACCGGGTACGACTGGCGGTCGTTCGAAGAGCGCCTCCACGAGATCGGCCAGTTCCGCACGACCATCGACGACCTGGGAATCCACTTCCTGCACCGCCGCTCCCCGCGGGAAGACGCCACTCCCCTGCTCTTGACGCACGGCTGGCCGGACAGCATCGTCCGGTTCATCGATGTCGTCGACGAGCTGGCAGATCCGAAGGACGCAGCCGCGCCGGCGTTCCACGTCGTGGTCCCGTCGCTCCCGGGTTTTGGTTACAGCGACAGGCCGGCCACCACCGGGTGGGGAACCGAGAAGATCGCGGCCGCCTGGGTGGAGCTGATGGGACGGCTCGGCTACGACAGGTTCCTCGCCCACGGCGGCGACTGGGGCGGGAACATCACCACGGTGCTCGCCGGCCGGTTCCCGGAGCACGTCCTCGGCATCCACACCACGTTCGCGGAGGGGCCGCCCGGGCTGACGACGGACGGGCTGACGGCCCTCGAGCGCGAGTGGACCGAGGAGACCCGTGACTTCTGGCGCCGCCGCGGGGCGTACGCGGAGCAGCAGGCGACCCGACCGCAGACAATCGGCTACGCGCTCGTCGACTCACCGGTCGGGCTCCTCGCCTGGATCCTCGACAAGTTCGCCGAGTGGTCGGACACCGAGGACAGCCCGTTCGAGACGATCTCCCTGGACAGGGTGCTTGACGACGTCACCCTGTACTGGCTGACGCGGACCGGCGCCTCGGCGGCCCGCATCTACTACGAGAGCCACAACTCGCTGGACCCCGACCTCCGGGTCGACGTCCCGGCGGCGCTCACGATGTATCCCCGCGACGTCGAGAAGTGTCCGCGCCCCTGGGCCGAACAGCGCTACCGACAGATCGTCCGATGGAGGACGCCCGAGGCCGGGGGACACTTCCCGTCGCTGGAGTTGCCCGGCTACTTCGTCAAGGACCTGCAGGAAGGACTCGCGGCAGTGCTGGCCGCCCCTCGCGTCAGTGGCGGCGGCGACCCAGCGCCTTGACCGCCTCGACGAGGAGGAAGACGACGACAGCCGCGGCGAGGGTCTTGCCCCACTCGGCGAGGCCGATGGGCGCCGAGTCGAACCAGGAGTGCATGAACGGCGCGTAGACGAAGACGCACTGCAGGGCGATCAGCGCCACCGCGGAGATCCAGATGACCCGGTTGCCCCGCAGCACGTCGAGCGTGAGGCTCGACCGGTCGAGGAAGCGGCAGCTGAACAGGTAGGCGAGCTGGCCCAGGGCGAGCATCGTGACGGCCGTCGTCTGCGCCTCGGCCAGCGGCGCCTCCTGCGCCCGCTCGAGGTAGAACACGACCATCGTGGCGCCGCCGATCAGCAGGGACACGATGAGGATGCGGCGCAGGAACACCGCGTCCAGGATCGACGCCCTGGAGTCGCGCGGCGGCCGCCCCATGACGTCCGGCTCGGCCTTCTCGTACGCCAGCCCCAGCGACAGCGTCACCGCGGTGATCATGTTGATCCACAGCACCTGCACGGGCGCGAGCGGCAGCGTGAGGCCGAACAGCACCGCCACGAGGATCACCAGCGACTGCGCGCCGTTGGTGGGCAGCAGGAAGAGCACCGACTTGCGGATGTTGTCGTAGATCCGCCGCCCCTCCTCCACGGCCCGTTCGATGGTGGCGAAGTTGTCGTCGGCGAGCACCACCTCGGCGGCCTCCTTGGTGGCCTCCGTGCCCTTGATGCCCATCGCCACGCCGACGTCGGCCTGCGTGAGCGCCGGGGCGTCGTTGACGCCGTCGCCCGTCATCGCGACCACCTCGCCGTGCGCCTGCAGCGCCGAGACGATGCGGATCTTGTGCTCCGGGCTCGTGCGCGCGTACACGTGGACGTCTCGCACGACGGCGCGCAGCTGCTCGGTGGTCATCGCCTCGAGCTCGGGGCCCGTGAGCACCGGCGGCGCCTCGGCGCCCTCGGAGGGCGCCGGGACGATGCCCATCTCCCGGCCGATCGCGACCGCGGTGCCCGCGTGGTCGCCCGTGATCATGGTGACGGCGATGCCGGCCTCGCGGCACTGTGCGATGGCGTCGATCGCCTCGGGTCGCGGCGGGTCGACGATGCCGACCAGGCCGCACAGCTCGAGGTCCGTGAGGGTCTCGGCAAGCTCGACCGGCGGGGCGTCGGCGCGGCGCCGGGCCGCGGCCAGCACGCGCAGGCCCTGGCCGCCGATGGCGTCGATCTGCGCCTCCCAGAACGCGCGGTCGAGCGGCTCGGCGGCGCCGGTCGGGCCGGTCTGGGTGGCGCACCGGTCCAGCACCCGATCAGGCGCGCCCTTGAGGTGCACGTGCAGCCCGCCGTCGGCGTCGCGGTCGAGGGTGGCCATGAACTTGTTCTCGGACTCGAACGGCACCAGGTCCACGCGGGACCAGCCGCGGGTGTCGAACCCCGCCTTCATGCCGAGCGTGCGCAGCGCGCCCTCGGTCGGCTCGCCCACCAGCCGCCAGCCCGCGCCACCCTCCGGCCCCCCGTCCGACCCGCCCTCCGGCCCGCCGGGCACCACGCGGGCGTCGTTGCACAGCATCATCACCGTCGCGACGGCCGCGAGGTCCGGGTCGCCCGCGAGGTCGGCGTGCCGGGGCGCGACGTCATGCGTGGCAGAGGGACGGGCCGACGGCGAGGCGCCCTGCGCGAGCGTGATCTCGCCCTCGGGCGCGTACCCGGCCCCCGAGACGGCGAACTCCCGGCCCCCGGTGCGGACCGACCGCGCCGTCATCTCGTTCTTGGTGAGCGTCCCGGTCTTGTCGGAGCAGATGGTGGTGACGGACCCGAGCGTCTCGACGGCGGGCAGCTTGCGCGTGATCGCCCGACGTCGCGCCATCTGCTGCACGCCCAGGGCCAGCGTGATCGTCACGAGGGCGGGCAGGCCCTCGGGCACCGCGGCCACGGCGAAGCCGATCGACGCCGAGACCAGCTCCGCCACGGTGAAGTGGTGCACCAGCCGCCCGATGAGCACCATCACCACGGCCATCACGACGATCATCACGGCGATCGCCTTGCCGAACTTGTCGAGCTGGCGGGTCAGCGGGGTCTCCAGGGATCTGACCTCGGAGATCATCGTCTGGATGCGGCCGATCTCCGTGGCCGACCCGGTGGCGGTCACCACGCCCACGCCCTGGCCGGCCGCCACGAGGGTGCCGGAGAACAGCATGCTGGTGCGGTCGCCGACCCCCGCGTCGTGGCCGACGGCGTCGACCCGCTTGGAGGCCGCCACGGACTCGCCGGTGAGCGCCGACTCCTCGACCCGCAGGTTGGTGGCGCTCAGCAGCCGCACGTCCGCCGGGACGCGGTCGCCGGAGCGCACCCGCACCACGTCGCCCGGCACCAGGTCCTCGGCCTCCACCTTCGCCCACGCGCCGTCGCGCCGCGCCTCCGCGTGCACGGACAGCATGGTGCGGATCGCGTCGAGCGCGCTCTCCGCCCGGCCTTCCTGGATGAAGCCGATCGCCGCGTTGATCACGGCGACGGCGAGGATGACGGTGAAGTCCACCCAGTCACCGAGGATCGCCTTGAGCACCGCCGCGACCAGCAGCACGTAGATCAGCACGTCGTCGAAGTGCACGAGGATCCGCTTCCACAGCGGGTCGCGCTGCGGCGGCGGCAGCCGGTTGGGCCCCACCTGCTCCAGCCGTGCCGCCGCGTCGGACGATGCGAGCCCGCCGTCGTCGGCATCGAGCGCGGCAAGCACCGCCTCGGGCGGCAGCGACCACGGCGCGAGGTCGGAGGCGATGTCCTGCGCAGGTGCCATGGCGCCATTCCACTCGCGATCGCCCGTTCGCGCGCGACGACCGCACAGGTCAGCGAGGCACTTCGGGCCCGCCGCCGAACTCCTGCTCGCGCAGCCAGGCGAGGTGCGCGTGCACGAGCGGGAGCACCGACGCCCCCTCGCCGCTGGCGGACGCGACGCGCTTCATCGACCCGGTGCGCACGTCGCCGACGGCGAACACGCCGCGCAGGGTGGTCTCGAGGCTCGCGGGCGGGCGGCCGTCCACCCAGGACTCCTGGGGCACGTCGCGGCCGGTGAGCACGAAGCCGTGGTCGTCGAGGGCGAGGTCGTCGGGAAGCCAGCCGCAGTCCGGCTCGGCGCCGAGCAGACAGAACAGGCCGTCCGCGTGCGTCTTGGACCGCTCGCCGGTGTCCAGGTCCTCGGTGAAGAGCCACTGCAGGCGCCCGTCGCCCCCGCCGTCGACCACCGCCGTGTGCGGGCGCACCGCGATGTTCGGCGTCGCCTCGATCTCCCGCACCAGGTAGTCCGACATCGTCTCGGCGAGCCCCGACCGCCGCGCCAGGATCGACACCGAGCCGGCGAACTTCGCGAGGTGCACGGCGGCCTGCCCGGCGGCGTTGCCGCCGCCGACCACGCACACGTCCCGGTCCTGCATCTCGCGGGCCATCGAGCTGGCCGCGCCGTAGTACACGCCGGCGCCGACGAGGTCGTCGATGCCGGGCACCCCGAGCCGCCGGTAGGAGACGCCTGTCGCCAGGACGACGGTGCGGGCGCACATCTGCATCCCGTCGACGTGCACGTGGTGGTGCTCGGGTTCGTCCGCCGGGCCGGGCTCGATCTGTCCGGCAGGGCGCCCGGTGTAGAAGCGGGCGCCGAAGCGGCCGGCCTGCACGCGGGAGCGCTGCGCGAGCCGCATCCCCGAGATCCCGCGCGGGAAGCCGAGGTAGTTGCGGATCATCGAGCTCGACCCGGCCTGTCCGCCGATGGCGTCGCGCTCCAGCACCACGGTCGACAGCCCCTCGGACGCCGCGTAGACGGCCGCCGCGAGCCCGGCCGGGCCGGCGCCCACCACGACGACGTCCGCCACCGAGCCCTCGGGGATCGAGTCGAAGCCGCCGTACATCGCCTCGGCGAAGGCGGCCGGGGTGGCCCCCGCGAGGACGCGGCCGTTCATCGCCCGGACGACGGGCAGCGCCGCGTCCGGGCCGGCGGCCTCGACGATCGCCCGGCCCTCGTCGCCCTCCGGGTCGAGGATCCGGTTGGGGATGCCGAGTCGCTCCACGAGGTCGCGGATCGCGGCCGCCGTGCGGTCCCCGCTCCGCGCGACGATGTCGGTGGCCGTCACGGTGGGCCGGGCCACCGACCAGCCCCACTCGGAGAGCAGCTCCACCAGGGCGATGTGGAACTCCTCGTCGCGCGCGCCGCGCGGGATGCCCACGAACGTGTCCATGTCACGGCGCAGTGCGGCGGCGCGCATCGCGTCGAGGGCGTCGGCGTACTCCTCGGTCGGGAGCAGCGCCACCCGCCGGGCGGTCGAGACGACGGCGGGGACCTGGTGCAGCAGCTCGATGGCGCCGCCGTCGGGCAGCCGGTTCTCGGCGGCGACCATCGCGATGGGTACCCGTGCCCCGACCAGGTCGCGCAGCAGGTCCAGGGCCTCGGCGCCCGTGCCCGCGCACTCGATCCGGTAGTCGCGGTCGTAGCGGGCGCGCAGCTCCTGCTCGGCGACGTCCGCGTGGTCGGCCGCGACGAGCAGGATCACGGGGCGGTCGTCGGAGGACTCGGCGTGCTCGGACATGCGGTCAGCGTAGGCGGCGCCTTGCCGGGCGCGCTCCCCGGGGCCAGGCTGGACGGGCCCCGCCCCGGCGCGGCACCCGGACCACGTGCGGACGACATCCGGACAACCCCCGAACGACTCCCGAACGACTCCCGAACCGACAAGGACCTGAGATGACGGACACCTGCGTGCACATCGGCCAGATCGTCCCGGTCGCACCGGAGGCCACCGACGTGTGCCCCGAGTGCGTGGCCGTCGGCGGCACATGGGTGCACCTGCGTGCGTGCCTGGAGTGCGGGCACGTCGGCTGCTGCGACTCGTCGCCGGCGAAGCACGCGACCGCGCACTTCCACGCGACCGGCCACCCGGTGATGCACTCGATCGAGCCCGGCGAGTACTGGGGCTACTGCTTCGTGGACGAGGTGTCGATCCCCGGGCGGCAGATGCCCGCGATCTGACACGGCGGTGTGAACCACCCCACGACGCCGAGAATGACACGACCCGCTCGTGGTGCAGGTCTGAGGGTGAGAATGATCGGATGACCAGGACAATCGCTGGGACAGCGACCAGCTGGGACCGCTGGACGCCTTTGCCCCGGCCCGCCGGCCGCGACACCGTGACGGTCGAGCGCGTCGCCGAGCCCGTGCCCGCGGGCCGGCCGGGCCCCGCGGTCGCGCTGCGGCCCGGCGGGCGGGCGCACGTGACGTTCCGCGTGCACGCCCCCGGCGCGCGTGCGGTCGCGCTCGCCGCGAGCGGGTGGTGGCTGCCGCAGCGCGATGACGCCTGCGACCTGGTGCGCGCGCCCGGCGGGTGGTGGCACGGCACCTTCGACGTCCCCGACGACTGGGAGGCGAGCTACCGCTTCCTCGTGCACGAAGGCGACGACGAGCCCGGGTGGTGGTCGCGCGGCCTGCGCGACCCCGGCACGCGCGGCATCCCCGACCCGGCCGCCGGGCAGGGGCACGACGCCGGACGCGGCATGCCCGGCTCGGTGGTGCGGCTGCCCGGTGCTGGCGACCGGCCCTGGCTGGGCGGCTTCGGCGACACCACCGCCGTGCCGGCGCGGCTGCCCATCGTCGGCTCGGATCCTGGCGACGAGCCGCGTGCGTGGTGGTGGGTGCCTGACTATCACGACCGGCCCGCCGAGCCTCTCCCGCTGCTCGTGCTGCTCGACGGCGAGGCGCACGCCGAGCGGCTCGGCACGGCCCGGGTGCTCGCGGACGCCGTGGCCGCGGGCGCCCTCCCGCCCGTCACCGTCGTGATGGTCGGCTCGGGACCCGACCGGGCCGCGGCGCTCGGTGTGCCGGGAGGCGTGGCCCGCTGGGTCGGCGAGCGCCTCGTGCCGCGCCTGCGGGCCGTGGGCGTCGGCGGCCGGCGCGTGGACGCCGACCCCCGCCGCACCGTCGTCGCCGGGTCGAGCCTCGGCGCGCTGTCGGCGCTGTTCGTCGTGGCCCGCTACCCCGACGTCGTCGGCGGCGCCGTCGCCCAGTCGCCGTCGCTCTGGCGCTACCCCGACAGGGCGCTCGTCGAGCCGCTGGCCGATGCCGCGGCCCGCGTGCGACTGCGCCTCCAGGTGGGCCGGTACGAGGGGCCCGCCGCCGCCGAGGCGCTCGGCCGTGAGCTCGCCGTCCGCGGCGCGGACGTCACCTGCCAGGTGGTCACCGGCGGGCACGACTGGGCGTGGTGGGTGCCGCGCACCGTCGAGGCCGCGGCCGAGCTGCTCAGGCCCTGAGCACGCACGGCCCCGGAGCTGCTGCGCGTCGACACCCGGACGAGGCGGTGCGGGTGTCCGCCGCCGCCGGGACGCCGGTGCGCGGCCGTCAGCGCGCGGGCAGCGGGCTCCCCACCGGGACGAGGTCGCCGGCCACGTGGTGCTTCCCGGGCCCGACGCTGCGGGCCGGCTCGTCCAGCGGCAGGTCCAGGTGCGCCGTGACCCCGGGCGGCACGTCGAGCTCGAGCTCGAACCGGCCGCCGTCGAGCCGCCACGTGACGCCGACCGGCCCGTACGGGCTGTCGAAGCCGGCCGACGCGTGGTCGAGCTGACCCGTCACGAGCGGCCGCACCGTGACCTCCCGGTAGCCGGGCGCGGCGGGCGCGAGCCCGGCCACCCGCCGGTGCAGCCAGTCGGCGACGGCTCCGTACGCGTAGTGGTTGAACGACGTCATGTCGCCCAGGTTGATCGTCCCGTCCGGCAGCATCGAGTCCCAGCGCTCCCAGATCGTGGTGGCGCCCATGCTGACCGGGTACAGCCACGACGGGTTGGTGCGGGTCAGCAGCATCGCGTGCGCGAGCTCGGGGTACCCGGCCTCGCACAGGGCGTCCAGGATCACCGGGGTGCCGAGGAACCCCGTGCTGACGTGGAAGTCGGCCTCGCGGACCAGCGTGGCCAGCCGATCCCCCGCGCCCCGCCGCTGCTCGTCGGTGGCCAGCAGGCCCCACACGATCGCCAGCGCGTACACGGTCTGGCAGTCGCTGCGGACCGTGCCGTCCGCCCCCACGTACGCCTCGCGGAAGGCGTGCGCGACGTCGTCGGACAGCTGCCCGTACCGCCGGGCGTCGGCCTCGTGCCCGAGCACCTCGGCCGTGCGGGACAGCAGACGGGCGCTGCGCGCCAGGTAGGCCGTCGCGACGACGGCCGGGTCGGCCTTGGCGGCGGCCGCGTCGTGCGGCGGCGCGTCCGGGTCCAGCCAGTCCCCGAACTGGAAGCCCGTGTCCCAGAGCAGGGTGTCGCCGGCCAGGGCATGCTCCTTGTCCACCCAGGCCCGCATCGAGTCGTACTGGCGCTCCAGCACGCCGACGTCGCCGTAGCGCTCGTACAGCGTCCACGGCACGTGCACGGCGGCGTCGGCCCAGCCCGCCCCCGGCGTCTGGCCCTCGTCCCCGGGCCGCGACCCGCTGACGTTCTCGTGCACCACGTCCGGCACGGTCATCGGCACGCCGCCGTCGGCGTGCTGGTCGGCCGCGAGGTCCTGCAGCCACGAGCCGAGGAACCCGCCGACGTCGAACAGGAAGCTGGCCGTCGGCGCGAACACCTGGATGTCGCCCGTCCACCCGAGCCGCTCGTCCCGCTGCGGGCAGTCGGTGGGCACGTCGACGAAGTTGCCGCGCATCCCCCATACGACGTTCTCGTGCAGGCGGTTCACGTCCGGCTCGGAGCACTCGAACCAGCCGGTGCGGCGCAGGTCGGAGCTGACCACCACGGCCTCCGCGTCCTGGGCGGCCACCTCGGCGCCCGTGACCTCCGCGTACCGGAAGCCGTGGAACGTGTACCGCGGCTCGAGCACCTGCTCCCCGCCGGCGAGGACGTAGGTGTCCGTCGCCTTCGCGTCGCGCAGCGGGCGCACGCCCAGCTCGCCGTCCTCGAGCACCTCGGCGTGCCGCAGGGTGACCGTGGCGCCGGCCTCCCCCGTCACGCGCAGGCGCACCCAGCCGACCACGTTCTGGCCGAAGTCGACGATCTGCGCGCCGCTCGGCGAGGTGAGCACCTCACGCCCCGGCACCGTCGCGACCTCGCGTACCGGCGGTCCCGTCGGCGCGACGAGGCGGCCGGTGTCGGCGTCGAGCACGTCGACCGGGCCGTCCGCGCGGGCGTCGGGCGCGAGCGGGACCCGCAGGTCCGTCGTCTGGCCGTCGTACAGGTCGTCCGCGAGCACGCCGGTCGCGCCGGCCCGCCACCGCTCGTCGGTGACGACCGTCTGCCGGCGGCCGTCCGTGTAGGTGATCTCCAGCTGGGCCAGGAGGCCGAGCCGGTCGCCGTACGAGTCGCGCTGCAGGGACCACGTCAGCTGCCCGCGGTACCAGCCGTTGCCCAGGCCGACGGCGATCCGCGTCGCCCCCGCCCGCAGGTGCTCGGTCACGTCGAAGGTCTGGTAGCGCAGCCGCGAGTCGTACGCCGTCCAGCCCGGGTCGAGCTGGTGGTCGCCCACGCGGCGGTCGCCGATCCACGCGTCGTAGACGCCGTGTGCCGTGACGTACAGGCGGGCGCTCGCCACCGTGCCGTCCAGCTCGAGGTCGCGCGCCAGCACCACCGCGCCGCCGTCGAGCCCACCGACGTCCCGCGGGCTGATGAATCGCGCCTCGACGTCCTCCGGCGCCAGCAGGCCGGCCTCGATCACGAGGGGCTCGCTCCACGCCGACCACGCGTCGTCCGCACGGGCGCGCACCTGGACCTCGACCCGCTCCCGCGAGCGCAGGCCCCGGAAGGGCCAGGCGACGAGCACCTGCTCGGGCCCCGCGCCGGCGGCCACCTCGGGGTCGCCTGCGGCGGTCTGCAGGCGCAGCTCGTACGCGCTCTGGTCGCCGTCTCCTCCGCTGCGCGTCCACGACAGCCGGGGAGCGGCCGTGCCGACACCCAGGTCGGGAGCGCCGTACTCCGCCACGAGCCGTTCGATGCGCATCGTTGCGCCTCCTTGCGGGACAAACCCGCCATCGGGGACATATAGCACCCGTTGACGGGTGAATTGAAACGTATCAGAGGGGTGCGGAGCCGACCAAGGTTCCCGTCGGGCCGCCGTGCCTCACAATGGAGCCGGACCATAATCATTCGGCCTGATCCGTCCGGCCTGATCTCGGGAGCTGGCTTGACCGACGCGCTGTACGCCCAGGTGCACGCGGCGCTGCGCGCGCGCATCGTCGACGGGGACCTGACGGTCGGTGACCGGCTGCCCACGCAGGCCGAGCTCATCGAGGAGTTCTCCGTCAGCGCGATCACGATCAAGCGTGCCCTCGACATGCTGCGCGACGAGGGCTTCGTGACCCGCCGCCCGCGGATCGGCACGATCGTGGTCTCCGCCGCCCCCGACGACGACGGCGGGGGCGCCCCGTCCTCCGGCCTCCCCCTCGTCGGGTACATCGTGCCGGGCTTCGACGACGCGTTCGGCTCGCACCTGCTCGGCGGCATCCTCCAGGCGTCCACCCAGCGGGCGCACGTCGTGGTGGCCACCTCGCGCGGCGACGCGGAGCTCGAGGAACGCCTCATCGAGGAGCAGCTGGCCCGCGGGATCGACGGCCTGGTGCTGCTGCCCTCGTCGTCGCAGTTCTTCCCCCCGACCGTCGCCACGCTCGTCGGCCGGAGCTTCCCGATCGTCATCGTCGACCGCACCCTCAAGGGCGTCCCCGTCAGCACCGTGACCTCGGACAACGTCACGGGCGGCCGGCTCGCCGCCGAGTACCTGTTCGACCTCGGGCACACCGAGATCGCCCTCGTCGAGTCCCCCAGCTCGGTCTCGTCCCTCGAGGAGCGCCGCCGCGGCGTCGTCGCCGCCCACGCCGCGCACCAGGTCCGGCTCGAGGAGGCCCAGGTGTTCTCCGACGTCCGCTCCGTGGTCCCCGGCTCGCGCACCACGCCCGACGACGACGTCGACCGGCTCGTGACGTTCCTCGATGCCCGCCCCCACCTCACGGCGTGCGTCGTGACGGAGTACCACTCGGCGCGCCTCGTGCTGCAGGCCGCGCAGCGGCTCGGCCGGCCGGTGCCCGAAGACCTGTCGATCATCTGCTTCGACGCGCCGCCGGAGTTCGTCGACGCCGCCATACCGTTCACCCACGTGGAGCAGGACCAGCACGCCATCGGCACCCGCGCCTTCGAGCTCATCGAGCGGCAGCTGGCGGAGCCGGGCGACCTCGCGCAGGACACCATCCCCGTGCGCATCGTCGAGGGCGGCTCCACCGGCCCGGCCCCCGCGAGGTAGTTCGGGGGATCTGGAACTACCTCGCGGGGTCGCTCAGTCCCGGGCTCGGTCCAGGACGGCGCGCCCATCGCTCCTGGATCCGCCACTGCTTCGCGGGTCTGCGTCGTACCTGGGCCGGGGGTGCGGATGCCGCCTCCCGACCCGGCGGCGCCGTTGCCGCCGTCGTCACCGTCATGGTTCAGATCGCCTCCTTCGCCGATCCGCACGCCGCCTATGCGACGTGCTGTAACACTTCCGTCCCGGGAGCCCCGGGAACGTGGTACCCGACGACGTCGAGCACGAGCTCGCAGAACATCGAGTCCGCCCAGCTGAACCACTCCCTCGTGAACTGCTCGGGGTGGTCCACGTGATACGCCTCGCACATGCGCCCGCGCGTCGCGTTCACGGCGCACAGGGTCGCGACGACGGCGCGCTTCTCGGCGACGTCGGTCGAGGTCAGCCCGCGGACGGCGGCCGCGATGGGCCACACGTAGCGCGGGGGCGTGTGCGGGCTGCCGAGGCCGTCGCCGGTGGCGCCGCGCACGTACGTCGGGTTGTCGTCGCCGAGCACGAACGCGCGGGTGGCGACGTAGAGGGCGTCGTCGAGGGCGATGCCGCCGGTGAGCGGCAGCGAGAGCAGGCTCGGCATGTTCGCGTCGTCCATGAGCAGGTGGTTGCCGAGCCCGTCGACCTCGTAGGCAAGGACGGGGCCGTGCTCGGCGTGGTCCACGACGCCGTGCCGGCGGGTGGCCGCGTCGAGATCGGTCGCGAGGTCGTCGGCCCGGGCGGCGAGCGCCAGGTCGTCCAGCGGCCCGCGGGCGAGCTCCGCGAGGTCGTGCAGGGCCGCGGCGGCGAACAGGTTGCCGGGCACGTTGTAGTGGTAGGCGCACGCGTCGTCGCTGGGGCGGAAGGCGCTCCACGTCATCCCGGTGACGCCCACGGGCGACCCCTGCCCGTCGCGCTCCAGGGTGTCGCTCGGGACGCAGTCGGCCCGCTGGAACCGGTACGTGGACCGGGCGTCGTGGTCCTGCTCGGTGCGGAGCGTGGCGACGACGAGGTCCGCCGCATCGCGGAACGCCTCGTCGAGGTGGTCGGTGCGCCCGGTGCCGAGCCAGAGCTGGTGCGCGAGCTGGAGCGGGAACGCGAGCGAGTCGACCTCGTACTTGCGCTCCCACACCCCGGGCGTCATCGCCGTGTCGTCGGCCTGGTGGCCGGCGCCGTCGGGCCCCCGGTTGAACGCGTTGGCGTAGGGGTCCTGGAGGATCTGCCGGCTCTGCCGGCGCACGAGGGCGGCGGCGGTGCCCCCCAGCTGCGGGTCCAGGCCGAGGAGCGCCAGGTACGGCCGCATCTGGGCCGCGGAGTCGCGGAGCCACATCGCCGGGATGTCGCCTGTGAGGACGAACGCGGTGCCGTCCGGCTCGAGCGTCACCGCGTCACGCAGGGTGCGCCGGAGCGCCTCCGCGAAGATCTCGGCGGTCGGGGCGTCGAACGCGTCGGCGACGCGCGCGGTCACGTCGTCCAGCACGCGGTCGTCAAGCAGGGCGGTGGTACTCAGCTCCATCGGGAAATGCTCCATCGTTTAGGTATATCTAATACGTGGAACATACCAGGAGCGAGACGCGCGCAGGAACGACCGGGCGGGAATCGACCGGGTGAGAACGACCGCGCCCCTCCGGAACGCCCCGGAGTGCGGCGGTCAGGAGGGGCGCGGCCACATGTCAGCGAGGCGTCATCGAGCGGCCTGCTGCCCGTAGCGTCGGCGGAACTTCTCGACGCGGCCCTCGGTGTCCACGACGCGCGAGGCCCCGGTCCAGAACGGGTGGCTGGCGCTCGAGATCTCGACGTCGACCACCGGGTAGGTGCGGCCGTCCTCCCACTCGATCTCGCGGGTGGGGTGGCCCGGGCCGGAGGGCGCGTCGCCGGCCAGCGTCGAGCGCGTCAGGAACGCGGTGCCCGAGCTGGTGTCCCGAAAGACGACGGGACCGTAGGTGGGGTGGATGTTCTTCATCAGCGCTCCTCACGAAAATCGACGTGCTGGCGGACGACCGGGTCGAACTTGCGCAGGACGACGCGGTCGGGATCGTTGCGGCGGTTCTTGCGGGTGACGTAGGTGAAGCCCGTGCCCGCCGTCGAGCGAAGCTTGATGATCGGGCGCAGTGCGGTGCGGGTGGCCATCAGACGTTCTCCTCACGTGGCAGAACTGAGAACCGTTCTCAACTGCCGCTCTCTCCCTAACCCACCGCAGGTGCTCCTGATTCCCGACGACCCCGGCCAGGCGGCGAGGTATCGCCACCTGCCCCGGGAACACGATCCGCCAGACGGGTGTTCCCCCGGCGCGGTCCCCGGAGACCTCTTCCCTCGAGCCCACGGGTCGGTGCCGACGTAGGCTCCTCGCGGACCCGCCATCCACCACTGACGGGAGACGTGCATGCCAGGACTCGCGCTGCGAGAGCGCCTGCGCACGGAGTCCGGCGCCGCGCTGCTGCTGGTCGCCGTGACGCTGCTCGCGGTGCTCTGGGCGAACTCGCCGCTGTCCGGGGCGTACGAGAGCCTCTGGGCGCTGCCGATCCAGGTAGACGTCGGCGACCTGCGTTTTGACATGGACCTGCACCACTGGGTGAACGACGGGCTCATGGTGCTGTTCTTCTTCGTCGTCGGCCTCGAGGTGCGCCAGGAGCTGGCGATCGGGTCGCTGCGGCAGCGCAGCCAGCGGCTGGTGCCGCTCGTGGCGGGCACCCTCGGCGTGGTCGTGCCGGCGCTCGTCTTCCTCGCCGTCGCCGGCCACGAGGACCCGGGCGGCTGGGGCGTCGTCGTCGGCACCGACACCGCCTTCCTGCTCGGCGTGCTCGCCCTCGTCGGCCCGACGATGTCGAGCCAGCTGCGCGTCTTCCTGCTCACCGTGTCGGTGGTGGACGACTTCCTCGCCGTCGGCATCATCGGCGTCGTCTACTCCGAGGACGTGCGCATCGCACCGCTGGTGGTCGCCGCGGCCTGCCTCGGCGTGCTGTGGCTGCTGGGCCGCATGAGGGAGTGGCGCAGCGCGCCGTACGTGCTGGTGGTCGTGGTCCTGTGGGGGGCTACCGTGCAGGCAGGCGTGCACCCGTCGATCGCGGGGATGCTCGCGGGCCTGCTGGTGCCCGCGATCGCGACGCGCCGTTCCGACGTCCTGCAGGCCAAGAGCCTGTTCCGGAACTACTGGCAGTCGCCCAGCGCGAGCGTCGCTCGCAGCGTGCAGGTGGGCCTCGCCCGCTCCATCTCGGTGAACCACCGCCTGCACGAGGTGCTGCGCGGCCCGGTGTCGCTCGTCGTCGTCCCGGTCTTCGCCCTCGCCAACGCGGGGATCGACCTGCGGGGCGGCGCCCTCGGCGCGGCGCTCGGCTCCGTCGTCACCTGGGGCGTGGTCGCGGGACTGGTGGTGGGCAAGCTCGTGGGCGTCACCCTGGGCACGTGGGGGGCGTTGCGCGCCCGTCTGGGCACGCTGCCCGACGGCGTGGGGCCCGGCAGCGTCATGGGCGGGGCCGCGCTGTCCGGCATCGGGTTCACGGTGTCGCTGCTCGTGGTGAACCTCGCGTTCGACGACCCGGCGGACGCGCAGGCGGCCACGGTCGGCGTGCTCATCGCGATGGTCGTCTCCACCGTGCTCGGGTGGGCGATCTTCACGGTGGCGCGCGTGCGCTACGGCGAGGCCAGCGCCGACCTGCCGGTCACGCTCACCCCGCCCATCGACGCCGAGCGCGACCACGTGATGGGCGACGCGGACGCCGCGCACACCGTGGTCGAGTACCTCGACTTCGAGTGCCCGTTCTGCGCCCGCACCACCGGCATGGGCGCCGAGCTGGGCGCCCACTTCGGCGACCGCGTGCGGTACGTGGTGCGCCAGCTGCCGCTCGAGGACGTGCACCCGCACGCCTACCTGGCGGCCGTCGCGGCGGAGGCGGCGGACCGGCAGGGCCGGTTCTGGGAGATGCACGACCAGCTGTTCTCGCACCAGTCCCGCCTGGAGCCCGACGACCTGCGCGAGCACGCCGCCCAGATCGGCCTCGACCTCGAGCGGTTCGACGCCGACATGGGCGACAGGGTCCTGCACGCCCGGGTCCGCGAGGACGAGGACAGCGCCAGCGCGAGCGGGGCCCGGGGCACTCCCACGTTCTTCCTGGACGGCGTGCGGCACCGCGGCCCGCACGACGCGCGGACCCTCATCGCCGCGCTCGAGGCGCACGAGGACGACCCGGCCGCGCGACGTCGGTCGTGACGGTCGGGCCAGGTGGGCGAAGAGGTCGTTGAGGGCCTCGGTCATCGACGGGTGGGTGGAGATCTCGTCGCGCAGCTGCGTGGCCGTGACGCCATGGCGCATGGCGCATGGCGAAGGCCAGGGTGTTGATCGTCTCGTGCGCGTCGTGGCTGAGCATCGTCACGCCGAGCACCTCGTCCGTCTCGGCGTCGACGAACGCCTTCATCAGGCCGCGGGTGTCGTGCACGATCCTGGCCCGGGGCACCGTCGCCATCTCGGCCACCTGCCGCACGGCTACCCGGACCGGCCGCCCGGTGGACCGGGTGCCGCCGTCGTGTGCACCTCCGGCGAGCACTGCCCGATGAGCAGCGCCGCGCACGCCTGTGTGGGCATCGGCCCGATCATGTACGCGTCGAGCACCGCGCAGCTCACCGGGTGGCTGCGGGAGTGGGGCGCCGCGCCCGGCCCGGTGAGCGCGCGCCCCGTGGGCGACGTCGCCCCGGGGCGTACCGACACGCGGCCCGGCCCCCGAGCTCGCCGACGAGATCTGATCCCTGCACGCCAGGTAGCACGGGGTGCACGACCCTGCCTGACAGTGATTGCCTGGGGAACATGAGCACTCCCGATACCCCGACCCCCGCACCCGCACCCGCACCCGCACCCGGCAACCCTTGGGCCTGGCGGGTGGTCGTCCTCGTGGCGGTGGTGGTCGTCGCGGTCGTCGCCTGGCTGGTCGTCCGGAGCGACGACGGCGTTGCACCGGCCGCGTCGCCGTCCCCCACCGCGCCGTCTCCCACCGCGACGCCGTCGCAGGACGCGGCGGAGCCCACTCCGAGCACCACGGGCGCCGCCGGCTGCGACGCCACCGACGACGGCACGCCGGAGGGCGCGGACACCCACGAGGTGGTGGACATCGACGGCGACGGAGAGCCCGACACGGCGTGGCTGACCGGCGGGGCCGACCGGCGGTTCGGGATGACCACCGCCTCGGGCGCCACGTTCTCCGTCGCGATCGACTCGGCGGGCCCGCAGCGCGCGTCCGCCGTCGTGAACGTCGTCGCCGCGGGAGACGGTACGGCCCCGGTCGCGCTGGTCGACACCGGCCGCGAGGTGCTGCTGTTCACCGCGTCCGACTGCGATCTCGCCGCGACCCAGAGCCTCGCGGGCGGCGCATACACCTTCGACAAGGGGTTCACCGGCAACGGCACGGGCGTCGGCTGCACCGAGGTCGACGGAGCGCTGCACCTCGCAGGGCTGAACGCCACCTCGGCCGACGGCGAGGCGTTCGCGGTGACGCGCACGTTCGTGGACCTGGACGACGGCGCCATGACGGCGTCGAACGGCCAGGAGTCGACCGTGACGAGCGACGCGGGCCCCGACGACCCGGTCGCCGTCACGGCGCAGGCGACCAGCTGCGGCGAGCTGGTTGCCGGCGAGGACGGCCCCGTCGAGCCGGAGTCCTGACCGGGGCGCTCGGCCCGAGTCGTGTCAGCGACCCCCGCCGACCCCGCCGACCGCCACGGGCACCGCGAGCGCGCAGAGCGCCACGGGCACCGCGAGCGCGCAGAGCGCCGCCGCGCACCAGAGCACGGCCGTGGGACCGCCGACGCCCAGTGCGGCGCCGGCGACCAGCGGGCCGGCGAGCGCTCCGAGGTTGAGTGCCGCAGTCGCGGCGGAGCCGCCCAGGACGGGCGCGCCGGCAGCCTCGCGCACGATCTGGCCCACCACGCACGACCCGACCGCGAACGAGACCGCCCCGGCCACGACGGGCAGGGCCGCGACCACCCACGGCAGTGCGGCGGCGAGGGCGAAGGCCGCCCACACGACGATGAGCAGGGCGCAGCCCACCACGACCCACCGCCGCTCCTGTCGTGCCGCCCACCGTCCCGTGGCGCTGACCCCGAAGAAGGCGCCGACGCCGAACCCCGCAAGGAGGAGCGGCACGCCGACACCGGTGAGGCCCGCCCCCGCACCGATCACGGCCAGGTACGTGAAGGCGCCGAACGTGGCCGCGTTGACGAGCACCGCCAGCACCACCGCGCGCACGATCGTCGGGTGCCGGAGCGCGCGCAGCTCCGCGCCCGGCTCGAACCGGAGGGGCGCCCGCCCGGCGGCGGGCGAACGGTGCAGCGCGAGGGCGGCCATGGCCGGCACGCACAGGGCGGCGACCGCCGCGAACGTGGCCCGCCAGCCGAGCGCCTGCGCGACGAGCGCCCCGGCCGGGGCGCCGGCGACGGTCGCGATCGTGGTACCGGAGAGCAGGACCGCGACGGCACGCGTGGTCGCCTCCGGCGGCACCAGGAGGCGCATGGTCGACAGCGCGACGGCGAGGAACCCTGCGTTGGCGAACGCGGCCACGACGCGCGTGGCGAGCAGCAGGGCGAACGACGAGGTGAGCGCCCCGGCCACGTGTGCGGCGGCGAAGACGGCAAGGAACGCCAGGAGGGTCGGTCCGGGGCGCACCCGGGCGGCGGCGACCGCCATCAGGGGCGCGCCGAGGACCATCCCCGCGGCATAGGCGGAGGTGAGGGCGCCGGTCGTGGCGAGGGTGACCCCGAGGTCGGACGAGATGTCGACGAGCAGACCGGCGAGCATGAACTCGCTGGTGCCCTGCGCGAAGGCCGCGAGGGCGAGGATTCTGACGATGACGGGCATGGGCGCTTCCAGACGTCGGAGCAGCGCGGAGGCGGGCGCGCGAGGGCGTCGCGGCGCGGGTGCTCGGGTGAGTGGGTCGACGGACGCAGGGAGCACGGCACCCATGCGGGTGCGGCTCGACCTGCGGTCAGCGTCTGGAAGCCTCGGGACTCACGCCGGCGACCCTAGCAGCCGGCCCACACCGGCAGTCTCGGGCGTCGCAGCGGGTCGAGCACGGCTGCCGCAAGGTCTTGTCGAGGCCGCTCGGCGGCGGTAGAATCGAACACATGTTCGATGCCGATTCCCGTAGCCCGGGCGACCCCGCTGTCACCCGGCGCCGTGGTGCTGCCGGCTCGGGCGGCACCGCCACCGTGGCCGCGCCGGCGCCCGGGCTTGTCGCGCCGATGCCGGGCGCGGGGTCGGCGGTCGAGAGCGTGCTCGGGCGGATCCTCGATGCCGGTCGCGCGTTGCGGGCCCTGGCGGTCGCCGCGCACGACGGCGCCGGGCCAGCGCCGTCGGCTGGGCTGGCACCGTCGGCCGGGCCGGCGGCGTGCAGGTATCTGGACGGTTCGTTCGTCCTCGCCCGGGAGCCCGAGGGCGTCACGGACGAGGGCGTCACGGACGAGGGCGTCACGGAGGAGTCGCTCGCGCCATCCGACCCGGGGCGCGAGCTGATCGCGGAGCTCGGCGGGGAGCCCGGCCTCCGGCTCGCGGAGCGGTTGGCGTCGCTGGAGCTCGCCGACCTGGACGACCACACCGTGGTCGAGGTGCTGGCCGCGTGGGAGCGGGTCGCCTCGTGGGCACAGGCCGGCTCCGCGCGGGCCCTGTCGGAGCTGCTGGAGCGCACCCGGAACACCTCGGGTCATGAGTTCGTCGCCGACGGCGTCGCCGCGCGGCTCGGCCTGTCGCGGCGCGCCGCGGAATCGCACGTCACCGTGGCCCACGGGGCGGCCCGCCTGCCCGAGGTCGCGGACGCCCTGGCCGGCGGGCTGGTGGACCGGCGCAAGGCGGAGGTGCTCATCTCCGCCGGGCGCTTGCCCGACGATCTGCGCCGGGTCGCCGTCCGCGAGCTGTTGCCGGACGTCGAGCACCTGACCGCGTCCCAGATCCGCGCCCGTATGCGGCGCGCGGAGATCGAGGTCGACCCGGACGGTGCCGACGAACGGCACGAGTCTGCCCGGCGAGAGAGGTTCGTGCGGCTCGAACCCGTCGACGACGCGATGGCCTATCTGACGGCCTACCTGCCCGCGGACGACGCGGCGCGCGCCTTCGCGGCCGTCGACGAGGTCGCGTTCGCGATGCGACGCGGCCCCGGCGAGGAGCGCAGGCTCGACGAGTGCCGCGCCGACGCATTCGCCGGCATGCTCGGTGGCCGCGTCGCCACCGGCCCGCACGACGACGCAGGCCCGGCGCAGACGACAGGCCAGGAGCCCATCGCGGATCAAGGGGTGGCGAGGGGCCGAGCAGCGACGACGGGCCGAGTGTCGCGCGGGGCCGGCGTGCGCGTGAGCATCGCGGCATCGACGCTGCTGGGTGCGGACGACCTCCCGGCATCGCTCGACCGGTACGGCCCGATCCCGGCGGGGATGGCCCGGGCGATCGCCGGCGACCCGGACGCCGTCTGGCAGCGGGTCTTCACCGATCCCGGCACTGGCGTCCTCACCGACACGTCCTCGCACGCGTACCGGCCGAGCGCGGCGCTCCGGGCGGCCGTCGTCGCGCGCGACGTGACCTGCACGTTCCCCGGCTGCCGCGTTCCGGCCACGGGCTGCGACCTCGACCACGTCGAACCGTTCGACCCCATGGGCGACGGGCCGCAGACCCGCGGCGAGAACCTGCACGCCCTCTGTCGCACCCATCATCGGGCCAAGACGATCGGCGGATGGCGTGTCACCCGGGATCCCGCGACCGAAGTCACCAGGTGGGTCGCCCCCACCGGCCACCCGTACATCCGACCACCCCAGGCGGCCGCGCGCCCCGAGGACCCCGGTCTCGTACGGAAGCGGCTCGACGACGAGGACCCCCCGCCCTGACCGCGTCAGGCCGTCGCGGCGCGGCCGCGCGACCTCGCGAGGAGCAGCACGGGGACGAGCAGCAGCGACAGGATCCCGCCGCCGAGGGCGAGCGTCGCGTAGCTCGTGCCCGCCATGACCACCCCCGACGCGGCGCCACCGCCCGCCCCGGCCAGCGCGATGAGCACGTCGACCGAGCCCTGGGTGCGTGCGCGCGTCTCCGGGGAGGTCGCGTCGACGATGAGCGCCGTCCCGGCGATGACCCCGAAGTTCCACCCCAGGCCGAGCAGTGCGAGCGCCAGGATCAGCAGGCCGAGCG
Organism: Isoptericola sp. Y541; assembly: GCF_059445465.1. NCBI lineage: Bacteria > Bacillati > Actinomycetota > Actinomycetes > Micrococcales > Promicromonosporaceae > Isoptericola > Isoptericola sp. Y541. Next base: position 21,843 of record NZ_JCAIUJ010000007.1, on the reverse strand, counting down.
AGTCCGCGGGGGCGAGGGCACCCGTGATCCCCGCGAGCAGCAGGGTCACGCCCGAGGCCGCCGCCATCGGCACCCGGCCCAGGCGGTCCACGAGCATGCCGGTGACGAGCGAGGGCAGGAACATCGCGGCGACGTGGATACCGATCACGAGGCCGACTTCGCTGAGGCCGTGCCCGTGCAGGCTCATGTGCACCGGCGTCATCGTCATGATCGCGACCATCGCGATCTGGGTCAGCACCATCACCGTCGCGCCGACCACCACGCCGGCGGGTACCCCGCCCCGCGCCTCGCCCGGGGCGGCCGACGCCGCAGGGCCGGGCGCCGCGAGGCGCTCGGCCCGCGCGAGCTCCTGGGCGACGAGGAACGGGTCGGGCCGCAGGAAGACGAACAGGGCGGCCCCGGCCGATCCGAAGGCGACGGCCGCGAGCAGGAAAGGCCCGGCCAGCGCCGGCAAACCGAGCGACGTCGCCAGCCCGCCAAGGGGCGCGACGAGGTTCGGCCCCGCGACCGCCCCCAGGGTGGTGGAGACCATCGCGACGCTCACCGCGGTGGCCCGCCGGTCCGGCGCCGCCAGGTCCGTGCCCGCGTACCGGGCCTGCAGGTTGGTCGACGTGCCGGCGCCGTAGACGAAGAGCGCGACGAACAGCAGCGGCACCGCGTCGAGCGCGGCCGCCGCGACCACCCCGATCGCCCCCAGGCCGCCGGCGGCGAAGCCCAGGCCCAGCCCGACGCGGCGCCCCGCGCGCTGGGTCACGCGGCCGACGAGGTACGCCGCGAGCGCCGAACCCAGCGTGAACAGGGCCGTGGGCAGCCCAGCGAGACTGTCGCTGCCCAGCATCTGCCGCGCGAGCAGCGCGCCCACGGTGATCCCGGCGGCCAGCCCCGCGCCGCCGAGCACCTGGCTCACCACGACGACCGTCAGCGTCCGCCGCTGCAGGGCGCGACGCGCGTCGTCGTCGGCGGAGATGCGGGCGGCCGCACGGGCGGTCGGCTCCTCGGGCGGGACCATCGTCGGCCTCCTGGGCGTCGCTCGACGCGGGCCGTCGAGGGTGCCCGAGGGAGCCTAGCTGCCGGCGTCCCTAGGGTGGGCACCATGCCGCACGCGATCGCCGACGACTCCGCATCGATCGCCTATCAGGTGCGGGGAGAGGGCCCCGCGCTGGTGCTGCTCGCCGGGCAGGCGAACTCGCACCGCTGGTGGGACCCGGTCCGCGACGGGCTCGGCACCGGCCGGCGCACCGTCACCCTCGACTGGCGCGGCACGGGCGACTCGGCGCCCACCGACCCCGCGCTCACCACGCGGCGCCTCGCGGGCGACGTCGCCGCCGTCCTCGACGACCTGCGTCTCGAGCGTGCCGACGTGTACGGGACATCGATGGGCGGGCGGGTCGCGCAGTGGTTCGCGATCGACCACGCGCACCGGCTCGGCCGGCTCGTGCTGGGCTGCACGACCCCCGGCGGCGAGCACGCCGTCGAGCGGTCCCTCGACGTGCGCCGCTCGGTGGCGCAGCCGGACCGCCGGGCCGCCCGCCGCGCCCTGCTGGAGCTCATGTACACCCCGGCGTGGCTGGCCGACCACCCCGGCCCGACGACGGTCGAGGGCGACCCGTCGATGACGCCGCAGGCCCGGCGCGACCACCTGCGCGCCAGCCAGGGTCACGACGCCTGGCGCCACCTGCCCGACGTCCTGGCGCCCACGCTCGTGCTGCACGGGGCGGACGACGTGCTGGCGCCCGCGGTCAACGCGAGCCTGCTCGGCGAGCGGATCCCGGGAGCCCTCGTCGAGGTGCTGCCCGGGCTGAGGCACGCCTACTTCCACGAGGGCGAGGCGCTGGCCACGCCGCTCGTGCGCGGGTTCCTCGACGGCGTCGCGACCCCGGCGAAACCCTGAGCCACCCCTGAGTTCGTCCTCCTCCCCCGGTCGTACGCGCGGGGCGGCAGGTTCCGCTCACGGGCCGACGACGGCGTGACCTGCGGGTTCGTAGCGTCGTCGGCATGACGCAGCAGCAGAGCAGCACCGAGCCCAGCATCGAGACCAGCATCGAGACCACGCCCCTCACCACCACCCCCGAGCGCCGCTACCGCGCCGTCGGCCTGCTGGCCCTTGCGGCCGGCGTCATCATCTCCACCAGCGCCTGCGCGGGCATCACCCAGGCTTTGAGCGAGCGGAACGCCGGGCACACCAGGGCCTTCACGTACGACAGCGGCAAGGACGGCAAGGACGACGCCGGCCTGCCCGCGTGGGTGCCCGACGGCGCGTCCGACGTCCGCGGCGTCTTCCGCACCACGGGCGACGAGGTCATCCTCACCATGGACGCCGATCTGACCGAGCTGCCCGACACCTGCCGGCCGGTGGACGACGCCCACCCTCTCGCCGCCGAGCCCACCCGCGGCGACCTGAAGCCCGAGGACTACCGCACCGACTCCACGCTCAAGGCCGGCTGGTGGACCGCCGGGCAGGAGCAGGACGCCACGTTCGACTGCGACGGCTGGTGGGTGGGGACGGTCGACGGCGCGCTCTTCGCCTTCACGCCCGAGCTCTCCGACGTGAAGATCGAGGACCAGCCCGACCCCGCCTGACCCGCCCCGATCCGTGTCGACGCTCAGGAAACGCGCAGCTGTTCGACGAGGCGCCTCAGGCCGATGACAACGGCCCACGAGCCGAGTACTCGTCCTCCCCCGGGTGGACGTCGTGAAACGGCTGGTACCGGTCGCCGGCCGCATCGATCAAGCATTCGACCGCGAAGCTCTCGTAGCTGGCCCCCGCGACCGGATGACCCAGCAGGGCGTCGTGCGCGTTGATGTCGAGCAGCGCGTGCAACAGCCCGCTGTCCCTGACATGCACCTTGGGGACCCTCGTCACCCGCTTCCCGATGTTGGCGTGCCAGGGCTGAAGGCGCCGGACCAGACCGAGGTCGACGAGCAGATCCACGTACCGGGGTGACCGTGGGGCCACTGACGCCGAGACTCTGGGCGAGCGCGCTGGCGTTGAGCAGTCCGCCGCTCGAGTGCGCGAGCATCGTCCACAGTCGTCGGAGCGTCGTGGCAGGGATCCGCGGGGCGAACATCGGCACGTCCCACTCCAGGTACGAGCGCACGAGGTCGTACCGCTACTGCAGGGACGCGGCGTCGTCCGTCGCCGTGAGCGAGTCCGGGAATCCCCCACGAACCCAGAGGGCATCTGGGTCGATTCCCACAGCGTGCGCCTCGTCGACGTTGACGCCACCCAGCTCCACGAATGAGACGCGGCCCGCGAGGCTCTCGGACGAGAGCTGGAGCAGGTCGAGCGCCGCCGAACCGAGCAGGAGGAACTGCCCGGCACGGAAGCCGGACCTCCGGTTGTCGTCGATCACCCCTCGCAAGGTCTCCGTCAGCGCCGGTACCCGCTGGACCTCCTCGAGCACTGCGAGCCTCGGCGCCTGCGAGCGGAGGTAGGCATCGGCGTCGGCCTGGCGGGGCCCCAGGAGCACGACGGAGGGCGTCGATTCGAGACGACGTCGGACGAGATCTTGCGCGATCCGAGGAATCGCGTGCAGAGGTAACAACTGCTGCTTCATTTGCACCCCTTGGCGCCGAGCGGAACCCGTCCCGCGAACGGAACTTGACCCGGGCCGGCCTCGCCGGGAGCGGCGTGCGCACCGCGAACCGGCGGTCGAGCCTGTCGAGATCCGGGTTTCGACAGGCTCAACCAGCGGTCGTCCCGGTTTCGACAGGCTCAACCAGCGGTCGTCCCGGTTTCGACAGGCTCAACCAGCGGTCGTCCCGGTTTCGACAGGCTCGACCAGCGGTCGTCACTCGACGGTGACCGACTTCGCCAGGTTGCGCGGCCGGTCCACGTCCTCGCCGAGGGCGACGGCCGCGTGGTAGCCGAGCAGCTGGGTGGGGATGGTCAGCAGGATCGGGTCGAGCTCCACCTCGTTGCGCGGTACCTCGATGCGCCGGGTGACGGCGTCGCCCAGCTCGACGCCGGGGTGGGTGATCGCGACGACGACTCCCCCGCGGGCGCGGATCTCCTGCGCGGCGGTGATGTTGCGCTCCAGGAGGTCGTCGTCGGGGACGATGGCGACCGTCGGCAGCTCGGGGCTGATGAGGGCGAGCGGGCCGTGCTTGAGCTCGCTCGTCGGGTACGCCTCGGCGTGGCGGTAGGTGATCTCCTTGAACTTCTGCGCGCCCTCGCGGGCGACGGGGTAGCCGCGCACCCGGCCGATGAAGAACAGGCTCGGCGACGGCGCGAGCTCCTTGGCGGCGGTCGCGAGGTCTTCCTCGTCGGCGAGGATCTGCGCGATCTGCCCCGGGATGGCGCGCAGCCCGGCGATGATCCGCTTGCCGTCGGCGTGGGACAGGTCGTGCACGCGGCCGAGGGCGAGCGCCAGCAGCGCGAAGCCGACCGACATGTGCGTGAGCGCCTTGGTGGAGGCGACGGCGATCTCCGGGCCGGCGTGCAGGTAGACCCCGCCGTCGACCTCGCGGGCGATGGACGACCCGACGGCGTTGACGAGCCCGACGACGGTGCCGCCCTTGCGCTGGATCTCGCGGACGGCGAAGAGGGTGTCCGCGGTCTCGCCGGACTGGCTCACCACCACGTAGAGGGTGCTCGGCTCGATGATCGGGTTGCGGTAGCGGAACTCGCTCGCCGGCTCGGCGTCCGCGGGGATACGGGCCAGGTCCTCGATCATCGACGCCCCGAGCTGCCCCACGTAGTACGCGGAGCCGCAGCCGAGGACCTTCACGCGCGTGAAGCGACGCATCTCGCGGGGGTCGAGATTGAGACCGTCGAGCTTGGCGGTGCCGAACCGGTCGTCCAGGCGCCCCGAGAGCATCCGCTTCACGGACTCGGGCTGCTCGTGGATCTCCTTGTGCATGAAGTGCGCGTGCCCGTCCAGCTCCAGCTCCTCGACGGTGAGGTCGATGGTGACGGCCGAGCGCGCGGTGTGCTCCTCGTCGGCGGTGAAGGTGCGGAAGCCGTCGGACGTCACGGAGGCGAAGTCGCCGTCGTCGAGCAGCACCACCTGGCTGGTGTGCCGCACGATCGCCGAGGCGTCGGACGCCACGAACATCTCGCCGTCACCCACGCCGAGCAGCAACGGCGAGCCGTTGCGCGCCACGACGACGCGGTCGGGGTTCTCGACGTCGAGCACCGCGAGGGCGTAGGTACCGTCGATCTGCGCGACGGCGGCGCGCACGGCGTCCTCGAAGCCGAGGCCGTGACCGTCCTGACCGGCGAGCTCGCGCGCCACCAGGTGCGCCACGACCTCGGTGTCGGTGTCGGACGCGAGCTCCACGCCCTCGCCCGCGAGCCGCGAGCGCAGCACCGCGAAGTTGTCGATGATCCCGTTGTGCACCACGTGCACGCGCCCGTCGAACGACGTGTGCGGGTGGGCGTTGGCCTCGCTGGGCACGCCGTGCGTGGCCCACCGCGTGTGCCCGATGCCGGTGGTGCCGGCCAGCCGTGCCGGGAGGGCGGCCTCAAGCTCGCGCACGCGGCCCTTGGCCCGCACGACGCGCGACGGGTGCGCCGTCGAGCGCGGGTTGAGCACGGCGATGCCCGCCGAGTCGTAGCCGCGGTACTCCAGTCGCGTGAGGCCCTCGACGAGGACGGGTGCTGCTTGCTGGGGGCCGACGTAGCCGACGATTCCGCACATGGGACTGGTGCTCCTAGCCGTAGATGGCGCGACGGACCTGGCGCTCGGTGAGCTCCGGAGCCGCGACGAGGCGGTCGCGCAGCTCGGCGGCGATCTGCGCGTAGATCTCCTCGTTGCGGTACCCGTAGGTGCGCAACGACGCGTGCCGGCGCCGCACGTACTCCTCGACCGGCTCGCGGTACCAGGCGAGGACGTCCTCGACCACGCGCGCTGCCTCGGAGGTGGACAGGCCCGTGGAGGTCGCGATGCGGGCGACGAGCTCGGCGTCGATCACCCGGACATCATGCACCCGCGAGATGTGAGCAGCCAGAATCTGCCCGAAATCGGGCAGGAACCTAGGCGCCGGCCAGGATCGTCGTTCCGACCAGGGTCGCGCCGGCCCCGGCGACGACGATCAGCGCGGCCGCGACGACGTGGACGGCCGGACGGCGGCGCAGCACGGCGATGAACTCGCGCAGATACGCGCTGGGGAAGAAGTAGCCCGCCGTCGGGGCGCCGACCGCGTGCACGTCGAGGCCGAGGTCCATCGCCTCCAGCGCCGCGCGGGGCACGTGGTAGTTGTTCGTCGCCACGAGGTAGGGGCCGCCCACGCCGTGACCACGCAGCAGCGCCACGCCGTACGTGAGGTTCTCCCGCGTGGTGCGGGCCCGGTCCTCCACCAGCACCTGCTGCGCGGGCACGCCCCGGTCGGCCAGCCACGCGGCCATCGCCACGCCCTCGGGCCGCTCCTCGTCCGCGCCCTGGCCGCCGGACGGCACGATCGGCACGGCCCCGAGCCGCTCCGCGGCCCCCACCGCCGTCGCCAACCGCGCTGCGAGCAGCGGCGGCACGCGCCCACCCACCACCCTCGAGCCCAGCACGATCACGCCGTTCGCCTCCACCCGGGCGGCGAATCGCCGATAGAGCACGGTCTGGGCGGCGAAGCCCAGGAACGTGAACCCCAGCCACGCCGTCGCCAGCAGCACCGCCGTCGCCAGGCCCCACGACCACGACTCCCGCAACAGGAAGAGCGCCACCACGGCCACCGGGGCGACGAGCAACACCAGCCCGGCCACGAGGGACAGCAGGTTGCCGAGACTGCGGCGCTCACGACGCACCATGGTGACGCCGTTGAGCACCAGGAACGCCGGCAGCGCGAGCAGCGCCAGGGCCAGCACCCCCGTGACCGCGAAGACGACCCAGCCGAGGGCGTTCGCGCCTCCGGGGACCAGGGATACGAGCGAGGTGGCGAGCCCCGCCGCGGTGTACACGACCGCGATGAGCAGGAACCCGTTGCGCAACCGCCGCCGGTCCTGCCGCAGCGACCTGCCGAGCCACACGCCCCAGAAGGCCGTCGCGAGGGCCGCCGAGACGACCGCGCCGTCGTCGGCGCTCATGCGCGCACCCGCCGCGCTGCGGGTGCGTCGTGCCTGGTCGAGCAGTGCCTGGTCGTGCCGTGCGCCATGCGGTGCCTCCTGGGTCGGGACAGGGCCGCACACGAGGATAGGCGGGCGTCAGTCAGTCGGGATGCCCGCCGCGCACCGCCTCGCCGTAGGCGCCGACGAACTCCTCCAGCAACTCGAGGAACCGCACCGTCCCCCGCTCGCCCAGCGCGTCGAGGCCGCCGCCGAAGGCGTCGAGCGCGACCGACGTGGCTTGCTCGAACGCGTCGAGCCCCTGCTCGGTCGGCTCGATGAGCCGCGCGGGGCGGCCGGGCTCCGTGAACCGGTGCAGCAGCCCCGCGTCGATCGCCGCATTGACCTGCCGGTTGACGGTCGACTGCTCCAGCCCGAGGGTGTCGGAGATCTCGCGCAGCGTGCGCGGGCGCCGGTCCGACAGCAGCCACAGGAGCCGCCCGTCGGCCGTGCCGAGGGGGCTGCGGTGCTCGGCGACGCGCCGGTGCAGGTCGAGCCGGTAGAGCAGCGACGCGACGGCCCGGTCGGGGGTGAGCGGGAGCTCGCTCAGGCGGTCGCGGGTGCTGGTGGACGACGAGGTGGCGGGCGTCATCGGGGCCTCCTGGCGGTCGGTCGCGGCCGAGCGGGTTGGCGGATCGGTGATATGTAGGTAGCATACACAGCTGGATATGTAATTTACACAAAGATCGAAGGTCTGATGAACGCCTCCCCCAGCCCCTCCGCGTCGGGGCTGATGACGAACCGCCGCGCGGTCGCCGTCATCCTCGTCCTCGGCTTCAGCAGCCTGTGCGCAGCCCTGATGCAGTCGCTCGTCATCCCCATCCAGAGCGAGCTGCCGGAGCTGCTCGGCACCTCCGCCAGCAACGCCTCCTGGGTGGTCACCGCGACGCTCCTCGGCGGCGCCGTCGCGATGCCCGTCACCGGCCGGCTCGCCGACATGTACGGCAAGAAGCCGGTGATGGCCATCTCCGGCGGCATCCTGGTGATCGGCTCGCTCGTGTGCGCGGTGTCCGACTCCGTCGGCCCCGTCCTCGTGGGCCGTGTGCTGCAGGGCATCGCGATGGGGTACATCCCCGTCGCGATCAGCATGGTCCGCGAGATCGCGCCCCCGCACCTGCGCAACACCGCCGTGGCGGGCATCAGCGCCACGCTCGGCGTCGGCGGCGCGCTCGGCCTGCCGCTCGCGGCATGGATCGCCCAGGACTTCGACTGGCACACCCTCTTCTGGGTGTCCGCCGCGCTCGCCGTGATCATGGCGGCCCTCACCGTCACCGTCGTGCCGCACGTGCGCGACGGCCACCCGGGCCGCCTCGACGTGGTCGGCGCCCTCGGGCTCGCCGTCGGCCTGGTCGCCGTGCTCGTCGGCGTCTCCAAGGGCAACGACTGGGGCTGGGCCGAGGCCAGCACGCTCGGGATGATCGGCGGAGGGATCGCCGTCCTGCTCCTGTGGGGCTGGTACGAGCTGCGCCACCGCGACCCGCTCGTCGACCTGCGCACCAGCGCGAAGAAGCCCGTGCTGTTCACGAACATCGCCGCCGTGCTCATCGGCTTCGGCATGATGGCACAGTCCATCGTCGTGCCGCAGCTGCTCCAGATGCCCGAGGCCACCGGCTACGGGCTCGGCCAGACGATCCTGCAGGCCGGCCTGTGGATGGCCCCCGGCGGTATCGTGATGATGCTCTTCACGCCGTTGTCCTCCCGGATGCTGACCCGGCTCGGCGGGCGCTCCACCCTCTCGATCGGCGCCGGGGTGCTGGCGCTCGGCTACGTCGTCGCGGTGTTCATGATGAACGCGCCGTGGCAGCTGCTGCTCGCCTCGTGCGTCGCGTCCGCGGGCGTCGGGATCGGCTACGCGGCCATGCCGACGCTGATCCTCAACAACGTCCCGGCCTCCGAGTCCGCGGCGAGCGTCGGGCTCAACAGCCTCATGCGCTCGATGGGCACCACCGTCGCGGGCGCCGTCATGGCGATGATCCTCACCAGCCAGACCATCGTCCTGGCACCCGGCACACCCGCCATCCCGGCCCAGGGCGCGTTCACGCTCTGCTTCGTCGTCGGCGCGCTCGCCGCGGCCGGCGGCGCCCTGATCGTGCTGCTCATCCCCCGGCAGCGGAAGGCCCACGACGACGGCGGTCGGCACCTGCGGGCCGCCCCGGAGGACGAGGCGGCGCTGGTCGGCTGAGACGGAGGTGCAGCGCAGGGTGGGTGGGTGCCGAGGGACGAGGCGCCCGCCCGAAGCGGAACCGCAGGCTCGGCCGATAGCAGGTTCGGCTGAGGCACCGGATATTCGCTTGGCTCGCGGCGCGACGTCGTGCTCTGATACCTGGATGACCTCACGCATCTCGCACACGACGTTCGACGCCCGCGACGCCTACGCGCAGTCCGTCTTCTGGGCCGCCGTGCTCGGCTACACGGGCGTGCCGGGCGAGCCCGACGAGCCGGGGGACGAGGAGTGCATGATCGTGCCGCCCGCCGGCCACGACGCCCCCGCGGAGAGCCACGGGCGCCTGCTGTTCATCGAGGTGCCCGAGCCCAAGACGGTCAAGAACCGCGCGCACCTCGACCTGCGGCCCACGGACCGCACCCAGGCCGAGGAGGTCGAGCGCCTGCTCGCCCTCGGCGCGACGCAGGTCGCGGACCGCCGGCGGTCCGACGGCGGCGGGTGGGTGGTGCTCGCCGACCCCGAGGGCAACGAGTTCTGCATCCTGCACAGCGACGCCGAGCTCGCGGCCGCCGGGCAGGCCTGACCGCTAGCGCCCGGCGGCCTCGAGGTCCTCGACGGTCGCCGGGTCGCTCGGGCGCGGGTTCGCCGCGCGGGCGGCGAAGGCCGCCACGACAAGCAGCGCGACGACGGCGAGCATCGCTTGCCGCAGCCCCAGGTGCTCGCCGAGGAAGCCGAGCAGTGGCGGCCCGACGAGGAACGCGAGGTACCCGCTCGTCGCGACGGCGCTCACCCGTTCCGCGCCGCGCTCGGGGTCGTCGCCGGCCGCCGAGATCGCGACGGGGAACCCGAGCGACGCACCCAGGCCCCACAGCGCCACGGCGATGCCCGCCATGACCGGGCTGGGCGCGAAGACGACGACGAGCACGCCCACGATCGCGCACACCGCGCTGACCGACAGCACCGCGGCCCGGCCGAAGCGCTCCACCACCGGGCCGCCGCAGAACCGGCCCACCGTCATCGCCGCGGCGAAGCCCGCGAAGACGAGGGAGCCCTGGGTCTCCGAGACGCCGTGGCCGTCCACCATCAGCAGCGGCAGCCAGTCGTTGGCGGAGCCCTCGGCGAACGCCATCGCGAGCACGACGACGCCGATGAGCACGAGCCGGGAGTCGCGCCACACGCTGGGTCGGCGCCCCGGCGGCGCATCCCCCGCGGTGGCCCCGACGACCCGGGACACCTTGCCCGTGCCGGCCGGGATGCCGGGCAGCGCCCAGGACGCGAGCGCCGCCATCACCACGGCCATCCCGAGCAGGTGCCACACCACCGGGAAGTCCACGGCGGTGAGGGCGATGCCGACAAGCGCCCCGATCACCGTGCCGAGGCTGAAGCTGCCGTGCAGCGCGGGCAGCACGGACCGCCCGCTCGCCGCCTCGACGGCCGCGCCCTCGATGTTGAGGCCGATCTCGCCCAGCCCGCCGCCCAGCCCCACGAGCAGGAGGCCGAGGAACGCACCGGCGGCGAGGCCCGCTGCGGCAGCCAGGCCGATGACCCCGACGCCGCAGACGGCCAGCAGGGCGCCGGCCGCGATCACGGGCCGGGCGCCGCGGCGGCGGACGATCGGCCCCGCCGACAGCACGCCCGTCATCGAGCCCACGGACAGCCCGAACAGGATCATCCCCATCCCGGCGGTGGACGCGTCGAGCGCGTCCCGCACGGCCGGGGTGCGGGTGATCCACGACGACATCCCCAGCCCGACCAGCAGCGTGAAGGCGAACAGCGACAGCCGATGACGGCGGAACGGGTCAGCCACGGTGCGGCACCTCCGTGCGGCGGCCGCCCAGGGCGGACGCTGCGGTCACGACGACGACGGCCGCCAGGGGGACGATGAGCAGGCCGGTGCGCACGCTGGTGGCGTCGGCGACGACGCCCACGATCGGCGGGGTGAGCAAGAACCCCAGGCGCATCAACCAGGTGACGACGGTCAGCCCGGTGCCGGCTCGCAGGCCCGGCAGCTCGTCGGCCGCGTGCATCGCCGCAGGGACGACCGTGGCGACGCCGAAGCCCGCCGTCGCGAAGCCTGCCACCGTGCCCGGCACGGACGGGAACGCGAGCGCCAGGCCCATCCCGACCGCCACGAGGACGCCCCCGGCGCGCACCACGGCGCGCTGGCCGAAGCGGTCGACGAGGCGGTCGCCCGTCGCGCGCCCCACGAACTGTGCGGCCATGAACGCGACGAACGCGGTGGCCGCGACCGCCCCGGCCGCGCCGAGCGAGCCCGAGAGGTAGACGGCGGCCCACGAGTTGCCGGCCTCCTCCACCACGGTGCCGCCGATCGCCAGGAGCACGAACGCCGCCAGCACGAGCATCGTGCGACCGGGCAGACGACCGGCCAGACGGCCGGCCAGACGGCCGGGCGTCGGCTCGTGTGCGTCGGGCGCACGGTCCGACACCCGGCCGTCCACGCCCGGCAGGCAGAAGCGCAGCGTGACGAGGGCGACCGCGCTGAAGAGCACCCCGGTGATCGCGAGGTGCACGCCGCGGGGCAGGTCGAGCGCGATCGCCCCGGCCGCCATCGCGCCGCCGATCACGCACCCGACGGACCACAGGGCATGGAAGGAGTTGAAGATCGAGCGGCCGTAGCGCCGCTGGACCCGCAGGCCGTGCGCGTTCTGGCCGACGTCGGTCAGGGCGTCCATCGCCCCGGCCGCAAAGAGCGCGACGACGAAGGCCGCGAGCGCCGGCGCGACGCCGGCGCACAGCACGCCGACGCTCGTGGCGACCGTGCCGAGCACCGCCACCCGGGCGGAGCCGACGCGGCGCACGAGCATCCCCGCGAAGAGGCCCGACGCGATCGCGCCCGCGGGGAAGGCGATGACCGCCAGCCCGTACGCGGTGTTGCTCAGGTCCAGGTCCGCCTTGATCTGCGGGTACCGGGGCAGCAGGTTGGCGAACAGGGCGCCGTTCGTGAGAAACAGCAGGGCCACCGCGACGCGTGCGCGGCGGGCCACCTGGTCGGGCCGGCGGGTCGTCGTGCCGGTGCTCATGGGATGTCCCTCGGGGTGGTCTCGGGTGCGTGCGCGACGCGCCGGACGGCGTCGACGACGTCGGAGTCGTCGGCGGGCTCGGTGTCCAGCGCACGGTGGATCGTCATGCCCTCGATGAGCGCGTCCAGGATGCGCGTCGTCGCGGGGTCGAAGTGGCGCTCGAGCGCCGCGCGGCTGCTGCGCATCCAGGAGTAGGTCAGCGTGCGGTAGCCGGGCTCGCGCGCCGCCAGGGTGTAGAGCTCGTGGGTGAGGACGAGGTCGCGCTGGGTGACGAAGACGTCGCGGGTGATGAGCCGGACGACGGCGTCGACCGCCGCCTCGCGGTCCGCCGCGTCGGCCATGCGCTGCTCGAACGTCGTGGCGAGCTGCTGGGCGAACCGTCCGAACGCCTCGCGCAGCAGCTCCTCCATCCCGTCGAAGTGGTAGGTCATCGACCCGAGCGGGACGTCCGCCGCCGCGGCGACCCGGCGGTGCGACGTGCCCGCGACGCCGTGCTCCGCGATGACGTCCAGGCACGCGTCGATGATCCGGTCGCGACGCCCGGGATCGGTGCGGCGCGCGCGACGCTCAGGCACGCGCCGGCTCGTTGTCGCCCAGCGTGATGGGCTTCGCCGCGACATACAGGTCGCCCGCGAGCATGCGTTCGTGGTTCGTGTGGGGGTCGCCGGCGAAGTGGTCCGCGGTCATGCGTACGATCGTACACAGCGCTCGTCGGCGTGCCGGACCCACTGGTGGCCGCCCGGAGCGTCGCTATCATCCCTTTCGTGCATCCGACTCTCGTCCTCGTCCACGGGGCCTTCGCCAACTCGTTCTCGTTCGCGCCGCTGCAGGCCGAGCTCGCCCTGCGCGGCGTCCGCTCGCTCGCCGTCGACCTGCCCGGGCACGGCTTCGAGGCCACGTTCCCCGCCGCGTACCAGGCGCCGCAGGACCTCGGCGGCCTCGCGACGACGCCGGGCGCGATCAAGGGCGTGACGCTCGCCGACAACGTTGCCCGCGTGGTCGAGGTGCTCGAACGGGCGAAGGAGCACGGGCCCGTGGTCGCCGTCGCCCACAGCCGCGGCGGCCTCACCTTGACCGCGGTCGCCAACGCCCGCCCCGACCTCGTCGACCGGATGGTCTACGTCTCCGCCTGGGCACCGGTGGAGCTCGACGCCATGGCCTACAACGCCGAGCCCGAGATGGCGACCTTCGACCCGGCCGCGATCGTCGGGGCCGCCGCCGCGAACCCGGCCGACGTCGGGCTGCTGCGGTGCAACTTCCGCACCGCCGACCCGGACGTGCTCGCCGGGCTCAAGCACTCGTTCCTCGCCGACGGCACCGACGACGAGTTCCGCACCTTCCTCACCACGTTCCAGCCGGACGAGAACCTCGACACGGGCACCTCCGACGACGTGGCGCAGGCCGCGACCTGGGGCACGGTCCCCCGCACCTACGTGCGGCTCAGCGAGGACGTGAGCATGCCGGTCGCGATGCAGGACCGGCTGATCCGCGAGGCGGACGCCCTCACGCCGGACAACCCGTACGACGTGCGCACGCTCAGCTCGAGCCACCTCGGCTGGCTGGTGCGCCCCGCCCCCGCCGCCGCGCTCCTCGCGGAGGTCGCGACGCGCTGAGCGGCGGGTGCAGCACCAGCACCACGACGATCGCCACCATGATCACCGCGGTGAGCGTGACGGGGATCGGCACCACCGGGTCGAAGAGCACGAGCAGCGCGCCCAGCGGCACCACCGTGTTGACGACGCGGTCGGCGTTGTCCCGGATCGCGATCCACCAGATGCCGAGCACGAAGACGGCGATGGGGACGGTGACCGTGAACGACGCGCCCACGTCGCTCAGCTCGGAGTGCCCCGTGAGGGCGTCGATCTCCACCTCGATGCCGGCGGAGAACGCGCCCGCCGCGGCGAACACGAAGTAGTGCACGTAGCCGTAGCGCAGCGAACGGCTCAGCCGGCCACCGGCGCCGAGGGCGCGATGGTGCGGCGGCCAGAAATAGATCCACCACAGTGCGGCGGTGACGACGACGGTCAGCACGGCGATGGAGATCAGGGAGCCGAGGTCCTGGTCGTCGTGCAGCGCCTCGATGATCGCGTTGGAGGACGCGAGCAGGCTCTCGCCGAGCAGGATCAGGGTGAACAGGCCGTACCGCTCGGTGATGTGGTGCGGGTGCCACGGCGTCCGGCCGCGGTGCTCCGCGACCACGGGGACGGCGAGCTCGGCCGCCGCGAGGACGATCCACGCCGCCGCCTGCACGCCCTCGGGCAGCACCAGGAGGGCGAGCCAGCAGACCTGCACGACGGCGATGCCCGCGGCGTAGGCGCGCGTCGCGCCGCGCGTCGGCCCGTCGGCGCCGGAGGCGCGCAGCCACTGAGCGATCATCGCCACGCGCATCACGACATACCCGAGGACGACCACGGTGAAGTCGCGGTCGACGAACACCGGCTCGATCCCCGCCGCGAGCACGAGCACGCCGGCCATCTGCACCACGGTGAGCACGCGGTAGAGCCAGTCGTCGGTGTCGAACGACGTGGCGAACCAGGTGAAGTTCATCCAGGCCCACCAGATCGCGAAGAACACCATCCCGTAGGCGGCCAGCCCGGCACCGACGTGCCCCTCGGTGAGCGCGTGGTGCAGCTGGACGGCGGCCGTGCTCACGGCGACCACGAAGACGAGGTCGAAGAACAACTCGAACGTGCTCGCCGTCCGGCCCGGCTCGTGCGGGTCGCGCGCCCGCATCGGCAACAGGCGCGAGCGGGCAGATGTCTCGGGCGTACTCATCGCTCAGTCCTCCGTGGGACGTCGAGGCCGGGGTCCGCGAGCCATCGTGCACCCGGCGCAGGCTTGTTACCGTTCCGGGATGTTCTCGGACCGCAGGCGGCGGCGTGCCGCTCGACGCGTCAAGCCCGGGGACGGGCACGCCCTGAAGCGCTTCCGGTGGTGGCAGCCGTTCTCTCGCGCGCTGCTCCATCTCCACGTCACCGGCGAGGACGGACGGCCGGGAACGTGGTCGGTGGACGTCCGGCTCTGGGGCGACTCGGACGACGGCGAGGTCCGGGCGCGGCTCTACCGCGACGGCCTGCACCAGGCCACCTCCAGGCTCCCGGCCGAGTTCCCCGTGACCGGCGGCACCGTGCAGGTGGTGACCAGCGGCTACGGGCTACGGCGCTGCCACTACGTGACCCACGACGGGCTCGAGCGGCAGCTCGTGCCCGACCCCGCGTCGGCCGAGGGTCGCCGTCAGCGCCTGGAACGCGAGCACCCGGACCTGAGCCGCGCCATGGGGCTCACCTCGGCCGTCGTCCTCCTGCTCGCCCTGGTGCTCGGCGTGCCGCAGATCGTGGAGCAGATCTCGCAGATCCCACCCGTCGCGGAGAACGTCGGCACCTTCACCTCCCCCGTCCAGCTCCCGTCGTGGCTCAACGTCGCGCTCCTGGTGGCCACGCTCGTGGCCAGCACCGAGCGCGCGCTGCGGCTGCGCTATCACTGGCTGCTCGACGGCGGCCTGCTCGACGGCTAGCTCCCCGTCGGCGGAGATCCTGCACAGGACCTGTGAAGCGATCGATATCTATTGACTTTCGATAGGCGATGACGCCAGGCTCGTCCGCATGCCACGCCAGATGTCACGAACCCAGCGCCTCGTCGGACCGCTCCGGGTGCTGCTCGTCGCCGCGTTCGCCGCCCTCGTCGTCACCCAGGTGGCGGTGCTGCCGCCGGGCTTCGCCCGCATGGCCCAGGAGTCGGCCGTGCTCGCACCGCTGCGCTGGCCGCTCCTCGTGCTCACCATGGTGGTGCTCGCGTGCGTCGAGGTGGTGATCCTGTGCACCTGGCGGCTGCTGACGATGGTGCGCGACGACCGGATCTTCTCCGAACACGCGCTCGCCTGGGTGAACGGCATCGTCACCGCCGTCGCCGCCGCCTGGGTGCTGGGGCTCGTCATGTTCGTGCTGCTCGTCGTCTCCGACGGGCTCGACACCCTCGCCGGGCTGCTGCTCGTGGTGCTCGTCGTGGGGTCCGCGGTCGGGTTGCTCATGGTAGTGCTGCGCGCACTGCTGTGGCAGGCCACCTCCCTGCGCACCGACCTCGACGGGGTGATCTGATGCCCATCGTCGTGCGTCTCGACGTGGAGCTCGCCCGCCGCAAGATGAGCGTGGGCGAGTTCGCGGAGCGGGTCGGCCTCACGCCGGCCAACGTCGCGGTGCTCAAGAACGGCCGGGCCAAGGCGGTCCGCTTCGCCACGCTCGACGCCATGTGCCGGGTGCTCGGCTGCCAGCCGGGCGACCTGCTCGAGTGGGTGGACGACAGTGCCGACCCCGATGCCTGACGTCCTCGTCGTCGGGGCCGGGCTGGCCGGGCTGTGGACGGCCAACGAGCTCGCCCGACGGGGGCACGACGTCGTCCTTGCCGAGCGCCGCACCCGCCTCGACGCCACCGTGCGCACCACGGGGATCTTCGTGCGTCGCACGCTGGAGGACTTCGACCTGCCGCCGGAGCACCTCGGCCCGCCGATCCGGCGCATGATGCTCTACCCGCCGTCGCTGCGCCGGCCGGTGACCCTCGACAGCCCGCACGACGAGTTCCGCGTGGGCGACATGGCCCCGCTGTACGTGACGCTCTCCGCGCAGGCGGTCGCCGCGGGCGTGCGGCTCGAGCTGGGCACCCGCTACCTCGGCCGGCGCGACGGCGCCCACCTGCTGCACGGGCCCGGCGGCCCGGTCGCGGTGCGGGCGCGGTACGTCGTCGGGGCCGACGGCGCCCGGTCGGGCGTCGCGCGGGAGCTCGGCCTCGACCGCAACCGCGAGCTGCTGGTCGGCGCCGAGGAGGTCTTCGAGCTGCCGCCGCGAGACTCCGCGACGGTGCCGACATTCCACTGCGTGCTCGACCCGCGCCTCGCGCCCGGCTATCTCGCTTGGGTGCTCGACGACGGCCGGCACGTCCACGTGGGCGTCGCCGGGTACGCCGACCGGTTCCCGCACGGCATGCGGGACGCGCTGCGGCGGTTCGTCGCGACGGCGCCCGGTCTCGAGGGCATCGTCCGGCCCGAGTCAGTCGAGCGGCGCGCCGGCCCCATCCCCGTCGGCGGGCTGCTGCGGCGCATCGCCGGCCCCGACGGGCTGCTGGTCGGCGACGCCGCCGGCGCCGTCTCCCCGCTCACCGCCGGCGGCCTGGACCCGTGCCTGCGGTTGTCCGCGCACGCCGTCGACGTCCTCGACGAGGCCCTGCGCACCGGCGACGCCCGCGCGCTCGCCCGGTACGACGGCGCCGCCCTGCGCGCCCGGTTGCGCGGGCGGCTCACCATGCGGCACGGGCTCTCGCTCGTGCGCACCCGGGCCGCGGCGACCGCCGGGTTCGCGCTGCTGCACACCCCGCCCGGCCGCGCCGCTGCCCGGCGCATCCTCTTCGGGCACGGGTCGTTCCCCGACACGCGGCGGGGCTAGATTGCCGGTGTGCCGCCGACGGACTCCCCCCTCGCCTTCGCCCTCGCCTCGGTGATCCTGATCGCGATCCCGGGCCCGAGCGTGCTGTTCGTGGTCGGCCGGTCGCTGTCGCTGGGCCGCCGGGGCGGGCTGCTGAGCGTGCTCGGCAATGAGCTGGGGGCGCTCGTCCCGATCGCTGCGGTCGCCCTGGGCGTCGGCTCGGTCGTCGCCCAGTCGATAGTCCTGTTCACCGTCGTGAAGCTGCTCGGCGCCGGCTACCTCGCCTACCTCGGCGTCCAGGCGATCCGCCACCGTCGCGACGGGATCGATGCGGCGACGGACGCCAGGGCGTGGCACGCCTCATCAGCGACGCTGCTGCGGCAGGGTTTCGTCGTCGGGGCGACCAACCCCAAGACGATCGTGTTCTTCGTGGCCGCGCTCCCCCAGTTCGTCGACTTCCACGGCGGCGGCGTGCCGGTGCAGATGCTGGTCCTCGGCCTGGTGTTCACGGTGATCGCGCTGGTGTGCGACGGCGCCTGGGCGCTGCTGGCCGGGTCGGCAAGGAAGTGGTTCGCGCGGTCGCCGCGGCGTCTGTCGGCGATCCGCGCCACCGGCGGCGGCATGATGATCGGGCTGGCCGGCAGCCTCGCGCTGGCGCAGAACAAGGCCTGACCTTCCCGGGACGCGCCCGGTCCCCGGGTGTAGCGTCGAATCGTGGGGGATCGACGAATCGGCCCGTACGAGGCCGATCAAGAACGCTCGCGGACGGAGGGACGGCCCTCCGCTACCGACGAGGACGCGTCGAGAGCGCGGTCGTTGGCGCGGTGGGACGACGACGGCGGGGCCGAGGCAGACGATGACCAGCCCGAGTGACCGGCCGGCGGCCGAGACGACCCGCCGCAACCCCGCCCGCCGGGTGACGCGCGACTACTCGGTGCTGGCGAAGGTCGTGCGCGAGTCGGGTCTGCACCGGCGACGCTACGTGTACTACTGGACGCGGCTCCTCGCCACGGTCGCCGCGTTCGCCCTGGTCTGGGTCGGAATCGTGCTGCTCGGCGACACCTGGTGGCAGCTCCTGCTCGCCGCGGCGCTGGCCGTCGTCCTGGCGCAGCTGGCGTTTCTCGGGCACGACAGCTCGCACCGCCAGATCTTCCGGTCGCGGGCGTGGAACGACTGGACCGGCCGCATCCTGGCGAACGTGTTCGTCGGCCTGAGCCACGCGTGGTGGACCAGGAAGCACGACGCCCACCACACGGCGCCGAACCAGGAGGAGCGCGACCCGGACATCTCGCCCGGGGTGATCGCCTTCACGCCAGCGGTCCTGGCGAGCCGCCAGGGATGGCGCCGCTGGTTCGCCCGCCGGCAGGGCTGGTTCTTCTTCCCGCTGCTGACGCTCGAGGGTCTGAACCTCCACGTGGCGAGCGTGCGCACCGTGCTCGGCCGGGGCGCCGTGCCGCACCGCGGGGTGGAGGCCCCGCTGCTCCTGGTCCGCCTCGTCCTCTACGTCGCCGTGCTCGTCGTGCTGCTGCCGCCCCCCATCGCGGGCACCTTCCTCGCCGTGCAGCTCGGCCTGTTCGGCGTGCTCCTCGGCGGCGCTTTCGCCCCGAACCACAAGGGGATGCCCATCGTCCCGGCCGACGCCGACGTCGACTTCCTGCGCCGGCAGGTGCTCATGTCGCGCAACATCCGCGGCAACCTCGTCGTCGACTTCTTCATGGGCGGGCTCAACCGTCAGATCGAGCACCACCTCTTTCCGAGCATGCCGCGACCGAGCCTCCGGCGCGTGCAGCCCCTCGTGCGCGAGTACTGCTCCACCCTCGGCGTCGACTACACCGAGGTCGGCTTCTTCACGTCCTACCGGATCGTCGTCGGCTACCTGAACGACGTCGAGCACCGGGCGCGCGACCCGTTCGCCTGCCCGCTCGCAGCCCAGCTCGGCCGCTGACCGAGCGTACGATCGAAGGATCCGCGGCGAACGTGCCCCCCACCCGAGGTGCGCGGGCCCGGAACCGTTGGGAGGCCGTCATGGCCACCACACCCCCGGTCGCGTCCGCGACCAACGGGAACCCCCGCAAGCCGCCGTCCGGGACGAGCGCACGGCCTCGCGACACCCGCGCGAGCACCCGCCGCACCGAACGTGCCCCGCGCAGCCGTGCCGGCGCCGTCTGGGTCGGCACCTGCATCGCGGCGGTCGTGCTGGTCGCGCTGATCGTCTTCATGCTCCAGAACACCCAGCTGGTGCTGGTCTCGTTCCTGGGGATGCGGGGCACCGTCCCGCTCGCCGGCGCCCTCCTCATCGCGGGGGTCGGCGTCGGCATCATCGCCCTCGTCATCGGCACCGTCCGCATCGCCCAGCTGCGACGGCACCTCCACCAGGGCGACTGAGCGCTCGTCCCCGGCGAGGAGGCCGAGCAGGGCGACGCCGCCCGCGAGAGCTGCGGTCGTGGGTCTCGTGCGCGTCACACGGTGAGCAGGACCTTGGTGGCCCTGCGCTCGTCCATGGCCGCGTAGCCCTCGGCGGCCTGGTCCAGCGGCAGGGTCAGGTCGAAGACCTGGCCCGGGTCGATCTTCCGGTCCCAGATGAGCTGGACCAGCTGGGGCAGGAAGCGGCGCACGGGGGCAGGGCCGCCGTGCAGGTGGATACCCGCCATGAACATGTCGTCGCCGGGCAGCGCGACGTCGTGGGAGACACCGACGAAGCCCATGTGGCCACCGGGCCGGGTGGAGTGGACGGCCTGCATCATCGACTCCTGCGTGCCGACGGCCTCGATCACCGAGTGGGCGCCGAGCCCGTCCGTCAGCTCCTTGATCCGTGCCACGCCCGCGTCGCCGCGCTCCTCGACGATGTCGGTGGCGCCGAACCGGCGGGCCAGGGCCTGCCGGTCGGCATGCCGCGACATCGCGATGATGCGCTCGGCCCCGAGCTGCTTCGCAGCGAGGATGCCGAGCAGCCCGACCGCGCCGTCGCCCACCACGGCGACGGTTTTGCCGGGTCCCGCCTCGGCGGCCACGGCGGCGAACCAGCCGGTGCCGAGCACGTCGGAGGCGGCGAGCAGCGAGGGCACCAGGTCGTCGTCCGGCATCCCAGGCGTGGCGACCAGCGTGCCGTCCGCCAGGGGGATGCGGGCCCGCTCGGACTGGGTGCCGAGGGAGCCCATGGGCACCCGATGCACGCAGTAGGCCTGGTATCCGGCCCGGCAGATCTCGCACGTGTTGTCCGAGGCCCAGAACGAGCCGACGACGAAGTCGCCCGCCTTGACGGTCTGCACGTCGGCGCCGATCTCCTCGACCACACCCACGTACTCATGTCCCATCACGGCGTCGTGGACGGGCTCGACCCCGCGGTAGGGCCACAGGTCGGACCCGCAGATGCAGGTCGCGGTGACCCGGATGATCGCGTCGGTGGACTCGACGATCGTCGGGTCCTCGCGCTCCTCGACCCGTACGTCGCCGGGGGCGTGCAGGATGACTCCGCGCATGGTGGTACTCCGTTCCTTCGGTCGTCTCAAGAGTGGGCGAGCTCCGTGTCGGTAGCAACGCGGGGGTCCGGGCTGGGGGTGTCGACGGCGGGCCGCGGCCGCGCCGCCAGAGTGAGGAGCGCGACGCGGCCCGGCGACCAGCTGCCCCACTGCGAGACCCACGAGGCACGCCGTCACCGTGAGCTGCGCGACCGACGTCGCCGCCCCGCGCTCCGCCGTCAGCGCGGGCAGCGCCGGCAGGTACAGGTCCCGGTACGTAAACTCGGGCGATGAGTCTTCTCGCTGCAGAGCACGCGCTCCAAGCCGCCCAGCGTGCCGGCGACGTCAACGCACTGGAGGCATTGCTGCATCCTCGTTGCGTCGGCGCCGGCCCAGACGGTGTCTTCTCCAAGGAAGACGACCTGGAGAGCTACCGCTCGGGTTTGCTGCAGATCACCCGCCTGGAGGAGGAATCGCTAGACGTCCAGGAGGACGCCTTGAGCGGAGTGACCAGGCTGGTCGCCGCCGTGGATGCGATCCAGGGCGGCACCGCAGTTTCCGCACGGTTGATCTACACGCGCCTCTGGGTGCGTGCAGATGAGGGTTGGCTGGTTCTGGCTGCCACGCTCGTACCCGCCGGTGAGCCTGCCTAGGTGTGATGTCCAGGGAGGTTGTACCGCCCGGCATCGGTGAGTCTGTCTGACAGACGAAGGCCTCCGGTTGTGAAGTGGAG